>NZ_JBEXME010000002.1:0-664424 GCF_040610355.1 Nocardia sp. NPDC004168 | reverse complement strand
CGCACGATGCCACGCTCGTCCAGATCCGCGAGCACCTCATCGGAGACGTTCGGGATATCCCGCGTGATCTCCTCGGCACCCAGCTTGGTGTCGCGAGCATCGATCTCGTGCTCCTCGATATGAATCGAGGTGAGAACGTCCTCCTCCACCAACCGCTGCGACAGGATGATCGCGTCCTCGTAGTTGTGACCCTCCCACGGCATGATCGCCACCAGCAGGTTCTTACCCAGAGCCATCTCACCGTTCTCGGTGCACGGACCATCGGCCAGAACCTGACCGCGCTCCACCCGCTGGCCCTCGTCCACGATCGGACGCTGGTTGGAGCAGGTGCCCTGGTTCGACCGGTTGAACTTACGCATCCGGTAGCTCTTGCGGGTGCCGTCGTCGGCCATCACGGTGACGTAGTCGGCGGAGACCTCCTCGACCACACCGGCCTTCTCGTTCACCACCACGTCACCGGCGTCGACCGCCGCGCGCAACTCCATACCGGTGCCGACGATCGGCGCCTCGGAACGGATCAGCGGAACCGCCTGACGCTGCATGTTCGCACCCATCAGGGCGCGGTTGGCGTCGTCGTGCTCGAGGAACGGGATCATCGCCGTCGCGACCGACACCATCTGGCGCGGCGAGACGTCCATGAAGTCGACCTCGCTAGCGGCGACGAGCTCGTTCTCCTCGTTGCCACGGCGGCACAGGACCCGATCCTCGAGGAAGCGGCCGTCCGCGCCGACCGGCGAGTTCGCCTGGGCGCGCACGTGGCGGTCCTCTTCGTCGGCGGTCAGGTAGACCACCTCGTCGGTGACCCGGCCGTCGACGACCTTGCGGTACGGGGTCTCGATGAAGCCGAACGGGTTGACCCGCGCGTACACCGACAGCGAACCGATCAGGCCGATGTTCGGGCCTTCCGGGGTCTCGATCGGGCACATGCGGCCGTAGTGCGACGGGTGGACGTCACGGACTTCCAGACCGGCGCGCTCACGGGACAGACCACCCGGGCCAAGCGCCGAGAGACGACGCTTGTGGGTCAGGCCCGACAGCGGGTTGTTCTGGTCCATGAACTGCGACAGCTGGGACGTTCCGAAGAACTCCTTGATCGCGGCGACGACCGGGCGGATGTTGATCAGGGTCTGCGGCGTGATCGCCTCGACGTCCTGAGTGGTCATCCGCTCGCGGACCACGCGCTCCATACGGGAGAGGCCGACCCGGATCTGGTTCTGGATCAGCTCGCCGACGGTGCGCAGGCGGCGGTTGCCGAAGTGGTCGATGTCGTCCACTTCCACCGGGACCTCGACGCCGCCGGGGGCGGTCATGAGCTTGTCACCCGCGTGCAGGCGCACCAGGTACTCGATGGTGTTGACGATGTCTTCCTTCGTCAAGACCGAACCGACGACCTGCTCGCCCAGGTGGATGCCGAGCTTCTTGTTGACCTTGTATCGGCCCACGCGCGCCAAGTCGTAGCGCTTCTCCTTGAAGAACAGGTTCTCCAACAGGGTCTGCGCGGACTCCTTCGTCGGCGGCTCGCCCGGACGCAGCTTGCGGTAGATGTCCAGCAGCGCCTCGTCCTGACCGGCGGTGTTGTCCTTCTCCAGGGTCGACATCATGATCTCGGAGAAGCCGAAGCGCTCGACGATCTCCTCGGTGGTCCACCCCAGCGCCTTGAGCAGCACGGTGACCGGCTGGCGGCGTTTGCGGTCGATGCGCACACCCACGGTGTCGCGCTTGTCCACATCGAACTCCAGCCACGCGCCACGGCTCGGGATGACCCGCACACTGTGCAAGTCCTTCTCCGTGCCCTTGTCGACACTGTGGTCGAAATAGACACCCGGCGAACGCACCAACTGCGACACCACGACCCGCTCGGTGCCGTTGATGATGAACGTGCCCTTATCGGTCATCATCGGGAAATCACCCATGAAGACCGTCTGGCTCTTGATCTCACCGGTGTTGTTGTTGATGAACTCCGCCGTCACGAACAACGGAGCCGCATACGTCATGTCCTTGTCCTTGCACTCATCGATCGAGGCCTTGACCTCTTCGAAGCGCGGATCGGAGAAGGACAGGGACATGGAGCCGGAGAAGTCCTCGATCGGAGAAAGCTCCTCGAGTACCTCCTCGAGGCCACCGACTAGGCCGACGTCGCCGCGAGCCGCCGCGCGCTCACGCCAATCCGGCGAACCGATCAGCCAAGCGAACGATTCCGTTTGTAGATCGAGAAGCCCGGGCACCTCCAAGGGTTCACGGATCTTCGCGAAAGACACCCGCAACGGGGCTCCGGGGATTCCGGCAACTGCCTTGGTCTGGGTGGAGACTGCCAAGATGCGTCCTTCCAGCACCTCATGCGCGTCGCGTGGTGGTCCGCGACCGTCGCTTGTCTGCTACGAATTCCGCTGGTTACTACCCGAACGAAACTCGAACAGGCAACAACGGAAGTAACACCGGAAGGGTGAACTTACGTGTGCAAATCGAGGTATGGACAGGAGGCAGCCAGCGCAACGTCCAAACCTACACCCAAGTACACGGGGGTGTCAAAGTACCACCCGTGTGATCGTCCGCATGGCTGCCGCGCCGGGCCGAATCCGCTGGCTGCGTCCTGACCCACGGTGCACTGGAAGCCACTGTGACAGCTGCCGCTGTTGTGAATAGCGTGACGGTTCGGGCGAAACTCGTCAAGTGGCAGGCCCGGCCGGGGCGCCGGCGAGATCGCCTGCCGCGCTGCGTCATCCCGGCCGATGTGGTAGCCGTTACTGGTCCACGATGTCGCTGGCCAGCCAGCGACCGCCCACCTTCTGCATGTGCAGGACAACCGGGCCCGAGACGCTCTGCTGCGCCACGCCGTCCTTGGTGGCGCTCACCACCAGATTGACGATCAACTCGGCGCGATCGTCGGTGAGCAATGTCACAGCAATCGGATCGGCTTTTGCATCGGCACTGGTCTGCGCCTGCTTGACCGCCGAAATAGTGGTGTCGGCGTACTTGTCCAGATCGGCGAGCATCTTCCCGGTGAGCACCTGCTTCGCGGTGTCCCGATAGCCGTCGATCTTCTTCACGTCATAGGCGTAGACGGTCCGCAGCGCGTTGTCGGCGGCCGCGCGCACCTCTTGGGTGGCCTCGTTGTCCACGTAGGCCTGATTCGACGTGTCCACGCCGGGCTGTTGCGCGGCGAGCCACGCGAAACCCCCGAGTAGGAGCGCGGCGATCAGCAGGGCCGCGCTGACGCCCCAGCGCGGCCGTCCGGTCGTGCGCCGCGGACGGTCCTTGCCGCGCGAGATGATCTCGCGCCATCGAGAGGCACCCGCAGGGGTTTGTTCGGCGCGGGGGTTATCCGATTCCGCGGCGGGCCGGGAAACGCCCGCCACACGCGGTTTGCGGGCTTGTGCGGGCCGTTCGGTGCGCGAGGACGCGGTACGGGGCGGTTCCGCGCCGGGCCTGCGCTTGGAGGTGACCCGGTTGACCGGTCGGCGAGACGTCATGGGTGTCCTCCTACGATCCCGGCTTCGGCGCGGCGGGCGGCTGGTCGGCCGCGGGCGCGGTCGGCTGAGCGGCGGGCCCGCCGCTCAGCAACACCGGCTGGCTGAGCGAGGAGATCTGCTCGGCCTTCCAGACCTCGCCGTCCTTGGCCAGGTCCACGGTCCAGGTGTAGCGGTAGTCGGCGGGCGGCTTGTCCTTGCCCTTCTCGGTGACCTGCAGCACGACCAGCGCCGACGCCTTGTCCTCCTCGCTGTTGAGCGAGGTGAGCGCGGAGCCGAGCACCTTCGAGGTCATCCCGACCCCACTCTGCTGCGCCATCTGCTCCGCCTGGTCCTTGTTCTTCGTGGCCGAGTCCAGCAACGCTCCGGTCATCGAGGACCGGGCCAGCGCCAGTGAGCCGGGCACGTCGTCCAGGTTCATCGAGGTCATGTTGAGCGCGGCTTGGCGCGCGGCGTCCAGGGCGGTGTCCCTGGCCTCGGCGCGCGGGCCGTCGGTGAACGCGGCCCGTACCCAGCCCGCGCCGAACCATGCGGCGCCGGCCAAAGCGATGACCAGCAGCACGGCCGAGCAGACGAGGACCACCCGGCTGAGCACGGACGCACCACCGAGGCGAGCGGACTCGACGCCTGCCCGGTCGGTGACTTTCCGATCACCGGCGTCGGATTGCGCGGTGGGCGTTTCCGCCGCTGTCGTCACGGTGTCCGGCGCGTCCGGCGCCGCCGCATCGGACCGCTTGGTCAGATCGGCGGTCACGACAGCGCCTCGCCGTCGGTCGGCTCGGTCGCGCTCCACGGCATGCCCGTGGTTCGCTCGCTCCAGTCACTCACGCGAGACACCCTAACGTCATTGCTCCTGGTCACCGCTTCGGCGTGACCCCCAGCAGGGTCGACAACTGCACGGCCACCGGAGTCAGGTTCAGCTTTTCCGGATCGGTTTTGGGGTTGGAGTCCCAGGGCTGGACGATGGCCGGATCGGCGAGATCGGCTCGTTCGCCACCCCGGACGGCGGTCGGATTACCGAACGGCACAAGACATTTGGCGTCCTTGTTGAACGGGAACTCGTCGCGCGTGTCGTCGAAGTTCGGGTTCTGCGCCTTCATCTGTTCGAGAATCCGATGCGTGCCCTCGTAGCCCACCGTACAGGCGGGCGGATTGTTGGTCTCGAGCACCAGGCCGAAGTGACTGGTCCCGTCGCCGGGCGCGGTCGAGGAACCGCCGATCGACAGCTGCGGGAGCATCTGCAGCAACGGCTTGATCGCGTAGAACTTCGGTGAGATCGCCTGCAACAACAGCCGCAGATTGGACAAATCCTGAGTGAGCGAGCCGCCGCTCTGCTCGAGCAGCGCGCCGATCTGCTCGCCCGCGTCGGTTCCGGTGCCGATGAGCCTGCGCACGTCGGGGTCGCTGGAGCGCAACTGGGCGGTGAGCTTGTCCAGGCCGTCGCTGAATTCGCGGATTTGCGCGGACTGCTCGGCCTGCGTGCCGAGGGCGACCCTGCCGTCGCGGACCAGCTGGATGGTCTGCGGCAGCGTCTGATGGAAGGTCTCGGTGAATTTGTTCAGCGAGTCGATCAGCACCTGCAGATCGTCGCCCTTGCCGTCGAACGCCTTGCCCAGTTCGCGCACCGTCGTGTTGAGCGCTGTCAGGTCCACCGAGCTGGCGAAGGTGTCCACGCTGGACACCAGTTGCTCGACCGACACCGGCAGGGTCGCCGAGGTGATCACCGAGTTGTCCCGCAGGAACGGGCCGGCGTCCGAATCGGGCTGCAGATCCACGTACTGCTCACCGATCGCGGACCGGTTGGCCACCACGGCTTTCGCCGACGCCGGGATCTTCGGTGCGCTCGAGTCGATGACGAGGTTCATCACCACGCCCTCACCGGTGAGTTCCAGCTCGCCGACCCGGCCGACCGGGACGCCGCGGTAGGTCACCTCGGCGCCTTTGTAGATGCCGCCGGTCTGCGCCGCGCGCAGCTTCACCGTGTACTGGTTGAGCCCGAACATGTGGTCGAGCCGGATGTACTTGCCGCCGACGTACACGACGCCGAGCACCGCGATGACCACGAACGCGATGAGCTGCCACCGCACCAGACGTGTCATCGCGGACCACTCCCTACGCCGAGTTGCTCGAGAATCGCCCCGACCGGACCGGGCACGCCGGGCGCGGGCGGCTGCGCCATCAGCGGCGGCAGCGGCAGGATCGACACCGTAGGCCAGCCCGGACGCGGACCGTTGCCGTTGTAGTACGGGTTGGTCGGGTTCACCGGCACCGGCGGACCGACCGGCGGGATGTACACCGGATCGGGTTTGCCCACACCCAGGTTGCTGAGCGTGACGCCGATCTGCTGGTCGACCGACAACCACGTGTTCACACTGCCGCCGAAGGTGCTCTCCAGCGCCGAATCGGGGAACGGGTAGGTCGGGATCAAGGGAACCGCGGTGACCAGATCCGGCGCCGACCGGCCCAGTTCCTGCAGCGTGGGCCGCAGCGAGGTCAGGTCGCGGATCAGGTCGTCCTTCGCGGTGTTCAGCACGTCGAAGCCTGCCTCGCCGAGCCGGTCCAGCTGCGCGAGCAGGGCGACCAGTTGCGGGCGCTGCTCTTCCAGGATCTTGATGCCCTTGGGCAGCTCGTCGAGGATCTTGCCGATCTGATCGGTCTGCTTGCTCACCCGGCTGCTGAGCACGTCGAGACCGTCCAGCGCCCGGGTGATGTCGTCCACCTGCTGGTTCAGGCCGTAGATCAGCGTGTTCGCCTGCTCGATCAACGAGCGCACCCGGTCCTCGCGGCCGCCGAGGGTCTTGTTCAACTCGGTGACGATCGGCTGCAACTGCGCGACGCCACCGCCGTTGAGCAGCAGTGACAGCGCGCCGAGCACTTGCTCCACCTCGGTGGCGTGCCGGGTGCGGTCGACCGGGATGACCGAGCCGTCGCCCAGCCGGGTGGACTCCGGCTCGGCGGCGGGTTTGGAGAGCTCGATGAACTTCTCGCCGAGCAGGTTCGATTGCCGGACCTCGGCCCGCGCGTTCGCGGGCAGGTTCACCGACGAGTTGACCACCGTGCGCACCGTGGCGGTCCACTGGTCCTTGCCGATGCTGATCTTCTCGACCCGGCCGACCGGCACGCCCTCGACCTTGACCGCCGACTGCGGCACGAGGTCGAGGACATCGTCGAACTGGATGTCGATGTGCATCGGATGCTCGCCCACGTCGGCGCCGCCGGGCAGGGGCACGCTGTAGATGCCGTCGGAGGCGCACGATGTGATCAGCGCGCCGGTCAGGCCGAGCGCCAGCGCCGCGCCGAAACCGCGTACGAGCGAACGGATTCGAGTGCTCATCGCGCCCCTCCCTGCGACGGCGGAAGCCGGTCCGACGGCGTGCCGGGCACGGTGCCCGGCACCGGATCGCGCTGCTGGTTCTCGCCGCTGAGGATGCCGAACGGCAGGTTCAGCGTCGGGGTCTGCACCCCGGAGGTGATCTGGTCGGTGATCTCCTTGCAGTGGTCGAGGATCGGCCGCATCTGCCTGCCGAGCGCCTCGAACTTGGGATCGCCTGGCATCAGCTTGGACAGGTCGAGCATCTTGCACACCACGCCGAACGGGTCCTGCAGTTCGGGGAAGTTCGCGCGCATGTCGAGGGTGCCCGATTCGGCGTTGTGCACGTTGATCAGGTTGCTCAACGCCAGCGGCAGGACCGGCAGCAGGGCGGCCACGTCGTTGCGCTGATCCGACAGCGTCTTGGTGAGCTGGGTCAGTTTGTCGGCGTTGCTCGCGATCAGGTCCCGGTTGTCGTCGATGAAGCGGGCGACGTCACCCAGCGCGATCGACAGCAGATTCAGTGCCGCGCCGAGATTCTGCCGCTCGTCGGCGAGAAAGGACGACAGGTCGGCCAGCTGGGTGTTGAACTGCCGGACCTGCTGGTCGTTCTGGGCCAGCATGGTGATGAAGGCCTGCAGGTTCTTGACCGTGTCGAAGATGTCGCCGCGGGCGTCCGACAGGTATCGCGCCGCCCTGGACAGCTGGGTGAGGCTGTTGGCCAGCGCCTCGCCATTGCCCGACAGGTTCGCCGCGCCGGTGCGCACCAGCTCGTTCACCGCTCCCTCGGCGTTGGCGCCGTTGGGCCCCAGCGCGTCGGAGAGTTCGGTGATGCTCTTGTACAGCTGGTCGACTTCCACCGGCGTGGCCGTGCGCTCGCGCGGAATGGTCGCGTTCCGCGCCATCTTCGGGCCGCCGGTGTAGGCCGGGGTGAGCTGGATGTAGCGATCCGACACGATGGACGGCGTGATCTGCGCGGCTCGCGCGTCCGCGGGCACGTCGTACTTGCGATCCACGCTCATCACGATCTTGACCTGATCGCCCTGCGGCTCCACCGAAGCGACCGAGCCGACCGGCACGCCGAGAACGCGCACGTCCGAGCCCTCGTAGATGCCGACCGAGCGATCGAAGTAGGCGGTGATCTTGGTCGTGGTCAGCCGGTCGAACAGCCACCACAGCACCACCGCCACCAGCACGGCCAGCACGACGACCAGCGCGATGCCGACCTTTGCGCCACGGCTGGAGCCGCGCACCGCGCCGACCGGATCGCTACGCCAGTTGTCCGCCACGTCAGTTACCTCCCAAGGTGCGGATCGGCTGACGGTAGCCGGGGATTTCGGGCAGTGCGGGCGGCACCACGTTGACGATCACCGCGTCGAACCAGCGCCCGGTGCCGAGCACACTGGCGTAGAGGCTGTAGAACGGCGCCGCGAGTTCCAACGTCTTCGAGACGTTCTGCTGGTTGTCGTTGAGCAGGTCGATGGCGGCGCGCAGATTCTTCAGCGCGGGCCCGATCTGCTCCTCGTTGTCGTGCACGAGCGCGCTCAGCTCCGCGGAGACCGTCTTGGCGCCCGACAGCAACTGCCTGATGGACTGCTGGCGGACGTTCAGTTCGGCGAGCAACTGGCCGCCGTTGGCGAGCAGCCGCTCGAACTGGGCGTTGCGGTCGGCGAGTATCTGCGTGGTCTGCCTGGTGGCGGCGAACAGCTTCTTCAACTCCTGATCGCGCTTGGCCAGCGTCTCCGACAGCCGGGCGACGCCGTCGATGGAGCCGCGGATCTCCGGCGGCGTCGTCTCGAAGGCGTCCGACAGCACCTGCATGCTCTTGGCCAGCTGGGTGGTGTCGATCTGATCGATGGTGCGCGCGGCGTCGGTGAACGCGTCCACCACGTCGTACGGGGAGACCGTGCGCGAGAGCGGGATCCGTGAACTGGGATCGGCCGGCTTCGAGCCTCGCGGATCGAGTGCGAGGTACTTCTGGCCGAGCAGCGTCTTGATCTGAATGGACGCGGTGGTGTCGTTGCCGATCCAGGTGTCCTTGGTGCGGAAGTCCACGAGCACCCGGTCACCGTCGAGCCGGACGTCGGACACCGACCCGACCTTGACGCCGGCCACCCGGACCTCGTTGCCCTTCTTCAGGCCCGCCGCCTCACGGAATTCCGCGGTGTACTTGGTCCCCGCGCCGATGATCGGCAGCTGATCCAGGAAGAACGCCGACACCGTCACCAACAGCACCACGGCGAGGCCGAGCGCGCCCAGGAACGCCGGGCTGCGCTTGCCGAGCAGAATGCGATCATCCATCAGCGAGCCTTCCCGTGGCAGCGCGGCGCGGCGTTGGTGTACAGCGGCTGGTTGATCGTCGGCAGTCCTGCTGGCAGGTTGAGCTGCGGCGCGTCGACGGCGCCCGGCCCGACGACGATGTCGATGCCGCACAGATAGAACTGGAACCAGGAGCCGTAACTCGCGGCGCGCCCGAGCTTCTCCATCTTGAGCGGCAGGTTGGTCAGCGCTTCGTTCACCTCGTCCTGGCGCTCGTCGAGCGTGCCGGTCAACTGGCTCAGACCCGCGATCGACCCTTGCAGGGTCGGACGCACCGGGACGAGCAGGTCGGAGGTCGCCGAAGTCAGGTTGGCCAGCGAGGTCACCGAACGGCCGATCGTGTCGCGATTGGCGTTGAGGCCGCTGATCAACGCTTCGGTGTTCACGATCAACTGATCGAACTGGTCGTCACGCTGATTGACGGTGTCCAGCACGGCGGTCAAATTGCGGGTCAGCTCACCGATCACGGCGTCCTTGTCGGCGATCTTGTTGGTCAGGTTCGCCGTGGTCGCGACGAGATCGTGGATCGTGCCCTGCTCACCCTGGAAGACCTGGATGATCTCGAAGGAGAGCTTGTTCACGTCGTCGGCGGTCAGCGTACGGAACAGCGGCCGGAAGCCGTTGAACAGCGTGGTCAGGTTCAGCGCGGGCCTGGTGTGCTCCAGCGGGATGGTGCTGCCCTTGTTCAGCTTCCGTCCCTGCTCCCCGGTCCCCTGCTCCAGCGCGATGTAGCGCTGGCCGACCAGGTTGCGGTACTTGATCGTCGCGGTGGTCGACGCGGGCAGCCAGTCCCGGTCGGTGAGGTCGAATTTCACCTCGGCCAGGCGTTTGTCGACGATCGAGACAGCGGTGACCTTGCCGACCCGCACGCCCGCGATGCGGACCTCGTCACCGGGATTGAGCGAGGTGACGTCGGTGAACCTGGCCTTGAAATGCGTGCCGCCGCCGCTGTAGTTGGCGATCGACAACGCGAGCACGGTGGTCACGAACAAGGTCACCACGACGAAGATGACCAGCTTGGTCAACGGCCCGCCCAGGCCGCGCAGTTGCTGCTTCATCGCACGCTCACCTCGCTTCCACGGAACGCGGGCGCGCCGACCCTGGTCACCCAGCCAGGCACCTGATCCGGGGCGACACCGTTGGCCGCGCCGTAGATCGCGCCGAGCGACTGCTGCTCCATGGGGGAACCGGCGATCGTCGGCATCTTGCTCGCCGGGTGGACGCCGAACTGCGGCGGCTCCAGATGACCGGTCTGCTGGTCACCCGGGTTACGACTCGGGACGGCGTAGGAGCCGTCGTTGTTCGGGCCGCCGGTGTACTGGCCGGGATCGACGCCCACCGGCATCTCGGGGATGCACCACGGCCCCCTGGTGTCCAGCCAGCGCGGTTCGTCCTGGTTGGGCAGGTATTTGCCGCGGGTGTTGGTCAGCTCGATGGTCACTCGGGAACCCGGGTTGTCGGTGCCCTTGCCGAAGATCCGGTCGATGCGCGGCTTCAGCTGCGCGAAGTTCGCCAGCGCGCACGCGTAGTTCGGCGAGTAGTAGGCCAGCTGCTCCAGCGCGGGACGGGAGTCGGCCGCCACGTCGACGATGTTGTCGCGGTTGGCGAGCAGGAACTCGGTGGTGGTGGCCGAGGTCGGCGTCAGCGTCGCGTACAGGGCGTCGATGTCGGTGCGCCGCTGCACGATCGTGGCGTTGGTAGTGCGCAGGTTGTCCAGGGCCTGGATCAGCTGCGGCGCCGCGTCGGAGTAGGTGGCCGCCACCTCGGCGAAACTGCGCAGGTCGGCCCGCAGGTCCGGAAGCACCACGTTGACCTGGCGGAAGATGTCGTCGAGCTTGTCCAAGGTCTGGCCGAGCGCGGTGCCCTGCCCGGACAGCGCCTGGGACAGCGCGCCCAACGTGGCCGCGAGATCCTGCGGCGGGATGGCCTGGAGCAAGGGCAGCACATCGTCGAGCAATTTGCTCAACTCGATGGCGTTGCCGCTGACGTCCTGGTGCAGTGTGACGCCGTCGGTCAGATGCTGGGGGCTCGGCTGCTCCGGGATCACCAGGTCCACGTAGCGCTCGCCGAACAGCGTCTTCGGCAGCAGGCGCGCGGTCGCGTTGACGGGAATCTGCTGCGCCTTGTCCGGATTGATGGCCAGGTGCAAGGTCACCTCGCCGCCTTCGGAACTGCTCGAGCGCACCTCGCCGACCGTGATGCCACGTACCTTCACGTCCGCGTTGCGAGTCAGCGCGTTGCCCACGCTGTCGGTGATCAGATCGACGTCCACCGTCTTCACGAATTGCTTGTTGTAGATCGCGATGGTGGTCCACAGGAACAACGCGACCACGACGAAGAACGCGATCCCCAGCGCCCGAGTACGTAGCTTCGCGGTGGAGCGCCAGGTTTGAGTGCGGCTCATCCGGCCACCCGCACCGTGGTGGTGGTGCCCCAGATCGCGAGGCTGAGGAAGAAGTCGAGCACGTTCACCAGGACGATCGCGGCGCGGACCGCGCGGCCGACCGCGACGCCGACGCCCGCGGGGCCGCCGGTGGCGTGGAACCCGTAGTAGCAGTGCACCATGATGATCACGAACGCGAAGACCAGCACCTTGAGGAACGAATAGAGCACGTCCTCCGGTGGCAGGAACAAACTGAAGTAATGGTCGTAGGACCCGCTGGACTGCCCGTTGAACCAGATGCTGATCGTCCGCGACGCGATGAACGTGCCGAGCAACCCGACGATGTAGAGCGGGATCACCGCGAGGAACCCGGCGATCACGCGGCTGGTGACCAGGAACGGCACGCTGGGCACCGCCATCACCTCGAGCGCGTCGATCTCCTCGGAGATCCGCATGGCGCCGAGCTGCGCGGTGAAACCGCAACCGACCGTCGCCGAGAGCGCGAGCGCGGCGACCAGTGGCGCGATCTCACGGGTGTTGATGTAGGCGGTGAGGAAGCCGGTGAGCACCGAGCTACCGAGCGCGTCGAGGGCCTTGAAGCCCTGCAGGCCGACGACGACGCCGACGGAGCCGGACATGAACACGATGACGCCGATGGTGCCGCCGATCACCGCCAGCGCGCCGGTGCCGAAGGTGACCTCGGCGAGCAGCCGCATGACTTCCTTGCGGTAGTGCACCGCGGTCCGCGGGATCCACGCGATGGCCCGCGAGTAGAACGACATCTGCTCGCCCGCGCGATCGATGACGTTGAGCGGCATACGAGCGACTTCACCCACCCGGCGCATGGACTTGGCGACCGGGGTTCGGTATGACGTGGCCATCTGTCAGGCACCCTTGGCGGGGACGACCTGTAGGTACACCATGGTCAGGATGAGGTTCACGAAGAACAGCACCATGAACGTGATCACCACGGATTGGTTCACCGCGTCACCGACTCCTTTCGGGCCCCCCTTGGGATGCAGCCCTTTGTACGCGGCGATGACGCCGGCGAGCAGACCGAATACCGCCGCCTTGATCTCACCGATCCACAGGTCCGGCAGCTGAGCGAGGGCGGAGAACGACGCCAGGTAGGCGCCGGGAGTGCCGCCCTGCAGCAGGACGTTGAAGAAGTACCCGCCGGCGATGCCGACAACCGACACCAGTCCGTTGAGCAGCAGCGCGACCAGCATCATGCCGAGTACGCGCGGCACCACCAGCTTTCGCACCGGATCGATGCCGAGCACCTCCATCGCGTCGATCTCCTCGCGGATGGTCCGCGAGCCGAGATCGGCGGCCACCGCCGACCCGGCCGCGCCCGCGATGATCAGGGCCGTCACGACGGGAGCCGCCTGCTGGACGGTTGCCAGCACACTGGTCGCGCCGGTGAAGGATTCCGCGCCGAGCTGCTTGATCAACGAGCCGGTCTGCAATGCCACGACCGCGCCGAACGGAATCGCGACCAGCGCGCTGGGCAGGATCGAGACACTCGCGATGAACCACGACTGCTCGATGAACTCCCGCCACTCGAAGGGGCGGCGGAAAGTCTTTCGCAAAACGTCCAGGAGCAGCGCAAAGATGTTGCCGGCCTGGGCAAACCCCGACTCCAGGGGAGTTCGCAATCGCGCCAGGGTCGAATTCACGATCGCAGATGTTACCCGTTAGTTGTGTTGTGTCGCACGGTGGTGTCGAAAGCGCCACCTTGATAATTAGCCAGGTCGCCGCTGTTGTATGCCATCACCTGCGTATCGTCGTTGTCGTCAAGTGATTCACGGATCGCGACCTGCGCGGCATGCGGCAGCGTATGCATGATCTCGCGCACCCGCTCCTTCCGCCGCAACACCGCCTGACGCACCGGCATCCCCGGAGTCGCGCGCATCTGCGGAATGATCCCCTCGACCTCCTCCGCGCCACCGTGATGATGCCCGGCGTCCACCAACGCCTGCTCGCGCGCCATCTGCGCCTCGTCCTTCTCCTCCGACATACCGATCGGCCCGATCATCCGCCCGTTGAGGAACTGCTTGACCACCGGCTCCTCCGAGGTCAACAACACCTCCCGCGGACCGAACATCACCAACTGACGACGGAACAACATCCCGATGTTGTCCGGCACCGTCCGCGCCAGATTGATGTTGTGGGTCACGATCAGAATCGTCGCGTCGATCTGCGCGTTGATATCGATCAACAACTGCGACAGATACGAGGTACGCACCGGATCCAGACCCGAGTCCGGCTCATCGACCAGAATGATCTGCGGATCCAACACCAACGCCCGCGCCAATCCCGCACGCTTCCGCATACCACCGGAGATCTCACCGGGAAGCTTGCCCTCGGCCCCGAGCAGACCGGTCAACTCCAGCTTCTCCATCACGATCTTCTTGATCTCGGATTCGCTCTTCTTCGTATGCTCCCGCAACGGGAACGCCACGTTGTCGAACAGGTTCATCGACCCGAACAACGCACCGTCCTGGAACAACACGCCGAACAACTTCCGGATCTCGTACAGCTCCTTGTTCGAACACGTCGTGATATCCGTGCCATCGATGAAGATCGAACCACGTTCCGGGCGCAGCAGACCGATCAGCGACTTCAAGAACACCGACTTACCGGTACCCGACGGCCCCAGCAACGCACTGACCTCACCCGAAGGCAACGTCAACGACACATCCTGCCAAATGCGCTGGGAACCGAAAGACTTGGTCACACTCTCGGTCCTGACCTCGACGCCCACGCCAACCTCCACAAATTCTCAGCGAGCTGCCCACCGGCGAACCGCGCGCTCGGTCATCGCGGTCCGTCACGTGTGGGTTCGGTCACTGTAACTCATGGGACAGATCGGGCACACCCCAACCTGACTGCGTAGTAACTCCGCAATCCTTTCGGTATCGGCGATAGCGGCGGGATTGCCAAAAACGCGAACGGGCGATCCCCAAAGGGGACCGCCCGTTCGGCGTGTTCGGTCGTGAATTACTTGACCGAGACCTTGGCGCCGGCCTCTTCCAGCTTCGCCTTGGCGGCCTCGGCGGCGTCCTTGGCGACCTTCTCCAGGATTGGCTTCGGGGCGCTCTCGACCAGGTCCTTGGCTTCCTTCAGGCCCAGGCCGGAGACGATCTCGCGGACCACCTTGATGACCTGGATCTTCTTGTCGCCCGCACCCTCGAGGACGACGTCGAACTCGTCCTGCTCCTCGGCGGCCTCGGCCGGAGCGGCGGCACCGCCGACGGCGGCGACGGCGACCGGAGCAGCCGCGGTGACCTCGAACTTCTCCTCGAACTTCTTCACGAAGTCCGACAGCTCGAGCAGGGTCATGTTGCCGAAGGTCTCGAGCAGTTCGTCAACGTTGGCCATTGTTGTGTTCCTTTCGGTAGTTGATGTCTATGCGGGCGAGTCGTGCCGCACGGGTCTTACTCGGCGGCCGGTGCGCCTTCTTCGGCCTGCTTCTTCTCCTGCAGCGCGGCGGCCAGGCGGGCCACCTGCGAAGCGGGAGCGTTGAACAGACCGGCGGCCTTGGTGAGGTTGCCCTTGAGCGCGCCGGCCAGCTTGGCCAGCAGCACCTCGCGGGTTTCCAGGTCGGCGATCCGCTCGACCTCGGACACGGACAGCGGAGCGCCGTCCATGTAGCCGCCCTTGATGATGAGCGCCTTGTTGTCCTTCGCGAAGGTCTTCAGGGCCTTGGCCGCGTTGACCGGCTCACCCGTGATGAAGGTGATCGCGGTCGGCCCGACGAACAGTTCGTCGAGACCTTCCACGCCCGCCTCGGCGGCGGCACGCTTGACCAGGGTGTTCTTGGCGACGGAGTACGTGGCGTCGGCGCCGAGCGCGCGCCGCAGCTCGGTGAGCTTTCCGACCGACAGGCCACGGTATTCCGTGACGACGGTGGCCGTCGAGCTCTTGAACTGCTCCGCGATCTCCTCGACCGCGGTGACCTTCTCGGGTTTTGCCATACTTCGCCTCCTCTCTGATTGGTCGGTTCGTATACGCGAACTACCGATCAGGGGCCGGCGACAAAACAAACGCCCCGAACGCAGAGCGTTCCGGGGCGCAACAGAAAACCGATCCGGTGCGTATCCGGATCAATTCCCAGCCTCGGCTCTCCCTGCGTGGGCCGCCGGCAATGTCGCCGGACCTTCGACCGAACCCATACGGGATCGGCGACCAACGGTCTTCGGTAGAACGGATTGGGTAGCGATCGAACTCGTCGATAACTGACTTCCAATGTACCTGCATGGGTTCCCATCTGCCAAAACGGGCCCCGGCAGACGTCTGATCGCACCACTCGGCCGTCGAATCGTTGTGCCGCGACTCACTTTTCCGCGGTGCACACCCGTGCGCCGCCTGGAATGCGATGCCGCGGTCCGCGTCGGCGAGTGGTGTTTCTCACGAAGTCGCGGTCGCGGCATGCCGCTCGAGACCGCGCAACACGGCCGTGGCGCCGGACCGGAATTCAGGGTCGGCGACCAGTCCGTCCGGGCCGACGCCCTCGCGCGGCACAGGGAGTCGTCGGCAGGCATCCGGATCGATGTCGGCTCCGACGTAACCCAGCACGCTGCGCAGTGTGGCGGTCGCGCCGTCACCGCGACCCTCCGGCGCGACCGTGATCCAAGCGACCGGCTTGCCGTAGAGATCACCGGCGCCAACCGTCCAGTCCAGCAGGTTCTTCAAACTGCCCGGCAAAGTGCCCGCGTATTCGGGCGTGGAGAACAGCACGGCGTCGGCGCGCGAAAGTTGTTCGCGGAGCGCGACTACCGCGGGATGAGCGGTGCCGTCGTCGTCCGGAGCGAAAGCGGGCAGATCCGCGAGCCCGTCGTACCAGACGGTTTCGACACCGTCCGGGGCGATCGCCGAGACGGTTCGTAGTGCGGCGGAATTGGTGGAGGCGGCGCGAGTACTACCGGAGATCAACAGAACGACGGTCACATCCACCCCAACCACGCCGTCGGGCGGATTAGTCCTCGAACGCGCAACGGCGGGAACGCACAATGCGTTCCCGCCGTTGCCGCGGCTCGCTGCTGCTTACGCGTCCTCTTCCAAGAGGTTGCGGGTGCGGTTCGGGTCCACCGGGATGCCCGGTCCGGTGTTCGTCGAGACCGTCACCTTCTTGACGTAGCGGCCCTTGGCGGTCGACGGCTTGGCCCGCAGGATCTCGTCCAGCGCGGCGCCGTAGTTCTCCACCAGCTTGCTGTCGTCGAAGGACGCCTTGCCGATGACGAAGTGCAGGTTGGCCTGCTTGTCGACACGGAAGTTGATCTTGCCGCCCTTGATGTCGTTGACGGCCTTGGTCACATCGGTGGTGACCGTGCCCGTCTTCGGGTTCGGCATCAGGCCGCGCGGGCCGAGGACACGCGCGATCCGGCCGACCTTGGCCATCTGGTCCGGGGTGGCGATCGCGGCGTCGAAGTCCAGCCAGCCGCCCTGGATCCGCTCGATCAGGTCCTCGGCGCCGACGGCATCGGCGCCCGCGGCCTCGGCCTCGGCGGCCTTCTCGCCCGCGGCGAACACGATGACGCGGGCGGTCTTACCGGTGCCGTGCGGCAGGTTGACCGTGCCGCGGACCATCTGGTCCGCCTTGCGGGGATCCACACCGAGACGCACGGCGACCTCGACGGTCGCGTCGGTCTTGGTGGTGGCGGTCTCCTTCGCCAGGCGCGCGGCGGCCAGCGGGGAGTAGAGCTTGGTGCGATCGACCTTCTCGGCCGCGGCGAGGTACGCCTTGCTTCGTTTTGCCATGATTCTCTGTCCTGTTCGATCGGTAGTTCAGACGTGGTTATCGGGCCTGGCCGGCCCTCCCACCGGGGAGCGGTTCCGCTCAGCCCTCGACGGTGATGCCCATCGAACGCGCGGTACCCGCGATGATCTTGGCCGCCTGCTCGAGGTCGTTGGCGTTCAGATCTTCCTGCTTGGTCTTGGCGATCTCGCGCACCTGGTCCATGGTCACCTTGGCGACCTTGTTGCGGTGCGGCTCCGCCGAGCCCTTCTGCACGCCGGCGGCCTTGAGCAGCAGCTTGGCGGCGGGCGGGGTCTTCAGCTTGAAGTCGAACGACCGGTCCTCGTACACCGAGATCTCGACCGGGATGACGTTGCCACGCTGCGACTCGGTCGCGGCGTTGTACGCCTTGCAGAACTCCATGATGTTGACGCCGTGCTGACCGAGCGCGGGGCCGACCGGAGGGGCCGGGTTCGCCTGGCCGGCCTGGATCTGAAGCTTGATGATCCCGGCGAGCTTCTTCTTCTTGGGGGGCATCTTTCTTTCCTAGGTGTTGGTGTCCCTTGCTCTTTGCAAGTCTGGTGTTGCGATCCTCGCCCGGGCCGGATTCACCCGGCCGCCGACAGAGCTGGTCTAGATCTTCGCGACCTGGGTGAACGCCAGCTCGACCGGGGTCTCGCGGCCGAAGATCGACACGAGCACCTTCAGCTTCTGCTGCTCGGCGTTCACCTCGGAGATGCTGGCGGGCAGCGTCGCGAACGGGCCATCCATGACGGTCACCGACTCGCCGACCTCGAAGTCGACCTCGATGACCGGCTTCGGCGCGATCTCGCCGCCCGCGGTCTCGGGAGTCGCCGCAGCGGCTGCCGCGGCGGGCTTCTTCTGCTGCTGTGCGGCCGGAACGAGGAACTTCACCACGTCATCGATGGACAGCGGCGACGGGCGCGAAGTGGCGCCGACGAAACCCGTGACGCCGGGGGTGTTGCGCACCGCGCCCCACGACTCGTCGTTCAGCTCCATGCGGACCAGGATGTAACCGGGCAGCACCTTGCGGTTGACGTGCTTGCGCTGCCCGTTCTTGATCTCGGTGACCTCTTCGGTGGGCACCTCCACCTGGAAGATGTAGTCCTCCAGGTCCAGGTTCTGCACGCGGGTCTCGAGGTTGGCCTTCACCTTGTTCTCGTAACCGGCGTAGGAGTGGATGACGTACCACTCGCCGGGAGCGCGCCGCAGCGCCGCCTTCATCTCGGCGACCGGGTCGGCGGGCTCGGCATCGACGGCGGCGGCAGGGGCGGACTCAGCGGGCTCCGATTCCTCGACCGCGGGCTCGTCGGTCGCGAACTCCTCGACGGAGTCGGTGGACTCGGCCACCGTGTCGTCGGCCGGGAACTTGTCGTGTGTGTCGTTCTCCGGGGTGCTCACTGGGGCACTCGCTTCCTGTGTCGTCACGTACATCCTCTGCGTGCCGGGCCGGGCGCGCGGCGAAATCACTCCACCCGTCTCCGCCCGGGATCGGCTACCGGCGTCGGCGTCGTTCAGCTAGCCGAACAGCCAGTTGACACCCTTGATGAACGCCAGATCCAACCCGCTGATGAACGCGACCATGAAAATCACGAACACCAGAACAACGCTCGTATAGGTGACCATCTGCTTCCGGTTGGGCCAGATCACCTTGCGCAGTTCCGCGATGACCTCACGCAGGAACTTGAGCAAACGCTTGAACGGATTACCCGACTTCTTGCGTTCGGCCCGATCGGTCGCCTTGGTTGCCTTCCGCGACGGACGGTCGAGCGTGGCGATAGCGCCCGTGTCGACCTCCGAAGACCCGGCACGGGTCCGCCGCGCGGACCGCTTTCCGCTCGGCCGTGTCGCTGCGGCGGTGTCGTCGCCTTCGTCGGCGGCATGTGCGCCGCGGCGAGTGTCCCGCTCGTCGCTCACGCCTTCTCCTCGCTGAGCTCGGTGCCGTCGTGCGCGATGCGCGCTGTGCCAATGGCTCGCTCGCTACGCTCGCTCACGTCGATCCTCTCTCGTCGCTGGCATCCAGGGCAGGGGCGACAGGACTTGAACCTGCAACCTGCGGTTTTGGAGACCGCTGCTCTGCCAGTTGAGCTACGCCCCTTTGGTCGGACGATGTTTACTGTCCAACCACTGTTCGATATTCAGTTGTGCCCTGGTGTCACACAACACGCGCGCCGCTCCGGCAGTTGCCGGCCCCGTCGGCGAATCCTCGCGGATCGCCTGGAACCAGCCCCTCAGAGCAGCGCGCAGCGGCTGGCGACCCCAGAAACCTGAGTGTACGTTACCGTCCGCGCCATTAGCCAATCCGGGTCGCTGTCCCTGGTCAGGCCAGCTGCACCGTCGCGGTCGCGCGGCCGAAGATCTTCTTCCCCGCCGCCTTCGCGACGATGGCCACGACCGCGGTCTTTGTCTCCGGATCGACCGACTTCACCTTACCGGTGTACTCGACTTCGGCGGCCTCGTCGGACCCGACGTAGACCGGGCTGGTGAAGCGGACGTTGTACTCCTTGATCGCGCCCGGGTCGCCCAGCCACGAGGTGACGAAACCGCCACCGAGGCCCATGGTCAGCATGCCGTGCGCGACCACGTTCTCCAGGCCGACCAGCTTCACGACCTCGTCGCTCCAGTGGATCGGGTTGGCGTCACCGGAGACGCCCGCGTAGTTCACCAGATCGCCGCGGGTGAGCCGGACGACGCGGGCGGGCAGCTCGTCACCCACCGAGACGTCCTCGAACCCGATGGCGTGCTTGGTGCGCACACCGTCCACGGGCGGCACGACCGGCGCCGGCGCCTGGGTCACCGCGAGCGAGCGCGGACGATGCCCCGGCGCGTCCTCGCCGATGCCGTGCATGAGCACGTTCCGGACGGCGGCGTTGAGGTTCGGGTCGATATCGCCGCCGCTGCGGCCGACGAGGGTGGTGTAAGTGGTGAGCACCAGTTCGTCGTTCTGCGCGGTGACGATGTTTTTGGTCACGATGATGTCGCCGCCGAATGCCTGCCGGAACGAGTGCAGGTGGACATCGCAGGTGAGCTGGTCGCCGACCTTGATCGGGCGATGGAACTCGAGGATCTGGTCGGTCTGCATGATCTGGCTGAGGTCGTAGCCGGTGACGACCTCTTCGAACAGTTTGCGCTGGGCGAGAATTCCGACCAGGGAGATGAAGGTAACCGGCGCGAGCAGGTTGTCGTACCCGTACTCCTGCGCCGCGTCCTCGTCCCAGTGCACCGGGTGGTAGTCCTGCACGGCGCGGGCGTATTCACGCACCTTCTCGCGGCCGACCTCGTAGTAGTCGTCGACGCGGTAGTGGTGACCGACCATCGCCGCGGCGTTCGCCGCGGGGTCGAGCGCCTCGCTCGTCTGGACCGCTTCGTCTGTACCGGTGTTGATTGTCACGGGAGGACTGTACCTATCTGACCCCGTCACCCGGAGTCTGTGGAGCGCTCACCACCGCACCCACACCGTGAAATGCGTCAGGGCCGGACAATTGTCCGGCCCTCGCGGTGCCACGGCCCGAGATACCGGGAGCGACTCCCGGCGCTACACCACGCGGTAGTTCACGCGTGGATGACTAGCGGGATTCGCGGTGCGCCCGGTGCGTGCCGCAGTTCGGGCAGAACTTCTTCAGCTCCAGGCGGTCCGGATCGTTGCGCCGGTTCTTCTTGGTGATGTAGTTGCGGTGCTTGCACTGCTCGCAGGCCAAGGTGATCTTTGGCCGGACATCGGTGGACTTCGCGGCCACGATATGCCTTCTTTCCGGTACCTGATGGGCTTGATCGGTTGTGGTAGCGATGGCCGGACTTGAACCGGCGACACAACGATTATGAGTCGTTTGCTCTACCGACTGAGCTACACCGCCACGGCGTCGCATTGCCATGGTGCCGAGCCCGCACTATCGGGAGCGATGCCGAGTCGGTCACCACCGGCAATCCGGCGAGCCCCCTAACGGAATCGAACCGTTGACCTTTTCCTTACCATGGAAACGCTCTGCCGACTGAGCTAAGGGGGCATGACTACTTCCGCACCGAGCCCCAAACACCCGACCTCAGCGCGGTGAAGTCTTGAACGAGGTTACACACTCACAGCTCCCACCACCAAACCGTGTGGTCAGAGACGTATTTTTCGCCCGCGCGGACACGGAATTCCACGCGTCGCCAGGGCTCGCACCCACGCCGGCGCCGCTCGCGACCGCGTTGAGCGCACAAACCGACCCCGCAGGGCTGTCGGGTTCACGCAGACCTCGGAGTGCGCGGCCTCGAAATGCACGGCGTATGAGATCGGCCGATCGGCACACACGGGCACCCGAACACCCGTGACCGACGCCAATCCGGCAATCCCAGAATCAAACGAAACGCGTGTGACCAACGCAACCACTGGAAGGGGGGTCCCGGGGGGCGAAGCCCCGCCGGGCGGGCGTGGGGGTTGCACCCCCACAAGACATTACGAAGCGAGCCCTGTACGCGCTTTCTGCGTACAGGGCTCGCCTAGTGAGCGGAGTGGCAGGTGTAGGATTCGAACCTACGTAGGCTTTCACCGACAGATTTACAGTCTGCTCCCATTGGCCGCTCGGGCAACCTGCCTTTCGCGCATTGTTTCGCGCGCTGAGCAGAATACATCGAACCCGCACCCTGAATGCAAACCGGCTGGCTATCGGCCGTGCGACGCGACTACCCTCGGGTCTCCGGGTAGAACTGACGGGGGCTGGAAGCGTCCGGTTCAACTCACCCGTCGGACCATCAGAACAGGAGCGCAGCGTGGCTGATTCGTCTTTCGATGTTGTGAGCAAGGTCGACCGGCAGGAGGTCGACAACGCCCTGCATCAGGCGGAGAAGGAGCTCAACACCCGCTACGACTTCCGCGGCACCGGCACGTCGATCGAATGGTCCGGCGAGGACAAGATCGTCCTCACCGCGGAGGCGGAGGAGCGCGTCAAGGCCGCGCTGGAGGTGTTCAAGGAGAAGCTGATCCGCCGCGACATCTCGCTGAAGGCGTTCGACGCGGGTGAGCCGGTCTCCTCCGGCAAGGTCTACAAGATCACCGGTTCGCTGGTGCAGGGCATCGACTCCGAGCACGCGAAGAAGATCTCCAAGAAGATCAGGGACGAGGGCCCCAAGGGCGTGAAGGCGCAGATCCAGGGCGACGAGCTGCGCGTGAGCAGCAAGAAGCGCGACGATCTGCAGGCCGTCATCGCCCTGCTGAAGGGCGAGGATTTCGGGATCGCGCTGCAGTTCGTCAACTACCGCTGAGCGCCGGGTCCGCAGCGCGGCCGGGTCGGTCGCGTTCAGCGTGTCCACGAGGGTGCTAGAGGGGACTGCATGTCGACCGAGGAGCGGGCCGGACTCGGCGTGGACGAGGGCATCCGCACGTTGTTGCTGCTCATGCCGCGCGTGGTCGGACGGGCCAAGAAGTTGGGCGTTCCCCCGGAGCTGGAATCCCTCTCGCTGGCGCCGCGGCACCTGTCGTTGCTGGCCAACCTGGTGTTCGACGGCCCGACCACGGTGACGGACCTGGCCGCCCGGCTGGAGGTGGCGCCGACGACGGTGAGTCTCATGGTCGGCGAACTCAGCAAGCAGGGTGTGCTCGAACGCGGCACCGACCCGGACGACCGCAGACGCACCATCGTCGCCATCGCATCGGCGCACGAGCGATCCGTGCACAAATGGCTGGGACGCAGCGCTCGCGCCTGGCGTACGGTGCTCGAGCCGCTCACGGCGGACCAGCGGAAGTTGTTCGTCGATACGTTCCGCGCTTACGAAGACCAACTGGCCTCGGACGACTGAGGCCGCCGGGCTCAGTACCGGCGGGGACCGCCCGCCATCTCCTCCAGCCGGGCGATGCGCTCGTTCATCGGCGGGTGCGTGGTGAACCAGCGGGCGACCCGCTCACCCGGACGGAACGGGTTGGCGATCATCAGATGCGACTGCGACGCCAGCCTCGGTTCGGGCGGTAGTGGGGCGGTGTGGACGCCGCGTTCGATCTTCCGCAGTGCGGAGGCGAGGGCCAGCGGGTCGCCGGTCAGTTCGGCGCCGGATTGGTCGGCCTGGAATTCGCGCGAGCGGGAGACGGCCAGCTTGATCAGCGTGGCCGCGATCGGGCCGAGCAACGACACCAGCAGCACGGCCAGCACGTTCGGCCCCTCGCCGTTGCGGTTGCCGCCGAACATGGACGCGTAGACGGCCAGGTTGGCCAGGCCGGAGATGACGGCGGCGAGCGCACCCGCGATCGAGGAGATGAGGATGTCGCGGTTGTAGACGTGCGACAGTTCGTGGCCGAGCACGGCCCGCAATTCCCGCTCGTCGAGAAGTTGCAGGATGCCGCTGGTGCAGCACACCGCGGCATGGCGCGGATTGCGTCCGGTGGCGAAGGCGTTGGGCGCGTTCGTGGGGCTGATGTACAGCCGTGGCATCGGCTGGCGCGCGATGGTGGCCAGCTCGCGCACGATCCGGTACATGACCGGCGCCTCCAGCTCGCTGACCGGCTGCGCGTGCATGGCCCGCAACGCGATCTTGTCGCTGTTGAAGTACGCGTAGGCGTTCATGCCCACCGCGAGCAGGATCGCGACGACGAGGATCGTCGGGTTGCGGAACAGCGCGCCGATGAACACGATCAGGGCCGACAGGCCCACCATCAGCCCGAACGTCTTCAGCCCGTTCGCAAACCCGTGCCCGTGCATACGTCTCCCTTGCCGCTCCCCCGTTCACCGAGTCGCCTTACAGCAGATAAACGATAGAAGCTCCAGGCAAAGTTCCGATGAATCCGCGCCCAGCCGAAATCAGCCGGCGGAAATCAATCCTCGCCGACATGCGCCCCGGCTCATGAGCGGCGGACCACTCAACCCACGCGTTCGATGGTGTAGCGGACCAGCCGCTCGAGCGCGTCGTTCGCGGGGCCGCCGGGCAGGGCGGACAGCTCGGCGTAGGCGAGGTCGGCGTAGCCCTGGAGCTTCTCCTTGGCCAGCGCCATGCCGCGGGAGTCGGCGAGCAGGTCGAGCGCCTCTTTCACCTCGTCGTCGGTCTCCAGCGGACGCGCGAGTAGCTTGCGCAGCCGGTCGCCGTCGACGCCCTCCTCGCGCAGCGCGTACAGCACCGGCAGCGTGTGCACACCTTCACGCAGGTCGGTGCCAGGGGTCTTGCCGGACTGCTCGGAGGCGGAGGAGATGTCGATGATGTCGTCGGAGATCTGGAAGGCGGTGCCGACCGCGTCGCCGAGCCGGGCCAGTCGCTCGACGTGCTCGGCATCCGCACCCGAGAAGGTGCCGCCGAAGCGGCCTGCGGCGGCGATGAGCGAACCGGTCTTCTCCCACACCACGCGCAGATAGTGCTCGACGGGGTCCTGGGATTCGCGGGCGCCCATGGTCTCGCGCATCTGACCGGTGACGAGTTCGGCGAAGGTCTCGGCGATGATGCGCACCGCGTCGGGACCGAGGGTGGAGGTGAGCCGGGACGCGTGCGCGAACAAGTAGTCGCCCGCGAGGATCGCGATGTTGTTCCCCCACCGCGAGTTGACGCTCGGCGCGCCGCGGCGCATCGGGGCCTCGTCCATCACGTCGTCGTGGTACAGCGTCGCCAGGTGCACGAGTTCGACGACGGTGCCCGCGGTGACCAGAGCGGGATCGGCGGGGCGCGGGCCGAGCTGTCCGGTGAGGATGGTGAAGAGCGGACGGAATCGCTTGCCGCCGGCCTTGGCCAGGTGCAGCGCCGCCTCCTGGAGGAATTCCGCGCCGTCGGACAGCTCGTCGACGAGGAGTCTCTCCACGTCCGCCAAGCCGTTGCGCACGGTGTCGGCCAGCCCGACGTCACCGAGATCGACCCCGGCCACGACCGTGCCCGCGTCGCTCCCGGCTTCGCTGTGCCCGCCGTGCGCCGTGTCCATGATTCGCTCGCTGCGCTCGCTCATGGCCGATGTGCTCATTCCTTCTCCCAGCGATGCGTCCGACCCCACGGTAGAGAACCTAGCGTGTCCCCGCCGGATGGCCCATGAACACCGTCACTCTGTGGCGGATCGTCCACTGCCGCACCGCCTCGATGGTGACCGTCCACGACGCGAGCGCGACCGCCGTCGACATCGGCGAGACGGCCCTGCGAGTATGGACCGCATGGGTTCACCGGAAGCGAGTCCCGCGCCCGACGAGGACGCGTTGCCCAGCCGGGCCGAGGTGCTGGTCGTCGGCGCGGGCCCGGCCGGATCGGCGTCGGCGGCCTGGGCGGCGCGGGCCGGACGCGACGTAGTGCTCATCGATTCCGCCGTTTTTCCCAGGGACAAGACCTGCGGTGACGGGCTCACCCCGCGTGCGACCGCCGAATTGGAGCAGCTGGGGCTCGGCGAGTGGGTGCGCGCGCACGTCGTCAACCACGGCCTCCGGATGACCGGCTTCGGCCGCGAAGCGCTGCTGAACTGGCCGGGCGGTTCCTTCCCCACGTACGGAAGCGCGGTTCCCCGAACCGAACTCGACGACAAGTTGCGCGAGACGGCGGTGAAGTCGGGCGCGCGCATGGTGGACGGGACGAAGGTAATGGATGTCACCCGGGAGGGTGACCGGGTCACGGGTGTGACGGTGCGTACGGCGGGCGGCGCGCGCACCATCGCCTGCCGGACGCTGGTGGTCGCCGACGGGGTGCGTTCGCCGATCGGGCGGCTGCTCGGCCGCGTCTGGCATCGGCAGTACGCCTACGGCACCGCCGCGCGGGCCTACATCAAGTCCGGCCGCAGCGACGACCAGTGGATCACCTCGCATCTGGAGTTGCGCGACGCCTCCGGCGAACTGGTTCCCGGCTACGGCTGGGTGTTCCCGCTCGGCAATGGCGAGGTGAACATCGGTGTGGGGTCGCTGGCCACGGAACGTCGCCCCTCGCACATCGCGTTGAAGCCGCTCTTGGCGCACTACACCGCGCTGCGCACCGAGGAATGGCAATTCGAGGGCTCGCTGCGCGCGGTCGCCTCGGCCCTGCTGCCGATGGGCGGGGCGGTCTCGAACGTCGCGGGGCGCAACTGGGTGCTGATCGGCGACGCGGCGGGGTGTGTGAACCCGCTGAACGGCGAAGGCATCGATTACGGCTTGGAGGGCGGCCACATGCTGGCCGGCCTGCTGGACGAGCCCGACTTCACCGCGATCTGGCCGCAGACCCTGCGCGCCCGCTACGGACGCACGTTCTCGGTCGCCCGGCGGATCGCGGGCCTGGCCACGCACCCGCGCATGGTGCCGCTGGGCGGTCCTCCGGTGATGCGGTCGAAGTACTTGCAGCGCACCGCGGTCCGGGTGATGGGCAATCTGGTGACCGACGAGGACGTCGACCTGACCGCGCGGGCGTGGCGGATGGCGGGCCGGGCATCGCTGCGCTTCGACGAGCGTCCGCCGTTCGCTTAGGGACGAGGGCGGCGCGATGGGCGGACAACGAGCGCGCGGCTTGCCCGCGCTGTATCTGCTCCCGCATCTGCGCCGGGCCAGGGACCTCGCGGACCGCCATTACGCCGACCCGCTGCATCTGGAGGAACTGGCGGCGGCCGCCGGGGTGTCGAAATACCACTTCCTGCGCGCGTTCGCCGCGGTCTACGGCCGCACCCCCGCCGTGTACCTGGCCGAGCGGCGCATCGAACGCGCTCAGGACCTGCTGCGCTCGACCAATCTGACGGTCACCGAGGTGTGCATGCTGGTCGGCTACAGCAGCCTCGGCTCGTTCAGCAGCAAGTTCCGGCAGTTGGTCGGGGTCACGCCGTCGGAATACCAGGCGAAGTTCGCCGACGGCGCTCCGCGTATCCCCGGCTGTTTCGTTTTCATGCACGGGCTCTCCGACCGCAAGCCGCCAGGCTGACCGAACGGCGCAATTTCGGAGAAGCCGGTGGCCCCGCGCCCGCCATAGCGTGGACCGCATGACGACGATTACGAACGTTTCCCTGGTGACGGTGTACGTGACGGACCAAACCGCCGCGAAAGAGTGGTACGTCGACAAGCTCGGCTTCGTCGAGACCAGCGATGTCACGATGGGCGACAACGGTTTCCGCTGGGTCACCGTCGCGCATCCCGCGCACCCCGAGCTGGAGATCACGCTGATGCTTCCCGGCCCGCCGCTGGACGAGAACTACGCCGACGCCGTCCGGCGGGCGCTGGCCAACGGCACGCACGGCTCGCTCGGCCTGCGGACCGAGAACTGCCAGAAGACCTTCGAGGAACTCACCGCCAAAGGGGTGGAGTTCGTGCAGCCGCCCGCCGAACGGCCCTACGGGACCGAGGCGATCATCCGGGACAATTCGGGAAACTGGCTGGTCCTGGTGGAGCCGAAGGAGTTCTCGCCGCAGGACTTCGCCTAGGCCGCGACGGCGTTGCCCCGGCGCGCTGGGGCAACGCGCGCGCTCACGCGGTCGACTCGGCGGACAGCCAGTCCTCGATGCTTTTGCGCTCGCCCTTCAGCACTCGGTGGAGCAACTGCTCGGCGAGTGGCTCGATCGCGCCGCCGACCACGAGAACCTTCACCCGCACGGTGCCGACGACCTCGATCTCGGAACCTTCCGCGGTGGAACGGATCTCGTAGGACCCCGACATCGCGGTGTTGATGCCGCCGGTGGAGACCTCGAAGGTGCCTTTGGCGACCTCGCCGACCAGCGGCTGCCAGTTGTCGGTGCGGGAGAAGGTGAGTTCGCTCCTGAGCACCTTGCGGACCAGCGCTGGCACCTTGTCCTCGGGAGCCTTCTCGGTCATATGGATGCGAATGGTGCCCGCGCCGTCGGGATGCGACAGGTCGACTGTCGCCGTCTCCGCCTCGGCGAAGCGGGACCGCCAGACGTCGTCGGTGATGAGTGCCCGGTGGAGATCTTCGACCGGGACTGTGTACGGCACGGTGAAGCTGAATTTTCGGGACATGGCCGCCACCGTAGCCGAGCCGATCGGTAGCCTGTGGCGGTGTCGGAAACCAGCCAGTTCACCAGGCGGCCGATCCGCCTGCGACGGGCCAGGATCGGCGTGTTGATCGCCGCGACGGCGGTGAGCGTGCTCGTCGGGCTGCTGGTGCTGGCCGCGTGGCGCAACGATTATCTGATCAGCTCGGACAAGGGCAGCACCACGGCCGAGGTGCTCTCGGCGGGACGGCTGCGCTCGGCGGTCATGTACGTCACACCGGACGGCGAGACACACAATCCGAAGGTCGGCGTGCTCTATCCGACCAACTTGACCGCGGGCGAGCGGATTCGTGTGGAGTACCGCCGCAGCGACCCGGACCTGGTGCGGGTGGAGGGCCGTGACGTGCGCGTCGCCGTTCCGCCCGCGTTGTCGGTGATCGTCGTGGTGTGGCTGCTCGCGCTGCCCGCGCTGTGGTTGCTTTTCCGCGCGGGTAGGCGCGGTCCCGCGCCGGTGGTCAGGCCCGCCCCGCAGGCCTGAGATCCGCGTCACCGGGAAAGCGGTCGGGGTTCCGATAGTTCGCCGGATCTTTCCGTGCGCTTCACTTCGGCGTGGCGGCGTGGCGCGGTGTAGCGGTCACGCTGGGAGCGTGCGTGTAGCGATCGTCGCGGAGTCGTTCCTGCCGAACATGAACGGTGTCGTCAACTCGGTGCTGCGGGTGCTCGACCACCTGGACCGGAACGGGCACGAAGCGCTGATCATCGCGCCGGACACCCCCCGCGGACAGCCCGCCGCACCGCGCCACTACGAGCGTTTCCCGGTCCACCGGGTACCCGCGGTCATGGTCCCGAAGGTCAGTTCGCTGCCGGTCGGGCTGCCCCAGCCGGGCATCGTCTCGGCCATCGAGGACTTCGACGCCGAGGTGGTTCACCTGGCCTCTCCGTTCCTGCTCGGCGCCGGCGGCCTCGGCGCGGCATTGCGGCTGGATCTGCCCACTGTCGCGGTGTATCAGACCGACGTGGCCGGCTTCGCCAAGAGTTACGGGCTCGGGCTGGCGAGCCGTGCCGCCTGGGGCTGGACCCGGCGCATCCACGAGGGCGCCACCCGCACGCTCGCCCCGTCCCGGGCCGCCGCCGAGGACCTGGCCAGGCACGGCATCCCGCGCGTGCACCGGTGGGGGCGCGGCGTCGACATCGCGCGGTTCACGCCGAGCGCCCGCTCCGCCGAACTACGGGACGCCTGGCTCGCGGGCCGGGACCGCCTGCTGGTGGGCTTCGTGGGGCGACTCGCGCCGGAGAAGCACGTCGAGCGGCTCGCGGTGCTGGCCGCCGACCCGGACATCCAGCTGGTGATCGTCGGCGACGGGCCGGAGCGTCAGCGGCTGGCCCGGCTGATGCCGACCGCGGTGTTCACCGGCGAACTCGGCGGCGGCGAGCTGGCGCGGGCGTACGCCAGTCTGGACGTCATGGTGCACGCGGGCGAACACGAGACGTTCTGCCAGGGCGTGCAGGAGGCGCTGGCCTCCGGTGTCCCGGTGATCGGTCCCGACGCGGGCGGTCCCCGCGACCTGATCGCCCACTGCCGCAACGGCTATCTGCTTCCGGTGGACCGGTTCGGCGAGTTGCTGCCCAGCGCTGTCGGGGCGCTGCACGATCCGGAGCTGCGGACCCGGTTCGCCGGGGCGGCGCGGAAGTCGGTGCTGTCGCGGACTTGGCCCGCCATCTGCACCGAGTTGATGGGCCACTACACGGAAGTGACCGGCGCGCGGATTCGGTTGCCGCATACGGCATGAACCCGGCCGAAGCGTGACGGAGGTATCCACGCGCCGCGCTCGGTTCGTAACAGACCGCGAGTTAGGGTCTTCCCGTGCCGAAAACGCAATCGAACCGGGCCTCGTTGGACAAGCAGCCGCGCGAAGTCGCGGCGATGTTCGATGGCGTCGCCCGGCGCTACGACCTGACCAACACGGTGATCTCCGCCGGACAGGATCGCTATTGGCGCTGGGCGACCCGCAAGGCGCTGGCGGCACGGCCGGGCGAGCGGCTGCTCGATCTCGCGGCGGGCACCGGTGTATCCACCCTGGAATTGCAGAAATCCGGCGCGTGGTGCCTCGCAGCCGACTTCTCCAAGGGCATGCTCAGCGCGGGCCGGTTCCGCGACGTGCCGATGGTGGCGGCCGACGCGATGGCGCTGCCGTTCGCCGACGACTCCTTCGACGCGGTGACCATCTCCTTCGGGCTGCGCAACGTGGCCGACACCGACCTCGCCCTGCGCGAGATGCTGCGGGTCACCAAGCCCGGCGGCAGGCTGGTGGTGTGCGAGTTCTCCGCGCCGGTGCTGCCGGTGTTCCGCACGGTGTACCTGGAGTACCTGATGAAAGCGCTGCCCAAGGTGGCGCGCGTGGTGAGCAGTAATCCCGAAGCCTACGTCTACCTGGCCGAATCGATCACGGAGTGGCCCAATCAGCGCAGGCTGGCGATGCGGATCGCGGCGAACGGGTGGTCGTCGGTGAAGTGGCGCAACCTCACCGGGGGCGTGGTTGCCCTGCACCGCGCCTACAAGCTGGACTGAGCCGGAGATCTGGATCACACCTCACCGACCGATCCGGGAGCGGTGAGGAGGAATGTCACCTGGCGATAACGCGAGGTAAATCCGGCGCAATCGGCGGTCCGCATGATCGGAGACATGACCGATCCAGTGACCGGCCGCGGCGACGGCACCGCCCGAACGGCGTGCTCGTACTGCGGCGTCGGCTGCGGGATAACGGTGTCGACGGCCGCCGACGGCGCGGGCAAGCCGGTGATCGCCAAGGTCAGCGGCGACAAACTGCATCCGGCGAACGCCGGCAGGCTGTGCACCAAGGGGGCGACCCACGCGGAGTTGATGCGCACTCCCGGACGGATGGAGACCGCCTACCGGCGCTTCGAGCGCGGCCAGGTTCCGGTGCCGTTCCCCGTCGACGAGGCCGTCCACGAGGCGGCCACTCGGTTGCGCGCGATTCTCGACGAACACGGTCCGGACGCGATCGCGCTGTATGTCTCCGGGCAGATGTCGCTGGAGGCGCAGTACCTCGCGACCAAACTCGCCAAGGGTTATCTGCGCACGGTGCACATCGAGGCGAACTCGCGGCTGTGCATGGCCAGCGCGGGCACCGGGTACAAGCAGTCGCTCGGCGCGGACGGGCCGCCCGGCTCCTACGACGACTTCGAGCACGCGGACCTGTTCTTCGTCATCGGCGCGAACATGGCCGACTGCCACCCCATCCTTTTTCTGCGGATGGCCGATCGCCTGAAGACGGGCGCGAAGCTCATCGTGGTCGACCCGCGCCGCACCGAGACCGCCGCACGCGCCGACCTGTTCCTGCAAATCGCGCCCGGCACGGATCTCGCGCTGCTCAACGGGTTGCTGCACCTGCTGGTCGCAGGCGGCCACATCGACGCGGAGTTCATCGCCGAGCACACCGAGGGCTGGGACGCGATGCCGGAGTTCCTGGCCGACTATCCCCCCGAGCGCGTGGCCGAGATCACCGGACTGGCCGAGGCCGACATCCGGACCGCGGCCGAATGGATCGGCGCGGCGGGCGAGTGGATGTCGCTGTGGACGATGGGACTCAACCAGTCCACACACGGCACCTGGAACACCAACGCGCTGTGCAACCTGCACCTGGCCACCGGCGCGATCTGCCGTCCCGGCAGCGGGCCGTTCTCGCTCACCGGGCAGCCGAACGCGATGGGCGGGCGCGAGATGGGGTACATGGGCCCCGGCCTGCCCGGCCAGCGCAGCCTGCTCTCCGCCGAGGACCGCACGTTCGTGGAGACCGCGTGGGAACTGGCGCCCGGCACCCTGCGCACCGAAGCCGGGCCCGGCACGGTGGAGATGTTCCGTGAACTGGCCGAAGGAACGATCAAAGCGGCCTGGATCATCTGCACCAACCCCGTCGCCACGGTGTCGAACCGGAAGACCGTGATCGCGGGGTTGGAGGCGGCCGAACTGGTGATCGCCCAGGACGCCTACACCGAGACCGCGACCAACGCCTACGCCGACCTGCTGCTCCCCGCCACGCTGTGGGCGGAAGCCGACGCGGTGATGGTGAATTCCGAACGCAACCTCACCCTGCTGCAGCAGTCGGTCCCGCCCATCGGCGACGCGCGACCGGACTGGCGGATCATCGCCGACGTCGCCACCGCCATGGGATTCCCCGGCTTCGACTTCGCCTCCAGCGCCGAGGTGTTCGACGAGATCAAGCGGTTCGCGAATCCCGCCACCGGCTACGACCTGCGCGGCGTGACCTATGCGGCGCTGCGCGAAGGGCCGATGCAGTGGCCGTGCGCGGAGCCGGACCGCAGGCGCAACCCGATCCGTTACGTCAACGACGGCGTCAGCCAGACGCTGTTCATCGACGAGAACGGCCACCGGCCCCGGCTGGCCTTCGCCACGCCGAGCCGCCGCGCGGTGTTCTGGCCCCGGCCACACCTGCTGCCGGAGGAGATGCCCGACGACGACTACCCGTTCCTGCTGAACACCGGTCGCCTGCAACATCAGTGGCACACGATGACCAAGACCGGCAAGATCGACAAACTGACCAAGCTGAACGGCACGCCGTTCGTCGAGGTGCATCCGGCCGACGCCGAGCGGCTCGGTCTGCGCACGGGCGACCAGCTCGAGATCGCCTCCCGCCGTGGCCGTGCGGTGCTGCCGGTGCAGGTCAGCGACCGGGTGCGGCAGGGCGACTGCTTCGTGCCGTTCCACTGGAACGACGAGCAAGGCGAATACCTGACCATCAACGCGGTCACCAACGACGCGGTCGATCCGGCCTCGCTGCAACCGGAGTTCAAGGCCTGCGCGGTGGCGCTACGCCGGGTGGCTTCCGTGCCGCGGCCGCAGGCTCCCGCCGCGCTGCCCGCGGCTCAGGCGGCGCACCCGCTGGCCGCCGTGCTCGGCCTCGACAGCGGCACCGCCCCCACGCTCAGCGAGACCGAGCGGATCTACCTCAGCGGCTATCTGGCGGCGCTGCAAGCGCTTCCGGTGACCGGTCAGCCGGTGCTTCCGGAGACGGCGCCGATGTCCGCGCACACCAGGCTGTGGGTCGACGGGCTGCTGGCCGGGATGTATTCGCGTAGTGCGGCGCCCACGACGGACACGGGCGCCGCCGCCCGCACGGTCACCGTGCTGTGGGCCTCGCAGACCGGCAACGCCGAAGAGTTCGCCGCCGCCGTCGCGGCACATCTCGCCGAGCACGAATTCACACCGCGCCTATCGGACCTGGACTCCTGCGATCCGGGTGCGCTCCAGGGCGACGTGCTGGTGGTCAGCAGCACGTTCGGCGACGGAGGGCCGCCGGACAACGGAGCCGATTTCTGGGATCGGCTGGCCGACAGAGTCCTGCGGCTGACCGGTGTGCGTTACGCCGTGTTCGCGCTCGGCGACTCCTCCTATGACGACTTCTGCGGTTACGGTCGCAAACTCGACCAGAAATTCGCCGAACTGGGCGCGACCCGATTGCTCCCGCGCGTCGACAGTGAACCCGACTACCAAGACGCGGCACAGCGCTGGCTCGATGACGTGCTCGCCGCCTTGGGCGACGGCCCGGCCGAGGACCCCGCCGATTCGCCGGTGACCGGTGCGGCCGCGCCGAGCCGACCCACGCCCCGTGGCGGCGGGGTGGCCACGGTGGAGTCGCCGAGCATGGCCCCGGCACTCGGTCGCACCCGCACCGCACCGTTCACCCGGGCCGCGCCGCTGCGTGCCGCACTGGTGCGCAACGAGTTGCTCTCCGCCGCGGGATCACCGAAGGAGGTGCGCCGCTTCGCGTTCGATCTGCGCGGCTTGGACGCCGCGTACGAAGTGGGCGATTCGCTGGGCGTCTGGCCGGTGAACAGCACCGCTCTGGTCAGCGAATGGCTATCCGCCACCGGGCTGGACGGTCGCCGCGTCGTGGAAGTCGACGAGCGCGAAGTTCCCCTGGCCGACGCGCTGCGCACGCACTTCGACATCACCAAGGTCGGTCAGGATCTGCTCGGCTTCCTCGCCGAGCGCAACGCCAGCGGCAAACTCGCCAAACTGCTGCGCCGAGACAATCGCAACGAGCTGGCGAACTACCTGTGGGATCGGCAGGCCGTCGACGTGCTGCGCGATTTCCCTGTGCGGGCCGATCTGGTGGAGTGGCTCGGCACCCTGAAAAAACTGCAGCCGCGCCAGTATTCGATCTCGTCGAGTCCGCGGGTCAGCCCGGATGAAGTGGAGCTGACCGTCGGCATCGTGCGCTACGGCGACCCGGCGGCCACCGGCTCGGCGGCGCGGCGCGGCGGCGTTTGCTCGACCTTCCTCGCCGATCGCGCCGACCTCACCGACACGGCGGTGCCGATCTTCCTGCAGCGCGCACCGCATTTCCGTCCTCCGGCCGACCCGACCGCGCCGATGATCATGGTGGGCCCCGGCACCGGCATCGCCCCCTTCCGCGGATTTCTTCAGGAGCGCAGGGCCCTCGGCTGCACCGGACGCAACTGGCTGTTCTTCGGCGATCAGCACGCGGCGCACAATTTCTACTACCGCACCGAGCTGGAGGACATGTTCCGTTCCGGCTTCCTGACCCGGCTCGACCTGGCCTTCTCCCGAGACCAGCGCGAACGGATCTACGTGCAGCACCGCATGATCGAGCACGGCGCCGAGCTGTGGTCCTGGCTGCGCGACGGCGCCCACTTCTACGTCTGCGGCGACGCCAGCCGCATGGCCAAGGACGTCGACGACGCGCTCCTGCGAATCGCCCGCATCCACGGCAAACTCGACGAGGACGGCGCACTGGCCTTCAAGAAGCAACTCATCGCCGAGAAGCGCTACGTCCGCGACGTGTACTGACCGACCGTATCGCCGGGCCCACAGCGCTCGATTCAGTGATCGACATCACATCATGGAACGCGGTCGCACTCCGCTCCGTCAAGAAACACGACGGGTTCGAAGCGACCGTCACCGACCGCCGGGGGACGAGGCTGCCATGGAAGATCCGACACACGACGAACTGACGGACTCCATCGTTCGAGCCGGGACGTGGGAAGGCTTGAACATCCAGGTATTGCATGGCGTCCCACCCATTGTCGAACGCAACGAGGCGGCGCTGACTCCGCCGATCGCCATGCGGTTCTCGCCCGGCACGCTGCTCGCGTACTACCGGCGTATCGCGCAGGACGGTTCACGAGGCAGCGCCACAACTTCGTGGGACTGGTGGATGGTCCTGATGTCCACCCACCTCGGCGAGGCGATATACGACCTGGACCGCATCGACGGTCCGGCCGTGATCACGATCGGCAAGTTCGGCTTCACCGCGACGCCGATCAGAGGGGGCTGACCGCCCGCCGTCGAATACTTGCTCACACCGCGGGCGGGTTGAGCCGGGTGAAGTCCGGGAGGCGGTAGTACGGGTAGTAGGGGTAGGGCGGGGTGGTGGCGCTGGCTTTGTCCAGGCGGGCGATCTGGTCGGCGTCGAGTTCCCAGCCGATCGCGCCGAGGTTCTGGCGCAGTTGCTCCTCGTTGCGGGCGCCGACGATGACCGTCGCGACGGTGGGGCGGCGCAGCAGCCAATTGAGCGCGATCTGCGGGACCGTCTTGCCGGTTTCGACGGCCAGCTCGTCGAGGACGTCGACCACGTCGTAGAGCTTCGCGTCGTCCACCGGAGGGCCTGCCTCGGCGGTCCGGTGCAGGCGGCTACCTTCCGGAAGCGGTTGTCCGCGGCGGATCTTGCCGGTGAGCCTGCCCCAGCCGAGCGGACTCCAGACCACCGCGCCTACGCCCTGGTCGCGGCCGAGCGGCATGAGCTCCCATTCGTAGTCCCGCCCGACCAGCGAGTAGTAGACCTGGTGCGCGACGTACCTGGTCAGCCCGTTGCGATCCGCCGCGGCAAGGGATTTCATCAACTGCCACCCCGCGAAGTTGGACGCGCCGACATAGCGGATCTTGCCGGCGCGCACCAGATCGTCCAGCGCGGCGACGACTTCCTCGACCGGCGTGCCCGCGTCGAAGGCGTGCAGCTGGAACAGATCGATGTAGTCGGTGCCCAGCCTGCACAGCGATCCCTCCACCGCACCGATCAACCTGGCCCGGCCGGAACCGGCGTCCCGCGGACCCGGTCCGGTCGGCAGCGTCGCCTTGGTGGACAGCAGCACCCGATCGCGTCTGCCCTTCACGGCGGCGCCGAGCACTTCTTCGGAGGCACCGTCGGAATAGACATCGGCGGTGTCGAACATGGTCACGCCTGCGTCCAAACTGATGTCGACCAGCCGTCGCGCCTGTTGGGCATCGGTATCGCCCCATGCTCCGAACAGCTCGCCGCGACCGCCGAAGGTGCCCGCGCCGAAGCTCAACGCCGGGACGTGCAGACCCGACGCGCCGAGCCGCCGGTACTCCATTTGCGTCTCAACCGTCCGAACGTTCACTGGACCACCCTCCTAAAGGGTCTGTTGTTCCATTAACGCTACGGACAGTACACCCCTTCGCGCGTAAATGAAACTGGAGTACCGTTATGGTCATGGATGACGCGACCCCCGGCTCCGTCCGGCCCGGCGGACGGACCGCCCGGGTCCGCGCGGCCGTACTGCGAGCCGCGGGCGACCTGCTGACCGAACGCGGCTTTGCCAACTTGGACCTCGCCGAAGTCGCCACACGCGCCGAAGTCGGCAAGACCACCGTCTACCGCCGCTGGCGCACACCCACCGGCCTGATCGCGGACCTGTTGGTCGACATGGCCGAGCAGTCGCTGCCGCACGCCGACACCGGCTCGCTCCTCGGCGACCTCACCGCCAATGCCCGCCTGGTCGCGAAAACCCTGTCCGATCCTCGCCAAGGCAGGCTCTTCCGCGCCGTGATCGCGGCCGCCACCTGCGACGAGTCCACCGCAGCCGCCCTGCGCCGCTTCTACGACGTGCGTCTCACCGAGTGGTCGGTCTGCGTGGCGGCCGCCATCGCGCGCGGCGAAGCGCCCGAGCGCACCGACGCACGCGCGGTGCTGTCCGCGGTGTCGGCGCCGCTGTACTACCGGCTGCTCGCCAGCGGCGATCCGATCGATGACATCGTGGCGGACCGAGCCGCCCGCGCCGCCGTCGATGCCGTACGGGCGGGCACGTTCGTGTCCGCCGCCGACTAGCCGAGCACCGCTCCCCGGTCACCCGCGGTCCAGTCGGCGCGGCGACCGGTGAAAGCGAGGACTCGCTCCAAGGCGGTGGCATCGGGCGCGACCGGCACCACCGGCCCGAACAGACCCGGCACCCCTTCGGCGGGTGTGCCGCGCAGCATGTCCAGCAAGGTCGCCAGATCTTCGGCGGCACACGAAAACGGCTGACCGGTGGCCTTCGCGAGATCCCAGCCGTGCACGACGACCTCGTCCAGCGCGATCCTGGCCATCACCGGGGCGGGCTCGTTCACCCCGCCCGCCTCCGTGCTGCCGTACCAGGCCGCCGGCTCCCGCCACGCCGCCACCAAGGCATCGAGCTGAGCCGGAATGCGCTCGCGCCAGTCCTCCGCCAAGGCGCGCTCGGCAGGGGCGCCGGGCGCGACGGATCCGCCGACGGCCTCCTTGGTCGCCGACTGACGGAATGCCTCGGTCAGATCGACTACGTGGGCGAGCAGATCGCGGACCGTGGTGTCGGCGCACGGTGTCGGCGCCGTGAGCTGGTCGTCGGCGATGCCGCCGACGACGGTCGCCAGAGTGGCGGCCGCGGGCTCGAAATCGAACTCGGGATTCATCGGGCCTCCTCAGGTGTGGGACGTCTCCGGAAATAGAGACGGAGCGAGACGCCGAAATTGAGCGGCGAGTCGTTCCGCAATCAACCCGTAGCGGCGAAAAGCCCTGGAAAAGCGGATAATTGAAAGATGAAGGGTGATCGGGTGGAGATCGTCGTCGACGTCGGCGACGGGTCCCGCAGTTACGAGATCGCGGCTACCCGAGCTGGTAGGCGGGTCGAGGTGAGGATCGCGCGAGGCGTGGTCGAAGTCAGCGAAGTGACGCGATCGGGGACGGCCGTGCGGACCGCGCGGTTCATGGCCGGGCGCATGCTCGCGCTGGTCGAACACCCCGCGGACGCGACGGCGGCGCGGGCGGGCGAAGCGCGACAACACTGAGCGCCGGATGCTTGCCGTACGCCCGGACCGCGGGCATCCTCGATGCAGTCCGAGTTGATCGTCCGCCTCGATTGCGGCGTGCCACGACGGGTATGCCGATCGAGAGGCCTACGCGGAGAGGAGCGCACGATGTCAGACCCCCTTGCCGACGCGATCCCGGAGGCCGATCTCGCCGAGCAGTCCGTTCCGGCGTATCCGGAGGAGCCGGTGCTCGCCGACGAGCCCGAGCAGGACGAAGCCGTCGGACGGGCGACTCCGGAGCGCGACACCTTCGAGGCGAACCCGGCGGACGTGATCGAACAGTCCATCGCGGTCCCGATCGATGACGAACCCGAGGACGAATCCGGCTACTGACCCGGTCAGGGCTGGATCTTGGCCCGCACCGTCGCGTGCAGTTCCCGCAGGCTGGACCGCTCGGTGGCCACCTCGAGCACCCGTGTGCCATGGGCGTGCCCGGTCAGCTCGACGGCCAGCTGCTGCGGATCGACCTGCCGGTGCGGAATGCGATAGGCGGCGCACAAAGCGGCGAGATCCATGCCGTGCGGGGTGCCGAAGACCCGCTCGAACACGCCCGCGTATTGCGGGTCGCCCTGCTCGAGCAGTTCGAAGATGCCGCCGCCGTCGTCGTTGGCGACGACGATGGTCAGATCGGCGGGCCGCGGTTCGCCCGGCCCGATCAGCAGGCCGGACGCGTCGTGCAGGAAGGTCAGGTCACCGATCAGGGCGATGGTGCGCCCGTCGTGGTGCAGAGCGGCGCCGAGCGCGGTGGACACCGTGCCGTCGATACCCGCTACGCCGCGATTCGACAGCACCCTGATCCCCGGACGCGGATGCGACACCAGCGCCGCGTCTCGCACCGGGTTCGAGGCGCCGAGCAGGAGTTGGTCACCGTCGCGCAGCGCGTCCATCACGACTGCGGCGACGTGCAGCCCCGTCGGCTTGGGGTGCCGCGCGAGTGCGCCACGCACCACTTGGTCGGCTTTCGCGTTCAGTTCGCGGCAGTGCTCGAGCCATTGCGCGCTGGGTGCGCCGACAGTAACGGCGCGGGTACCGGTGCCGACCACGTTGCCGGACACGTCGGGCCAACGCGGACCGGTGGTCAGCGCGTAGACCCGGACGTCCGGGTCGGCGAGCACCTTCGATACCTGCCGGTGCAGGGTCGGGCGGCCGGTGATGATCGCCTGCGTCGGCCGCAACAGCGGCAGCACGAGGGGATGCAGCGCGGGACCGTGCATGGGGGCGGTGGGTTCGGCGACGGTGGGCAGATTCGCCAGCTCCGGCCGCAAGCCTGCGCCGTGTCCGGAGATCACGACCGTGTCGGGCGTGAGGTCGAGATCGAGCGGCACGTCCAAGGTGGCGTATTGGGTGTCGGTCCAGGCGCACTCCCCCGCGCGGCCCGCCGGAGCCGTCTCACCCGGTTTCAAGTCGGGGACCAAGGGCTCGCGCAGCGGGACATCGAAGTGCACCGGGCCCGCGTTGCCGGAGCGGGTACCGCGCGCCGCCGCAAGCACTCGGCAGACCGCCGAGCGCCACTGGCTGTTCTGCCGGCCGTAGGGCGGATGCTCGGCGTCGCCCGGCTCCTCCTCCGCGAGACCGAGCGAGATGGTGGCGCGAACCTGGCTGCCGAACAGGCCGAATTGTTCGACGGTCTGGTTGGCGCCGGAGCCGAGCAGCTCGTATGGCCGGTTCGCGCTGAGCACCACCAGCGGGACCCGAGCGTAGTTCGCCTCCAGCACGGCAGGCCCGAGATTGGCCACCGCGGTACCCGAGGTCATCACGACCGGGACCGGGAGCCGGCTCGCGATCGCGAGCCCGACGGCGAGGAAGCCCGCCGTTCGCTCGTCGATCCGCATGTGCAGGCGCAGTCGCCCGGCCGAATCGGCGGCTTGCAGGGCGAATGCCAGCGGAGCGTTCCGGGAGCCGGGGCACAGGACGACATCCCGCACGCCCCCGCGCACGAGTTCGTCGACGACGACCTGCGCTTGTGCTGTAGACGGGTTCACGCCTCCAGACTGGCAGACAGTCAACTAGAAGTCCGCGCCGGGAGGCTCGCAATCACACTGTGTCGTCGCACACGTGGCCCATTCGCGGCCGGGCTCGCGTCCGAGTGCCGCCGCGTACGCGACGAAGTCGCCGGCGGCGGTCGCTCGGACGCGAGTCACAAAATCATCCAGCGTGCTTCTGGATCAGGTCGCCGACCCGCGGCAGCGCCTCGATGACGTTCTTCTTCGCCGAGGAACGCATCGAGGAGTAGACCTTCTGCAGTGCAGGGCGGCTGGAGGACTCGGCCCGGGCGTCGGTGACGGCGAGCAACGCCTCGGCGACCTCATCGGACTTGGCGACGAGCAGATCGGCGAACTTGCCGGAGCCCGACGCCGTGTACTCCTGCCAGAACGGCTCCAGCTGCGCGACCAGTTTGGGCGCCAACGACTCCAGCGCATCGGGCACGATGGACGGGCTGATCTTCTTGACCGCCGCGTAGCCACCCTTCACAGCCAGGCCGGACGCACCACCCTTGTCCGACACCTCGGCGTCGAGAACCTCGACGGCATCGGCAAGGAAAGCCGGGCGCTTCGCGTCGTCGAGCAGGGATTCAGACAGTGCTGCAACCACTTTCAGGTTCCTCCGGATCGGTATCGATGAACGAGCGAGGGCAACTATACGTGCCCGCGCCAGCATTCACCCGGCTACGGCTGCCACGGTAGCAACTCGACCATGAGACCTTCGCAGTCCGCGAGGAGATCGCCCTGCTCATCGAGCAATTCGGCGGTGATAAAAGTTTTTCGCCCTTCGATCCGATCGACCCGTCCGCGAACCGTCAGTTCCGTCTCGAGCGGAGTGATCTTGCGGTAGTTGACGTGAAGATACGCGGTGCGGCTGATCGGCCGTCCGGCGTAATGCACGATCATGCCGAGCAGATCGTCGAACAGCAGCGGCAGCACACCGCCGTGCGCGGCGCCGTTGCCGCCGAGATGGAAGCGGCGGAACACACCCGTCATCTCGATGCCGTCCGGCCCCGCCTCGACCACCCGCCACGGCAACAGCAGAAGGCTTCCCCGCCCGGGCAATTCGACCGCGCGGCCCGCCGGCCCATGCAACTCGGGGGCGCGGTAGGGCTCGAGCAGGTCGATCAGCTCGCGGGCTTTGGCCTGCGCGGCCCCGAAGACATCGTCCGGCGCGTTCGCGCTCACCGCGAGATCCTGCAACGTCCGCATGGCTTCGATGAACCCGCCGAAGTTCGGCCCGACCTTCGCGGGTGTGACCTTCGGAAACCCGCCGTGCTTCTCGTACCGGGATCCGTCCACCGCGCTCCGGTCTATAACCGGTTTCACTCGCTCGCTCATACTTGCACGGTAACGCGTAGTTTTACACCGTCAAATCGAAGTCCGGCCAACCCCGCGCGAATGCCCGGGTTCGCGGGGCCTCGACCGCACCGCTCGCCTCCGCCGCCGCTGGATCGCAAGTCCGGGTCGTCGCCGCTTCCCGGGCCCGACCACGACTTTCAGGCGAAGCGAGACCTAGCATTGCCCGGTGACGTTCAATCCGAAGCTGTGGCGCCCCGTTCCGGGATTCGAGAACCTGACCGACATCACCTATCACCGGCACATCGAGCAGGGCACCGTGCGTGTCGCGTTCGACCGGCCGGAGGTGCGCAACGCGTTCCGCCCGCACACGGTCGACGAACTCTACCGGGCACTCGACCACGCGCGGATGACTCCGGACGTCGGCGCGGTGCTGCTCACCGGCAACGGGCCCAGCCCCAAGGACGGCGGTTGGGCCTTCTGCTCCGGGGGTGACCAGCGCATCCGCGGTCGCAGCGGATACCAGTACGCCAGCGGCGAGACGGCCGACACGGTCGACCAGGCCCGCGCGGGCCGCCTGCACATCCTGGAGGTGCAGCGGTTGATCCGTTTCATGCCGAAGGTGGTGATCGCGCTGGTGAACGGCTGGGCCGCGGGCGGAGGTCACAGCCTGCACGTGGTCTGCGATCTGACCTTGGCCAGTCGCGAGCACGCCCGGTTCAAGCAGACCGACGCCGACGTGGGCAGCTTCGACGGCGGCTACGGTAGCGCGTACCTGGCCAAGATGGTCGGCCAGAAGTTCGCCCGCGAGATCTTCTTCCTGGGCCGCCCCTACACCGCCGAGGAGATGCACCAGATGGGCGCGGTGAACAAGGTCGTCGACCACGCGGAGCTGGAGGACGTCGCGCTGGAGTGGACCGCCGACATCAACGGCAAGTCCCCGCAGGCGCAGCGCATGCTGAAGTACGCGTTCAATTTGCTGGACGACGGACTGGTGGGCCAGCAACTTTTCGCGGGCGAGGCGACCAGGATGGCCTACATGACCGACGAAGCCGTCGAGGGCCGCGACGCGTTCCTGCAGAAACGCAAGCCGGACTGGACCCCCTACCCCTGGTACTTCTGACATGGACATCCTCAGCAGCCGGATCATCCTGCGGCCCGCCGACTACCAGGCCACGCTCGCGTTCTACCGGGACGGGCTGGAACTGGCCATCGCGCGGGAGTATCCGGGCGGCACGGTCTTCTTCGCGGGACAGTCGCTGATCGAGGTGGCCGCGCACGGCGGGTCCGGAGAATCGTCGTCGTTCGAGGGCGCGATCTGGCTCCAGGTGCGCGACGTCTCCGCCGCCGCCGTGGAACTGGCGCTGAAGGGCATCGCGATCGATCGCGCCCCCGTCGAGGAGCCGTGGGGTCTGCACGAGATGTGGATACGCGATCCGGACGGTGTGCCGATCGTTCTGGTGGAGGTTCCGCCTGCCCATCCGATCCGGCGGGATTCCCGCTGGCAGGCGTCGTAGCAACGGTTCCATTCGGTAGTTCGGCGGGCCGCACCGAGTTGCCAACGCGCCGACCGGCGAGGACGATAACGCTCGGATGGCCACCCGACCGCCGACGTCCGGGCCGGCTGTGTCCGTGTCCCGTCCGACGAGTGAATCGCAGTCTCGATGCCTGTCCCACTTGAGCCCCGATCCGACCGGATGGCCGCGCTACGGGCGCGCCACTCCGGCATACCGACCCGTTCCGCACGCGGCGGCGCGGGCATGACACGATCCCTACCGTGAGGGAGTGCAGCGAGCGAGCCATGGGCACAGCGGCTCTGGGCACCACCGAGCCGGGCGAGCGGCGAGGCATGGCATGACCAAGAAACTGCGTACCTTGCCGATGCCGACCGGGTCCGGTCTCGGCGACGTCATGCCCCACCTACGGGAGGCGCTGGAAGGTAACGGGGCCGCCTGGCTCCCCATTCCCACCAGCGATCGGCGCGAGGCGCGGCGCCTGAGCGACGCTTTGTCGCCGGGCGAGCCGATCGACGAGGACATCGCTCTGGTGGTGACCACCTCGGGCACCACGGGCATACCGAAGGGCGCGATGCTCAGCTCGTCGGCCCTGCGCGCCAGCGGCACCGCTACCCACGACCGGCTCGGCGGCCCCGGCAACTGGTTGCTGGCCCTGCCGACCCATCACATCGCCGGTATCCAGGTGCTGTTGCGCAGCATCCTGGCGGGGACCGAACCCACCGTGCTCGACGTGTCCGGCGGATTCCTGCCCGAGGCCTTGGCGGGCGCCATCTCGGGTATGCGCGGGGAGCGGCGCTACACGGCCCTGGTGCCGACCCAGCTGATCAAAGCGTTGGAGTCGCCGGTCGCCGCTACCGCGCTGGCCGAGCTCGACGGTGTGCTGGTGGGCGGCGCGGCCACTCCGCTGCCGGTCTACGAGCGCGCACGCGCCGCGGGCATCACCGTGGTGCGCACCTACGGCATGAGCGAGACCTGCGGCGGCTGCGTGTACGACGGCGTGCCGCTGGAGGGCACGAAGGTCCGTATCGAAGAGGGCCGGGTGGTGCTGGGCGGCGCGATGATCGCCTCCGGCTACCGCAATCAGCCCGACCATCCCGCCTTCGCCGAGCCGGGCTGGTTCCGCACCGAGGACGCGGGCACCTTCGACAACGGCGTCTTGAGCATCACCGGGCGGCTGGACGAGGCGATCACGACCGGCGGCCTGCTGGTGATCCCGCAGGTGGTCGAGGCCGTGCTGATCAACCACCCGGCCATCAGCGAGGTGGTCGTCCTCGGCTTGCCCGACGAACGGCTCGGCCAGCGCGTCGCGGTCGCGGTGATCCCCGCCCCAGGCGCCACCCCCAGCCTCCCCGAGCTGCGCGAATACGTCTCCGCCGAACTGGACTCCATCGCGGCCCCCCGCGAACTGGCCGTCCTCGACGAATTCCCGCTCCGCGGCCCCGGCAAGCCCGACCGCGCCAAACTGCGCGAATACCTCTTGGCCGAGTCGACCCGCTAGCGGATCGCCGGGCAGCGCACGCGTCCGGCGAAGCTCTCTCGTCCATGGCTAGGTGCGCAAGTGGCGGCTCAGATCGCCCGTCAGGTGAATATGAACCCGGCGCTCCACGAATCGCCACTGCCCGTCGACGCGTTCGAAGTGGTCGTGGTAGCGGCCTGCCGCCACGGGTTGCATTTTCTCGACGCCGTCCCGGCCCCTGATCGTCGTACCGCTGCCGACGAAGACGCCGTCGGCGAACAGCGCGCCGACACCGGCGAAATCCCCGGCGTCGACCAGTTCCGCGTACTTCATGATCAGGTTCGTCACGGCAGTCGTATCACCGGCTGTGCTCGCATTCGTGAGGGTAGCGCCGGAAACCAAGCCAGCGCCGTGCAAGAGCCGTGCAAGTCGAGGCATCCACAGTTGTCCACATGACTTCTTTCGCACCAACTTCAGCGCTCGCCGTCGAGGCGGACGGCCTGGTCAAGGTGTTCGGGGAACAGCGGGCCGTCGACGGCGTGAGCCTGGCGGTGCCGCAGGGCTCGGTGTACGGCGTGCTCGGACCGAACGGCGCAGGCAAGACCACGACCATCCGGATGCTCGCGACCCTGTTGCGACCGGACGGCGGCAGCGGACGCATCTTCGGCCACGACGTGGTCGCCGAGCCGACGGCCGTCCGCTCGCTCATCGGCGTCACGGGACAGTACGCCTCGGTCGACGAGGACCTGAGCGCCACCGAGAACCTGATCGTCTTCTCCCGACTGCTCGGCCTGAGTCGCGTCGACGCCCGGCGCAAGGCGGCCGAGCTGCTGGAGGAATTCGACCTCACCGAGGCGGCGAACAAGCCGCTGCGGCACTTCTCCGGCGGTATGCGACGCCGCCTCGACCTGGCGGCCAGTCTCATCGCGACGCCGCCGCTGCTGTTCCTCGACGAACCGACCACCGGGCTCGACCCGCGCACCCGCGCCCAGATGTGGGAGACCATCCGCCGCCTCGTCCGCGAAGGCGCGACGGTGCTGCTCACCACCCAATACCTGGACGAGGCCGATCAACTGGCCGATCGCATCGCGGTGATCGACCGCGGCAAGGTGATCGCCGACGGCACGGCCGACGAACTGAAGGCCTCCGTTGGCGGTTCGTCGCTGCATCTGACGCTGGTCGATCGCGGCCAGCTCGACGAGGCGCGCCGCATCGTCGGCGATTTCCTCGGCGTCGAAGCGCAGATCACCCCGGAGGCCGGGCGGCTCACCGCGCCGTTGACCGACGCCGGAGTCACCGCCGATCTGCTGATCCGCCTGCGCGAGTGGGAGATCGGCATCGATGAGATCACCGTGACCAAGCCGAGCCTGGACGAGGTCTTCCTCACCATCACCGGCCACCCGGCCGAGGACACCACCGACGATTCCGCGAAAAGCGCGGCATGAGCGTCCGGACCGCAGGCAGCAGCCTGCGTGACCACGCCGGATCCCGCGCACGCGGAGAAGGAGCACGACCATGACCACCATCACCGCGACCGAGACGCGCCGAACGGCGCCGACGAAGATCCCCGAAGTGAGCAACCACGTTCCGCTCGTCCAAGCGGCGGCGAACTCGTTCACCATGGCCTACCGCGGCCTGCTGAAGATCAAGCACAAGCCCGAGCAGCTGTTCGACGTGACGATCCAGCCGATCCTGTTCACCGCCCTGTTCGCCTACATCTTCGGCGGCGCCATCGGCGGCAGCGTGCAGGACTACCTGCCGGTCCTGATTCCCGGCATCCTGGTGCAGACCGTGGTGCTCACCTCGGTCGTCACCGGCACCCAGTTGCGCGAGGACATGGACAAGGGCGTCTTCGACCGGTTCAAATCCCTCCCGATCGCCCGCGTCTCGGCGCTGGCCGGCGCTCTGCTGGCGGATATGGTGCGCTACGCCCTCGCCACCGTGCTCACCATCGTCGTCGGCGTCGCCATCGGTTATCGCCCGGAGGGCGGTGTGCTCGGGGTCGTCGCGGCGGGTCTGGTCATCGTCTTCTGCTCGTTCGCGATCAGCTGGATCTGGGCGCTGGTCGGGGTCACCGGCAAGAGCGCGGCGGGCGTGCAGGGCATCTCGATGATGATCATGTTCCCGCTGACCTTCATGTCCGGCGCCTTCGCGCTGGTGAGCACGATGCCGGGCTGGATGCAGGGCCTCAATCACGTGAACCCGGTGTATTACATGGTGAACACGTGCCGCGGGTTGATGAACGGCGCCGCCTTCGGCAGCGATCTGGCTTGGTCGCTGATCGGCTCGCTGGTCGTCATCGCGATCTTCGCCCCGCTCACGGTCAAGGCGTACATGCGCCGCGCGTGACCGATCACCGCACCACAGCGGGCCGGGTGACATCGTCACCCGGCCCGCTTTCGCTGTGCTGCCGCGACGGTTCGATTCCTCGCGCAAACCAGATCACCGCCGTCGACTGATCAGCGAGCGTCGACCAGGCCTTGCAGCAATTCCATGATGCGATCCGCGGACCTGTTCCGGCGCAGGTGGCCGAGGCGGCGGCGGGCTTCGGCGACCGGGCCGGGACCGAGCTTCGCGGTCGCCGCGTCCAAATGCCGTTGCCACCGCATCGAGGGAAAGTCCTGTCGGCAGACGACGTTCGGGGCCAGGATGAGCAAGTCGAGCCCCACCGTGACCTCGCGGTCGACGGCGATGAGATACGAGCCGATCGCGCAGGCGACGCCGCCGATCTGCGGCAGGTCGCGGTACTGGGTCATCGTCGGCACAGCCGTCTCGGCAAGCTGCGTGGGCAGAGTCGCGTCCGGGTCGGCAGCGCCGTTTATCACCTGCGCGGCGAGCGCCGCCGCGGCCAGCATCAGGGCGCCGGGCCCGGGGCCGAGCGCGTTGTCCGGCCAGCCGAACAGTTCCAGCGCGCGTTCGTAGCGAGTGAACCCGCCCGCGATGTCACCTTCCGCGAACGCCAACTCCGCCGAGCTCTGCATCACGGTGGACAGCAGCCGGTTCTGTCCGAGGGACGAGTTGTCCAAGTCCGGCGTGCCGAACGCGAGATCGAGTTCCCGCCGCGCCTGCTCCAGCTCGCCGATTCCGACCAGTGAAGCCACCAGCAGGCTGCGGATCTCCACCGTGTCCTCGTAGGCGCCGAGCCGCTGCAACACCTCGAGCGCGCGGCGGTAATAGGTCACCGACTGGTCGTAGCGGGCGATCTGTCCACAGACCTGTCCGAGGTGCCTGCTCACCATGGCCACGCTCCAGACGTTCTCGCGCCCGAGCACCTCCAGCGCCTTGATCGCATCGATGGTGGAGCCGCGCACATCGCCGAGGTTCTCCCGGATGTTGGCTCGCAACAACAGCGCCGAACCCCTGGTCTCCGGATCTGCCGAACGCGCCGCCTCGGCGAGCAGCCTGCTGAAGCCGCGTCCGTCGGCCCTGGTGAGCACGACCCGGGCGATGAATCGGCTGTTCTCGGTGAGTTCGACGGGAAGATGAAGCAATCGGCGCACGCGCCTGCGGAGCACGGCGATCTCCCTGGCGCTGCCGTTGGTGTAAGCGAGATGCAGGAACGTCATCTGGTAGGTGACGAGCACCAGATCCGGACGCGGACCTTCCGGCCCGAAGTCGGCCGGCTCCAATTCGATGACCCGCTGAGCCCAGGCGATCACTTCCAGGTGCGATCCCCGGATGATCCACAGCGTGGCGACGACCGGGAACACCGTGTAGGCCGTCGCGGCATCCCGCCTTTCGATCGCGCAACGCAGCGCGGCGAGCAAGTTGTCCACCTCCGCCGCCACGGAGAGCGCGAGGTGGAACTGATCGCCGGTCATATACCGGCTCGCCACGTCATCGGCGTAGTCCTTGGCCCACCGCATCATCCGGGTATCGACCGATTCCGGCTCTCCCGCCGCGGCGGCCAGCTGCTCTTCACCGTATTCCCGCACCGTCTCCAACATCCGGTAGCGGGTGCCGAGCACTTCGTCGTCCAGCACGGTGAGCAGCGATTGGTTGACCAGGCCGTCGACGGCCGCGGCGACATCGACCACGTCGGCTCCGCCCGCGACCGCCTCGGCCGCCGACAGCGTGAAACCGGCGGGAAATCGGCACAACCGGCGCAACGTGGCTTGCTGTTCGGTGTCGAGCAGGTTCCAGCTCCAGTCGATCACCGCGTGCAGCGTGCGATGCCGTTCGGGCGAACTGCGATCGCCGTGGCGCAGCAGCGCGAACCGATCGGCCAGCCGCTCGTTGATCTCCTCGACGCTCATCACGCGCACGCGGGCCGCCGCCAGTTCGATGGCCAGCGGCAGCCCGTCGAGGGTGTGGCACAACTGGGCGACCACGTCCGGATCCAGCCGGACGCCGGGCCGCACCGCCCTGGCGCGCGCAGCGAACAGCTCGGTGGCGGGCGAGCCCGCCGGATCGATGGTCAGCGGCGGCAAAGGATAGACCGTCTCGGCGGTGATGGTCAGCGGCGAACGGCTCGTGGTGAGCACGGTCAGCCTCGGTGCGACGCCGATCAGATCGGCGACCACCACGGCGACGGCGTCGATCAGATGCTCGCAGTTGTCCAGGATCAGCAGCATCGAGCGCGCCGACACCGCGTCGTGCAGCCGCCCGCGCAGATCGACGATCTGCCCGGAACGCAGCGTGGCCGCGTCGAAGGTGACCTCGCTGAGCCCGAGTACCGCGGCGATCGCCGCCTCGATCTCGACCCTGGCTTCGTCGCCTTCGGCGCGCACCGACGCCAGCTCGACCAGCGCCACCGGACAGGTGGCCGCCGCCTGCCAACCGATCTCGTTGGCGACCCTGGTCTTGCCCGCACCGCCGGGGCCGAGCACGGTCACCACCCGGGCATCGCGGAGCAGCTCGATCAGCTCGGTGATGTCGGCGGCCCGGCCGAGCAGTGCGTTGGGCGCGGCACGCAGGCCGATCGCGGCGAGGTGCGGTGTCGGTACGTCAGCGGCCGAGGGTGTCGCCTCGGCCGCGAGCGCGCTTCGGGAACCGCCGTCTTCGCTCGCCGCGCTGCCCGAGCGCGGCGGCGCGACGCGGCCTATCCGCTCCCCACGCAGGATCGCCGTATGCATCTCGGTGAGCGCGGGCCCCGGGTCCGTGCCGAGTTCCTCGGCCAGCCGGGAGCGGAAAGCGGCGAACGATTCCACCGCCTCGTTGGGCCGCCCCGCCGCCGCCAACAGGCGCATCAGGGTCTGCTGCGCGGGCTCGTCCAGCGGTTCCGCGGCGGCGCGCAGCCGAGCGAGACGCAAGGCTCCATCGACGTCGCCGCCGTCCTCGCGTGCGGCGAGTTCGAGTTCGTCCAGTTCGGCCAGACGCCGCCCGGCCGCTGCGCGAAGCTCGTCGGCGAGGTCGCCCGGCGGCAGATCCGCACCGGGATCCCCGCGCCACAGCCCCCGCGCCCGGGTGATTTCCGCCAGGCACCCCGGAAGGTCTCCCGCCGCGCGCAGCCCGTGCGCCCGCGCCACGCGCTCGCCCACCGAGGACAAGTCGACCTGATCGGCGCCGAGGGTCAACCGATAGCCCGCAGGGCCGATTTCCAGCGCGCCCTCCGGCAGCGCCGAACGCAACCGGGAAACCTGGGTGTGTAGCGCGTTCATCGGCGAGCGCGGCGGCTGCTCGCCCCAGACCTCCTCGATCAGGGCCTGCGCGCCGCGGCTGCGACCCGGCCGCAGGGCCAGGGCGGTGAGCAGCAGCCGGGAGCGCGCACCGGGCAGCGGCGTCAGCGTGCCGTCGCGGCGCAGCGCGACCTCGCCCAGCAAGGCCACCACGACCGATTCGCCTGCGGGCGTCGTCACTGCTCGACTGTGGCCGTGCGGGCCGCTGTGCTCCGGAAACATCCCGCGGTCATCGTAGGCGAGCAGACCCGAGAAGCTCGACACGAATTCTTTGCCGCGACTGCGAGCGGTCGGTCGCATAGTGTGACCCCATGGCTGAGTTCGAGGTGGTCCGATCGGCCGTGATCACGGCCGACCCCGCGCGCGTGCACGGGCTGATCAACGATTTCCACAAGTGGGTCGAGTGGTCGCCGTGGGAGGACCTCGACCCGCAGCTCCAGCGCAGTTACTCCGGCGCGGAATCCGGCGTCGGCGCGCGCTACGCCTGGAGCGGCAACCGCAAGGCGGGAGCGGGCAGCATGGAGATCGTCGGCAGCGCCGAGCGCGAGATCGGCGTGCGCCTGGAGTTCATGAAGCCCATGAAGGCCACCAACATGGTGACCTTCATCCTGGACCCGGTCGAGACCGGCACCGAAGTGACCTGGCGGATGACCGGCCGGCAGACCGGGCTGATGGCCGTCATCGGCAAGCTCATCCCGATGGACAAGTTCGTCGGCCGGGATTTCGAGAAGGGACTCGCGCGGATGCAGGAGGCGGTGACGGCCGAAACGGCCTGATCGCCGCGCGCGGGCTGAGGACGGACTGCGTCCGACTGCGCCGATTATGCGGAACCTCCGCCTTCGCTGCGGCCATGCGCGAGCTGAGGACGGACTCCGTCCGACTCTGCCGATTATGCTGCGAACATGGCTACTGCAGCGCAATGGATCGAGGGCGCGCGACCCCGTACCCTGCCGAACGCGATCGCCCCGGTGCTCGCCGGGACCGGCGCCGCCGCGTCGATCGATGGTGCGGTGTGGTGGAAAGCGATTCTCGCGCTGTTCGTTTCGCTGGCGCTGATCATCGGCGTGAACTTCGCCAACGACTACTCCGACGGCATCCGCGGCACCGATGACGTCCGGGTCGGCCCGCTGCGCCTGGTCGGGCAGAAATTGGCCTCGCCCACCGCGGTGAAGACCGCCGCGATCGTCAGCTTGGTCGTCGGGGCCATCTTCGGCCTGGTGCTGGTGCTCACCAGCGCCTGGTGGCTGCTGCTCGTCGGCGCGGCCTGCCTGGCCGGCGCCTGGTACTACACCGGCGGCAGCAAGCCCTACGGCTACAGCGGATTCGGTGAAGTGGCGGTGTTCGTCTTCTTCGGCCTGATCGCCGTGCTCGGCACCCAGTTCGTGCAGGCGGGCCGGATCGACTGGGTCGGTGCGCTGCTGGCGATCGCGGTGGGCGCGTTCTCCAGTGCCGTGCTCGTCGCGAACAACCTGCGTGACATCCCCACCGACACCGGGTCCGGAAAGGTCACACTCGCGGTCAAACTCGGCGATCCGCGCACCCGCACGCTGCACCTGGCCCTGCTCACCGTCCCGTTCCTCGTGACGTTGGCGCTGGTCGCCCGCACGCCATGGGCACTGGCCGGGCTGCTCGCGATACCGCTCGCCGTCCGCGCCAACGCGCCGGTGCGCGGCGGCAAGGGCGGGCTGGAACTGATTCCCGCGCTGCGGGATTCCGGCCTGGCGCTGCTGGTCTGGTCGGCGGTCACCGCGCTGGCGGTCGGGCTGGGTTAGCGCGGCCCTCGCGGTCGCGGATCGCGCCGACCAGGTGGACTCGATGGCGCGATGCGCGATCGAGCGTCGTCCGTTCGCGGCGGCGCGGACTAATCCTCGTCCGGAACCAGGATGCCGAGCACCCAGTTCACCAGCGAGACGATGATGCCGCCGAACACCGCGGCCCAGAAGCCCTCGACGCGCAGGCCGTAATGGCTGAATGCTCCGGTGATCTCGGCGGTCAGCCACAGCATGAGCGCGTTGATCAGAAGCAGGAACAGGCCGAGCGTCACGATCACCAGCGGTAGCGACAGCAGTTTCACTATCGGCTTGACCAGGGCGTTCACCGCCGTGAACACCGCGGCCACCGCGAGGACCACACCGATCTTGGCGCCGTTGCCGCCTTCCGGAGCGAGAATGTCGATCTTGTCGACCCAGACGGCGGCCAGCCAGATGGCCACCGCGTTGATGATCAACCGAATCACGAGCTGCATGGCCCAATGCTAGGCGTCGGAGGCGGACACACGCCGCTGGAAAACACGAACTCCCGCAGCGCATGTCCGCCTGCTCAAGCCGCACGGTCGAGCAGGGCGTGCACCTTGGGCCGCAATTCACCGATCGCGTCGGAGCCGCCGAGCAGGCGCACCGTCGTCTGGTTCGGGGCGCGCAGGATGCCGAGCAGCATGTGCCCCGACTCGATGGTCTTGTCCTTGCGACCGAGCGCCTCACGCAGGGAGAGCTCGAGCACCTTCTTCGCTTCCTTCGTGAACGGAATGTGCCCGTAGTACCCACCGCGGCTCCACGGGAACGGCCCACGGCGCGGGTCCGGCGCGGCGCGGTCGAGCGCGTCCTCGCCGAAATGCGTGTCCAGCGACTCCCGGACGGCGTCCAGATCAATGCCGATGGAGCGCAAGGCCTCGGCGTCCTCGGGGCCGAGCGGTATCCCGTTGCCCTGCTCGGCCAGCGCGCTGCGCACGCCGTCGCGAGTGAGTCCCGCGTCCGCGAGCAACGCTGCCAATTCCGGCTCGGCATGCGCGAGCACACCGAGCAATACGTGCTCCACCTCGATATTCGACGCGTGGAGTTCGCGCGCGTCCTCCTGGGCGACGATGATCGCCGTGCGCGCAGACCTGCTGAACCGCTCGAACATCAGTGGATCCTGCCTTTCCGGTTGTACTTCTGGTGGACTGCTTGCCTGCTGACCTCGAGCGCCTCCGCGATCGCTTGCCACGACCAGCCCTGAGCACGGGCGTTGGCCACCTGGATCGCCTCGAGACGTTCGAGCAGCCTGCGTAGCGCGAGCACCGCGCGCAGCCCGACCTTCGGATCGGGGCTGCCCGCGGCTGCCGCGAGTGTGGTTGCTTCCGTCATGACGTCAATTTTGATTGACACATGCTCGCGATGTCAACAAAAATTGACAAGCACGGACGCGATTCAACCCCGTTCCGCCTCAGGCGAACAAAACCCCTGGCCGGGGCACGAACCGATCAGGCGTCCCAGATTCCGGTCGCCACGAACTTCTCCAGGACAGCGGTGGGCTCCGCGAGCTCCAGCCCCTGGGACGCCACCCACGCGTCGTCGAAATACGTTCCGGCATAGCGATCCCCGCCGTCACACAGCAGGGTGACGACACTGCCGCCGCGCCCTTCGGAGAGCATCTCGGCGATCAAGGCGAAAACGCCCCACAGGTTGGTGCCGGTGGAGCCGCCGACCCGGCGACCGAGCCGCACACTCGCGAACCGGGCCGCAGCGATGGACGCCGCGTCGGGCACCTCGAACATGCGGTCCACGATCTGGCCGACGAACGAGGGTTCCACGCGGGGGCGGCCGATGCCTTCGATCCGGGAGGGCATTCCGGTCTGGTAACCCGCATCGCCCGTCTCGTAGCCGCCGTAGAAGGCGGAGTTCTCCGGATCGACCACGGCCAGCTTGGTCGCATGCCTGCGATACCGGATGTAGCGGCCGATCGTGGCGCTGGTGCCGCCCGTGCCCGCGCCGACCACGATCCACTCCGGCACCGGATTGGTCTCCAACGCCATCTGCTGGAAGATCGACTCGGCGATGTTGTTGTTGCCGCGCCAGTCGGTGGCGCGCTCGGCGTGGGTGAACTGGTCCATGTAGTGACCGCCGCACTCGGCCGCCAGCCGCGCCGCCTCGGTGTACATGTCCGGCGGGCGTTGCACGAAATGACAGCGCCCGCCCTGCGCCTCGATGAGCGCGATCTTCTGCGGAGAGGTGCTCGCGGGCATCACCGCGACGAAGTCCAAGCCGAGCAGTTTCGCGAAATAGGCCTCGCTGACCGCCGTCGAACCCGAGGACGCCTCCACCACGGTCGTCCCCTCGCCGACCCAGCCGTTGCAGATCGCGTACAGGAACAGCGAGCGAGCCAGGCGGTGCTTGAGGCTGCCGGTGATGTGGGTGGACTCGTCCTTGAGATAGAGCTGGATGTTCCACTCGGCGGGCAGCGGGTAGCGCAGCAAGTGGGTGTCCGCGCTGCGCTGGGTGTCGGCGTCGATCAACCGCACCGCGTTGTCGACCCAGTCGCGCGGAGCGGTGTGATCGCAGGACTTCACGAAGAAGTCCCGGACTCCGGCGGAGCGGGCGGCTCGTCGCCGCGCAACCGCGCCCGTAGCTCGGCCTTGTCGCGGCGCCTGCGCTCGTCGACCAGGGCGATGTCCTCGTTCACCTTGGCCCGCAGCCGCTTGAACAGCACCAGCGACAGCGGCATCGCGATGATGAGCGCGAACAAGGCTGCGACCACGATGGGGATGTCCACCGACACCAGTCGCGCGGCCAGCACGATCAGCGCGGCGAGCACTACCACGAGACCCAACCTGGCGACGGTGTAAAGGGCCAGATTGCGGGCCAGACGACGACCAGCGCCAGCCGTTTGCTGTCCGGAAGCACCTTTTGGTGGATTCGCGTCACGCACATCCCTCAGCCTATGCGAAGCTGTTGCCCGCCCCCGGTGCACGCCCAACAGCCGGGGGTGGGGCGCGCATCCGTTTTGTCTATTACCTCCCCTTTACCAACTGTAGGTGGTTCGAGTACCTAGGGGTTTCAGTGCGACGATGGCGCCATCTGATGAGGGAACTGTCGAGAACGGAGAGGTTTGCTATGACTGCGATCACCGTCGGCGGCCAGGACACCCTGCTGACTCCGGGCCAGGTTGCTGCCCTGTTCCACGTCGACCCCAAGACCGTGACGCGCTGGGCTCACGCCGGGCGCCTCGGGTCGCTTCGCACACCGGGCGGACATCGCCGGTTCCGCGAATCGGAAGTACTCCAGCTGCTCAAGTCGCTGACCACCGAAGCGACCGCAGCACGCTGATCGCAGGGCGCGCGGACCTGTCGTGCTCGGGTCCGCGCTCGCCCGCAGACCATTTTCGCGTCTGCGGTGTGCTGGAGTCACGTCCGCGGCTACCCTCGTAATCAGGAGGTGAGCGACGTGACGTACCTGTTGGCACTCATCGCGGTGGTGGCTATAGCGGTGTTGTGCTGGAAGGCGTTCGGCCCCGAGCGGACTGGACCCACTGCCCCGCAATCGCGTTCACCACGGCGCAAGCGCGTCATCGGACCCGACGACGACCCGGAGTTCCTCTGGCGACTATCTCGCCAGCACCGTGACGGCGAGTCCGGTTCCGCCGAGCGTTGATCTTCGCAGTACCCGCGCGATAGCACGCGTCCAGCGGTATCCGGCGTTCGCGCGATTTCATCGCTCTGCCGTGGCGCCGTCCCGGCGGGGGCCGACCCTCCGCCCTCGACGAACGCCACGACGATCGACAACCCGGTCCGGGTGCGGCAGGCGCGCTGCGGTGCGCCTGCCGCATCCGATCCGCGCCATCGATCAGGGTTCGCCGTTGACGACCGCCATCAGCGCGTCGGTGAACGGCTGTCCACCCTGAATGGCTCCGCCCGCGATCGCGCCGACGACCAGGCCGATCGGGCCGGTGATGATGCTGAAGAAGCCCAGGCCGATCAGGGCCCCGAGCAGTCCGCCGAGCAGCGCGCCGCCGACCACGCCGACCACGTTCTGGTTCAACTCGGCGATGAGACGGTTCATCGAGCTGATCGGCTGCATCTCGCCGATCTCCTTGGCGCCTGCCACCGGGGTGAGCGCGAGACGCCGTCCGCTGTCGCTGATTTCGTGCGCGACCGACAGCTTGCTGCCGGAAACCTGGAAGGTGAGCGGCACTTCGGCCACCACGGCCCCGGTATCGGAGGTCAGCTTGATCTTGGTGCCGTCGTCGGCCACCGCGAAGGTGCCGTGCTCGACGGCGGTCGAGATGGCTCCGGTCTCGCGTGAGACCGTGGTGTGGTAGTCGACCCCCTGCTCTACCCCGGTTGTCGTGATCTCACGCTGCGGTTCTACGGGTTTCGCGTTCGCGGCCCCCGCTGTGATGCCCACTGCGGCAACCGCGCCGAGCGTAATGGCGGCAATAGTGCCGAACTTCATTCTGGAATTCCTTCTCACCGAGACACCGGCTCCGGAGGCCGGATGGCGTGTGACTGTACAGCGCCCGTGACTAGTTTCCAGACTTGGCGACCGGCACACCTGATCGCGAAGTTCGTTATCCGATCGTGATCACACCGGGCCCGGATACCGACACGTACGTGAATTCCCAGCGCGGATCGCTACGCCTGGGAAGGAAAACTCGACGCGGACGTGCCGCGTAGTGTAAGCATGGCGTGGTCTTCAATCCGCAAGATTCACAACTTCGGGTCGCTAGGTGGGTCGAAGGGTTCACAGCTCTGGAGGACGTACGTGTCGCGCCAACGTGTCCGCGCCGGTATCACCCTGGCCGCCTTCATGGTCGGGACCGGACTGGCGGCCACCATCGTGGTCGTCGCCGCGCTATCGATGTCCGGCCCCGCCGATGAGCCGGCCAAGGCCGCCGCTCAGAACGCCGCCGCGGCAACAACCTCGGCTCCCCCGCCGACCACCGAGGAGCCGCTGCCGACCACCACGGAAGCGCTGCCGACCACGTCGGCGATGCGCGGCGCGTCCAACAAGAGCGCCACCAGCATGCAGGTGAACATCGGCGACTGCGTACAGCTCGGCGGAGCAGGCGCGATCGACAAAACCGCTTGTGGCAGCCAGAACTCCGTCTACAAAGTCGTCGATAAGGCACCGGCGAACGCCACCTGCCCCACCGACGCCGACCACACCTACAACGAAACTTTGCACGGGGCGACACAGGCCGCGCTGTGCCTGGACATCGACTGGGTCGTCGGCGGCTGCATGGAACTGACACCCGGCAGCCCCAAGCGTCTCGACTGCGCCGCCCACACCCCTGGCGCGGTCCGGGTCATCGACATCAAGCAGAACACCGTCGACGTCAACGCGTGCGGGTCGGCCGACAGTGGAATCGTCTACCAGCAAAGGCATTTCGTGGTTTGCGTGGCGCGGCTGTAGGCGCCGTTACACCTCCGCGATACGGACTTTCCGCCCACGGGGGAGCCGCGACTTTGCGGCCGATTAACAGACATGCGAAGTCTTGTGTCCCTTAAGGCGAGGCTCGGAACGTTATTTGTTCTGCCGGTGGTGAATTCGCGTGCTGCCACTCGCGCGTTACAAGCGTCGTAAACCAGCGGCGATCTCACACAATTCGGGCCGCACAGTCTGAAACGTGCGCATTCAATTATTTCCGCGCAATCGCGCCAATAAAAACCCTAGTTTTCCGCGAAATACTCCAGGCGTGCGCTCGTCAGCCCACACCGTCGAGTGACAGGCCCATGAGCACCGCGTCCCACAGCTCGCCGCTGCGGCGTCGGTAATGCCCGCGCAAGACGCCCTCGACCTCGAAACCCGCTCGGTCGTAGAGCGTCATCGCGCGCTGATTGTGCGGCCATACTTGCAGACTCACCTTGTGGGCGCCCCGATCCCGCGACCAACTGATGACTCGCTCGAGCAGCGCCGACCCGATGCCACGTCCCCGCCGGTCCGCCGCGACCATCATGCCGAAGGCCGTGACGCCAGGTGTGCCGAAGTAGACCGTCGCCGTGCCCACGACGCATCCGTCGATCTCCGTCACGAACACACCGCGCTTCTCGTCGCCGAGATTCGCTCGTATCTGCCGTGCGGCGTCTTCCTCGTCCAACGGCGCTTCGGCCCCGATCCATTTGCCCTCCGCTGCCACCGCGACGCGCAGTTGGACGATCCCGTCGACATCGGCTTCCTCGGCGACACGAGCCGTGGGGCCGGTCAGCGACCGCGGTCTCGCCGACGGGCGGCTCGGGGCGAGCCGCGCGTACACGAACATGTCGCGACGACTTTCGCCGACTTGCCGCCACCCGCGCAGCAGCCCCTCACGCCGGAATCCCGCCCGCTCGGCAGTCCGGATGGAGGCGGTATTCCACGGTTCCACGTAGAGCTGCACCCGGGCAACGGCCAGTTGCTCGAACGCCCAGTCCGCGACCGCCCGCAGCGCGTGGGCGGCCACACCCTGCCCACGAGCGGACCGCACCAGCCAATACCCGACCGATGCCCGGTCCTCTCCGAGATCCTTGGTCCAGATTCCGATACTGCCGAGCGGCTTACCGTCCGTCGCTCGCGCGATCACGAAGGGGTACCCGCTTCCGCTCCCGGGTCGTTCCCACTGCCGCTCGACGAACTCCGTCGCCGCTTCCTCGGTGTACATCGACGGCACAGTGGTGATCAACGGGATCGTGTCGTCGTCCGACGCTTCCCGAACCAGGTCGAGATCCGGAGACGACATCGACCAAGGTCGAAGTACCAATTCGTCTGCTGCTGCGGTCAATTCCGGTACGCGGCGCATCCGGACCGTATCCGAGCTATTCCCCACCAGATGATGATCACCGTCCGCGATCGCGACGGCTAGTGGATTCGGCCGTACCCGCGCAGCTCCGGCTCGGCATCAGCCGCGCCTGTGTAGATCATCCTCGCGTTGCACCCACGCGTTGGCGCGTCGGCCAACTGGTCAGCGCGTAACTTGCCTTGGTTCTATGCCGCTTGTCGGAAGTCGCTTGGTGGCTGATGCGAGAAGACCCGCCCACATTGTCTTGCCTGCTTGCCACCTGCACGGCGGATATCGACAGGTACCTTCGGAAGTGGATAGCCATCGGCGGAGGAGTACGCCATGAACGACATCCCCCCGAACGAAGTCGGGCGGAGACTGCGTGAAATCCGCGTTTGGCGCGGGCAAAGCCTCGAGGTAGTCGCTGGCCTAGCAGGTATCAGCTTCGGATATCTCGGCCGCCTCGAGCGCGGCGAGCAAGCCTTGTCCAACCGCGCCACCCTGGAGGCGCTGGCGCGGGCGCTACGCGTCTCCCCGGCAGAGTTCTATCCGGCAGCTGGACAGTCTGGTTCGCGAGCCGAAGGCAACGAGTCCGCCCATGCCGGAGTCGTCGCGATCGAACGCGCACTAGATGTATACGAACTCGGCGACGACCCCGGCGGCGCAGTACGCGAATGGCCCGCCATCGCCACGGATCTAGAGCGTCTGACCGATCTTCAGCAACGCGGCGACTACGCTGGACAAGCACGAATGACTCCCGACCTGCTTGCCGAGTTGCATGCGGTCTATGCCCGATCGCCGGAATACCGTCGCAACACGCTCCTTGGCCTGATTCTTTGCTATTCGTCGGCGATGTGGATCACAAAACGGCTTACTGGGCGTGGCCTTCCGCTGCTGGCCGCCAAAGCTGCACAAGAGTGTGCCGCCGCGCTCGATTCGCCCGCGTGGATCGGGTTTGCCACGTGGCTTCGTGGCGACGCTACGGGCGGTTTGTCCCGGCCTGAACAGTACCGGCGCGCTGTACGGTGCATTGATGCGCTAAGCCCGCACTTGGACGACGGCCAAGTCCTGCAAACGGCCGGAATGCTGCATCTTTCGGCCGCGCTCGCTTCGGCTGTGCAGCGCGATCGGTCCACGGCTGAGACGCATTTGGACGAAGCCGCCGCTCTGGCAGGACGCATGGATACCGAGACCGGAACATTCGGCCGCATGTGGTTCGGCGCGCCGAATATTGGGATCTGGCGCGCGTGCATCGGCATGGAGTTCGGCGACGGCGTGAAAGTGGCCGAAAGCGCACGCGGAGTCAACGTGCACAGTATTCCCAGCAAGTCGCGGCAAGCTGAGTTCTACATGGAAGTCGGCCGTTCCCTGTTGACCGATCCCACTCGCCGTGAGCAAGGCGTGCAAGTACTCCTGCGCGCCGAGCACCTTGCGCCGCAGCGTGTCCACGCCGATGTGCTGGCCCGTGAAGCCGTGGCCGATGTGCTCCGCGCTGCACGGCGCGATGCGGGCGGACGTGAATTGCGCGGCTTAGCATGGCGACTGGGTATCGCTCCCGAACACGCGCCCAAGAACTGATCGTGTCCTCGCGTTTGTCCTTCGTGGACAAATCTGTTGTGGCCCAGCTCATAACGTCTGCTCCGGCCCCGACGCCGGGGTGAGCCGGCCACCTCGTCATCTCGGCCGCGCCAGTACGGCTATGACCGCTGGCTGGTGCTGCGCCCTCGGCGTCGGGTGCTTTCCAATCGGATCGCAGGGAGGCGCAGGGGATGGATGCGAGCAGTCGGCAGGGGTTGTATCGGGCGGGAGTTCCTGAGCTGGAGCGGATCGCGGCGTATCTGAAAGACGAGTCGACGCCGTTGCGCGGCTCGCTGACAGATACGCACGGCGCACTGGCCATCGGGATGCGGTGCGCGGCGGTCGCGGGGGCGGCCGCCGTGCACGATCGAGCGACGATCGAGGCGCTCGCACGGCGGCACGGTTACACACTGGCCGCGATCTATGTGGTTGCGCCGCACACGGTATCGCCGGTGACGGCGGCGCGTGTGTTGGAAATGGTGCACGTCGCCCGCGCGAGTGCGGTGATAGTTCCGGGGATGACGCATCTGGGCGGCTCGGTTCCGGCCGACTTCACGCGAGTGTGCAGCGTGATCATGCCGGGACACGTGATGCTCGGCCGCGCCCTGTACCCCACCCCGGCACCGTCGGGGGACGCGGAGGCTCAGTCATGAGCGCGCCAGGTATCGAAGGCTTCGATCTGGCAACCCCATCCGGGCGGTGCGCGTACTACAAGATGATCTGTCAGCTGCCTGCCGAGGTAGAACCCGAAGCACTCGGCCGAATCGTGGTGCGAGCAGGTTCGCTGGTGTGGGGTGTCTCGGTGCCGGAGCCGTTGGGGCGGGCAGCGACGGACCGGTTGCGCAGCGGCGGATACGGTCTCGGCCCGATCATCACGCACCCGCATTCCCTGACCTGGACATTCCTGGTGCGGCCTGATCTGCCCGACGAACCTCGAATCTTCGCGGGCCTGTTCCGGGATCGCGTGAAGGTGATCCGCGACGGCGGATTGATCGCCCTCCCTTCCCCGGCCGACAGCAACGCCGCATACCGCGCATGGCTCGAGGTTCCCTGCGACACCTACCGGCCCTCAGGACGGCTGGTGGTGGATGCAGTGCAAGCATCCCTGCTCACAAGCGCGGTCAGGACAGGCCGATGAACTCGCACGGCGAATCGATCACGCCGCCGATTCGCAGTCTCATGACCGGCCGCACCCAGTCCCCGCACCCAGAGGAACCCGACGTACACCTTTCGGTCTACCTGCACGACCAGCGCATGGACTTCGCCGCATGCCTCACCGCCGCATTGGTATTCGTCCAGGACTGGAACGCCTGCCACCGCCCCGGCGCGGTAACCGTCCTACCCGGCGACCCCACCGGCCTCCCCCGCCTCCCGAACGAGCGGCTCTACCTCGAATGTTGATAAGGCCAGCCGGGTGCCCGTCGACACCAGAGAAGGGATCGAGTCACTCAAGGGAACCGATCGAGGGAACCAAAGTCGTGGCCGGTGCGTCAAAGCATGTTGAAAAGCAATGAAGTTGGCAGTCAGGACGGCGCGCTACCACCACCCGCTGGAGGCGATTGAGCCGTATCGGGCCGCTGACGCGCCATCACCGGGGAAGCAACGAAATTTCAGATAGGCACCGATCCGGTGCGACTACGTGGGGGTTGAGATGAAGATACGCACATTGATCGTCGCCGCAGCAGCGGTGTTCAGCCTGATCGGCGGGGCGGTCCAAAGCCCACTGGCTCATGCGTCATTCCCCTGGGGAGCGTGCGGAATCAGCTCGCCTGCGGACAAGGTCGTCACAACCTTCGGCGACTGGAAACTGCTGTGTGGAGACGAAGAATCAGGCTATCGACACATCCAGCAGAGACACATGAGCGAGTGGGAAGGCCTTGCAGGAATCGAAGGTCGCAATTGGAGGGACATCGCCGACATGGCGATCGCCAAAGCTCACGACGCACCCGACTGGCATGGCTCGGTCGGGAGCGGCAAGTACTGTTACACGGGGCAGATCTATCTCGTCAACCGCACCACGGGAGCGATAGCCAAGACGGTTCAGCCCACCGTGATCGTGAACGAGAGAGGCAAGATCATCACCGCCTACCCAGGAGGAGCCTGTGGTGGAAAAGTCTGATCCGAATCTGGCTGAACTCACCGATTCGGTGATTCGTGCCGGTAACGAGTGGGGATACCAGATCGGCCGCGGCAGCGCAGGTCGGCTGCTACTCACGGCTGTAGGCGAATCACCGGTGGTTCCCCCCGTAGAGTTCCGCTTCACCGACCAGGAACTTCATGACTACTATTCGCGCCTCGCGGCGAAAGCTGGAACTCCCAATGGCGAGAGCACGCCGTGGAAGACGTGGATGGTTCTGATGTCGACTCACCTCAGCGAGGCCGTCTACAAGGCGGGGGTGCTCAACCAGCCATGCGCCATCGTGATCGATAGGGCTGGATTCTGGGCCGAACCGGCATAGCCAGCGGCTCGAAGTGTCTCAGAGGAATGCTTGCGGCAAGCCGTCCCCTGCGACGACCCCAGAATCACCGCGACAGCAGGCTCTATTCGAGCGCACGAACATGTTCCCGGAGGGGCATCCGCTGACCAAGGAGGTGACTCGGTGCCCAACGCAGACGCGGATGGCCGGTTCGATCTGCTGCTGTGCCGCACTATCTCGCTGATCCTCGCTCCGGCCGGTACTGCAGTCGGTCCGCGGGTGCGGGGAGTCGTACGCGCGGACTCCGGACATGCCCGCATCGTGCTGTCGCCGGACGCAGCGATGGTCTCAGGAATCGCGGTTAACTACGAATTAAATTTTGGCACAAGACTATTCGATGTCACCGGCGCTATCGACCACGCGCGGATCACCCTCGCGCCCGCTGTCACACAGCTACTGGCTGACCACGAGGACCAACCGCGTGACAGCCACGGCAACACCGTCCTCGCCGCAGCCGATACCGGGTTCGACTACACCGCCGGAGCCGATTCCGGTGACCAACGCCTGTTCAGTCTGTTCAGCCTCCTGGTCGGCGGCGGCCTGCCCTGGTTCGCCGACGAGTACACGTTCGCAGGATTCTTTTACACCGACGCCGACACCTGCCGCATCTACATCCATGTCACCCGCGCGGACCGCACCTACGGCATCGACCTGACCGTCAGCGGCGACGACGGCCGCCCGACCGGATACGCCTACCTCGCCCAAGAGTTGGCACCGCTGGCCAGTACAGGCGACATCGCTCGACAGCCAGTTCTCGATGACACCGACGACTATTGCAACAGCGTTGTGGATTTGAGCGCCTGGATGGGACCGGCAGGGTCCCGCACCGCTACCACTGTCTGAGGTTGAGTGTTCGACGTCAGTATTCGAGTTCATCCCATGGGATGGTGATCGGGAACGGGCGGTCGAACTCGATACCGTCCAGGTTCTGGTGGGTCCATTCGGCGGCGACGATGTAGTTGGCGGCACGGAGCGGATGAACCCCGTCCGGGAGTTGTGCATGGCCGATGTCGAGACCGTACGCGCGAACGGTGGCGATCGCGCTGACCTCACGAGCCAACGTCACTTCCCAGTACCAAGGGATGCCCGCGCTGGCGTACCGTCCCTTCTTGGCTTCGATATCGGTCTGCGTGTTGCCGGGCGACAGGACCTCGCCGACCAAGACGACGTCACCGCCGCGCACGTCTTGATAGGCGGATCCGAGACAGCGGTGGACCAGAAAATCCGGAGTCAGGAAGTTGGACTTGCCGGCGTCCCCAAGGAATACGTTCGTCTCGGTGGTCACGCGCCAACACTGTTCGGGATTCTCCGACATGTCTTTCCGTGCGCAGCGCTCGAGCGTGGCCCAGAGCCGGTTGGAGAAAGTCTGATGCTCGGCCGGACCGCGGCGCACCCAGACCACATGTCCGTCCCACAACTCGATCTGCGCCGCGAGCTCCTCGGGGAGCCGCTCCAGCTCCTCCCAAGTCATGAACTCTGGGAGGTCAGAGCGTCCTGTGTTCGGAACAGACATGCCGCAATGGTAGTGGGCGAAGCTGTCCCGCTGGATGGCTATTTACCCCGGCAGGGGCTGATCAAGCCCGGTTAGTTCAACCCCGCATACGAATGCAACCCGCTGATCACCATGTTGATGATGAACAGGTTGAACAGCATCGCGACGAAGGCGGCGATGTTGATCCAGGCGGCCTTGGTGTCGCGCCAGCCGGAGGTGGCGCGGGCGTGGAGGTAGGCGGCGTAGAGGACCCAGGCGATGAAGGAGCAGGTTTCCTTCGGGTCCCAGCCCCAGAAGCGGCCCCAGGCGGCTTCGGCCCAGATGGCGCCGAGGATGACGCCCGCGCCGAACAGCGGGAAGCCGATGATGGTGGCCTTGTAGGCGAGCCGGTCGAGGGTGCGGGCGTCGGGCAGGCGGCGGGCGATGGCGCCGAGCACATTGGCCGACTCCTGGCCGTCCGGCTGACGCAGGCGGTAGAGGAAGAGCATGCTCGCCACGCCCGCGAACAGGAAGACGCCGCTGCCCACGCTGACGATGGTGACGTGCACCGGCAGCCAGAACGACTTCAACGCGGGCACCACGGGTGCGGCGTCGGCGTAGAGCACCGTGCCTGCGAGGAACAGCAGGATCAGCACCGGCACCAGCAGGAAAACCCACATGGCGCGGTAGCGCTGCTCGCGCAGGAGCGCGATCCCGACCAGCACGGCGGCCGCCGTCGCCATGGTGACGAACTCGTACATGTTGCCCAGCGGGAAGCGGTGGGTCGCGAAGCCGCGCAGCACGATCGCGCCCACGTGCAGCGCGATGGCCACCATGAGCACCGAGAACGCCATGTTGCCCAGCCGCTCCGACAGCGGCCGCCCCTCGGGCTCGCTGACGCGGCCGGGTCCCTGCGGTGTCGATCCGCCGCCCACCGTCACCAGCTCGCGCTCGGAGACCTGGCGGCTGCGCGCCGTCGCGTACTGCCAGATCAGCAGCACCAGCACCAGCGCGTACACCACGATCGCCGTCTTGAAGGCGAAATCGCTGTACCTGGCGATGGTCTCGTCGATCGGCATCGTCACTCTCCCGTGGTCTCGGCGTGCTCATCGAGCAGGCGCGCGCGCAGCCGGTCGAACTCGCCGCCCCAGCCCGCCTGGTCGGTCCTGGCGAGCCCGCCCATCTCTACTACAGTGCGTCGTTGGTCCACGGTACCGGCTGTGTCCTCGGCCGGGTAGACCCGCACCCAGATCCGCCTGCGCTTGATCAGCAGCGAGACCAGCAGGCCCGCCATCATCAGCAGCGCGCTCACCAGCACCCACTGCTGGGCCGGGTCGTGCGAGACCTGGAGATTCACGAACTCCTGCGCGCCGTCGAAGGTGACCTTGGTGCCGTTCGGCAGCGTGGTCGACTCGCCGGGGCGGAGATTGACCCTGGCCTCCTTGGCGAGCCTGCCCTGCTTGACCTGCTCGGGATCGAGGGCGAACAACGATTGCGGCTTACCGGTGTCCAAGCCGGTGTCGCCGCGATAGATGTCGACCGCGACAGCGGGATCGTTCATCGCGGGGTACGCGGAGGACAGCAACGATCCGTGGAACATCGCCGTGGGCGCGAACAAGCCCTCGATCGCGATCTGGTTCTTGCGGCGCTCCTCGTCGGTGGCGTACATCCCACCGGGCGGGTCGATCCGCAGCACGCCGCTGGACAGGAACGTCGAGGCGTCGTCGGGCCGCCACTGAATGGACTCGGTGCGGGTCTGGCCGTTGGGGAAGGTCACCGTGAAGGTCGGCGCGTAGCCGTGTCCTTGCAGGTAGAGCCGGTCACCCGCGACGCGGAGCGGATGGTTGACCTGCACCCTGGTGTCGCGCCAGGTGTTCGTCCGCAGATCGTCGCCCGCCTGGTAGGAGAGGTTCGCGGTGAACATCTCCGCCTGCCCGTTGGTCAGGTAATCGGCCTGGAAATCCTTCACCCGCACACAGACCGGGGTCATGCCGGTGCCGTCGTTGACGTTGCCCGCCTTGAACGAGTCGAACACCGCGGGCGAGGTGGTGCAGAAGCCGGGGCCGTTGTTCGCCAGCACGATGACGCTGCCCTCGTAGCCGAACAGCTTGCCCATCGCGATGGCGACCAGCAGCCCGACCAGCGCGAGGTGGAACACCAGATTGCCGAGTTCGCGGGTGTAGCCCTTCTCCGCGGACAGCGCCAGTTCACCCTCGCGGGGGCCGGGGCGGACCTCGCTGCGCCAGCCGCGCAGCTGGGCGCGGGCGTGGTCGATCAGCTCCTGCGGCGACCGCTCGACCCGGGCCGCGTAGTGGTGCGGAAGCCTCGTCAGATTGCGCGGCGCGCGCACCGGCGGTGTACGCAGAGCGCGGTAGTGGTCGAGCGTGCGCGGCAGGATGCAACCCACCAGTGAGATGAACAGCAGCACGTAGACGGCCGTGAACCAGAAACTGGAGAACACGTCGAACAGCTCGAAGCGGTCCATCCACGGGCCGAGCGTGGGCCGGCTCGCGATGTACTGCTCGACCTTCTGCTCGTTCAGGTTCCGCTGCGGCAGCAGCGCGCCGGGAATCGCGGCGAGGGCGAGCAGGAACAGCAGCACCAGGGCGGTGCGCATGCTGGTGAGCCCGCGCCAAGTGTTGCGCAGGAACGCCCAGGCCCGCCCGATCAGCGATTGACGCGGCGGACGCTCGGGGCTTTCGATCGTGGGGTGGTCGGTCACGGTCATATCGGCAGGGTCACCTCGGAGACGAACGCGTCCCGCACCCAGGCGACGAACTGGTCCCACGCCCCGGTGACCAGCGCGGCGCCGACCGCGACGAGCAACATGCCCCCGATGATCTGAATGGTGCGGGAATTGCGGCGCAGCCACCCGACCCCACGCAGCGCGCTCGCCGACCCGAACGCCAGCACCACGAACGGCAGACCGAGGCCGAGACAGTAAGCGACGATCAGCGCGACCCCGCGCACCGCCGTGGTCCCGTCGGTGCCCGCGGCCACGGCCATGACGCCCGACAACGTGGGGCCGAGGCACGGCGTCCATCCCAGCGCGAACACCCCGCCCAGCAGCGGAGCGCCCATGAGGCTGGTGAGCCTGCGCGGTTCCATCCGGGTGTCGCGCTGCAACGCGGGCACCAGGCCGATGAAGACCAGGCCCATCAGGATCGTCACCACACCGCCGATGCGTTGCAGCAGTTCCCGATTCACGTTGAGGGTCTGGATGACGCCGAACACGGTCGCGGTGGCGAGCACGAAGACCACGGTGAAACCGGCGACGAACAAACCGGCCGCACCCGCGACCCGCATCCGTCCCGACCGAAGCGGCCGCGCGGCAGTCGCGACGCGTCCGCCGGTGGCCTCCGCCACCGTGGCAGGCGGCGCCTCCGCGCCGACGAGTCCGGCCAGATAGGACAGGTACCCCGGCACCAGGGGCACCACACACGGCGAGGCGAACGACACCAGACCCGCGAGCAGGCACGCGCCGAGCGCCAGCAGCAGCGGCCCGGAGGCCGCCGTCTGCTGGAACGAATCACCGACTGCGGCGAGCACCATCACAGGTCCTCCCCGGTACGCGGCGCGGTGCGCGCGAGGGTCACACCGAGTCCTCCTGCGTGTCCTCGGACGATCGTCCGGCGCCGCGGCGTGGCGCTACCGTGCGCTCGGTGGCCGCGGGTTCCTCGGCCGCGTCGAACGCCGGGAAGTCCAGCAACGACTCGGCCGCGACGCTGCGCGGCACGGTGGCGATGCCCGCCCACCGGTCGTCGACGGCCCATCCGCCGCCGATTCGTCGGGCGCCCTGCCGTGGCCGACAGGCACGCAGGTGGCGGGTACGACGGTCGCGATTCACTGTGATTCCTCCGCGGCGATACTTTCGACCACTGACTGCAGATCTTCGGCCAGCAGGGACCGCAGGAATACCGCGGCGACCCGGTGTTGCCGGTCGAGGACGAGCGTGGTGGGGATGACACTGGTAGGGAAATTCCCGCCGAGCGCCAAGAGCGTGCGCATCGACGGGTCGTAGACGGACGGGTAGCCGACCTTGTTGTCGACCACGAAATCTTGGGCCTTGTCCTGTTGCGGGTCGCGGACGTTGATGCCGAGGAAGGCGACGCCTTTGTCCTTGGTCGCTTCGTAGACCTTTTCCAGGGCGGGCGCCTCGGCGCGGCACGGACCGCACCACTGGCCCCACAGGTTGAGTACCACGACCTTGCCCGCGTAGTCCTCCACCGAGGTGGTCTTGCCCGCGATCATCAGGTCCGGACCGGCGAGTTTGCCGATGGTGCCGCGCGCGGCGGGCGGGTCGTAGCGGATGTCGGTCTTGCCGCCGGGCGAGACGAATTCGAAGGTGCCGCCCGAGGCCACCGCGTCCGAACCGGTCGAACAACCCGCGAGCGCGGCGATCAGCGCCACGCACGCGAGCAGAGCCGGCAGCACCCGCCCGGCGCGCGCCGAAGGCGGGATGGGGAACGCGGTGCGGTGCGTCATGCGCCGTGTACCGAGGGGTCCGAGCCGCCCGCGGGCTCGGAGTAGACGATGTCGACCAGCGTGTCGCCGTGATAGACGAGCGAGGTCAGCGAAGCGAGCGAGCACTGCCGTTGCCGGGGGTCGTGCCATAGGCGCTGGCCTTGGAGGAACCGCCGAAGCGTCCAAACGGGTAGCTGGTGGGAGACGAGCACGGCCTCCCGCCCGGCCGCTTCGACCCGGGCTTTGTTCACGGCCGCCAGCATGCGGTGCGCGATCTGGAGGTACGGCTCGCCCCAGGACGGGGTGAAGGGGTCGCGCAGCTTCCACCAGTGCCGCGGCTTGCGCAGCGCGCCGTCGCCGACCGAGACGCGCAGGCCTTCGAAGGTGTTGCCCGCCTCGATGAGGTTCTCGTCGGTGCGCACGATGACGTCGTGCTGCGCGGCGATCGGCTCGGCGGTCTCCTGAGCACGCTGCAGCGGCGACGCGATGACCACGGCGATGTCGTGATCGGCCAGGGTCCGCGCGACAGCGGCGGCCTGCGCACGGCCCGCCACCGAAAGGCTGAAGCCGGGCAGGCGGCCGTAGAGGATGCCGTTCGGGTTGTGCACCTCGCCGTGGCGCAGGACGTGCACGATCGTCTCGATCGCGGCGGCGCCGCCGTCGTGCACCCGGTCGGTGGCGCTGGTCCGCGCGTCGGCGTGCTCCGCCGCCTCGGTTCCATTGGTCTCGGTCTCGGCCGGAGCCGGCTTGTCCCCTTTACGCGCCGCGACGACCTGCGCGTCCGACGACGCGGCAGCCGCCGCGAACTGGGCGCCCGCGTCGACCAGGCTGGATTCCTCGGATCCTGGCTCGGCGGTCTGCGTCCCGGCGCTCGCGGCGGCGAACTGCTCACCAGCGTCGATCACGGTCGCGTCCGCGGCCGGATCGACCGCGACGGCGGTCGCGCCGTGCGTCGCGGTCACCTCCGGCGCGGCGGACGGCTTGGCCGGCTCGCGCCGGTCGGCATCGGGCTGATCGAGGTCGGAGGTCACGCGCGGGATCCTTCGGGGGTGGCGGCCGCCGCCGCGTGCGCGGCGGCGGGCAGGGCGGCAGCGATACGGTCGAACGCGTCCTCGTCGAGCGCCGCGGAGACGAACCACGCTTCGAACGCGCTCGGCGGCGCGTACACGCCACCGTCGAGCAGGGCGTGGAAGAACGCTGGATAGCGCCAGGTCTCGCTCGCCTTGGCGGCGGCGTAGTCGGTGACCGGGCGTTCGGCGAAGAACACGCTCACCATATTGCCTGCGAACTGGACCTGATGCCCGACCCCCGCGGCGGTCAGCGCCGAGGTGAACAGCTCGCCGAGCCGCCGCGCGTTGCGGTCCAGCGCGGCGTACACCGCCTCGTCGGCCGCGCGCAGTGTGGCGAGGCCCGCGGCCACCGCGACCGGGTTACCGGACAGCGTCCCGGCCTGGTAGACCGGCCCGAGCGGCGCGAGGTGGTTCATGATCTCGGCGCGACCGCCGAACGCGGCCGCGGGCAGACCGCCGCTCATCACCTTGCCGAAGGTGTAGAGGTCGCCCGCGACGCCTTCCCGGCCGAACCAACCCGCGGCGCTGACCCGGAATCCGGTCATCACCTCGTCCATGACGAGTAGCGCCCCGTGCTCGGCGGTGAGCGCGCGCAGTCCCGCGTTGAATCCGGGCAGCGGCGCCACCGCGCCCATGTTGCCCGCCGCCGCCTCGGTGATCACGCAGGCGATCTGACCCGGGTTCGCGGCGAACGCGGCGGCGACGGCGTCGATGTCGTTGTAGGGCAGCACGATGGTGTCGGCGGCCTGCGCGCCCGTCACGCCGGGCGAGGTGGGCAGCCCGAGCGTGGCGACGCCGGAGCCCGCGTCGGCGAGCAGCGCGTCGACGTGGCCGTGATAACAACCGGCGAACTTGATGATCTTGGTGCGTCCGGTGTAGCCGCGGGCCAGCCGGACCGCGCTCATCGTCGCCTCGGTGCCCGAGTTCACCAGCCGTACCCGCTCCACCGGCGTGACCCGCCGCACGATCTCCTCGGCGAGTTCGATCTCGGCTTCGGTCGGCGCGCCGAAGGACAGACCCCCGCTCGCCGCGCCGCGCACCGCCTCGACTACCGCCGGATGCGCGTGGCCGAGGATCATCGGCCCCCAGGAGCAGACCAGGTCGACGTACTCGTTGCCGTCCGCGTCGACGAGCCTCCAGCCGTCGGCCGAGGCGATGAATCGCGGTGTGCCGCCGACGGATCGAAATGCCCGCACCGGAGAGTTGACGCCACCCGGAATCACCGAACTCGCCCGGTCGAAGAGCTGAGCGGAAACCGGCACAGCGGCACTGGTCACGCGCGGAGAAGAACTCACGAGTTCCAGTCTCTCAGCACCGGAAAATCGGCTTGACGACAGGGTGTAGTGCAGTGATGCAGGCCGCAGCCGCCCGGCAACACGCCGAGGTGGGGTTCGCGCGGATTTCGATCGCTGAACGGTTGCCGGTGCGTAGTCTCAGCTCACATTCGTCCATCGTTCGGGAGGGTCTGCATGCGGATTGCCATCGTCAGCGTGGGTGTGCTCGCCGTCGTCGCGGGGGCCGCAATGGCACTCGGCGCCGGATCCGCCGCCGCGCAGCCGCTCGATCAAATCGATGACGTGCGGCTGGCCATCCCCTTGGACCACACGGCGACCGCAGCGCTGGCCGGCGGGCCGATTCCCGCCGTGGTCACCATGTTCGTCCCGCCCAGCCGGATCGGCGCCGGACTGAAGAACGACTCCGCGATCTACCGCGACGACCGCGGTGCGGTGCACGCCACACTGCGCCAGGTGGTGCTGGAGGCGGCGGGCCATCCGGACGGCACGGTCACCGTCTACCTGAACGCCCCCGGCACCCGCGACGGCCGTGTGCTGGACATCTACCAGCACTGGAACTGAACGGGCGCCGGGCCGCCGCAGTCAGGCGTACATGCAGGGGACCTGCGCCGACATCGTGTGCAGGAAGCACATGAACCCGTTGTAAGGGCCGGCGGATCCGGAATCCGGCACCAGGATCGGCGCATCGACCGGGTTCGCGTCCTCCAGTGGCAGTCCCGGGGTCGCGCCTGCGGGCGCGGCCCCGAGTCCGAGGGCGGCGGCCACGGCAAACGCGGCACAAATCTTCACGGCGAACCGGTTCATCGAACACTTTCCTTCATCGACGCACGTACCAGATACGGCCGAAATACTAACGGCCCCAGGGCCATTCCAACCAAAGCGCACGGTCGGCGGGCGTCGGGCGCCGAACCGGGGGCGGTAGCACGGTAACCCGCCTGCGCGCGGTCCGCAGCGGTTAGCAGGCAATCCGTGGCTACGTGATGCCCAGACAGAACGCGGCGAAGCCGGTCGTCACCAGGCACGCCAACGGCGTCGGCAGCGCGTGCAGCAGCGGTGCCGGCGGCGTGGCCGCGAAGGCGGGTGTCACCGGAACAGGCTCTTGCGGAACGGTTTCGGCGGACGCGGTGGCTGGTACGGCTGCGGCCGCGCCGATCACACCGGCCGCCACCGCACCGAAAAGTGTTCGCTGGACAGTTGGTTTCATGTGATCGGCGTTCCCGCTGCGCGCGGCATGAAACGATCGCAGACGAATTCGCGTCGATCAGCGCACGGCTCCGGCGCCACGCAGTCCACGCGCGAGCCGGGCCGCGGCGTCGATGGCGAGCACACCGGCCACCGCGACGAGCAGCGTGGCCAATAGCCACCAAGGCGCGGCATAGCGGATCGCGGTGAAACCCGGGGCGTCGCCGGACGGCGGGAAATCGGTGGTGCGCATGCCCGCGCGTGCGCTCAACGCCGCCCCGATCAGCGCGAGCACGAACAGATCCACTTCCACCAGCACCGCGACCAGCCAGCGCCTCATCGGTCCACTCCGTCCGAACTGCGTTGAACGGCCTCGGTCAACGCCGCGCGCAGCGCCTTGTGGTCTCTGGCCCAGGCCTGCACCAGGCTGCCGTCGGCCAGCCGCAGCCCGATGCCGGTACGGCGGCGCGGCACGCCGCTCAGCTCACCGAGCGCCCTGGCCGACTCCCACTCTTCGTCGTCCCAGGAGTTCTCGTCCCGTTCCGGCATGACCTCCGCGATCGAGCTCAGCGGGAGCGACTCGGTGCCCGAACGCAGCGTCTCCGCGGTGAGTTCGACGCCGACGTGCCGTTTGCCCGCGACCACTTGCAGTGCGACGAAACCGGCGATCAGCGCGGCACAGAACAGCAGGGCGAACCAGTGCACGTCACCACCGGTGACGAGTTCCAGGACGAGAACGGCCAGGCACAGGATCGGCCCGTAGGCCACGGCGCGCCAGCGGGCGCCCGGCTCGGTGAACAAGACGGCTTCGGCGGTCACGCCGGAGCCCCCGCGGCAGCGTGGACCAAGGCGGAGAGCGGAATCAGCGACTCAAGCCGGGCAGCAACAGCACGGCGACGGTCAGCACGGCGAACAGAATCAGCAGACTCAAGACGGCCAGATCCCGCCGAATGCTGTGCGGCTGCTGGATCACCACTCGCATCGATGCCTCCGATCCTCCGGAGCCATTTGCCGAGTTCGCGCGCGTAATAAGCGCCAACGAACGGCAGACGACTACCGGTTTCCACGTCCACTGTGACAACCCTCACCATACATGCCGGACTGTCTCGGACAAATTGGAAACCTGTTCCATTCAGAGCCTCAACGCCTGCCCGGCTGGAAGTAAGCGGTGGCTTCGGGTCGGTGGGACAGATAGATGGCGCCGACCGCGAGCACGCCCTGCACGATGGAAGCACCGCCCGCGACGAGCGAGGCCGTCCCGGTCACCGCGTCGATTGCCAGCAACGCGCCGACGCCGATCACCACGGACCAAGCGCCGAGGACCGTCAGCACGGTGCGCGCCCACGGTTTGCCACGCCCGAACTGGTGCACGATCACCAGAGCGAGCGCGGACAGACCGAGCCCGATCAGCACCACGACTACGTAGACCAGCGACACCATCAGCTCGGCGCTTGCCATCGTGACCTGCGGATCTTGCGTCCTGGCCTGCTCGAAGACCTGCTCGGCGAACGTGCGCCGCTGATCCAGGGCAGCGACGATCGAGGCGATCAACTGCACCACGCCGAATCCGACGACACCCCACCACAGCTGCCGCGCGGTACCGACATCCTCCGGCATCGGGGGCCGGGCCGAGCCCGCGGCGAACGGTCCCGCCATATTCGTCACGACAGCCAGTTCGCGGCCTCGGTCGCCCAGTAGGTGAGCACGAAGTCCGCGCCGGCCCGGCGAATGCTCAGCAGCGACTCGAGGACGGCGCCGCGGCGGTCGATCCAGCCGCGCTCGGCGGCGGCGGTGATCATCGCGTACTCGCCGGAGATCTGGTAGGCGGCGACCGGGACCGTCGAGTGATCGGCGACCTCGCGGAGAATGTCCAGATACGACATGGCCGGCTTGACCATGACGATGTCCGCGCCCTCGGCCAGGTCCAGTTCGAGCTCGCGGATCGCCTCGCGCCGATTTGCCGGGTTCTGCTGATAGGTGCGCCGGTCGCCTTCCAGCGAGGAAGCGACCGCTTCCCGGAACGGTCCGTAGAACGCCGAAGCGTATTTGGCGGAGTAGGCCAGGATGCCGGTATCGATGCGCCCGGCCGCGTCCAGACCGCGCCGGATCGCGCCTACCTGGCCGTCCATCATGCCGCTGGTGCCGAGCAGGTCGGCGCCCGCATCGGCCTGGGCGAGCGCCATCTCGACGTAGCGGTCCAGCGTCGCGTCGTTGTCGACCGCGCCGTCGGCCGCGAGCACACCGCAGTGCCCGTGATCGGTGAACTCGTCCAGGCAGGTGTCGGCCATGACCACGGTCGAGTCGCCCACCTCGTCGGCGAGGGCGCGCAGGCCGCGGTTGAGGATGCCGCGCGGATCGCTGGCCGCGCTGCCTACCGCGTCCTTGTCCTCCGGACGCGGCACGCCGAACAGCATGATGCCGCCGACACCCGCCGCGACCGCCTCGACCGCCGCCTTGCGCAGCGAGTCGAGCGAATGCTGCACCACGCCCGGCATGGAGCCGATCGGACGCGGCTCCGCCAAGCCGTCGGCCACGAACATCGGCAGCACCAATTGCCGTGGTTCGAGCGTGGTTTCGGCCACGAGACGGCGCAGAGCGGGAGTACGGCGCAACCGCCGTGGGCGGTCCATTCCGGTCATGAATCGCACGATACGCCCGGCGCGATCCGCTGTCGCGAGCGCCCGTGGCCCGCTCCGCGACGCCGGGCCCGACCCTCTGGGACAGCTGCCGCGCGTTACCCGGCGATCACTCATGCCATCCGAGTGATAACAGTGTGCGAAATCACACATTACCCCCCTGACGAAGGCGCATACTCCGACTAGGCGAGACCCGCTGGGGGACAAGCATGACCGATCCGCACATCGACATCTCGCTGGCCAGAGCCGCCGACTTCGAGTCGTGGGCGGCGGTGTTGCTGGCCGACTGGTGGCCCGTGCTCACCGACGGTCTGCCTCCGCCCGCGTTCATGCTGCGGGTCTGGCGTGCCACCGACGCCACCGGGCAGAACTTCGCCGTGGAGTTCGTCGCACGACAATCGGCCGCGCCCGAGGTGATGCCGGGCGCGCACGTCGCCTTCCGGATGCTCGGCATCCGGCCCGACGAGCCCGAGTGGATACGCAGCCGGGGGACGCACCTGGCCGGCGGCACCGAGGACGCCATCGTCCAGTTGCGCTTCTCCGACACCGCCCGCTGCGTCTTCCTCCGCCTGCAGAGCAGGCCGTGCCAGGTGACGGAGGCGGCGGGCCGACGACTGTGCGCAGGGGCGGAGACCAGCCTCCGGTTTCCGGACACCGCTTCGGGGCCGCTGGACGTGCGCGTGGCCCGCAACAGCGCACGGCATCTGCTCGCCCAGCACAGCGCACGGCATGCCACCCCGGTCGACCCCTTACAGCTCGGGCCGCCGCAGCGGGTCGCCGACATCGGCTGGGCCTTCATCTTCCCGTGGTCGACCACGTCCTGGTACCTCGACGGCTCGGTACCCACGCTTCCGCCGGGCAGCCGGGGGCCGATCGTGGTGGTCAAGGACACCGGACACACCTGGCTGCTGGACAGCCTCCGCAACTACGACGCGCAGCTGACCGCTTACGCGCACGCGAACGGGTACCGCGTCCCGATGGAACAGGCGCGATGATGGACGGCGTGGTGTTCCGCGAGACGGGCTGTTGAGATGACCGAGCCGCCGAGCGAGGTCGAGTTGGTCGCCATGCAACGGCGCGCCGAAGCGCTGTGGCACGCGGGCGACGCGGCGGGCGCCGAACGCTGGCTGCGCCGGGCCGCCGCGGGTGGCAGCGCGCCGGCGATGGGCATGCTCGGCGCGCTGCTGGGAGCCGACGGGCGGATCGGCGAGGGGATCCACTGGCTGGAGACCGCCGCCGGCCGCGGCAACGAAGCGGCGGGGATGCAGCTGGGCCTGCTGCACACCGAGCGCGGGAATATCGATGAGGCGGAGCGCTGGTTGCGGCCGGCCGCCGAGCGCGGGTTGCCGGAAGCCCTCTGCAATATGGGCGTCATCGCCAACCGGCGTGGACGCGACGAAGAGGCCGAGCAGTGGTACGAACGAGCTGCCCGCGCCGGAAACCCCACGGCCATGCGCAGTCTCGGTTTGCGCTTGGCGCGCCGCGGCGAATTCGACCGCGCGATCGACCTGCTCACCGAGGCCGCGCGGCGGGGAAGGACCGATGCGATGGCGGTGCTCGGCGCCTTGCATCTGGACCGCGGCGAGCCGATCGAGGGTGAGCGGTGGTTGCGCAAGGGCGCCGAAGCGGGCGACCCGGACTCGATGTTCCACCTCGCGCTATTGCTGCGCGCCGCCAACACCCCCTACCTCGCAGGCGATTTCGCCGACCCCGAGGTGCTGCGGACCGCCGCCGCCATCGCGACCGGCCGCACGCCGGCGCAGCGGGAAGCCAGGCAGTGGCTGGAACGCGCGGCCGCGCTCGGCCATCCGCAGTCGATGCGACTGTTGCACGATCTGTGAGCCACTGGACGCTCGAAAACCCTTCTGGCCAGCCAAGTTTGTCGGTCCCCCCGGGTACAATCGAAGGTACGTTCGAGGGGGCTCGCCCGCCCCCGATCGCCACGGGAGGGATGCCAATGCGCACACCACAAACCGTTCTCATCGATCGCCCCTACACCCCTTTGCAGAAGCGCCCGCTGCCTCCGGGCCGCCCCAAGGCGTGGTACGTCCTGCACAACCGGCGGCTCAAGGCGATGCGCCTGGCGATCGCACTGCTCGACTCCGGCGTCTACGCACCGAGTTACGCCACGAACAAGCGAATCAGGCACACCGCCGAGGTAATCGGCATCCGCCCACCCTCCGACGCCACCTGCTCCATGGTCCGCACCTTGATGCGCAGACGGTACTGAGATCCGATCGCTGGTTCGGGTCGCGGTCGCGAAGCCGCATAAGCGAGCCTTCGCGACCGCGAATCACCCCTGGCGCCCAGCGCACCGCAACCACGTCTTTCGAGCGAAGCGAGACCGGGCCGCGAACACCCAGCGCCGCAGGCGCTGGAAAGACCGACACAGCAAAACTACCTACTGCGGCGGCTCTTCTTGCGCGGCGGCGGCAGGAGTCCTTCGGCGCGCAGCCGGGCCGCGTGCTCGGCCAGCGCTTCGACCAGGGGACCGACTTGGGCCACATCGGGCTGCACGTCAACGCGCAAGCCGAATTCGATGGCGGTTTCGGCGGTCTTGGGGCCGATGCAGGCCACGATGGTGCGGGCGTGCGGCTTGCCCGCGATGCCGACCAGGTTGCGCACCGTGGAGGACGAGGTGAACAGGACCGCGTCGAAACCGCCGGTCTTGATCATCTCGCGGGTCTCCGCGGGCGGCGGCGAAGCGCGCACCGTGCGGTAGGCCGTGACGTCGTCGATCTCCCAGCCGCGATCGCGCAAGCCCTCGGCCAGCGTCTCGGTGGCGATGTCGGCGCGCGGCAGCAGCACCCGGTTCACCGGGTCGAACACGTCGTCGTAAGGCGGGAAGTCGGCCAGCAGGCCCTCGGAGGACTGCTCGCCGCTGGGCACCAGCTCGGGGTTGATGCCGAACGACCGCACCTTGTCGGCGGTGGCCTCCCCCACGCAGGCGATCTTCACACCGGAGAACGCCCGCGCGTCCAGACCGAATTCGGCGAACTTCTCCCACACCGCGCGGACCGCGTTGGTGGAGGTGAACACCACCCACTGGTAGCGACCGTCGACCAAACCCTTGACCGCGCGCTCCATCTGGGCGGGGCTGCGCGGCGGCTCGACCGCGATGGTCGGCACCTCCATCGGGATGGCGCCGTGCGTGACGAGCCGTTCGCTCATCTCCGCGGCCTGGTCCTTGGTGCGCGGCACCAGCACGGTCCAGCCGTACAGCGCGCGCGACTCCCACCAGGACATCTTCGAGCGCTGCGCGACCACCTTGCCGATGGTCACCACCAGCGGGCCGACCAGTTCGGAGGCGGCGCTGTTCAGCGTGGCCAGAGTGGCCTCGATGGTGCGCTGCTGACGGGTGGTGCCCCGTACCGTCACCGCGACCGGGGTCTGCGGCGCCATGCCGTGCTCGACCAGGGCGCTCGCGGTCTCCGCGAGATGACCCGAGGTCGAGTGCAGGACCAGCGGGCCGGGCGCGGCCGCGAGCGCGGCCCAGTCGACCTCGCCGCGCACGTCCGCCTCGGTGTGCCCGGAACCGAGCGCGATGCCGGCGTAGCTGGGCACCGCGGAACCGTTGGGCAGGCCGGGCAGCACCTCGAAGACCATGTGCGAGCGGGTGACGGCGTTGACCTCGGCGATCACCGAATCGGTGGTCAGCGGGTCGCCCGCGACCACGCGCACCACGTCGTGCCCGGCACGCGCTTCGGCGATGAGCGTCTTGGCCACCTCGGCCGGCTCGCCGAGCGCGGGCCGCACGTCGACGGGACGTTCGCCGTCGGGCCCCGGCTCGACCGAGGTGCCGATCAGGGCGAGCACACCCTTGTCGACATCCGGGTCGGTGAACGCCAGCGTCGCCCGCCCGATGACCTCACGGGCCCGCACCGTGAGCAGCGCCGGGTCACCCGGACCCGATCCGACGAAAAGGATGCGACCGGGGTGCTTCTTCGTGGCTCGGCTCATGCCTGCACCTCGCTTGCGCTCGGCTCCGGCATACCCGAAGGCACGGTGCCTATGCTTCCGCTCATCGGCTGTTCTCCATTGGGCTGGGGTTGGGCAAGTCTGTGGCGGGCGAACTCACCGCCCGGGTGGGGGAACCATCGTCCGGTTCGGTGGCGAGCAACTCGCGCGCACCCATGTCGAGCAACTCGCGGGCAAGTGCGCGGCCGAGCTCGGCGGCGTCGTCCGGGGCGCCGACCACCGATGCGCGCAGCACGTCGGATCCGTCGACGGCCGCCGCGCACGCGCGCAGCGACAGTTCGTCCACGATCCGCCCTTCGTCGTCGAGCGATTCGACCACCTCGGCGAGCGCACCGATCGGTGCGGTGCAGCCCGCCTCGAGTTCGGCCAGCAGCGACCGCTCGGCGACGACCGACGCGCGGGTGGCCGCGTCGTCGAGGCCGGAAAGGATCTCCACCAGCGCGGTGTGGTCGCTGCGGCATTCGACCGCGAGCGCGCCCTGCGCGGGAGCGGAGAGCATCTGCACCGGCTCCAGCGACTCGGTGACCGCGTCCAGCCGATCGATGCGAGCCAGTCCGGCTCTGGCCACCACCACGGCGTCCAGCTCGCCCTCCCGGACCTTGCGCAGCCGGGTGTCCAGGTTGCCGCGCAGCGGGACGATGTCCAGGCCCAGCCCGAGCGCCCGCAACTGAGCGGCGCGACGCGGCGCGGAGGTGCCGACCTTCGCGCCCGCGGGCAGCTCGCCGAGGACCAGTCCGTCGCGCGCGACCAGCGCGTCACGCGGGTCCTCCCTGGGCGGGATGGCGGCGATGGTGAAGCGCGGGTCCTGCGCGGTCGGCAAATCCTTGTAGGAGTGCACGGCGATGTCGATCGCGCCCGCCGCCAGCTCGTCGCGTAGCGCGGAGGTGAACACGCCGACGCCGATCTTCTGCACCGGGTCCGACGACAGGTCACCGGCGGTCTTGATGACGACCAGCTCGGCGGGCTGACCGGCCGCGATCAGCGCGTCGCGCACCGTGCCCGCCTGGGTCAGCGCGAGCAGGCTCCCGCGGGTGCCGATCCGCCACGGGGCACGAGTGCCTTCCGCGGTGGCGTTGCCTTCTCGGTGAACCATGGTCATGCCGTCTGCCCCTGTTCCTCGCCGCGATGGCCCGCGGTGAAGTCGTCGGCCAGCGCGATCTCCCCGTCGGCCAATGTGATCTCGGCGCGGTCGTCCGCGAGCGCGGTGATCTCCATCGGCGCGGCGACCGCCTGGGCCGCGCCCGGCTTCAGTTCGAACAATTCGCGCAACGCCTCGGCGTAGCTGTCGCCGCCCGGCGTGGAGGCGAGCTGCTTGACCCGCACCGTCGGCGCGTGCAGCAGCTTGTCGACCACCCGGCGCACCGTGCGCGCTACCTCGTCGCGTTCCGGGTCGGCGAGGCCGGGCAGCCGCGAATCCAGACGCAGCAGTTCGGCCTCGACCACCTCCGCCGCACGCTGGCGCAGCGCCGCCACCGTCGGGGTGACCTCGGCCATCCGCTGTCCGGCGAGATACTTCGCGAGCTCGTCGGCGACGATCGATCGGGCGGCTGCCGTGTCGTCGGCGGCGGCGCCCGCGGCCGGATCGCGCTGCAAGGTCTCGATGTCGATGAGTGTGACGCCGGGCAGTCCGGCCACGGCGTGCTCCACATCGCGCGGCAAGCCGAGATCGCAGAACACCAACGGCCGGTCCACCGTGGCGAATTCCTCGCCGCGCTCGCGGTCGGTGAGCGCGCGGTGGGTGTCGGCGAGCGTCACGACCGCGCCGACCGCGCCGGTACAGGTGACCACCACGTCGGTCGCGGACATCGCCTCGGTGAGCCGCGACAGCTCCATGGCCTCGGCCTCGACGCCGTGCGTCCGCGCGGTCTCGGCGAGCCTGCGCGCCCGCGCGATGGTGCGGTTCACCACGATGATCCGGCCGATCCCGGCTCGGGAGAGATGCGCGACCGCGAGACCGCCCATGGCCCCCGCTCCGACCACCGCGGCGGTCCGGCCGGCCAGGGGGCCGAGCACCTGCTGCGCGCGATCGAGCGCGACCGACACCACCGACGCGCCCGCGCGGTCGATGCCGGTTTCGGCGTGCACCCGCTTGCCGACCCGCAGCGCGTGCTGCGCCAGCTCGTGCAGGGTCCGCCCGACCGCGCGCTGCGCGTCGGCGGAGGCGTAGGCCCCGCGAATCTGGCTGAGCACCTGCTGCTCGCCGACCACCATCGAGTCCAGGCCACTGGCGACCGCGAACAGATGCTCGGCGGCGGCCTCGGAGTAGCGGACGTAGGCGTGCTTGGTCAGATCCGGCATCGGCAGGCCGGAGTGCTTGGTCAGCAGATCGCCGATCTCGGCGAGACCGCCGTGGAAGGCGTCGACCACCGCGTAGACCTCGACCCGGTTGCAAGTGGAGACGATCATCGCCTCGGACACATGACTCGAGGAGATCAGGCGGTCGATCAGCTTCGGCCGGTCGGTGTCGGTGACGGCCACCTTCTCCAGCACGGGAACCGGCGCGCTGCGGTGCGAGATGCCGACGAGGAGAACGCTCATGCCGTCACCGTCCCGGCACGAACGGAATCCTCCGCCGTGCTGAACTGCATGATTCGCTCGCTGCGCTCACTCATGGTGTGACCACCGATCCCTTGCTGCTTGGCTCCGTTGCCGTATGCGAGGTTGCCGTATGCGGGGTTGCCGAGTGCTGGAGTGCCGGATGCGAAGTCGGCAGGCGGTGCGCGATGCGACCCGACCCGGCGTGCGCGACCGGCAGCGGAGCCTGCTCCGCGTTGCGCACCCGTTCGAACGACAGCATCTGCATCTCGACGGCCAGGTCGACGCGACGGACCTCGACCGTGGCCGGTGCGACCAGCTCGCAGGGGGCGAAACTCAGAATCGACTGCAGTCCGAACGCGACGAGCCGATCGCACACGTCCTGGGCCGCGTCGTCGGGAACGGTGATCACCGCGATGGTCGGCTCCAGCTCGGCGACCGCCGCGGCCAGCTCCGCGACGTCGCGCACCACCAGTCCGGCGACCGGCATGCCGATCACCGCGGGGTCGCTGTCGAGAATGCCGACCACGGTGAAACCGCGCCGCTGAAACCCGCCGTAGCCAACCAGTGCCCGGCCCAGGTTTCCCGCGCCGACCAGCACGACACGGTGGCCCTGCGACAGACCGAGCACATCCTCGATCCGGGAGCGGAGCTTGGCCACGTCGTAGCCGACGCCGCGAACGCCGTTGGGGCCGAGGAAGGATAGATCCTTGCGCAATTTGGCCGAATTGACACCCGCCGCGACAGCCAGTTCCTCACTCGATACGATGGCAACACCGTCGTCGGCCAACATGGCGAGGACCCGAAGATAGGTAGCCAGCCGCGCGACGGTGGCCTGCGGGATGTCCTTCTGCAGAGCCCTGCCGGAGACGCCGCCTGGCGCCTCATGCTGCTCTGTCACGTCGTCGGCTCCTCGTCCCGGGCCTCGGGCTCCGGTTCGTCGCTCGACCCTTCTGACCCGGGGGCGGTCCGGTGCCATGGTGTCGAAGTTTCGGATTTCGGGGCGGCTCCGCAGCCTCGGCATGCGGGTCGCGTTGCCACCACCGTAACTGCTTGTGAAGCCCTGCACAAAGTCGGTGAAATTGGCCTCATTTTCCGCCGCGACCAGCACAGTGGCCGAATCGGACGGAAAACGGCGCGCTCAGCGCTCCAGGTCGGCCCGCAATCGAGTCTCGTCGACATCGAAATAGCTGTGTTCGCGGCCGTCGAGCAGGACGACGGGAAGCCGGTCGCCGTACTCCGCGCGCAGGCCAGGGTCGGTAGCGGCGGCTTCGTCGACGTCGACGGTCGCCGGTTCGAAACCGAATTCGGCGCAGATCACGCGCAGCTGTTCCAGTGCCGTCGCACACAGTCCACAGCCCGCGCGAGTCAGCAATGTCACCGAATGTGTGTGATTGGTCATGACCGGAATTCAATCAGCGGCCGGAACGCCATGCGGGCTCGGTGCGCGCCACGCGATTGTGTCGCGCGCCGCCTTCTGCCGTGACTGTCGGCCGATCCGGCTACTGTTGACATGGTTCGCGCGACGGGCGGAGGTACTGGTGCCGGAACGATCGAAGGTGGCGAGGGCCGGATTCATCGCGGGACGATTCGGTGAGTTTCCGGCGCGGTGGAATCTGAGCCAGATGGGCCAAGGTCTGCAGGACCAGCTCGCCCGCATCTCGCGCAGCCCCTTCGGCCCGACTGAAGAAGAATTGCGGGCCAATCTGGCCGGTGAGGCGAGCGCGGACGCGGCGCTGACCCTGCACGACGCCGAGCTCGCCGCGGGCGAGGTGGAGGCCGCTGGTCCCGAGGCGCCGCGCGACCTGACCGCGGCGGCGTTCTTCGACGTCGACAACACGATGGTGCAGGGCGCCTCGATCGTGCATTTCGCCCGCGGTCTGGCGGCGCGCAAGTACTTCAAGACCTCCGATCTGGTGGATGTCGCCTGGAAACAGGTGAAGTTCCGGGTCACCGGCAAGGAGAGCAGCACCGACATGGCCAGCGGCAAGGAGAAGGCGCTGGCGTTCATCGCCGGGCGCTCGACCGCCGAACTGGCCGCGCTGGGCGAGGAGATCTACGACGAGATCATCGCCGACAAGATCTGGCCCGGCACCCGCGCGCTCGCGCAGATGCACCTGGACGCGGGCCAGCAGGTGTGGCTGGTGACCGCGACCCCGGTGGAGCTGGCGCAGGTGATCGCGAAGCGGCTCGGGCTCACCGGAGCGCTGGGCACCGTGGCCGAGAGTGTCGACGGGAAGTTCACCGGCCGCCTGGTTGGCGACATCCTGCACGGACTCGGCAAAGCGCATGCGGTGCGCACCCTGGCGATCCGCGAGGGCCTGAACCTCAAGCGGTGCACCGCGTACTCCGACAGCCACAACGATGTGCCGATGCTCTCGCTGGTCGGCACCGCCGTCGCGATCAACCCGGACTCGGATCTACGCGAGGTCGCCAAGAACCGCGGCTGGGAGATCCGCGACTTCCGAACCGGCCGCAAGGCGGCAAAGATCGGCGTACCCACCGCCCTGGCCCTCGGCGCAGCGGGCGGTGCCGTAGCGGCGGCGGTAACCCGCCGCCGCGACGGTCACTAGCGCATCCGCTACCCCGTGAAAACGTTGCGGCGTTTGGTGAGCAGTTTGTAGAGCGTCTGCTGGATGGTCTCGCGCACTTGGTCGGTGACCTCGAACATGGTCATCGGGTCGTCGGCGGCCTCGGGCTCGTACGGCGCGGTCGGGATGGGGGCGCCGAATTCGATGTACCACTTCGACGGCAGCGGCACCGCCCCCAGCGGGCCGAGGTGCGGGAAAAGCGGCGTCACGGGGAAATACGGGAGACCCAGGAGCCGGGCCAGCGGCTTGAGGTCGGCCAGCTTCGGGTAGATCTCCTCGGAGCCGACGATGGAGCACGGGATGATCGGCACGCCGGTGCGCACCGCGGCGGCGACGAAGCCGCCGCGACCGAAGCGCTGCAGCTTGTAGCGATCGGTGTACTGCTTGCCGACGCCCTTGAACCCTTCGGGGAACACGCCGGTCAGCTCGCCGGAGCGCAGCAGCCGTTCGGCGTCCTCCCGGCAGGCCAGCGTGTGGCCCGCCCGGCGAGCCAGCACCCCGAGCACGGGCGTCTCGAAGATCAGGTCGGCCGCCAGCAAGCGCAACGCGCGCTGCTTGGGATGCCGATCGTGCACGGCCAGCTGCAGCATCAGACCGTCGATCGGCACGGTGCCCGCGTGGTTGGCCACGATCAGCGCGCCGCCGGCTTCCGGGAGATTGTCCATGCCGCTGACCTCCACCCGGAACCACAGGTCCGACAGCGGACGCAGGGCGGGCAGGATGACCGACTCGAGCAGATGCTCGTCGAAACCGAACTCGTCGACCTGGTAGTCGCCGGTGAGCCTGCGGCGCGCGAAATCCGCGGTCTTGGAGATCTGCTTGCCGAGCGCGCCGCGCAGCATTCCCGACAGCGACTGGGGCGCGGCGGGCGCGACCGCCGCGCGCCGCTCCACCAGCGACGTCACCGGACTCGGAGCGGCCAGCCTGCGTGGCGCCGGCCGCTGGCGCGCCTCGGTCTGGAGGTCGTGGAGTCGGATGACTTTCGCTACGTCGTTCATTGGTGTGCTCCCGTACCGGCCCCGAGCAGGCCGAGCAGTTTGTGTTCTGCGGCGTCGATCCACGCTGGATCGACCACGGGCCGCAACGCTGCGCCCCCGATGAAGTCGTCGAATGCCTGCACGGTCGTCCAGCGCGGCACGAACCCGAATTCGGTGCGCATGCGCGTGGTGTCCAGGCCACAACCGAAGTGGAAATAGTCGAGCTGTTCGGCGGAGAACTCCCGCAGCACCGGGCCCATGAGCAGGCGACCCGCGGTGCGGAACACCGTGAAGGGAACGGGCAACTCGATCCGGCCCGCCCGCCGGACCGCCTGCGACAGCGACAGCGCGCCGTCGCCCGCGATGTTGTACGTGCCACCTGCCGCGCCGCGCGCCGCGTGGGTCAACGCGGCCACCGCGTCCTCCTCGTGCAGCAGCTGCATTCTGGCGTCCCGGCCGAATACGGTTGGGGTCACCGGCGAACGCAGATATTGCGCCCCGCGGGCGGCCAGCCGCGGGCCGACGATGGGGGCGAATCGCAGAATTGACGTGGCGATATCGGGGCGCCGCCGGGCCAGCCCGCGAACATAACCCTCTATATCGATCATGTCCCGCGCGAAGCCACCGCGCGGCGGTGTGCGCGCGCTCATTTCCTCGGTGAATTTCGCGGGATCCTTGGCGCTGCAACCGTAAACCGCCGACGAGGAGCGCAGCACCACCCGGCGCACCGAAGCCACCTTCTGGCACACCGCGAACAGCTGCATCGCGCCGAGGACGTTGTAATCCTTCATCACCGCGCGACCGCCGCCCGCGGGCGGGCGCGTCAGCAGCGCGGTGTGCACCACGGTATCCACCTCGCCACCATCGATCACCTTACGGATCAACGGATTTCGAATGTCCGCCCGGACGAATTCCGCGCGGCCCATGCGCCGCTGCAACTCTCGGCTCGGCGTCATCGTGTCGACGGCGAGGATCCGTTCGATCGCGGGTTGCTGGGCGAGGCGGGCGACGACCGTGCCGCCGAAGAACCGGCTGGCCCCGGTGACCAGCACGACCTTCGGCGCGTACACTTCCCGACCCTCAGAACTCACCGGCACCCGCTTTCCCTTGCCAGCCGCCCTTGTGATTATTCCCAGTGCCCAGCGTAGCGGTTACCTACCCGCGCACCGAGAGTATTAACCAGGATCTAACGATGACTTCAGTCACGTGATACAAACGGTGATTCCAAAATTTCAAGTTTCAAATAAAAGAGCCCGTCACCTATTGGTGACGGGCTCGCGCAGCTACCACGCAGCGATGCCTACTTGCCGAGTTTGCGCCGCTGAACACGCGTGCGGCGAAGCAGCTTGCGGTGCTTCTTCTTCGACATGCGCTTGCGGCGCTTCTTGATCACAGAACCCATAGGGTTGTCCTCGCGTTCTCTCTACTCGGCGCGCACGCTGCCCGTGCGCGATTGCCGGACGCCCGTCTGCCGCGCCCCGGCCGACGGGCCGGGGTCACTCGGCAAGCCTCACGCCCCGTGTTCGCGCCGCCGGATACCACGGGGCAACGAACAACGATGCCACCGGCGGGCGAACACGAACCGAGGAGCTATCGTACCGTCACGCCCCAGCGGTACCGAAACCGCCTCATCCGGCGTCGAAATAGGACGTTTCCAGATAGTCGTGCACCGCCTTGGCGTGCACCCGGAACGATCGTCCGACCCGCACGGCGGGCAACTCGCCCGAGTGCACGAGCCGGTAGACCGTCATCTTGGACACCCGCATCAGACTCGCCACTTCGGCGACGGTGAGAAACTGGGTGCCGCCGCCGAGCACAGGTTGCCCCTGTGTCGCGGCTTCACGTTGTGCGCGGGAATTCCCCCGACTTGCTGCGGAACCGGAGCCGCCGGACGCTCCGGAATTCGCAGACATCTTGTTCGCAGACATCATTGCACCATTGACCTCCGGCACGTCCGCGCCGCCGGCTTCCCCACCGGCGGAACAGACACGCACGTGCTCCTTGAAGCTTAGCGGGACCAGTGGTGTTACTGCGACGGGTGTGAGAAATCGGGTTTTCCGATTTTAAACAGACCGGTCACTCCGCTGATGCGCCCTGTTCGACCGACCGTTCCTTCGATGCGAAGAGGGCTTCCCAGAATGCCGAGCGTAGTCCTCCGCGCTCGAGTTCGCGGATCGCGGCCGCGGTGGTGCCCGCGGGCGAGGTCACCGCGGCGCGCAATTCCGCCGCGGTCTGGGTCGAACTGTCCAGCAGGGCGGCCGAGCCGACCATGGTCTGCACGACGAGCTGGGTGGCCACATCCCTGGTGAGCCCGAGCCCGACGCCCGCGTCCACCAAGGCCTCGACGACCAGGAAGAAGTAGGCGGGCCCGGATCCGGACACCGCGGTGACGGCGTCCATCTGGCTCTCCGCCACGGTGACCACCTTGCCGACCGCGCCGAGCACCTCGGTCACCAGTTCCAGATGCCGCTCGCGCGCATAGCGCCCCGGCGCGATGACGCTCATCCCCTGCCCCACCAGCATCGGCGTATTCGCCATCACCCGCACCACGGGGAACCCGGCGGGCATTTTGCCCTCCAGTCGAGCGGTCGGCACACCGGCGGCAAGCGACACCAGCACCTGATCGCGGTCGCTGCCGATCTCCGCCTTGCCCAGCGGCGCGAGCACGGCGTCCACATCGCCCGGTTTCACCGCGATCACCAGCAGATCCGCGCCGACCGCGGCATCGGCGAGGTCGTCGGTGACCCGGACGCCGAAGCGGTCGGCGAGCTGATGGGCCCGTTCCCGATGCGTCTCCACGACGACCAAATCCTTGGTCAGCCGCCCGGACTCCAGCAACCCGGCGACCAACGCCTCCCCGATGCGCCCGCCACCGATCACCGCAATTCTCGTCATGGGCCTCAAGGCTAGACGGCGCGCGCGGCGGCTCAGCGCTGGGGAACGAGCGCCAGCTGACGACTCTGCGCCACGACCGCGCCGGTCGAGTCCAGCACCAGCTGATCTTCGTCGAACATGCGCTCGCCCACCTCGTGCGTGGTGGCGACGATCCGCAGCCAGCCCGGCGCGGGCCTACGACGCAGGTAGGTGGTCATCTGCACGGTGGGCGCCCAGCCGAAGTGGCCGAGGTTCATCGGGACCGGCGGGCTCATGTCGGCGCTCATCATGGCGAAGTACATCGCGACGTCCGGGTCCTGCTCGTCGCCCGGTCGCGGACGAATCCACAGCCGCAGGCGCGGCTCGCCCTTCGCGCCCGCGAGGAAGCGGGCCCAGTCGCGGTCGAGATAGATGTCGGCGCCTCGGCCGACGTGCACGATGTCGCCCATCTGGGAGCCGGGCTCGTAGCCGATGGCATCGGCGGGCGGCTCCGTGGGCATGTCGGAGTGCTCGGGCGCGTAGATCGGGTTGGCGTCGTCGAGGCGGCTGAACGTCAGCGCCGTGCGCACCAGGACGCGGCCGTTCTGGACGAGGTCGGCGTCGGCCAGGCAGATCTGGCGACCGATCTTCCGCAGGCGCACCTCGTATTCGACCTCGCCGGGGTTCGGCGCGCCGAGGAAATCGGAACTCGCGGCGACCGGCGCCATCCCGACCAGCGCGGGATCGGCGGCGCGCAGCCAATTTGTCGCCGCGGCCGCGCTGCCCGCGACCATCGTCCCGCCGTGCACCTTCGGGCCGATGGTCCAGATGTCGTCGATGAAGCCCAGGTAGCGGCCGGTGTCCGGCGTCCGCGGTGGCGCCGGTTCCAGCGCGCACACCTGGCTGAACGGTGCGTCGGTCGTGGCCGCCGGGCCGAATTCGGCCGTCAGCTCCGTCGTCATCCTCACTCCTGTCCTGCGTCGACCGCACCCGATGGCGTCGTTCGCGGCCTCGCGACCACACTGTCGGCAACGGGTTCGTACAACGTACAACGCAACCGGCGACCAACCCCATGGCCACATACCGGAGTAGCGACGAGCGTCACATCGGCGGTTCGGGCGAGCTGTGCCGCGCGCCGGCGGGAGTGGGCGCGGCGGCCTCGGTCAGATGCTTGCGGGCGAAGGCCAGCGTGCGATGCAACATCTCGGCCCGCTCCTTGGTCGTGCGCGCGTTCTGCGTGTTGATCTCGGCGACGACCTGGCCGGTGAAACCGCTGCGGACCATGCTCGCGCACACTTCCACGCACGGCTGGGTGCCATCGCCCGGAACGAGATGTTCGTCGTGCGCGGCGCCTCGGCCGTCGGCAAGGTGCAGATGGACCAGACCCGCGCCCATGCGGGCCGCCAGCGCCAATGGGTCGGCTCCTGCGGTGGCGGTATGGGACAGGTCCAGGGTGTAGTGGCGGAACCCGGTGTCGGTCGGGTCGTAGGAGGGGCTGAAGGCGGTGAGCGCCGGACCCGGGCCACCACGGCGCTCCAGTCGGCGCACCGCGCCTTCGCGTCGGCCGAACAGCGTGTCCGCCCGCATCGGGAACATGTTCTCCACTGCCACGATCACCGGGCTGCTCTCCTCGAGCTCGGCCACCTGCGCCGCGAACCCGGCCGCATAGCGGCGCTGCCAGCGGAACGGCGGGTGCACGACGACAGTGCCCGCGCCGAGCGCCTGGGCGGTGTGCACGCTGCGCTCGAGCTTGGCCACCGGATCCGAACCCCATACCCGCTGCGAGATCAGCAGGCACGGAGCGTGCAACGCGAGCACCGGAACGCCGTATCTGCGCGAATACGCCTGCACGGTGGCGATGCTCTGGCTGGCGGGCTCGGCCCAGACCATCAGCTCGACGCCGTCGTAGCCGAGTTCGGCGGCGTAACGGAACGCGGCCTCCGTGTTCTGCGGGTACACCGAGGCGGTCGAGAGCCCCACCCGGATCTCCTTCGGCCGGGATGCGCCCCCGGTATCTCCTGGCGATCCCTCGCCCGTACGCGACCCGGTCTCGTTCGCCTGCCCGATATTCGCCACGACTTGCTCCATGCTCAGTTCGTGCTGAGAAGAAAGGCCAGTGGCCCCAGGGTGACGAAGATGCCCACGACGACGGCGATCACCGTGCTGAGGATGTCGTCGGTCCTGCGCAGGATCCGCACGAGGGCCACCAGGCCGAGAATCACGATCATCGCCAGGGCCAGCGCGACCCAGGGCAGCATCTCCCACATCCGCTCGAAGCCCTTGAACAGCAGCATGCCCGCGACGGCGGCGCCGGTGCTCTGGCCGCCGAGGATCATCCACTGGCGCCGGTTCTCGTCGTCCTCCGCCTTCTTGACGGCCCGGGACCGACGCGAGGTGGCCCGGCTGGTGACGCGAGGTTCGTCGACGATGTCGTCCTCGTCGTCTTCGTCCTCGTCCAGCGCGATCGGCTCGTAGACGTCGGTGACGCCGTCCAGTTCCGCGGCCTCGGCCGCGGCACGCCTACCGCGACCGCCTCTGCCGTTGCGCGCCGCCGCGCCGCGTTCGGCCCGGTCGACGCCGTCGCGCAGCAGGTCGCCCGCGACCGTCTGGCCGGAGAGCAACTGCTGATCCTGGCTAGCCAGCGACCACGCGGCGGTCGGGATGCCGACGGATTCCGGCGCGGAATCGGCCTGCGGCTTGTGCCGGCGGGCCGACCAGGCCGGTAGTCCGTTCTCGCCGACGCCCTCGCGGCGGGCTGATCTTCGATGTGCCTCCTGCTGCGGCTCGGGCGGAGCGGGCCTGGTCGGCTTCGGTCTCGGATCGGGCGGCGGCGGAAGGGGCAGCGGTTCCGATTCCGGGGCGAAACCGCCGGTGGACGGGGACCAGGCCGCGGTGGACGGACCGAGATCCTCGGCGGCTTCCGCGGCCTCCGCCGCTCTGCGCCTGGCCGCGCGCCCGCCCCTGGCGCCGTTGCGTTCGGGCAGCGGCGAACGGCCGAAGCCGGGTGCGTCCCGCTCTCCGTGGCCGTTGCGGCCCGGTTCACCGACCCCGCGGTCGGACAGCGCGTCCCGGCCGAACGGCTCGTGCGGGGCCTCGTGCCAGGACCGTACCTGGGTGGCCTCTTCTTCGGGTTCCTCCCGCCTGCGCCTGCGCCCCGAGCGCGGGGGCGTCTCGGGCACACCCGCCAGCGGGTCGGGGGCGTACGGACCGGGCGCGACCGAGAACAGATCGGACACCGGAGTATCCGGCGACAGCGGATCGAAGGACGTGCCGTGCCGCGAAGAGGGCATCTCCCGGCCGGGCATGACCCGGTTGGATCGCCCGGGCGGCGGATCGGCCTGCGGCGGGTTCGGCTGCGCGTAACCGGCCAGCGGGTCGTACATCGAAATCGGGCCCGACATGGGCGAATACGACGACGGATCGGGCTGTGGCTCGGGTGAGTAGGAAACCGGTTCCGGCGCGGGCGGATCGAACGAGGGGGGCGCGTAGGCGGGCTCCTCCGCGTCGGAATCCGGCGCCGCGTGCGCGGAGTGGCCACCGCCGTCCCGGATGACCGGCAGGTCGCCGGTCAGTTCGGCGACGGAGATGCCACGGCCACTGCGGCGACGTCTGCCACCGCCGGACGAGCCTCCGCTCTGCTGGCCGTTACGCGCCAGCAGTTCCGCGACCGACAGCTGTTTGGAATCCTCGCTCATGACGACACCGTCCCGATCGAGCCCGGCGAAGGCGCGCCGCCGGGCGCGGGCCGACCGTCACCGGTCGCCGTGCCCGCTGAGTACGTTGCTTCGGGTCCACCATTCATATCGGTATCCAGTTTGCGCAGGATCAGCCCTTCACGCAGCGCCCACGGGCAAATCTCCAAAGTATCGAGCGAAAGTGCCCGCATACTCGCCTCCGCGACCAGTGCGCCGGCCACCAATTGCTGTGACCGATCGGAACTTACGCCTTCCAATTCTGCACGGTCCGCCGCCGTCATCCGCGAGATGAACGCAATCAGTTGGCGCAGACCCGAGCTCGTGAGTGTACGACGCACCCGCGGACCCGCCGCGGAGGGTGCCGCTCCGGTGAGCCGTGCCAGCGACCGGAAGGTCTTCGAGGTACCAACGGCGAGATCGGGCTTGCCCGGCTCGAGCAGCTTCTTCGCCGGTACCACCAGCTCGGCGTCGAGCCAGTCCCGCAGCACGGCGACCCGGCGCTTGCCCGGCGGGTCCTCGCGCAGCCACTCCCTGGTCAACCGGCCCGCACCCAGCTGCAAGGACAGCGCGACGTCGGGTTCCTCGTCGCCGCCGTTGGTCATCTCGAGCGATCCGCCGCCGATGTCCAGGTTGAGAATGCGCCCGGCGCTCCAGCCGTACCAGCGGCGCACCGCGAGGAAGGTCAGCCGCGCCTCGTCGACGCCGGACAGCACCCGCAGGTCGACTCCGGTCGACTCGCGCACGCGACCGAGTACCTCCTCGGAATTGGCCGCCTCCCGCAGCGCCGAGGTGGCGAACGGCATCAGTTCGACGCATCTGGACGTCTCGGCGATGCTGGCGAATTCGGCCACGGTGTCGATCAGCCGCTGCGCGCCCGCCTCGGTGATTCGACCGGCGACGTCGATGTTCTCCGCGAGCCGCAAGGTGGCTTTCGTCGAGCTCATCGGCAGGGGGTGACCGCCACGATGCGCGTCCACCACGAGCAGGTGAACGGTATTGCTTCCGACATCGAGTACCCCAAGCCGCACATGAACACGGTACTGGGTGGTGTGGCACTTCAGCCCAGGCGACTGAACTGTTAGCGTCCTATTTCGTGACGGTAGGCGCATCACCGAGCAGCCCGACCCGGCCCCGACCAGCGGGGAAGATCGACCCGGCCCCGGAAGTCGATCCGGACTTTCCCCGTGAGTGGATCGAGTTCGTAGATCCGGCAAATGACGAGCATCTGATCGTCGCGGATCTGACTTGGTTGCTGTCGCGGTGGACGTGCGTGTTCGGCACCCCGGCCTGTCAGGGCATCCTGGCCGACCGGCCGGACGACGGCTGCTGCTCGCACGGCGCGTTCCTCTCCGACGAGGACGACCGCAAACGACTGAGCCGCGCTGTGAAGATGCTCACACCCGAGGACTGGCAGCTGCGGGACGAGGCGACCAACGCGCAGGGCAAAGTCACCAAGAGCGGCTACCTGGAACTCGACGAACTGGACGACGAGCCCGCGCTGCGCACGCGCCGGTTCGACGGCGCGTGCGTCTTCCTCAACCGTCCCGGCTTCGCAGGAGGCATCGGCTGCGCCCTGCACTCCATGGCGCTGCGGCGGGGCATCGAGCCGCTGGAGGTGAAGCCGGACGTGTGCTGGCAGCTGCCGATCCGCCGCACCCAGGACTGGGTGGACCGGCCCGACGGCGTGCAGATCCTGCGCACCGTGATCACCGAATACGACCGCCGCGGCTGGGGGCCGGGCGGCGCCGATCTGGACTGGTACTGCTCCGGCTCTCCCGACGCCCATGTCGGCTCCAAGCCGGTGTGGCAGTCCTACGCACCGGAGCTGACCGAACTGATCGGCGCGCCCGCCTACGCGGAGCTGGCCAGGCACTGCAAGCGCCGCGAGGGCCTCGGCCTGATCGCCGTCCACCCGGCGACGGTGCACGCCGAGCGGATGCGCGAATCCACGGATCCGTTCGCCTGACCAGTTTGCCGGTCGGGCGCTCGGTCGGCCGCGGTCGGCGGACCGATTCGCCGGGCGGTTCACCCCGTCGCCATGCGAGCTTTACCCGGATCGGGTTTGATGTGCCGTTATGTCCAAGAAAGTTCTCACCGCGGCCACCATCGCCCTGGGCGCCGCCCTCTCGCTGACCGGAGTAGCCCACGCCGAGCCGAACGGCGACCCGCACAAGTTCTTCGACTTCACCACGGAGTTCGTGTCGGCCACCGATCCGGCCGCGGTCAACGCCAAGGCCGCGGGCAAGCTCCTGATCGCGAGCCCGTACGGCACCTCCCACACCATCGCCTGCCGCGGTACCAACACCGTCGATCTCTACGACTGCATGCAGGAAGACGATCTGGGCTGGATCACCCTGCAGAAGACCGAGACCCCCCTCGGCACCACGTGGATCTACGTCCCCTGACACACCGCTGAACGCAACGGCCGAGAGCACCGCAGTGCTCTCGGCCGTTGCGGGTTCTCGCCGCGCGGAGCGCTCACGCCTCCAGTTTGTAGCCCAAGCCGCGCACGGTGACCAGGTGTTCCGGCTTGGCCGGATCCGTCTCGATCTTCGAGCGCAGCCGCTTGACGTGCACGTCGAGGGTCTTGGTGTCGCCGACGTAGTCGGCGCCCCACACGCGGTCGATCAGCTGGCCGCGGGTGAGCACCCGCCCGGAGTTGCGCAGCAGGTATTCGAGCAGGTCGAACTCCTTGAGCGGCAAGGTGACCGGCTTACCGTTCACCATCACGGTGTGCCGGTCGACGTCCATCCGGACCGGACCCGCTTCCAGCACGCCGCTCTCGTTGGAGCCCTCCAGCTCGTCGCCCGCGCCTCGGCGCAGTACGGCGCGGATGCGCGCGATGAGCTCGCGGGCGGAATACGGTTTGGTGACATAGTCGTCGGCGCCCAGCTCCAAGCCGACCACCTTGTCGATCTCGCTGTCGCGCGCGGTGACCATGATCACCGGGACGCCGCTGCGGGTGCGCAACTGCTTGCACACGTCGGTGCCGCTCATGCCGGGCAGCATCAGGTCGAGCAGGACGATGTCCGCACCGGACCGGTCGAACTCGGCGAGCGCGGATGGCCCGTCACCGACGACGGTGACCTCGAAACCCTCCTTGCGCAGCAGGAACGCGAGCGGATCGGCCAGCGACTCCTCATCCTCGACGATCAGAACACTCGTCATCTGCGTGCCTCCACACCATTCGGTCGGCCCGGTCCCGGAGGACGCGGGCTTGTTTCATTCGTGCCAACCACGGCGTCGTCGTGGTCGTCGTCGGCGCCTGCTTCGTGATGGGCGGGTATGCGCAAGGTGAACGTCGATCCGGTGCCCAACTTGCTCCACAGGGTGATCTCCCCGTTGTGGTTGGCGGCCACGTGTTTGACGATAGCCAGGCCTAGACCGGTGCCGCCCGTCTGGCGCGAACGCGCCTTGTCGGACCGGAAGAATCGCTCGAACACCCGCTCCTGGTCCTCTTTGGCGATGCCGATGCCGCGGTCGGTGACCGCCATCGCCACGTGATCGCCGCGCAGTGAGCGGCTCACCGACACGTGGGAACCGGCCGGCGAGTAGGCGATCGCGTTCTCCACCAGGTTGGACAGGGCGGTGACCAGCAGGGTTTCGTCGCCGAGCACCTCGAGCCCGCTCGGGCGGTCGGTGCTGACCGTGATCCCGGCGGCTTCGGCGGCGGTGCGGGAACGGTCGACCGCCTGCATCACCACGGTGTCCACGTCCACCACCTCGAGTTCGGGCAGTTTCTCCGCGCCTTGCAGGCGGGAGAGCGCGATGAGCTCGGTCACCATCTTGCCGAGGCGGCGGGATTCACCGAGCACGCGCTGACCGAAGTGTCGCACGGCGTCGGGGTCTTCGGCGGATTCCAGCAAAGCTTCGGCCAGCAGGCTCATGGCGCCGACCGGGGTCTTGAGTTCATGACTGACGTTGGCCACGAAGTCGCGGCGGGTGGCCTCCATGCGCGCCTGTTCGGAATCGTCGTCGGCGAACAGCACGGTGAAGGTGGTCTCCTCGCGCGACAGTTGCCTGGCGACGCCGCGCACCGCGATGCGGCCGCGGCCGGGGACCGGATTCTTGGCGGTGAGGTCGAACTCCGCGGATTCGCCGGTGGCCAGCACCTTCTCCACCGCGGCCCAGGCCCGCTCGTCGAGCAGGCGATTGCGGACCAGGCCGAGTTCCTCCGCGCGCGGATTGACCAGCACTACGTCGCGGTACTCGTCGACGACCGCGATCCCGCTCTCGGAGGCGAGCACGATCAGGTCGAGAACCTGGGACATGGTGAGACCGGAGTCGGCCTGCCTGCGCGCGGCCTGCCTGGCATTCACATACGGGATCAGTAGCCCGCCGACTGCCAGGCCGACGACAGCCGCCAAGATGGCCAGCAGCACGGCCTGGGGAACACTCACACTTGAATCGTACGGTCGCCGACCGGTCGGCCAACGCGGGGTACACGAAGTTTCGCGCAGGTCATAGGCCCTTCCGGCCCCGTTAGCCGCATGTTTACGCGCTGTTCGACGTCACGTATCCGCCTCGTATTCACCGAGCGGTCGGTTTTCTTCGTCGTCGGCCTCGGCCTGGGCCGCGTTCACCGACGCACCGTGCTTGTCCACCCACTCGCCCAGGGCGTAGATCGGGGTCAACAGGTCCACGCCCGCCTCGGTCAGCTCGTATTCGACCCGCGGCGGGGCCTCGGCGTAGCGGTGCCTGCGCACCAGCGTCATCTGTTCCATCCGGCGCAGCGTCTGCGTCAGCATCTTCTGACTGATGCCGCCGATGGCCGCGCGCAGCTCGCCCGGACGCATCGGCCCCTCGCGCAGCAGGTAGACGAGCACCGGTAGCCAGGAGTTGCCGAAGATGTCCACACCCATCCGGGCCGGGCAGTCGGATTCGAAGTCGCCGTAGGGCGCGTATTCCACCCGCTCGGCGCTGACCGGGTCGATCGGTGCTGCGTTCACGGCTCCAGCTTGCCAGCGCCGTTGCGCACCTCCGGGTGCCTTTCGGATTTCCTAGCGTCGTCGTCGAACACATTTCGAGTCAGGAGTTCGAATGCGAATCGGAATCATCGGCGCGGGCGCGATGGCGCGGGCGCTCGGCGGCGGCTGGAGCGCGGCGGGGCACGAAGTACTCATCGGCGCCCGCACCGCCGCCGCCGCGGCGGAATCGGCGGCCTCGATCGGCGGGCGCGCCGGGAACATCACCGACGCGGCGACGTTCGGCGACGTCGTGCTGCTCGCGTTACCGGTGCCCGCGCTGTCGGAGGTGCTGCACGCGACCGGAGAGCTGCTGGCCGGACGCACGGTGGTCGACTGCACCAACGCCTTCGCCCCGGATGCGGCGGCGCCGGAAGGAGCCACCGCCTTCGTCCTGGCGGAAGACGCTGTCGCGGAACGGGTCGCTGCGCTGGCGCCGGGAGCGCACGTGGTGAAGGCCTTCAACCTGTGCGCCGCCGAGGTGTGGCAGGCGAAGGCGCGCGTCTTCGACGAGCGCCGCCTGGCGGTGCCGCTGTGCGGTGACGACGAGGCCGCGCTGCGGGTGGTCGCGGGGCTGGCGGAAGACCTGGGATCGCGGGCGCTCCCGGCGGGCGGGCTGCACCGGGCCCGGTACCTGGAGGCGATGTCGGTGTTCACCGTCGGTCTCTGGTTCGCCGGGCACGACGCCCGCGCGATGTTCCCGCCCGTGGAGGCCGCGTTCGCCGTCGTCGACTGACCGCACGACGATGAGGCCGGAGCGTGCACCCTCGCCCATACCCCGCGACGTCGATGCGCGGAGTGCACGCCCGGACCCGCCCCGGATCTACCAGCCCGGATTGCCGCTGACCGGGATGTTGACGAAGCTCGGACGGCCGGGGTCCAGCTCCAGATGCTGAGGCCGCAAGCCGGTGTCGATCAGCATCGGCAGGATCGGCAAGCCCTTGGGGAAGTTGCCCGCGTAGACGTCGACGCGCAGACGGTGACCGGGTTGCAGGATCGCCTCGGTGGCGGGCAGCGCGATGTCCAGCGTGGTCACCTCGCCGGGGACCGTGGGCTGCCGCTGCTCCAGCGAGGTGTACGGCCGCGGATCGGTGTAGTCGCCGTTGGCCGACTTGCTGCTGTTCGCCTCATCGATCGCCCGCAGCGAAGCCATGAGCTGACCGGACGACAGCACGCTGGACTGCCCGTCCGGCGCGACATCGTTCACCGTGACCACCCAGTACCCATCGGCGGCATCTTGAACGGTGTTGAGCCGCACCGCGATCCGCCCCGAAATCGTGGTCGGCTCGCCGACCGGGGCGCTGGTGAAGGTCAGCCCGTTGAGTTCCTCGACCCTGGAGTCCTTCGCACAGCCGTCGATGACCGAAAGCACACCGGCACTGCCCTGGGCGGCGTCGTTGGAACACAGGCTGGTCAGGCCGGGCGCCACGGTCAGACGCGCGGGCTCGCCGGTGCCCGTGGCATCGAGCGAACCGTCGTAGCGGCTGTTCGCGGTGCCGCTGGCGGCGGCGGACAGGTACATCCTGCGATGCACCGCCTGCCCCGGATTCGCGGCGGTCGACGCGGCGAACGAGTCGGTGGTGATCCAGCCACCGCCCTGCTGACGCAGGGTGATCGGGCCGTACTGCTCGATGCCGTTGTCGATGTCTTTGAGCCACCGGTCGAACCACGCGCGCTGCAACACGTCCAGCCGCGGCGGCAGGCCCGGCTTGCCGTACTCGTTGCCCGAGTTGAGGTGATAGGTGTTGCCCATCAGCAGCTGCTTCTGGCCCGGCGGCAGCGGAATCTCGTTGTAGATCTTGGATTCCGAGTAGGTGAACAGGTCGTGCCAGCCGCCGGTGACGAAGGTCGGCGTCCGGATACCGCTGGGATCACCGAGCCAGTCCTGGCGCGGGCCGGAGCCGTCGGTCAGCAGTTCCTTGGCGCGCGGGTCGAGATCCTCGATGCGCGCGGTGGTATAGACGTTGAGCAGGACGTCCATGAAGGTCAACGGATCGCGGGCGCGGTCGGCCAGCCACGTGGTGTCCAGTTGCCCGTTGAGCACCGAGGCGAGATCGGGAATCAGCTTGAGCCCGTTGACCGCGGTGAGCCACAGCGGGATGAAGTTGAAGCCGAAGCCGCCGCCGGGTGCGAGCACGTCGTTGACCAGGTCGCTGCCCGGCACGACCGGGAAGATCGCCTGCAAGGCGGGCGGGCGCTTCTGCGCGACCTGCACCTGATTGATCCCGGAGTAGGAGATGCCGTTCATGCCGACGCGTCCGTTGGACCACGGCTGCCGGGACGCCCAGTCGATCACCTCGAGCGTGTCCTGTTGTTCGCGTCCGCGCAGCATGTCCCAGACGCCCTGAGAGAAACCGGTGCCGCGCACGTCGACGACCACCTGCGAGTAGCCGCTCTTGATCAGTTGCCGGTCGACGGTGAAGTTGCGCAGTTCGCCCCCGCCGAACGCCTTCGTCAGGTCGGTGACGCCGGACAGCGGCGTGCCGCTCATGTCGATCTGCCGGAAGAATTCGATCAGCGCGTCGGACAGGCCGGGGATCGACTGCGCGTGATCGGCCAGATTCGACACCAGCTTGGTGTACGGCGTGAGATTGACGATCGTCGGCGTAGGGGTGTCGACGGGGCGGCCGGAGGCGTCCGCGGGCCGGTAGACGTTGCCCTTCAGGACCGTTCCGTCACTCATCGTGATGGGGACGTCCCACTGGATGTTGATGTTCGGGTACTGCTGCGGATCATCTTGGGTGGCAGTCCAAGCCGCTCCGGCAGCGCCGCCGTCCGGGCCGGTGGGCGGCACGACGGCATCGGCGCCGGCGGCGAGCAAGGGGACGAGCATCGTGACGGCAACCGCCGCCACCGTGGCCCGCAGCGCGTTCTTCATCGGACGTGATCCACCTCTCGGCTGGTCGAACGACCAGAGTGTACCTACTTACTTGCCGGTAGAAATAGTGGGTAACTTAAATCGCCGACATAGCGCCGCGGATCGACCGGCATCCCTCCGGCGTGTCGCACGGCAACACCTCATCGAAACGACGACGCGCTGCCACCCGGGCGGGTGACAGCGCGTCGAGAGTGCTCGGTATGCGGGTTACTTGCCGCCCTGACCGGCGACGGCGGCGGCGCCCGCGGCGGCCGCCTCCGGGTCGAGGTACTCGTGCGGGCGCACCGGGCGCAGGTTCTCGTCCAGCTCGTACCGCAGCGGGATGCCGGTGGGGATGTTCAGGCCCGCGATGTCCTCGTCGGAGATCTGGTCGAGGTGCTTGACCAGCGCGCGCAGCGAGTTGCCGTGCGCGGCGACCAGCACGGTCTTGCCGGACAGCAGGTCCTTGGAGATGGTCGACTCCCAGTACGGCACCATCCGGTTGACCACGTCGAGCAGGCATTCGGTCTTCGGGACATCGATGCCCGCGTAGCGCGCGTCGCCCTCTTGGCTGTACTCGTTGGCCGGGTCGATCGGCGGCGGCGGGGTGTCGTAGCTGCGGCGCCACAGCATGAACTGCTCGTCGCCGTACTTCTCCCTGACCTGCGCCTTGTTCTTGCCTTGCAGCTCACCGTAGTGGCGCTCGTTGAGCCGCCAGTCCCGGATCACGGGGATCCAGTGCCGGTCGGCGGCGTCCAGCGCGATGTTCGCGGTGGAGATCGCGCGACGCAGCAGCGAGGTGTAGACGACGTCCGGCAGGATGCCGTGCTCGGCCAGCAGTTCCCCGGCACGCTTGCCCTCGGCGATGCCCTTGTCGGTCAGGTGCACGTCCACCCAGCCGGTGAACAGGTTCAGGGCGTTCCATTCGCTTTCGCCGTGGCGCAGCAGCACGAGGGTGTACGTCATGCGGCCATCCTCCCATGCGCGCTGCGCCGGGTCGCATCGGTTCCCGCCTCCGCCGCCCCGGTCCTGGCGCGAAAGCGCGATGTCAGACCGGTTCGTCGGCGGTGTGCTCCGCGGCGAGCACGCCCGCGCCCGCCAGGGTGGCCCCGTGGGTGATCTCGGAGAGTTCCACGCGCAGTCCGCGCAGGAATTTCAGCCCGGCGTGCGCGTCCACCGCGGCCCGCAACGGATCCCACAGCGGCGCACCGGATTGCGCGAACCCGCCGCCGATCACCACCCGGTCGACGTCGAGCAGGGCGGCGGCCGAGGCGACCGCCGCGCCGAGCGCGGTGCCCGCCCGGTGCAGCGCGGCGACGGCGATCTCGTCGCCCGCGTGCGCGTCCGCGGCCAGCCGCACCCCCGTGGCGCCGGGCCAACCCTGCTCGCGCGCCCAGCGCACCGACGACATGCCACTCGCGACCGCCTCGACGCAGCCGCGGCCGCCGCAGCCGCAGGGCGTGTCCCACCCGGGCACGACGATGTGACCCACGTGCCCGGCGTTGCCGGTGCGCCCGAGCAGCACCTTGCCGCCCGCGACGATCCCGCCGCCGATGCCCGACGACACCGTCATGGCCAGCGCGTCGGGCACCCCGCGCAGCGCGCCGAGGCGATGTTCGGCCAGCGCGAGACAAGCGCCGTCGATGGCGAAACGAATCGTGGCGGCGGGAAAGAGTTCCCGCACGGCGGCGACGATCGGGAATCCCGTCTTCCACTCCGGGATGTTCAACGGACCCGTGACGCCGGTGCGCACATCTACCGGCCCGGCCGCACCGATACCTACGGCGCTGACGCGTTCCGGCCCCGCGACCGTGCGCAGCAGTTCGCGACAGACGTCCCACACACCCGCGTCCGGCACGTCCACCCGGCGCACGTCGCGCACCTCGGCACCGGGGCCGACCACCCCGGCCGCGAACTTCGTCGCGCCGATGTCCAGAGCGAGAATCGCCAATGCCGTCCCTTCGCCGATCCGAGCCACCTGCGATTGTCACCCGGGAGCCGGACGGCGCGACGACCGGCTACGGCTTGTCGGCGGAATCGACCAGATGCTCGAAGGCGCGCAGGTTCTGCAGCGACTCGCCGCGCGAGACGCGCCACTTCCATTCCCGCCGAATGGATTCGGCGAATCCGAGTTCCAGCAGCACGTTGAAGTCGGCGTCGACGGCCTCGAGAATCTGGCCGAACACCCGGTCCAGTTCGTCGGCGGTGACGGCGTGCGCGGACATCCGGCCCACCAGATAGATGTCGCCGACCCGGTCGAGGGTGTACGCGACGGCGTAGAGCCTGCGGTTGCGGCGCAGCAGGAACTTGTACACGCCTTCGAAGTTCTCGTCGGGCTTGCGGCAGACGAACGCTTCGAAGCGGACCCCGTGCTTGCCCACCGTGACCATCACCGTGGTCTTCAGTTTGCGCTCACCGGGCAGGACGACGACGAAGGTCTCCTCCCCCGGCCGGGTGTATTCGATCTCCCTGTCCCGCAGCGTCTCATCGATGAGCCGCGCGGTCGTCTGTACCTCGTTCACCGGCGCACTCCCATCCGGCGCCGCCACAGCGCCCGCGATCTCGCCTGACTGTTCTCGCCGAGCAGGGCGGCCGTCCGCTCCGCGGCGAGACCGGTGTGGTCGTCGGACACCCGGTCGTAGGCATCCTCCCGCACAGCGCTGTGCGCCAGGCCGCGTCCGCCGAAAGCCGCCCGCTCGTCCCGGAAACCGGCCATGGCCGCGGCGTAGCTGGCGAGCAGCCCGTCGGCGGTGTGCGCCCAAGAGAAGTTGGCCGCGTGCGCGACGGCCTGCTCGCCCATCCGGTGCAGCCGGTCCGGGTCGTCCAGCAGGTGGCGCAGCGCGTTCGCCCAGTCCACGGTGCGGTGGCCGGGGACGAGCAGGCCGGACACCTCGTGCCGTACGGCCGTGCCGAGACCGCCCACGTCGGCGGCGAGCACCGGGGTGCCACTGGCCTGCGCCTCGATCGCGACCAGGCCGAAGGACTCGTTGTAGCTCGGCACCGCGACCAGATCGGCGGCGCGGTAGACCAGCACCAGCCGTTGCGGCGGCTGCGGGGGCAGGAAACTGACCCGCTCGGCGATGCCGAGTTCGGCGGCCAGATCGATCAGCGCGTCCGGCCGCTCCAGCCCGCTGCCGGACGGGCCGCCCACTATCAGCACGCGCAGTTTGCGCTCCGGGTCGGCGCGCAAGACCTCGGCCGCGGCGCGCACCAGCACATCGGGCGCCTTCAGCGGCTGGATCCGGCCGACGAACGCGACGATCCGCTCGTCGGCGGCCAGCCCGAGCGCGGCGCGGGCGGCGGCCTTGTCACCGGGGCGGTAGCAGGTCAAGTCGGCACCCGGCGGGACGACATCGATGCGCTCGGGGTCGGCGCCATAGAGTTCCACCAGCTGGCGGGCTTCCTCAGCGGTGTTGGCGACCAGGCGGTCGGATTCGGCGATCACCTGCTTCTCGCCGATCTCGCGGGTCGCCGGTTCGGGACAGTCGCCCTCGGCCAGCGCGGCGTTCTTCACCGCCGCCAGGGTGTGCGCGGTGTGCACCAGCGGCACCCGCCACCGGTCCCTGGTCAGCCAGCCGACCTGGCCGGACAACCAGTAGTGCGAGTGCACCAGGTCGTAGTGGCCGGGCAGGTGCCTGGCCTCCTGACGCAGCACCTCCGCGGTGAAGGGGCACAGCTGGGTGGGCAGATCGTGCTTGTCCAGCCCCTCGAACGGGCCTGCCACCACGGTGCGCACCAGCACGCCGGGCGCGGCCTCCTGGACCGGCGGGACGTTCGACGCGGTGGCCCGGGTGAAGATCTCCACCTCGGTGCCGCGCCGGGCCAGCTCGACGGCCGTTTGCAGGACGTAGACGTTCATGCCGCCCGCGTCGCCGGTGCCCGGCTGAGCGAGTGGTGAGGTGTGCACCGATAACACGGCGATACGGTTCGGCCGTAGGTCCAGGCGCTGACTCACACTATCCATAGTGCACGTTGCGTTCCCCGGCCCAGACACGCTATCCGCGGCAAGTGAGAGCTATCACAGAGCAGACATGAATCCGATCACAGACTCTCGATAAACGCGCGCACCTCGGCGACGAACCGGGAACGGTCCTCGATGAACAGGCCGTGCTGGGCGTCCTCCCAGAACGACACACGCGCGTCCGGCACGGCCTCGGCGATGTAGCGGCCGTTGTCGACGGGAACGACCCGGTCGGCGGTCCCGTGCAGGACGAGCACCGGAACGTCCAGTGTGCGCAGGGTCTCGGTGTTGTCGACGGTCCGGTAGAACAGCGCTTTGCGCACCGCGGGCGGGGTGGCGAGACTGGCCCCGAACAAGCGCTGCGCGTCCGGCCCCTTGTCCGCGCCCGGTCCGGTGTTCGCATTGCCGAACACACCGAAGGCGCGCACCGCCCGCCCCGCGCTCTCCTCGAAGACGCCCGGAATCGCCTCCCGCATCATGCTGCCGGTCGCCGCGCCGGGCACACCGGGGCCGATATTCGCCATCGAGCCGGTGTAGACGACGCCCGCCACGGCGCCGGTGCCATAGGCGGTCAAGTAGTCGGTCAGCACGATCCCGCCGTAGGACCAGCCGAGCAGCACCGCCCCGGACGCGATGCCCTCGGCCGCCAGCACCGCCGCGACGTCGGCCGCCCAGTTCTTCGGATCGTCGTAGCCCGCCGCGGGCGCGTCGGAGTAACCGTGGCCACGCAGGTCGACGGCGACCACCCGCATGTGCGCGGCGAGGTCGTCGGCGGCTCCACCCCAGCAGCGCAGATTCGCCGACCAGCCGTGCAGCAGCACCAGCGGCCTGCCGTGCGCCGGGCCGCTCACCCGGTAGACGATGTTGGTTCCGTCCGCGCTCACCACGTCCCGAATAGCCATGCACCGAGGCTAACCGTGCTCGCGGGACCGCCAGGACCCGGCAAACCTCGCGCACCTAGGATCTGTTCGCATGAGCACTCGCACCGCCGTCGTGACCGGAGCCAGCTCGGGGATCGGGGAGGCCACCGCCCGTGAGCTGGCCGAGCAGGGCTATCACGTCTACGTCGGTGCGCGCAGGCTCGATCGCCTTGGCCGCCTCGCCGACGAGATCGGCGGCACCGCACTGGAACTCGACGTCACCTCGGACGAGTCGGTGCGGGCGTTCACCGAAGCGGTCGAGCGCGTCGACGTGCTGGTCAACAACGCGGGCGGCGCGAAGGGCCTGGCTCCGGTGGCCGAGGCCGACCTGGACGACTGGCGCTGGATGTGGGAGACCAACGTGCTCGGCACACTGCGCGTCACCAAGGCGCTGCTGCCGAAGCTGATCGCCTCCGGTGACGGGCTGATCGTCACCGTCACGTCGGTGGCCGCGTTCACCGCCTACGACAACGGCGCCGGGTACACCTCCGCCAAGCACGCGCAGGCCGTGCTGCACCGCACGCTGCGCGGAGAGCTGCTCGGGCAGCCGGTGCGCCTCACCGAGATCGCGCCCGGCGCGGTGGAGACCGAGTTCTCGCTGGTGCGTTTCGGCGGCGACGCCGAACGCGCGGCCAAGGTGTACGAGGGCATCGATCCGCTGGTCGCCCAGGACATCGCGGAGGTCATCGGGTTCGTCGCGTCGCGACCGGCGCACGTCGATCTGGACCAGATCATCATCAAGCCGCGCGACCAGGCCGACGCGGGTCGGTTCGCCCGCCGCACTTCATAGCTGAAGCGCATTACTCGTTCGGCAGCGCTGGCCCGGCCGCGAATCGCTGGGCCTTCGCTGTTCGCCCGTAGCCGTTAACATCCGAGAAGCCGCACGCGTAAGGACATCGGATGGGAGTGATTCGGCTCATGTTCAAGGGCTTCAAAGAGTTCCTGATGCGCGGGAACGTCATCGATCTCGCGGTCGCCGTCGTCATGGGCACCGCGTTCACCTCCGTGGTGACCTCGGTGACGAAAGGTGTCGTCAATCCGCTACTCGCGGTGTTCGGCAGCACCAACCAGCTGGGCCTCGGCGTGCAGCTGATCCCCTCCAAGCCCGCCACCTTCATCGCCGTCGGCCCGATCATCACGGCCGCCATCGATTTCTTCATGGTCGCCGCGGTGCTGTACTTCGTGCTGATCCTGCCCATGAAGACGATCAAGAATCGCTTCGGCACGCCGAAGGCGGCCGAGCCCACCCAGATCGAACTGCTGACCGAGATTCGCGACCTGCTCGCCGAGCGGCACGAGGCGGTCCGCGCCCAACGCCAGGCCGACCGAGAGGTCGAAGAGGAACACGCCGACGACGCGACCGAAGAACAGAACGTGAAGGTGCGCTAGACCCGGTCAGCGCGCCCCCGCGGGCTGCGGGGGCAGGGGTGTGGCGGAGACCACGGCGGACGGCGCGCCCCGCAACGCCGACATGGTTTTCCAGGTGTCCCAGTCGATGGTCCAGTCGTAGAGGTCGCCGTCGGCGGCCGAGAGCGGGATCGAGGTTCCGGTCACCTCGACCGGATCGCCGTACAGGGACGTGGGGAAATAAGCCTGGGCATCACCGGGCGACAGATTGATGCAGCCGTTGGTGACGTTCGCCGACCCTTGCGCCGACAGCGATTCCGGGTTGGCGTGGATGAATTCGCCGTTGTTGGAAATGCGTACCGCCCAGCGTTCGCGAACATTGGTGTAGAACGGCGGGTTCGACATCATGAAGTCTTCGTACTTCTCGGTGACCACGTGGACACCGGAACGAGTCACGTTGCGCGCCTCGTTGCCCTCGCCGTAACTGACGGCGAAATCGAAGACCGTCCGTCCGTCGCGGACGACCTGCATGCGGTGACTCGGGGCGCTCGCCTTGACGATCTGGCTGCGGCCGATGCGGAAATCGGTGGTCAGATCGGAATCGCCGTAGTTGCCGCCACCGAGGTCGAGGCCGTAGAGCCGGGCCGAGACGTGCACGGCGGTCCCCGGTGTCCAGTAGTTTTTCGGACGCCAGTGCAGGCGGGAGCCGCCGTCGTCCGGGAACCAGGCCCACGCGCCCTCGGTGGGCGGGTCGGTGGTGATCGTGAGCGCCTTCTCCACCGCCGCCTTGTTCGTGACGGAGGACTTGAACTGCAGGATGATCGGCGCCGCGATGCCGACCTCCTGGTTGTCGCCGATGTTCAGGGTCGCGGGGACGGTGCTCTTGGGCTTCAGGGTGTGGAACGAGCCGTCGATCGGGATCGGCTTGCCGTCGGCGCCGACGGCGGTGCCGGACCAGGCGTAGGTGGCGTCGTAGCCGAGCGGCTCGGTGATGGTGTAAGCGCGCCGGTCCGGCGCGAGTTCGCCGCGGACCTGCTTGCCCGCGACGTTGGTCAGCGCGACCTGATCGATCGTGCCGTCGCTGATCGTCACCGAGACCGGCGTTGTCGGGTTGACGTTCGTGGCGTCGGCGGCGGGGGTCAACGTCGCTTTGGCGATCGGACCGGCAGCGGCACGCGGCTTTCCGGAGCCGCGGTCTATCGTGCAACCGGCCACCAGAGCGACGACCACGAGCAGGAGGGCCGACACCACGGCAACCGATCGGCGGATCATCGTGCGGTGGTTCACTTCGTCGAATCTACGCGCGGCGCGCGCGCCGACCCGTCGACGCAGCGTGTGGTGTCGGCCTCAACGGGTCAGAGGGTGAGACCCACCGTGACCGGTTCGGGTTCCAGCCGGATCCCGAAACGCTCGGCCACGCCGTCGCGGACCGTCCTGGCCAGCGCCACCACATCGGCCGCACTGGCGCCGCCGCGATTGGTCAGCGCCAGTGTGTGTTTCGTCGACAGCCGGGCGGGCGCACCGTCGCCGGGGAAGCCCTTGGCGAAACCGGCCCGCTCGATTAGCCAGCCCGCGGAGAACTTGACTCCGTCCGGCGCCGGATAGGTCGGGACCGCGACGTCGCCCAGATGAGCGGCGATCGCGGCGCGCACCTGGGCCACCCGCTCCGGCGCGACCACCGGATTGGTGAAAAACGAACCCGCGCTCCAGGTGTCGTGGTCGGCCGGATCGAGAACCATGCCCTTGCCCGCACGCAACCGCAGCACCGCTTCCCGCACCTCGGCCGCGGGGCGGGACTCGCCGTCCGCGGCGTCCAGCGCCGAGGCCAGCTCGCCGTAACGCAGCGGCACGCTGGAACCGTCTGCGCGCAGCGCGAAATCGACCGCGAGCACGACGGCGTCGTCACGGTGCTTGAGCACGCTGGTGCGGTAACCGAAACCGAGTTCCGCGGGCTCCACCCACCGGATCTCACCGCTGGCGCGATCCAGCAGGCGCACCCGGCGCAGCAGATTCGCCACCTCCGCGCCGTAGGCGCCGACGTTCTGCACGGGCGTCGCACCCGCCGAACCGGGAATGCCGGACAGACACTCCAATCCTCCGAGACCCGCCTCGACCGTCGCCCGCACCACGGCGTCCCAGTCCGCGCCCGCCTCGGCGACCACGCCGCCGTCGCCGATCTCGACGCCGCCGGTGGCGATCCGCACAACGACGCCGTCGAAGCCGTCGTCGCCGATCAGCAGATTCGAGCCACCCGCGAGCAGCAGCACCGGGACACCCGCCGCGTCCAGCGCACGGACCGTCGCGACCAACGCTTCGGTCGTCGCGCATTCGGCGACCAGGGCGGGTCCACCCACTCGCAGCGTGGTCAGCTCCGCCAACCGCACGTCGGCGCATAGCCGCGCGCCGGTATCGGCGAGGAGATCCGACGGCACCACTCGTGAAGTTCGCACGATGCTAAACGGTAGCGTGCGCGCCGACAGCTACACGCTGGTGTATCAGCCCGCGAGCGGATCGGATAGCACCGCTCGGGTAGCTCGAATGCCGAACAGCAGCGGGTGCGCTGACAGCTACACGCTGGCATTCTCCGCCCGCTAGCAGATCCGACAGCATGACTCGTGTGACTCGAGCGCCACACGGTAGCGTGTGGACCCATGGCTACACCGCTGGCGTACACGGCCCGCTACACCCATCCGACCGCCGCGGTGCGCGCGGCGTTCGCGAACGACCAGTACTGGAAGGATCGCATCGCGGAGGTCGGCGGCCCCAATGCCCGGCTGGAGTCGGTCACCATCAGCGGTGACGAGGTGCGCGTCGAGATGGTGCAGGCCATCCCCGCCGAACAGCTCCCCGCCGCGATCACCGCGGTGCGGCCCGGCGATCTGATCATCCCGCGCGTCGAGCACTGGACCGGGGACCAGGCCACCTTCGAGGCCCGCGTCGAGGGCGCGCCCGCCGAGGTCCGCGGCGCCATCGCCTTGGCCGCCGACGGCTCCGACGCCGTCACCACGGTCGACGGCACCATCGAGGTGAAGATTCCGCTGTTCGGCAGCAAGATCGAGAAGGCGATCGCCGAGCACCTCACCGAGCTGCTGAAGAACGAGGCGGAGTTCACCGGCAAGTGGCTCACGGCGCACTGACCGGCCTCGAGAGCACGGTCACTGTTCGACGTCACATCGCGCGGTCCCGGCCTTCGTGTCAGTTCCGCACTCCACCCGCCCATCGAGGTCGGCGCCGCCGGACCCAGTAACGTGTGAGCCCATGGCACGCCGATTGGACTACTCCGCCCGCTATCCGCTGCACACCACAAAAGAGCTGTACGCGGCGCTGTCGAACCGCGATTACTGGGACGCGCGGATGGGCGAGATGCGGAAGTACACCCCCGGCAACGAGGTGGTCCGGCTGGAGGCGGGCGACGACGGGATCACGGTCGAGCTGCACCACGTCCTCCCCCGCGACATGCTGCCGGAAATCGCGCAGACGGTGATGCGCAAGGACATGGTGATCACTCGCAAGGAGTTCTACAGCCCGTACGCCGCGGAGGAGACCACCGGCAAGTACTCGGCGTCCATTCCCGCAGGCCCCGGCAGCCTCGGCGGCACCATCCGCCTGTTCCCCACCGACACCGGCTGCACCATGCGCTTCTCGTCGGAGGCGAAAGTTTTCATCCCCATGGTGGGTCCGCGCCTGGAACAGCTGATGCTGGTGAACCTGGTCGACCTGTTCCGCGGCGAGGCCGAGTTCACGGTTCAGTGGCTGGAAGAACAACACCCCACTCGCTGACCAAGCCGGTCGGCAATATCACTCGTGGCACCACCGCCGTCAATCGTCTCCGCCGCAGCGACCGCTGGCTGATCAACGACGAATTCGTCGCCGACCGGTTGCGCGGTGCGCCCGATCCGCTGGTCGTCGATCTCGGGTACGGCGCGAGCCCGTGGACCACGTTCGAGCTGGCCGCTCGGCTGCGCACGATCCGCGCCGACGTGCGAGTGGTCGGATTGGAGATCGACCCGCAGCGCGTGGTGCCCGGCCGCGACGGCGTCACCTTCGCACGGGGCGGATTCGAATTGGCCGGGCTGCGGCCGGTTCTGGTGCGCGCCTTCAACGTCCTGCGGCAGTACCCGGAAGCGGCGGTCGGCGAGGCATGGTCGACGGTGCTGGCCGGGCTGGCGCCGGACGGGGTGCTGGTCGACGGCACCTGCGACGAATTGGGCAGACGCTGCGCATGGATCCTGCTCGACCGGGACGGGCCGCGCTCGCTCACGCTGGCCTGGGATCCTTTCACCGTCGAGCGTCCCTCCGACCTCGCCGAACGCTTGCCGAAGGCGTTGATCCACCGCAACGTTCCCGGTGAACCGATTCACGCGCTGCTGACCGCCGCCGATCGCGCGTGGGCCCACGCCGCGCCGATGGCACCATATGGCCCCCGGATCCGCTGGCGCGCGGCGGCGCGGGCGCTGCACGCGGAAGGCTTCCCGATCCGCCACTACCGCCGCCGCCTGCGCGACAGCGTGCTCTCGGTGCCGTGGTCGGCGGTCGCGCCGCTCGGTACGAGCTAGCGCGGTTTCGTCACGCTACGGCAAGCGCCTGATATACCCGTCGCGCGGCGCGCGGCGACAAGCGCGCACCCGCGTCGGTGATCTCCTCGCCCGCGCACCGGTGGATCGCGACCGCGTCGGCCACCACCTCGTTCAAGGCGGACTGCCCGATATCGGCCTCGGCCAGGTCGAGCACCGTGCGGACCGGCGTCGTCACCAGGAACGCACCCGCCGATTCCACGTCGGCGCCTGCCAGCGTTCGGCGCACGACCACCAGCCGCGGCGTCACCGGCGGACGTCCCGCGCGCGCCGACAGGTGCAGGAACCGCGGGCACAGGCTGCCGAGCCCGTGCAACTCCGCCGCACTCTGATGGGAGACGACCGCGGCGCCGTCGAACCAGGCCGCCCACATCGCGTACTCGTCGAGCGGGCCGTCCGGCCACCCGGCCAACCGGAGCATGCCGACTCCGGCCCTCGTCACCGAACCATCACCAAGGGCTGCTCGCACCCGCGCTCCGCACCCGGTGCGCAGCACCTGGCGAGTCGTGAAGAAACCGGCGTGCCGACCGGCCCAGCGGCGCAGAACACGCCATCCTTGTTCCGCGGATCCGATCGCGCGGCTTGCCTCATCGCCGGCCATGGGCATCAGGCTACGCTCGATTTTTGTGCTTCATGTCACATTCGAACCCCTCACGACCTCCTCAGAGACGGCACAGAAAGGTCGGGAAGAATTTTGGCCATGAGTACGAACGCAACCTCGCCCTCGACGATCAACCGGCGGACCCTGCTGATCGCCCTGACCGTGGTAGCGATTCTGCTCGCCACGGTCTTGGTCGGCGGCGAGGCCTACGCCAGGCACACGGTGTCGAACTGCATCAGCTCGCAGTTCGAGAAGGAGATGGGGTCGAAGATCGATGTGAGCTTCGGGCCCAAGCCGATGCTGCTCACCTGGATCGACGGCAAGGTGCCGACGGTCAAGGTGAACAGTGCCGACACCAAGTTCGGTCCCGCCGTCGGGATGGTGGTGCACGCCGTCTTCCGCGACGTCGACGTCGCCGACCAGAACGGCAGCGAGATCGGCAGTTCCTCGGCCGACGTCACCTGGAGCAACGAGGGGATCAAAGAGACCCTCGGCGGCATGGTCAGCGGGGTGAGTTCCTCGGCGAGTACCGGCATGCTCACCCTGTCGGTGCTCGGCGGCTTCGCCGAACTCCAGTTGAAGCCGCAGATCGTGAACGGCATGGTCAAGGTGGAGACGATGTCGGCGGAGTTGCTCGGCATCGGCCTGCCCTCCGACCTGGTGCAGAGCATCGTCGACCTGTTCACCAAGAGCCTGCAGAGCTACCCGCTCGGCATGGCGGCGACCGACCTGAAGGTCACCGACTCCGGCGTCGACGTCCACCTCTCCGGCGGGCGTACCCAGCTCGAGCAGGCGGGCAACGGCTCCGACACGCGCTGCTGAACGCGCACCGCCGCACGGCCTCCGGGCCTTGCGCTTTGACGGTCAGCTCGGGAAACCATCGAGCACTTCACGCGATTTCGACAGCCCGAGCCGGGTCGCGCCCGCCGCGATCAGCTCCGCGGCCGCCTCGGCGGTCCGGATGCCGCCACTGGCCTTGACGCCGAGCCTGTCGCCGACCGTCTCGGCCATCAACCGCACCGCGTGCGCGCTCGCGCCGCCCGCGGGGTGAAATCCCGTGGAGGTCTTCACGAAATCGGCGCCCGCGCGTTCGGCGACCCGGCACACCTGCACGATCGCTTCGTCCGGCAGCGCGGCGGACTCGATGATCACTTTCAACAGCGCCCGATCCCCGATCGCCTCGCGGACCGTGACGATGTCGGACAGCACCGCCGTGTAATCACCCGCGCGAGCCGCGCCGACATCGATGACCATGTCCACCTCGGCGGCGCCCTGATCCACCGCGAGCCGCGCCTCGGCGCCTTTGACCAGCGAATGATGCTTCCCCGAAGGGAATCCGGCGACCGTCGCGACCACCAGTCCGGGCGCGCGCACCGGCAACATGGACGGCGACACACAGATCGCCAGGACGCCAAGCGTCCGTGCGTCTTCGATCAACGCGCCGACCTGCGCGGGCGTCGCCTCCGGGGCGAGCAGCGTGTGATCGATCATGGCGGCCACTTCGGCCCTGGTCAGCGACGTGGAACTTGCCATGGGGTGAGAGTCTGGCACACCGGAATCGAATTCCGTTGCGCGCCTGGCGGCAGTTCGCGCACACTCGTAGCTGATGGCGCATCGGACAACGTGACGCCACGGTCGCTGACTAACGTGTGCGGATGGGCCCTACTTCGTTCGGGAGGAGACGACCGTGCTGATCCGTCGCGAACGCGTCGACGACGCCACTGCCATCGCGGCGGTGCATCGCAGCGCATTCGCACCGCGCTATGCCCCCGCCGCCGCGTCCGGTGGCCGCCCCGGCGCCGACCCGCCCGAGGTCGACCTGGTCGCCCAGCTGCGCAGTGACGAGGGTTGGATCCCGACGCTCTCGCTGGTGGCGATCGAGCACGACAGCGTGGTCGGCCACCTGTGCTTGACCAGAGCCGCCGTAGGCCCGTTCCCCGTGCTGGCGCTCGGCCCGATCGGCGTTCTCGCCGACCATCAGGGCGCCGGAGTCGGCTCCGCCCTCATGCACGCGGCGCTCGGCGCCGCGGACGCCCTCGACGAACCACTGATCGGCCTGCTCGGCAGCCTGGAGTTCTACCCGCGCTTCGGTTTCGTCCCCGCCGCCCGCCTCGGCATCACCCCCGACGACCCGTCGTGGATCAGCCACTTCCAGGTCCGCTCCCTCTCGGCCTACGACTCCCAGATCGCCGGCGAATTCCACTACGCCGAACCGTTTTACAACCTCTGAGCACCACCGCTCGACTCGGACGCATACTGCACAGACGGCCTGCGCCGCAGCCGACCTGATGCTCAGCTTCCGGCTCACCCTGCGGGCGAACGGTCCCGGCGCTAGTCCCACGGGTCGATGACAGACACCCCGGCTGCTCGGAACGGCGCGGTATCGCGAGTGGCGACGGCCATCCGAGCGGCGCCGGCCGTCGCGGCGATATAGCCGTCGGCAGTCGGCGATCGCACTTGGGGACACCTTGTCGAGCGCTCGGCGAAGGCGCGGCAAATGCCCGGCGGTGCACCTGGGAGGATGAACCCCATGAGTTCCGCTCCACCCGTCTCGGACGAACGCCGCTACGTGCTGACTCTCGGCTGCCCGGATCGGCCGGGCATCATCGCCCGGATCACGTCGTTCATCGCCGAGTTCGGCGGCTCGATCGTGGAGGCGGGGTATCACTCCGACGCGGATACCGGCTGGTTCTTCACGCGTCAGGCGATCAGGGCCGCGACGGTGCCGTTCGGCATCGCGGAGCTGCGTGACCGGTTCGCCGGGGTGGCGGCGGAACTGGGGCCGGAGAGCGAATGGCAACTGCTGGACTCCGGCGCGCGCCGTCGCGCGGTCCTGCTGGTCAGCAAGGACGGCCATTGTCTGCACGATTTGCTCGGACGCGCCGCCAGCGGTGAACTGCCCGCCACCATCGAGGCGGTGATCGGCAACCATCCGGATCTGGCGGCGATGACCGAGGCGCACGGGGTGAAGTTCCATCACGTGCCGTTCCCGAAGGACCCGGCCGAGCGCGGTCCCGCGTTCGAAGAGGTCCGCGCCCTGGTGGACGCGCACGATCCGCACGCGGTGGTGCTGGCGCGGTTCATGCAGGTGCTGCCGGCCGAGTTGTGCGAACACTGGGCGGGCAAGGCGATCAACATCCATCACAGCTTCCTGCCCTCGTTCGTCGGCGCTCGCCCGTACCACCAGGCTTTCGCCCGTGGCGTGAAGCTGATCGGAGCAACCTGCCACTACGTGACCCCGGAACTGGACGCGGGCCCGATCATCGAGCAGGACGTCATCCGCATCGACCACGCGGACGAAGTGCGCGACATGGTCCGCCAAGGTCGCGACATCGAGCGGGTGGTTCTGGCGCGCGGGCTGCGCTGGCATCTGGAGGGCCGCGTCCTGGTGCACGGCCGCCGGACGGTCGTCTTCTCCTGACCGGCGCGAGCGCCTGGGCGCGTCAGCCCGCGAGGTCGGCGCGGCTGGACTTGCGCGTGGCGGCGAGGACGCGCGCGAGTTCCTCGTTGAACCGCCCGTAGGCCTCGGCATTGCCGAGATGCCCCGTGGGCAGCACCTGATAGCGCGCGAGACTGCCGGTCTGCCGGAGCATTTCGACGATCCGCTCGGAGTGCACCGGCGGCGTCATGTCGTCGAACTGCCCCGAGATCACCGTCGTGGGGACCACCAGATTCCGGGCCGACTCCCCGACATCCATCGTGGCCAGCAGGAAACCGAACTTGGCGCGCACCCGCGCGGGACACGACCGCACGATGGCCATGCTGAAATCCAACAGCTCGCCTTTGGCCGCGGTGCTGAGGATCTGACGCGCGAACAGCCAGCGCACCGGCGCGATGGGCGGGAAGACCATCGGGGCGCCGAGCCCGAGCCTGCCGAACAGGAACGGCAGCGGCACCTTCAACTGCAGCAGCCGCAGCGGACGGTTCAGCAGCGGCACGACCGTCGTCTCCAGGATCAACCGGTCCGCCGCGGTATTGGTCAGCAGCACCGCGAGCGCCTGATGCGCGACCCGCTCGGGATAGCGTCCCGCCCAGGCCTGCAGTGTCATGCCGCCGAGGCTGTGGCCGACGAGCACGGCCCGCTGCCCGGGCGCGAGCGCGGCGTCGAGCACGGCGGCCAAGTCGTCGGCCAGCAGCTCCATGGTCAGCTCGCTCGACCCGTATTCGCTTTCGCCGTGACCGCGCTGGTCGTAAGCGATCACCCGATAGTCACCGGCGAACGCGTTGATCTGCGGATTCCAGTATTCCAGGCAGCAGGTCCACCCGTGGACGAGCACGATGGCGGGGGCATCCGACGGGCCGTAGGCGTGTACGCGCAGCCGGACGCCGTCACCGGTCTGGACCGGAATCACCTCGCGAGGCGCGGTCGGCGGGTTGAACGCGGCGGTCTGGTAGGTACGCGACCGCAAGTCGGCGCTGTGCGCGTCGCGCCAGCTCCGGAGCAGGCCCCGGAAGCTCGTCAACGCGGTCGGCAGCATGGCACGCATCGGACACTCCTTTGTGTTACTGCTAGATACAGTAACCCCGATTTGCGCCGCTTGCTAGTGCAAGCACCCTTACCTGTCGGCGAACTCCGCCCTCACCAGCGCGGACCCCGCTGCACCTCGTCCACCTTGGGCCGGACGTCGGCCAAGTAGACGCCCGTGGCGATGATCGCCGCGAAGGAGAGCAGGCCCAGACCCGCGGGGGAGAGCAGGAGCACGAGCACAGCCGCCCCGAGAATCGCCAGCCAGATCGGCTTGGTCAGTTTGTCCACCGCGGTGAACGCGTCCGGACGCTGACGCACGGCGTGGATCAGCGCGAAAATCGTCGCACCGAGCGCCGCCAGCCACAGCACCAGCAGGATCATCCCGGTCAATCCGTGCACCATATTCACCTCACCCATCATAGAAGCAACGCCCTCGCACACCAGGGGTGCGCGAGGGCGTCGAATCGCTTCAGCCGCGGGCCGTTCAGGGCTTCTTGGGAGCGGCCTTCTTGGCCGGAGCCTTCTTGGCCGCGGGGGCCTTCTTGGCCGGAGCCTTCTTGGCCTCACCGTTCACGACCGGAGCCGGGGTGGCCTCGGTGGTCACCTCGACGACCTCGGCCTCGACGACCGGCGCCGGGTCGATCTCTTCGTCGGCCGCGAGCTCGGCCTCCTTCGCCGGGCGGCCGATCAGTCCGTTGACGCGCCCGAGCACGTCCTCGGCGCGGCTGACCGCGTCGCCGTACAGCGTCTCGACCTTGCCGATCCGCTCGTCGACGACCTGGTTGGCGCGCAGCCGCTCGATCGTCTCCTCACCGCGGACGGCGAGGTCGGCGTAGATGTCCAGCGCCTGCCGGTAGTACTTCTCGGCCAGCGCCCGCAGCTCCTCGGCGGTGAACCGCTCGCGCAGTTCGGCGAGGTCGTCCGGCAGCTCCGACGGCAGGCCGGACAGCCGCTCACGCAGCGACTCGAACCGGTCCTGGACGTCGGCGGGAACGTTGGCGAAGCGCTCGCGCGCCTCCTCCACCCGGGCCTGCACCTCGGTGGCGGCCGCACGCTCGCGCACCTGCGCGAAAACGTCGTTGACGGCGGCGTAGAGGGCGTCACCCGCGCCGACGGTGGCGAGCAGGGGCTTGGTGACGGTGGCGTTCTTCTCGGTCATGGTGTTTCGTTCTCCTGGCGTGGCGGAGTTTCGGTTGTCGTGCGCGGAACGTCGCTGTCCCATACGTCCCCCCCTACCTCGTTTCCTCCGTTTTCCCGGCGAAACGATTCATAGATGTCCAGCAGCACCTGCTTCTGCCGCTCACTGATGAACGTGTCGGCGAGCAGTGCGTCCCGGACCGGACTGTGCGGCCGCTGCTCGAGATAGCCAGCCCGTACGTACAAGACCTCCGAGGAGACCCGCAGCGCTTTCGCGATCTGCGTGAGCACTTCGGCGGATGGATTTCGCAGTCCGCGCTCGATCTGGCTGAGATACGGATTGCTCACCCCCGCCAGCTGGGCGAGTTGACGCAACGAGACTTGCGCGGCTTCCCGCTGCGCCCTGATGAAGCCTCCGATGTCGTGCGCCGCACTGACGACGCGACCCCCTCGTTCGCCGATGCCGGACGAATGCTCGTCCGATCTCTCGGTGTACTCGGCGGAAACCTCGGGCTGGTCAGCCATCACTCACCTTCTGGCGGTTGTACGAATTCGATTCTAGGTCAGGGTGCTAGCTATTGCAAGCAGTCTGCTAGCAGCGTTTCGGCAAACGTTCCGCACGCCGCGGATCAACCGCCGAACATCAAGTGGGAAATCGTGTAGATCGTCAGTCCGGCAAGCGAACCGACGACGGTTCCGTTGATGCGGATGAATTGCAGATCCCGGCCGACCTGCAATTCGATCTTCTTGCTGGCTTCCTCGGCATCCCACCGGGCAACCGTGTCGGTGACCAGGGTGCTGATCTCACCGGCATAGTTTTCCACCAAGTAGCGCGCGCCGCGATCGATCCAGTTGTCGACCTTGGCCCGCATGTCCGCGTCGTCGCGCAAGCGCTCGCCGAGCTGCTGCACGTTCTCGGCGACCTTGCGCCGCAGCGTGCTGCTCGGATCGTCGGCGGACTCCAGGATCAGCCGCTTCGCCGCGCGCCAGGTGGCCGACGCGAGTCCGGTGATCTCCTCCCGGCCCATGATCTGCGCCTTGATCCGCTCCGCCTTTTTGATCATGGCGTCATCGAATTGCAGGTCCTCGGCGAATTCCTCCAGGAACCGGTTCGCGGCGAGACGAACCTCGTGCTCCGGATTGGAGCGGACTTTCCAGGTGAACTCGACCAGTTCCCGGTAGATCCGTTCGGAAAGCAAGATGTTGACGAATTTCGGCGCCCACTGCGGCGCGTCCCGCAAGACGATCCGATCGATCGTCTCCTGGGATCCGAGCGCCCACTGGTGCGCGCGCTCGGCGAGCAGATCCAGCAACGCCAACTGCCGGTTGTCGGCGAGCAGTTCCGCCAGCACCCTTCCGATCGGCGGACCCCACAGCGGCTCGGCGATCCGCTTGACGATGGTGTTGTCGATGACCTGCTCCACGTCCTCGTCGCGCAGTACGCCGACGACGGCGCGCAGGATGGTCGAGCTCTCCTGCGCCACGCGCGCGGCATGACCCGGATCGGCCATCCAGCGCCCGACCCGCCAGGAGATCTGCGCCGAGTTCACCTTGGCAGACACCACCTCGGGCGCCAGGAAGTTCGTGCCGACGAACGTACCGAGACTGGCGCCGAGCTGGTCTTTCTTCCGCCGGATGATCGCCGTGTGCGGGATGGGCAGGCCGAGTGGATGACGGAACAGGGCGGTCACCGCGAACCAGTCCGCCAGGGCGCCGACCATGCCCGCCTCCGAGGCCGCCCGCAGGTAGCCGACCCAGTCGCCGCCCGCCCCGCGCGATTCGGTCCAGCGGCAGAACAGATAGATCGCGGTGGCCAAGGCGAGCAGCCCGGTGGCGAACGCCTTCATCCGCCAGAGGTCACGACGCTTGGCCGCCTCGTCGAGCACGGCGGCGAAGCCGAGGGGCGCGGCGGCGTCTCCGGCGCGGTCGCCCCGGGCGTTCAGCACCGCGGTGTTGCCGGGAGCTTTCTCCATGCCTCCCATTCTGCTGTGCGCGGCGAAGTGAGCGAGCGGGGTGAGTGCCTGCGCACAAACCGGACGTGCCGGGCGCCGGACACGCCCGGACTGTGGTTCCTACCGCATCCGGGCTCAAAAGCGCATATCACGGGTATCGGGGACCTAAGCTGGTAGCTACCGGAGCACTTACGAACGAGGGAGCCCACGCTGTCCACCGAAGACCTTGTCGATGTCGGCGAGCGACCGTCGGCGGTGCGCGGCGGCCGGATGGACGGCCGCAAGCGCCGGTGGCGGCAACACAAGATCGACCGCAGGGAGGAACTCGTCGACGGCACTCTCGCCGCCGTGCGCGCCCGCGGCAGCAACGCGGGCATGGACGAGATCGCCGCGGAGATCGGCGTCTCCAAGACCGTGCTCTACCGCTACTTCTCCGACAAGAACGACCTCGTCCACGCGACCATGCAGCGGTTCATCGAGACCACGCTGATGCCGCGGGTGTACGGCGCGATCAGCCTGGACGCGGACGAATACCAGCTGGTGCGCTCGGCCCTGGCCGAGTACGTCGGCACGGTCGACGAGGACCCCGAGGTCTACCGCTTCATCATGGGCAACGGCTCGGCCGACCAGTCCTCGCTCGCGGAGTTCGAGAAGCTCTTCGCCGAGGTGGTGTGCGCGGTGATCACCGATCGCGCCAAGGACCGGGGCGTGGCGACCGAGGGCGCCGCGCTGGCGTCGTACGTGCTGGTCGGTGGCATCCAGCTGGCCACGCACTGGTGGACCACCAACAAGTCGCTGTCCCGCGAGGACGTGATCGATTACCTCACCATGCTCGCCTGGAGCGCCATCGAGGGCATGGCCCGCGCGGGCGGTTCGCCCGCCGCGTTCAACGCGCAGCAGCATGTGCTGCCCGCCCCCGAGACGCCGGCGCAAGACTGAATCGAGCCATCGACCCTGGTGCTAGCTGGAGCGCTTGCAAAAGTTCACCAGCACTCTCGACTTTGCCGAATCCTTGGCTAGTCTGAACCCGAGCGGTGCGCCGAGTGCGTTGCGTCACCGCAGGCGCCGTACTCGACGGCGGTCCGTGCGGGTGTCCCGCACGCTGCCGCCCGCGTCCGTCGCTCCGACCGCGGCACCAACGGAGGTACCTCGATGGCGAAGCAAGTACCGACCTCTCGGCTTGCTCGTGGCACGAAGCTGGGCGCGGTGGCAGCCAGTTCGGTGCTTCGCACCCAGCGCGCGCGGTTGACCATGCGGGGCAGATCCGAGGCCGTCCGGGCGAAGATGGCCGAGGAATCGATGATCCGCACCACCGAGCAGGTGGTCACGGTGCTGGGCACCATGAAGGGCGTCGCCATGAAGCTCGGCCAGATGATGTCGGTGCTCGATCTGGATCTGGTGCCAGAGGACCATCGGGAGCGGTTCCAGAAACGCCTGGCCGTGCTGCGCAACGCGGCCCCGACGGTCTCCTTCGCGGCCATGCGCCAGGTGATCGAGGACGATTTCGGAAAGCCGCTCGACGCGGTCTTCGCCGAGTTCGACGCCGAGCCCGTCGCCGCCGCCTCGATCGGCCAGGTGTACCGGGCGCGACTACACGACGGCCGCCAGGTCGCGGTGAAGGTGCAGTATCCGGGCATCGATGCCGCGGTGCGCGCGGATCTGAAGAATCTCGCGATGTTCCGGCGCGTGCTCCAGTCCGCGATGCCGTGGGTGACGCCCGCGGTGCTGGACGAGCTGCGGCTGAACATGGAGGCCGAGCTGGACTACCGGGCCGAAGCGGCCACCCAGTTGCAGATCGCCGAGTTGTACGCCGGGCATCCGTTCGTCATCGTCCCGCGCTCGCTGCCGGAGTTCTCCACCACGCGGGTGCTGGTCACCGAATACGTGGAGGGCAAGGGCTTCGAAGAGATCCGGCAGCTGCCCCAAGCGGAGCGCAACCGGATCGGCGAGATCATCTACCGGTTCTACGTGGGATCGCTGTTCACCTTCAACGAATTCTGCGGCGACCCGCATCCGGGCAACGTGCTGCTGGCCGACGACGGCCGGGTCGGCTTCCTGGATTTCGGATTGTTCAACCGCATGGACGCCGAGCACGTGCAATTCGAGCTGGTCTGTCTGCGTGCCGCGGCAGAAGATCGCGCGGAAGACCTGCGCGAGTTGATGATCCAACGCGGCGTCATCGATTCGCCGCAGGAGATCGGCGCCGAGGAGTGCCTGGAATACGTACTGGCCGCCTCGGAATGGTGTCTGATCGACGAGGAACTGACCATCACTCCCGAGCTCGCCAGCGGCGCCTTCCTGCTCGCGGTCGATCCGAGGGCCAGCGAGTTCACCGGTATGAAGCAACAGAATCTGCCGCCGGAGCACCTCTTCTCCCGCCGCGCCGACTTCCTGACCTTCGGCATGCTCGGCCACCTCGGCTGCACCGCGAACTGGCATCGCATCTCCAGGGAATGGCTCTACGACGAACCACCGGTCACCGAGCTCGGCCGGGCCCATCACGCCTGGCTTGCCGACCGCCCGCGCGCCGCGCCGCAACGGCCGCGCAAGAAGACCACCAAGTAGCCGCCGAACGGCGGCACGACCGCAGAACGGAAGACCATGGCAGACACACGGGAATTCGACCTAGTGCTCTTCGGCGCGACGGGTTTCGTCGGCAAGCTGACCGCGGAATATCTCACCGAGGCCGCGCCGGAATCCGCGCGAATCGCGCTGGCGGGACGATCGCTGGACAAGTTGACCGCCGTACGCGACGACCTCGGACCGACGGCCGCGAACTGGGGTCTGGTGGTGGCCGACTCGACAGACCAGAGCTCGCTCGACGAGCTGGCGGCGCGCACCAAGGTCGTGGTCACCACCGTCGGCCCGTACCTGCGCTACGGGATGCCGCTGGTAGCGGCGTGCGCGAAGGCGGGCACCCATTACGCCGACCTCACCGGCGAGCCGCTGTTCATCCGCGACGCCATCGACAACTATCACGAACAGGCCGTCGCCACGGGCGCGAAGATCGTGAATTCCTGCGGCTACGACTCGATTCCGTCCGATCTGAGCGTATATCAGCTCTACCGCCGCACGGTCGAGGACAACACCGGTGAGCTCGTCGACGTCACGCTGGTGGCTTCGCTCAAGGGCGGCGTCAGCGGCGGCACCATCGATTCCGGCCGCGCGATGATGGAGGCGATCGCCGCCGACCCGGCCAAGGGCAAGGTGATGTCGCACCCGTACTCGCTGAGCCCGGACAGGTCGATGGATCCCGACGTCGGCCGCCAGTCCGATCAGGCGCTGTCGCGGGCGAGCGCGATCGACCCCAGCCTGGACGGGTGGGTCAGCACGTTCGTCATGGCCGCGCACAACACCAAGATCGTGCGCCGCAGCAACGGCCTGCTCGGCTGGGTGTACGGCAAGAACTTCCGCTACCGCGAAGTGATGAGCGCGGGGAAGTCCCGGGTGGCGCCGCTGGTAGCGGCGGGCATGGCGGGCGGCATCGTGGCGGGCATGACCGCGGGGGCCCTGCTGTCGCGGGCATCGGCGGGTCGCAAGCTGCTCGATCGCGTGCTGCCCAAGCCGGGCACCGGACCGAGCGAGCAGGCCCGCAAGAGCGGCTGGTTCAGCATGAAGACGTTCGCGCACACCACCTCGGGCGCGAAGTACGTGGCCACCTTCTCCGGCACCGGCGACCCGGGATACCAGGCCACCGCCGTACTGCTCGGCGAGAGCGGTCTGTGCCTGGCGTTCGACACGGAGAAGCAACCCGAGCTCGCGGGCATTCTCACCCCGGCCGCGGCGATGGGCGACGCCCTCACCGAGCGACTGCGCGCGGCGGGCATGACGATCACCGTCGACCGCGCCTGAGGGACGCGCTCCGGTGAATCTCGCACGCAAGACGATGAATGCCCCCGCGCTCGCCGCGGTGTACGAGCGCGCCTGGCGGCCGGCGCTGTTCTATCTCGCCAGTGGGCGGACGACCGCGTCCGACCGCCGCGACGCGGTCACCTCCCTGCGGCTCGGCGGCGCGCAGAAGGTGCTCGACATCGCCTGCGGACCGGGCAATTTCACCAGATACCTGAGTGAGGCGCTGTCCGGCGAGGGCTATGCGATCGGCGTGGACTATTCGGAGCCGATGCTGGCGCGCGCCGTCGCGGACAACGCCGGACCGCGCGTCGGGTATCTCCGCGGCGACGCGCGCAGGCTCCCGTTCGCGGACGGAACCTTCGACGCGGTCTGCTGTTTCGGCGCGCTCTACCTCATTCCGGACCCACTCGTCGCCGCTCGCGAGATGATTCGCGTTCCCGCTCCCGGTGGCCGGATCGCCATCACCACCAGCCACCGGGCGGCCAACCCCATCGGTGAGATGAGCCGCGTGGTCGGCGGTTTGAGCGGGCTGCGGGTGTTCGGCGCCCGGACCTTTCCCGCCCTGTTCGCCGAGGAGGGTTTGGTGGAGATCGACCAGCGGGTCCATCGCCTGCTCCAGTACGTCAGCGCGACGAAGCCCGCGCACTAGACCTCCGCGGTGACGGCCCGGATCAGGAACTCGAGCTTGTCCACGGTCCGATCGAGCGCAAGGGTGCTGCGCTCCACCCGGCACATCGCCACCGTGCCCTCGACCGCGGCGACGATCAGGGTGGCGGTCCGCTCGGCGTCGGCCTCGCTCGCGCCGTGGTCGCGCAACGACCGCGTCAGCAGGCCGGTCCAGTTCTCGAACGCGGCCGCGGCGGCCCGCTGCGGCTCGTCGTCGTCCCCCGGGCCCTCGATCGCGACCGCGAGCACCGGGCAGCCGGCCTGGAAATCATTGTCCGCCAGAACCTTCCGCCACATGTCGACGAACGACCGCAATCCCGCGACCGGCCCGGCGGGCAGCCCTTGCGCGAGTTTGCGGGCGGCCAGCGCATCGGCGAAGCGCACGGCTTCGGCCGCCAGCTGCGCTTTGCCGCCGGGGAAGTAGTGGTAGGTGGATCCCAGCGGAGCCTGGGCGTGCTTGGCCAGTTCCCGCACGCTGGTCGCGTTCAGACCGCGGCGGCGGATCATGTCGGCCGCGCCTGCCACCATTCGATCCCGCGCCTGCGGCGTTTCGGCCACCTTTCTCCTCCCATGTTCATGACGACTGTCATAGCCTATCGCGCGCAGGCGTGCGCGCGGCCGTGCGCGGTGGAACGTGACCCGCCGCGCGCGGTCAGCCGATGTCCTGCAATACCCGGCGCTGCGGGTCACCGGTATCGCAGCCGGTTCCGACGACCAATGCGGTGACGGCGGGCGGGTGCGGGCCATTGAGCAGGATGAGCACCGCGTCGCCGCCCTGGAACGCGATGTCGGCCGAGCCGAGGACGGTGCGGTCGAGCCCGTTCGCGTGGACACAGCGTTGCAGCGCTTCGGGGTCGGCGAGGGAGCCGCTGACGGTGTGGCGGCCCAGCGCGCCGAAGGCCATGGTGGCGGTGACTTCGTCATTTCCGATGGCGGGTCGCGCGGTGGGGGCTGGGCGGTCACGGCCGTCCATCGTCGAGATGGCCGAGCCGGCTGCGGCAAGGGCGACGATCGCCGCGGCTGCCGCGGCGAACCAGCGCGCCCTGGCGCGGCGATGCTCGTCGACAGCGACCGAAGGAGCCGCGCCGCGTTGGGAATATCCGATATCGAGCCGGGCCTCGCCCGCCCGCCCGCGCGCGATCGCGTGGACCGTGGTGTCCTGGGGTGATCGGAGCGCTTCGATGAATTCGGTCAGCCGGGCGGTGACGTCCTCGGGCATGGAGTGGATGACGCGTTCCTCCCGGCTCAGTGCACCCAATTCCGCGCTGATCTCATCCAGCCCGCGCAGATACCGCACCGCCTGCGGATCACGCGAGACGATCGGCCACAACTGCTCGCGCTGCGCGGCCGTCACATTGCCGGCATGCAGATCGGCCAGCAACCCCGGCGGGAACGGAGGCTGCGGCACCGTCCGGGTCGCCATCGCACCTCCGTTGTTAGCGTCCGACATCGCACCGATCCCCTCACCCCCAGGCCCGCCTGTGCATCGTTCAAAAGGTCGTCACTGTTATTGGACGCATCCCGACTGCTCTCGGTTCCCCGGATCGCCGAGAAAATCCAATTGCATTTTCAACCACTGCCGCGTATGAACGCACCGTCTTCGATCGTCCCATCGGGCACGGCGAGCAACCGCCCGCAAGCCGCTGTAAACAGCTCGGGGACAACGGATCTGTCACGCTCCCGGCGGATGCCAGCTAGCCTCACTCCACAAGATCGCGTATTCCAGCCAGAGGACCCCGCCATGAACAGTCCCCTACCCACGCCCGCGTCCACCCGAGGAGAGGCCACCGGGGATCTGCTCGCGGGAAGGACCGCCGTTGTCACCGGGGCGAGCCGTGGCATCGGCCTGGCGATCGCGATCAGGTTCGCGTCGGAGGGCGCGAACGTCGCGATGATCGCCCGCACCCAGGAGCCGCACCCCAAGCTGCCCGGCACCATCCACACGGCCGCCGCGGAAGCGGAGGCCGCGGGTGGCGCGGTACTGCCGCTGGTGGCGGATGTCCGCGACGACAAGGCGATGGCGGAGGCGGTCGATCGGATCGCCGAGCGCTTCGGCGGCATCGATATCCTGGTCAACAACGCGGGATCGGTCGATCTCACCGGCGCCGAGCAGATCGGCATGCAGCGTTACGACCACATGCAAGCCGTCAATCTCCGCGCGCCGTTCCTGCTGTCCAAGCTGGCGCTGCCGCATCTGCGCGCCTCGGCGACGGCCGGGCGGAATCCACATATCCTCACCCTCTCTCCGCCGCTCAACATGAACCCCGAGCACGTGGGCAACGGCGTGGCCTACACCGTCTCCAAATACGGTGTCAGCATCGCCACCGTCGGTCTGGCACACGAGTTCCGGCCCTACGGCATCGCCGTGAACTCCCTGTGGCCGCGCACGAAGATCGACACCGCCGCGGTGCGCAATCTGCTCGGCGGTGCGGAAGCCGTCGCCGCGTCCCGCAACCCGTTCATCTGCGCGGACGCCGCTTTGCTGATCGTGACCAGCCCCGCCGCGACCTACACCGGCCGGCTGCTCCTGGACGAGGATGTCCTCGCTTCCCATGGCCGCACCGACCTGGACCACTACCGAGTCGTACCGGGCTCCGGCGCACTCGCCAACGACCTTTTCATCGACGCGTAGAACACACCGCGGAGATAGCCGAAGCACGCACCCGCACTGACTTTTCGGCCTCGAGATCAGCTTGTTCCGCAGGCGTCGGCAGGAACCGCCGCGACCCACGGTGCGCGTAAGGCGATCCGCCGCGGTGGTGGCTCGCCGATGTCACGGCGCGGACGGGGCGGTCCCGAGATCGACCATGCGGTGCAGGATCGCGGGCGCCAAGGCCAATTCGAATTCGGTTCCGCTGCTTTCGAACACGAAGGCCAGGAAGTCGTCGCGCGGTACCGGGGCCAAGCGGACCGAGCACTGCTCCCCCACGACCACCCAGCCGCCGACGGTCAACCGATCGGACATCGCCCCTCCCACCCTTCGATACTTCCGACAAGTGGACTATGCCAGTTGCGGCACAGGGGTGTCAACGGCGGAAATCGGTCGCTGACCTGGCCGGATACTCGTGCTCCATGATCGGGCGGCCGGGCGGGTGGACGCTCTGGCGGTACTCCAGCGCGACGCCTCGGACGTCCAGACCGATGCGGTGCACGACCAGCACCGCCGCCGGATGCGGGAGCGCGAGACGGCGGCGTTCGTCATCCGTGGCCAGCCGGGCGCCGACGCTCTCACGCACGACTGCGGCGGCGCGGCCGATCACGGCCTCCAGATACCGCACGACTCCGCCCGGCACGGGCACCGTCCCGTGCACCAGCGTGGCGGCCGCGGCGAATTCACCGGGATACCAGCATGCGACCAGCCGAACTGCCCCGGAGCCGTTCTCGTACAACAGCTTCACACTGATCACCGGACTCGCCGTTGGGAGACCGAGCGATTCGGTGACCTCCTGCGGTCCTTCCACCATTTCAGCTCCCAGCACGGTCACCGAATCGGGCTGGGACGCGGACGGTCCGTATCGGGGCGCGCTCTCGCGCATCAGCGCCGAGCGTTCGGCCACGTAGGTGCCCGACCCACGACGTGACGTGACGAATCCCTGCTGCCGCAGCGTGTTCAGCGCCTTGGCGGCGGTGGGCCGGGCGACCTTCCAGCGGACGGCGAGTTCGCGCTCGGACGGCACCTCGGCGCCGGGAGCCAACTCCCCGCGCTCGATCAGATCCCGCAGATGCCCCGAGATCTGCAGATACTTCGGGACTACGCCATCGATTCCGGCCACCGGTCGCCTTCCCCACACCGCCCCTCGGACCGCTGGTCAGTGTAACAACGGCGGAGACGGGCGCAGAGGCCTTCACACAAGCCCGTACCGAGGCGGTCCGCCGCGCTGAACCGCCCGGTAAAGTGCGAATCCAGTACAGCGCGGTACGAACAGGACCGAGCGGAAGGGGGCTTCCACGTGGCGGTACCCGATACCGGACAGGGGACGGCGCGCGAGCTGTACGCGGCGGCCATCGGCGCGGGCGGGAGCGAAAGGTTCGAGCTGGACACGGCGGTCGCGGAGAATCTCGCCGCCGCGTGCGACCAACTGGTCGACGATCTGGGCCGCGCGATGGCGGGCGAACACCTCGTCACCGAGGTGACCGGCTTCCCCGATCTGCCGACCGGGCACGGCCTCACCCGCGGGTTCTCCGCCAAGGGAAGGCAATACCTGGACACCCTGGCCGCGTTCCAGGAAACGGCGCTGCTGTTCAAGGCCGCGTATCTCGCCGCGGCCAATCGGCTGGCCGACGCCGAGGCGGCGAATCAGGCCGCACTGCGGCTGGTCGCCGACTATCTGGAGCCCCGTTGAGCGCGCACCCGCGCGCCGGGACCGACTGAGGGGGACGACGGATGGCAGACTCCACGGCACGCGCCGCCGCCGACGGCATCCGGCAGGAACTGGCCGGATTCACCGACGACGCAACAGATCCCGCCTACGCGCCGGATCGGGAACTGTTCGGCGCCTACACCCACCAGCAGATCTGGGAGCTGGTGCACGAAGCGCTCGATCCGGCGGCATTGGGCCGGATCGCCGCGGCATGGCAGGCCAACGCGACCGCGGTGGCCGAAGCGTTCCAAGCCTTCTCCGATGCCACCAACCGGGAATTCGCGCGCTGGTCGGGCCGGGCAGCCGACGCCGCGGTGAGCGCGACCAGGCAGTTCGTCCGCGCGGGCGGGGATACGCACGACGTGTGCCGGGCGGTCGCTCGGCTGATGGAGTTGAATAGCGATGCCGCGCAGACGGTCCGGGGCGCGATCGCGCCGCCGCAGCGGTATCGGCCGCTGGCGGACCCGGCCGCAGAAGCGGTTTACGGTGGCAAACGTAGGATGGAACACGATAGTGCGGCGGCAGACATCGAAGCGGATGTCCGGGACACGATGACTTACGTCTACACCCCGACGATGCCCGCCACCGGCGACCGCGTTCCCCGATTCCCCCGGCCGCAGGAAGGTTCGGCGGCCGACAACGCACCCGGCGATCCGGATTCCGCGCGCGGAGGCGGCGCACGGTGAAATGGGTGCTCACCCCGGACGAGTTCACGCATGTCTGGACGAACGAAACGAGCCTGGACCGTAGGCCCTACCCGGTCAACATGGTCCCTTCGGCCACCGCGCGGACCGAGTCGGAGTACCACGCCCTCCATCTGCCGCAGCGCTTCGCCCGCCAAGCCGATCCTGATCTCGCCGCCGCGCTGGTGCTCTGCGCGCGCAACGACGCGACCACCATCACCGTCTCGGGCGAGCGTTCGGCGCTCTCACGCAACGGCAGCGGGTCCGAGACCGAACGGATCCTCGCGTTCGCCGCGGTGGTGCACAACCACGCGGGCATCCTGGTCGCCACACCGGACCGGGTGACCGTACAGATGTGCCACGCCCGTGCCGTGGGCGAACGCTTGGTGCAGATCATCGGCTCGGCGCGACCGGGCAAGCTCGCCCCGATGCGGGAGCCGCAGGACGCGGTGCTGAATCCGGATCGCACCGAGCCGTTCGTCACCAACGGTCATCGCGGCGCGGCGAAGTTCCGCCAAACCCTGCGTAAGCCGGTGGACGGGCGTGGCTTCATCACCGTCACGGTGGAGCCGGAGAACCCGATGTCCCCGCCCACCCGCCATCGCACCTGGCTGGACTTCACCGGCGACGGTCGCTACTTGCTCACCACCGCGCACGATCTCATCCTCACCCCGGTGGCGGACGAGGAATTCGCCACCCAGTTACTGCGGCTCGCGCAAGTGTGACGTGGCCGAACCGCCACGCGGTTAGGTTGGAGCCATGCCGAAATTGTGGACGGTGCCGCCCACCGAGGCCATGCGAGCCGATGGCTTGCGCGTAGCCGAGCTGGACACCTCCGGGACGCCGGGGTTCACCGGCGGCAAGAAGGCGGGCGTGCCCTTGCTCGCCGAACGCGCCCAGGTGCTGTCGGATCTGCAGGAGAAGCTGTACGCCAACGGCCGGGCCGGCGGCGACCGGCGCAACGTGCTGCTGATCCTGCAAGGCATGGACACAGCGGGCAAGGGCGGCATCGTCCGGCACGTCATCGGATCGGTCGATCCGCAGGGCGTGGACCACGCCGCGTTCGGGGTGCCGACGCCGGAGGAGAGCCGCCATCACTATCTGTGGCGCATCCGGAAGGCACTGCCGCGCGCGGGTCAGCTCGGTGTGTTCGATCGCTCGCATTACGAGGACGTGCTCGTGGTGCGGGTACACAATCTGGTGCCGCCGACGGTGTGGGAGCCGCGCTACGACGAGATCAACGCGTTCGAGCAGGAATTGGTGGACGAGGGCACCTCGCTGGTGAAGGTGGCCATGTTCGTCTCGCTCGACGAACAGAAGCGGCGTCTGGCCGAGCGGCTGGAACGCACGGACAAATTCTGGAAGTTCAACCCGTCCGACATCGACGAGCGCGCGTTCTGGCCCGCTTACCAGGACGCGTACCAGGCGGTGCTGGACCGCACGTCCACCGAGTACGCGCCCTGGCATGTCGTGCCCGCCGACCGCAAGTGGTTCTCCCGCCTCGCCGTCACCGAGTTGCTGATCGCGGCCCTCGAGCGGCTCGACCTCGACTGGCCCCCGGCGACCTTCGACGTCGAACAGCAGAAGCGGCGGCTGGCGCGGGCATAACGTCAGCGGACCAGCGGCCTGACCTCCTCCGCCACGAAGCGGATGAACGCGGCCGGGTCGGTGTCGTCGGCGGTGGTCTGCAGGACGACCGTGTCGGCGCCCGCCTCGGCCAGCCGCGTGACGGCTCCGGCGACCGCGTGCGCGTCACCGGCGACGCCCGCGCCGGGCGCGTGCTCCGGCGTCCGTTCGGCGGCCAGGCGAGCCTCGGCGTCCGGACCGGTCACCGCGAGTAGATTCGCGATCACCTCGTGCCGGTCGGTGCGGCCCGCGGCGGCGCGACCCGCATCGATCAGCGTGCGGGCGGCGCGTACGCCGTCGGCGTCGGTGACGGAATCGAGCAGGGTGCCGTCGGCGTGCTCGCCGGACAGCCGGATCGACCGTGGGCCGCGCGCGCCCGCGTAGACCTTCGGCGCTCGAGCGGGCGGCCAGTCCAGCGCGACGGCGTCGAGGTGCACGTAGCGCCCCGAGGTGGTGACCCGCTCACCGGCCAGTAGCGCGCGCAGCGCGGACAGGTGCTCGCCGAGCAGGGTCACCGGCGACTCCACCCGTGCGCCGACTTGCCCCATCCAGCTCTGGACGCCGTGCCCGACACCGAGGATCAGCCTGTCGGGGAACAGCCGATGCAGCGTCGCCGCTTCCATGGCGGTGAGCGCGACGTTGCGCAACGGTACGGGCAACAGCCCGATGCCGACGCGCAGCCGTTCGGTCCAGGCCAGCGCGGCTGCGGCGGTGGCGATCCCGCTTTCCAGAAAGCAGTCCTCCCACAGCCACAATTCCTCCAGCCCCGTCGTCTCGGCCACGCGGGTCGCCTCGCGGAGCAGTTCGGGGGGATTTTGCGGGCGGAACACAACACCGAGAACAGTCATCCCACCATTCATACCGCCTGCCCCCGGCCGGTATCGGCGCCTTCCGAAGCGCCGCTACGCCCTGTTTTACGGAATCTCTCAGGTAGGCCGACGATGATGGCGGCTGTGGGCCGATCACGCGGGGAGATGGTCGGCGGATCTACGATCGTGGCGGCAGAAACCGTCCGGCGAGCGAAAGGCGTGGTGAGCGCACGGTGAGCAAGAACCAGGGTGGGAAGTCGAACCCGCTGCTGGCGGCGGAACGCGCCGACCGCAACCGCAAGATCTTGATCCAGGTGGGCGTCGCCGCCGTGCTCGTCGCGCTGATCGCGGCGATCGGCATCGGCATCGCGGTGAAGAAGGCGCACAAGGACGATCCCGGCCCCGCTCCGTCCATCGCCGCCACCGGCACCGCGAATGCGGGCCCCGTACCCGCCTCGATCACCGATAACGGCGCCGTCCGCGTCGGCAAGCCGGACGCGAAGGTCACCGTGCGGGTCGTCGCCGACCTCCAGTGCCCCGCGTGCAAGGCCTTCGAGGCGGCCAATGGACAGGTGCTCGAGGACGCGGTGGCCAACGGCACCGCGGTGGTCGAGTACAACATCATCGCCTTCCTGGACAAGGCGTCCACCACGCGCTACTCCTCGCGCGCGGCCAACGCCGCCTACTGCGTCGCGGAGGCCGACCCGTCGAAGTACCAGGCCTGGCTGAAGACGATGTTCGCCCAGCAGCCCCCGGAGGGCGGCGCGGGCCTGACCGACGATCAGCTGGTCCAGATCGCCAAGAGCGCCGGTTACACCGACGACGCGATCGCCCAGTGCATCACCGACCACAAGTACGACAAGTACGTCCAGGCCCGCACCAAGGAAGTGCTGGACAGCGGTATCCAGTCGACCCCGTCGGTGTTCGTCAACGGCAAGAAGGTCGAGTCCAGCCAGCAGGTCTTCGGCGCAGGCGGTCTCGCACCCGTGATCAGCGCCGCCGCGGGCCAGTGATCACCGCGGGGCCCCGGGCCGCGTGGGTCCTGTTGATCGGTGGGCTGGCCGGCTGGCTGGCCGCCGTGGCGCTGACCGTGGAACGGTTCAAGCTGTTCACCGATCCCGGCTACACGCCGTCGTGCAGCATCAACCCGATCCTGTCCTGCGGGTCGGTGATGGTGACCGATCAGGCCGCGGTTTTCGGGTTCCCGAACCCGCTGATCGGCATCGTCGGGTTCACGGTCGTCGTCACGCTCGGCGTGCTGTCGGTAGCCGGGGTCGGCTTCCCGCGCTGGGTCTGGGGCGGGCTGTGGCTGGGCACCCTGCTCGGGGTCGGCTTCATCTGCTGGCTGATCTTCCAGAGCCTGTACCGGATCAACGCGCTGTGCCCGTACTGCATGGTGGTGTGGGCGATCATCACGCCGCTGCTCGCGGTGTGCACCGATCAGCTGTGGGGGCGCTCGCGCGGTCCGCTGGGGGTGCTCGCCGAGTGGCGCTGGACGATCGTCGCGCTGTTCTACGCGGTCGTGCTGCTGCTGGTGTTCCTGCGCTTCCAGGACTACTGGCTGTCGCTGGTCTGATCCGGATCAGTTCGGCGGCCCCGCGATCAGCGCCACCGGCACCGTGCGCGCGCCGCCCGCGCCGGTGACGCCCAATCGGACGGTCTCGTTGGGCTTGCGCCTGTTCAGCGCGATGCGCAGCGACTGCGCGTTGCTGACGGTGTGGTCGTCGAGCGAGGTGATCACGTCCCCGGCGGCCAGACCGGCGGTATAGGCGGGCATGCCGTAGATCGCCATGTCCACACGCGCTCCGGTACCGGCCGGAAGCGCGTTGGAGACGAGCACGCCGAGCGTGGCCGTTGGGCCGATGTGCACGGTGTCGGTCGGGGTGCCGGAGCGAATCTGCTGGACCACTCGCATCGCGGCATCGATCGGCACCGCATAGCCGTTGGCCGGGTGGTCGGCCGTGCGCGCCCCGTCGCCCGACGCCGCCGCGATGACGCCGACGACGGACGCCTTGTGATCGACCAGGGCTCCGCCGGACTGTCCCGGCGTGACCGCCGCCGCGACCTCGAGCATCCCGTTGAGCGCCTTGCGCGACAGATCGGCGGCGTTGATCGCCACGATCGCGCTGTCCAGGTCGGTGAGCGGGCCGTGCACCGCGGTGGGCGTGCCGCCGGTCCCGCCCGCGTTGCCGATCGCCAAGAGCTCCTCACGCAGCCGCAATCCGGCCGAACTGCCGATGGTCGCGGTCGGCAGCGCGTTGGCCGCGGCCAAGTCCAGCAGGGCGATGTCGGCGTCGGCGTCGTAGCCGAGCACCGCCGCGTCGTAGACCTTGCCGTTGCCCACGTCGGTGACGGTCACGGTGTCCGCGCCCTTGACCACGTGGTGGCTGGTGAGCACCTCGCCGTCGGCGGTGAGGACGATGCCGGAGCCCGCGGCACCTGGCCCGGATCGCTCGGCAGAGGCGTTGATGTTGACCAGCGCCGGGCGCACCGCCGCGGTGACGAGTCCCGCGTCGAGCGGCTCGGGCGGGACGAACGCGACCGAGGCCGCCGTCCCGGCGGGGCCGGGCCGGTCGCGGTCCGGGAGATCGCCGCGATACCCGAGGAACGCGGCGACCACGAGCATGAGGGTGACGACCAGCACGAACACCCGGCCACCACCGGGCGCGCGACGCGCCCCGATCCACTGCTGCCGTTTTTCGTCCATGGCTCTCCCGCCTCGGCCGAACCTCCCGAATCCATTGTCGCCGGTGCGCGCCGCCGAAGATCATCGAACCGTGCAGCCCGCCGGAAAAATAGCTCGTGAGCGTGCCTTTTCCGTGTCACAGTTGGCAACCGCACCCATGCGACGGTAGGCATGTCCTCATGAGTACTGCCGCCGCCTATGCCCTGTCCACCGCCGATGGCTCGTTCGAGAAGGTCACGATCCACCGCAGGGACCTGGGTCCACGCGACGTGCTGATCGACATCAAGTTCGCGGGCATCTGCCACTCCGACATCCACACCGCCCGCAACGAGTGGGGCAGAACCCGCTACCCCTGCGTGCCGGGCCACGAGATCGCGGGCGTGGTCGCCGCGGTCGGATCCGCGGTCACCAAGCACCGGGTCGGCGACCGCGTCGGCGTCGGCTGCATGGTCGATTCCTGTGGGGTCTGCGCGCCCTGTCTCGCCGACGAGGAGCAGTACTGCACCGCGGGCGCGACCATGACCTACAACACCCCGGTCGATCCGGCGGTGGAGCCCGGCGGCCACACCCTCGGCGGGTACGCCACGCAGATCGTGGTGACCGAGAACTTCGTGGTCGCCATCCCCGAAGGGATCGGCCTGGACGTCGCGGCGCCACTGCTGTGCGCGGGCGTCACGCTGTACTCGCCGCTGCGGCACTGGGGCGCTGGGCCGGGCAAGAAGGTCGCGATCATCGGCATGGGCGGACTCGGCCACGTCGGGGTCAAACTCGCGGCCGCGATGGGCGCCGAGGTCACGGTGCTGAGCCACTCGCTGAGCAAACAGGACGACGGCAAGCTCTTCGGCGCCACCAACTACTACGCGACCAGCGACAAACAGACCTTCCGCGAGCTGCGCGGCCGGTTCGACCTGATCCTCAACACGGTGTCGGCGAACCTGCCCATGGACGACTATCTGCGCCTGTTGAACCTGGACGGCACCCTGGTGGTCCTCGGCCTGCCCGAGAAGCCCCTGAGCGTCAAGGCGCTCAACCTCGCCGGGTACCGCCGCTCCCTGGCGGGCTCGATGATCGGCGGCATCGCGCAGACCCAGGAGATGCTGAACTTCTGCGCCCAGCACGGCATCGGCGCCGAGATCGAGCTGATCGCCGCCGACGAGATCGACGGCGCCTACGACCGGGTGGTGGCCAGCGACGTGCGCTACCGGTTCGTCATCGACGTCTCCACCATGTGAGCCCGCTCGCTCCACCGGTGCGGCCGCGCGGTGTCGTGCGCGAACCGGTCGTCGCGTGGGTACCTTGGCCTTGTGCCTGCGGAGGACGAAGACGAGACGCCACGACCGGCCATCGCCGCAAGCGGCATGCCGCCGTGGCTGCCGCGCGCGTTCCTGCTCGCCGCGGCGACGGTCACCGGGTTGCTGGCGGCCTTCTGGGTGCTCGAGCGACTGCGGAGTCTGCTGACGATTCTGCTCGTCTCGCTGTTTCTCGCCTTCGCGATCGAACCGGCGGTGAACTGGCTGGCGCGGCGCGGCATGCGGCGTGGTCCGGCGACCGGATTGGTGTTCCTCGTCCTGACCGCACTCGTCGTCGGCTTCTTCTGGACGCTCGGAGCGCTGCTGGTCGAGCAGGTCACCACGTTGGTGCAGCACGCCCCCGAATACGCCGACCGCGGCGTGGACTGGATCAATCACACCTTCCACAAGGACCTGTCCAGTACGGACATCCAGAAGTACGCCACCGACTGGAGCTCGACCCTGGAGGGCTACCTCACCGGATTGGCGGGCAACGTCTGGGGCATCGGCACGGCCGCGATCGGCGCGCTCTTCCAGATCCTCGGCATCCTGCTGTTCACGTACTACTTCGCCGCCGACGGCCCCCGGATCCGCACCGCCGTCTGCTCGCTCCTGCCGCCGCGCCGCCAGCGGCATGTGTTGCGCGCCTGGGACATCGCGGTGGACAAGACCGGCGGCTACATCTACTCGCGCGCACTGCTCGCGCTCGCTTCGACACTCGCGCACTACGTCATGCTGCGGCTGCTGGACGTGCCGTCGGCGTTCGCCCTCGCGCTGTGGGTCGGTGTGGTCTCGCAGTTCATCCCCACGGTCGGCACGTATCTCGCCGGTGCGCTTCCGGTGATCGTCGGTCTGGTGCACGGGCCGAGCACGGCGCTGTGGATCCTCGGCTTCATCGTGCTCTACCAGCAGTTCGAGAACTACGTGCTGCAACCGCGCATCACCGCGACCACCCTGGACATGCACCCCGCCGTGGCCTTCGGCGCGGTGCTGGCGGGCGCGGCGCTGCTCGGCGCCACGGGCGCGTTGCTCGCCATTCCGGTCACCGCGACGGTGCAGGCGTTCTCCGGCGCCTACATCCGCCGCTATGACGTCCCGGCCGACGTAGAGGCCGACATCGATCGCCGGACCGGCTCACCCAAGCGCCGCCGGAAGTTCGCCAGGAAGTTGACCATTCGCCTGGCCGACCGTCACGAGCCGCCCGCGGAGTGAGACCGCGACCGGTGCCGATCGCGGGCGTCGCCGGCCCGTCGAGTTCGAACCCGCCCCATCCCGGTTGCGTCGCGGCATCTGCACTGGCAGGCCATCGGAGGGAACCGGCGACGGCGCGTGGCTAGGCGGCGCGAACGGCGGCCAACGTCCGGGTCAGCGCCTGGCTCACCGCGCCCAGCTGCGACCGACTGTGCCGTGCGGTGTCGTACTCCACCTGGATGGTCATCCGGTCGCCGACCGTGAACACCGTCAGCTTCGGCGGCATGCCCACCGTCATGGCGAAGACGTCGTTGCGGACGATACGCAGTCCCGGTGGGGTCGAGAACGCGGGCAGGCGACCGATATTGGAGATGGCGAAGGTGTTCGGCGAGGAGAACAGCGCGGCGGTCACCGGGTCGGTGACCCGCTGGGCGGCGAGCATCACCAGCAGCGCTTCTCTGCGCTCGACCGAGGCGCGCATGCCCGACGCCACCGTATGCGCCAGCGCGATCGGATCGGCTTCCGGTTCTACGAGCGCGTAGGTGCCCACTCCCGACACGCAGTTCAGCACGGTGCTCGCGGGCAGCCGCGGCACGAGTTCCGCGCGCACGTCGACCGCGTGACCGCAGATCATCGGCAGCGCTCCCGCCGACGGCTCCAGCTCCGCGCGGAAGGCGGCGAGCGCCGCTCCGGTGACCAAGCTGTTCACCGAGACACCGTGGAGGCGGGCGGCGGCGATCACCGCGGCGGTCTCGCTCTCATCCAGTTCGATCCGGTCCAGGGTCAACCGGTTCGGCCGGTGCGCGCCGTCGCCGAGCTCGGGCAGGTGCCGTGGCGCGAGATCCGGGCTCATCATGGCCGCGCCCGCGCTCATCAGGTCGAGCAGGCCCGCGACCTCCTCGTCGGAGACGATCCGCGCCAGCCCGGTGTCCATTGCCTCGGGCAAGCGTTGATCCGGATTCGCCTGTGGCGCAGGCGCGCCCGTCACCTGCGCGGTGTAGCGCTCCCACAGCTCGGCGAGCAGCGCGAAAGCGGATCTGCCGTCGGCGATTCCGTGGTGGATGACCAGCACGATCCGATCGTGGTCGCCGTCGCGCAGGAGATGCGCGTGGAACAACCCGCCGGTCCAGTCCTGGTGGGTGTTCACCAATTCCAGGTACTCCGGCTCGCCGCCCTCGGTGATCGTCAAGCGCGGCCGATAGGACTCGTCGCGCCGGAAGCATTTCGCGCCTTCGGCGTCGATCACCTGGCTGCGCAGTAGTGGGTGCGCGGCCGCCAGTTCGGCGAGGACGCGGCGCAGCGCGGACACGTCGAGGACGCCTTGCACGGTCGAACCGATGAACAGCGGCATGCCACCCACCGGGATGCTGCCGATTCTGGTGTCGGAGCCGAAGTAGCTGCTTTCGAAGGGGGACAGGGGGCGGTGATCGGTCATCATCTCGTTCCTTCTCGTGCGGACGAACCCCACCATACGTACGTTTCAAACGCTTGTCACATACGCCTGTTTGAAACGTACGTTATAAACGCACGTATGGCCCCTTGCTAAGGTGCTGGAGTGGGAACCCGCGAAGACCTGCTCGCCGCGGCCAAGCAATGCTTGGCCGAGCGCGGCTACGCACGCACGACCGTGCGCGAGATAGTCGCCGCCTCCGGCAGCAACCTGGCCGCGATCAACTATCACTTCGGCACCCGGGACAAGCTGCTCAACCAGGCGATGATCGAATCGAGCGCGGAGGCGGTGCAGCGAATCGCCGAGGCATTGCCGCAGGACGACCTCGTTAAGCCCGCGGCGCGCCTGGAAGTCTTCTGGCGCAAGCTCATCGCGTCGTTCACCGAGGACCGGCCGCTCTGGTCGGCGAATATCGAAGGCCTCGCGCAGGCGCTGCACTCCCCCGAGGTACGCGCGGAGCTGGCGACCGCGGAGGAACACGCGCGCCAGCAGCTCTGGCAGTTGTTCGGCCCGAGCCGCGGCGCGGAGGCCGACCGTGCCGTGGGCGCGGTGCTGCACGCGTTGATCGGCGGTCTCATGGCCCAGTGGCTGGTCGATCCCGACCACGCGCCGTCGCCCGACGAGCTGATCGCCGGATTGCGCACGTTGGCCACCGAGATCGCCCCCGACTGAACCGTCTCGCACCGGGCCTATCCCACGCCACGGGTAGCCATGAATCGCGCGCCGATGTAGAACTCTCGGAAAAGGATCCGCACCACTCGGTGCCGAGGCTGGAATGGGAACAATGCTGAAGCGGCCGCCGGACCTGGCCTTCGACCTCGGCAAGATGCACCGCAGGCGCAACGACGTGGCGGCCGCGCGCGAGGCGTTCCAGATCGCGATCGCCTCCGGCCATCCGAACTGGGCGCCGCTGGCCGCCGCGGAGCTGGGCGGACTGCTGAGCGCGGCGGGTGACAAACCGGCCGCGGAAGGCGCCTACCACGTCGCGGTCGATTCCGGCCATGAGGACGCCGGGCCGCGCGCGGCCTACAACCTGGGCCTGCTGCTGGCCGAGCGCGGCGACACGGCGGCAGCCGAGGCGATGTACGAGCGCGCCGCCGAATCCGGCCATCCCGACGCGGCGCCGCGGGCGTGGATCAATCTCGGCTACTCGCGCGCCAAGCGCGGGGACTCGGATTCGGCGCGCACGGCCTACCAGCACGCGATCGACGCGGGCCCCGGCGACATCGCCCGGCTCGCCTTGTCCAACCTGGCCTACCTTCTGCGCTCCGAGGACGATCTGGACGGCGTGAAGGCCGCCTACCGCGCCGTCATCGACGGCTGGCCGGAGGATCAGTCGCTCATCGTCGCGGGCGATCTCGTCCAGCATCTGAGCGAGGCGGGCGATCTGCCGGGGGCCAGGGAGGTGAGCCGGTCCCTGGCCGGTTCGGACGATCCCGCGGTGGCCGCGCGGGCCAGTTTCGATATCGGGGTGTTCAGCGAACAACTCGGCGAGCCGGACGTGGCGCTGGCGGCCTTCCAGCGCGCACTCGATTCGACGGACGCGGAAGCTCGCGTCCGGGCGGCGGCCGCGCTCGCGCCGATCTACCACGAACGCGCGGCGACCGTGCTGCGCGAGACGGACTGGGCCGGGCTGGCGCACGCCCACGGATCCGCGAGCGATGCCCCCGCCATGCTCGCCGACCTGATCAGCGCGGCTGTCGAGGACCAGGCGCGCGGCATCGTCTTCCTGTACTCCGCGGTGCTGCACCAGGGTTCGATCTACTCGGTCACCGCGCCCGCCGCCGAAGTCGTGCTCGGCGCCCTGCTGCACGAGCGCACCGACGTGACCTATGTCCGCGCCTGGCTGCGCGATCCGCAACCGCTGCGCTTGGAGCTGCTCAACTGGTTGCACGAGGTGATCGCCACCGCGGCATGGCAATCCGCCGCCGAGGAAGACGCCGAGCTCGCCCCGGCCGACCGTACCGCCGCAGCGGCCTGCTTGGCACTGCTGCCGCGCGTGCGGGCCGCCACGGCGGCCGCGCTGGCGATGGCCGAGGTCGAAGCGGTGGCCAATGCCGCGACCGAGGTGCTCGCGACGCTCAGCGCGCTGCCTGCCGTCAACGAGTGATCGCGCGCAGCACTGCCGTGACCGACTGTTCGGCGAGTTCATCAGTCAGCGGTAAGTGTCCGAACAACGCCCGGTAATAGATCGGCGCGGCGACCGCGTCCAGCACGAAATCCGGATCGATGCCCGGGTCCACTTCGCCGCGCGCGATGGCCGAGCGCAACGCCGTCGCCGTGGTCCGCCGCCGCGGTTCGAAGACCGTGGCCAGGAAGTGGGCGCGCAACCGCTCGTCACCCGCCAGGTCCGCGACCAGCGCGGGCAACACCCGGTGCAGCGACGTATCACGCAGTGCCGCGACCAGATCCCGCATGGCGCGGTTCAGGTCGGCGCGCAGGTCGCCGGTGTCCGGGGTCGGTCGCAAGCCGAGCATTTCGGCGACGACGTCGACCACCAGGTGCCGCTTCGACGGCCATCTGCGGTAGATCGCGGGACGGTGCAGACCCGCACGGGCCGCGACCTGCCCGATGGACAGGTCCGCGTATCCCACCTCGTCGAGCAGTTCCCGCGCGGCGGCGAGCACCGCGGCGTCGATGCGGTCGTCGCGGGTTCGTCCCGCCATCAGAAGACCGGTCGCGGCATCAGCACGACGCGCCAACCGTCCGGATCGGGAAAGGTCAAGCCGCCGTTGGCCGCCCAGAACGGATTCTCGGCGGGCACCGGCTCGACGCCGAACTCACCGAGCCGCTGCGCCACGTCGTACATGTGCGACTCGCTTGTGAAGTAGAGCACCAACAGGTTCTCCCGGCTCGGCGCATCGCCGGGGCTGCCGTCCACATGCGTGGTGAATTCCAGGTGGTATCCGGCCCCGGGCAATCCGAGCATCACGCCGTCGTAGCCCGCGTGGTCGCGGAATCGGTAGAGCTCGCGCAGGCCGAGCCCGTCGACGTAGAACCGCACCACTTCCTCGAGCCGGTCGGTCGGGCGGGCGATCCTGACGTGCGCGACGCGCAGTGACTCCGGCCAGCCGTTGTCGGTGTCCATAGTTCAACGATACAGTACGAACTGTACTGAAATATGTCTCGGAAAACACCGAGGGCCGCCCCCGTTCGATCGAACGAAGACGGCCCTCGGCGCGTTCTGCCTCAGCTCACTCGGCGGACTCCACCCGTCTGCGGATGCGGCGCGCCGCCGCGACCAAGTTGCGCAGCGACGGCTCGAGCTGCCAGTAGTGCCTGGTCTTCAGGCCGCCGTCCGGATTCGCCCACAACCGCTGCGGCGTCACCGCTTCGGCTGCCGCCGTGAGCAATTCGTCCAGCTCGTCGATGTCCGGGATACGCGCGGACCGGCTCTCGTACACGCCGGGGCCGACGCCGTGGCTGAGCCCGTGCCCCGAGCCGCAGTCCTCCTTCAACGCACGCAGCACCCATTCGATCGAGCGCGTCGCGACGATGGCGGTGACGTCGGCGTCGAGTTCTTCGATCGCCTCGACCACCTCGGCGCGGCCGGAATACCCGATGTGCGTGTGGATCTGCGTTTCCGCCTGCACCCCCGAGGTGGCCAGACGAAACGCGCCGATCGCCCAGCGCAGGTACTCGGCGCGCCCCTCCGGGCGCAGCGGCAGCATCTCCCGGATCGCGGGCTCGTCGACCTGGATGATCGCGATGCCCGCCTTCTCCAGGTCCACCACTTCGTCGCGGATGGCCAGCGCCACCTGGTCGGCGGTCTCGTGCAGCGGCTGGTCCTGCCGGACGAACGAGCGGGCGATCATGGTGACCGGCCCGGTCACCATGCCCTTGACCGGCCGGTCGGTGAGCGACTGCGCGTAGGTGATCCACTCCACCGACATCGGCGCCGGGCGCGACACGTCGCCGTAGATGATCGGCGGCCGCACACAGCGCGATCCGTACACCTGCACCCAGCCGAAGCGGGTGGTCGCGAAACCGTCGAGCAGCTCGGCGAAATACTGGATCATGTCGTTGCGCTCGTGCTCGCCGTGCACCAGCACGTCCAGGCCGATGTCCTCCTGCAACCGGATCGTCGCCTCGATCTCGGCTTCGATCCGCTTGCGGTACTCCTCGTAGGACAACCTGCCCTCGCCGAGCTCGTAGCGCGCCTGGCGAATCCGGGCGGTCTGCGGAAAGGAGCCGAGCGTGGTCGCGGGCACCGGAGGCAGGTTCAGCTTGCGCTGCTGGGCTTCCCGGCGCACCTCGTAGGGCTCCCGCGAGCGCATGTCCGAGGTGATCGCGTAGACCCGTTGCCGCACCGCGTGCTTCTGCTTGAAGTGCACCTCGGTCGGCCGCTTGCGCCACTTGTCCGACGGGCCTTCGGTGAGCGCCTTGGCGAGCGAGACCACCTCGCCCACCTTCTGTTTCGCGAACGCGAGCCGATCGGCGACATGCCCCTCGATGTCGTATTCGACCAGCAGGTCGTAGGGCACGTGCAGCAGCGTGGTCCCGGTCGAGACGACCAGGTCCGGGCACACCTGCGCCAGTTCGTTCAGGTATTCCAGCGTGACGTAGCGGTCGGCGCGCCACACGTTGCGGCCGCTGATCACGCCCGCGTACAAGCGCTTGCGGCGGATGCCGGGCACCTCGGCCAGATCCTCCGGGCGCATCCGGTGACTGGCGAGGTCGAGGCCGATCGCCTCGATGTTCGTGCTCGCGAGAATGGCCAGCGCCTCACCGAAATCGCCGTACTGTCCGGTGACCAGGATGCGCGGACGCAGCGGGGCCCTGCCCAACCGGTGATAGGCCGATTCGAACGCGGCCAGTTCCGCGGGCGTGCGCTCGCTGGTGAACGCGGGCTCGTCCAGCTGCACACAGGTGGCGCCGCGCTTGGCGAGGATCTCGAACAGTTCCTCGTAGACCGGCAGCAGCTTGTCCAGCAGGCTCAGCGTGTCGAATCCGCCCGACTCGCCGGGGATGTGCCCGGCCTTGGACAGCAGCAGCAGCGACACCGGTCCGAGGACCACCGGCCGCAGTTCGATGTCGACCGCCTTCGCGCGGTCGAATTCGTCGAGCAGCGCCTCGGGGTGCAGCGAGAACTCGGTGTCGGCGTCCATTTCCGGCTGGCGGTAGTGGTAGTTCGTACCCAGGAACCGGACCAGCTCGAGCGGCGGCAGGTCCGGACGGCCGCGCGCCATCAGAAAGTAGAAGTCCAGCGGATGCAGGCCCTCGCGATACGGCTCGAACCGCTTGGGCACCGCACCGAACAACAGCGCGTTGTCGAGCACGTGATCGTAGAACGAGAAGGTATTGCCCGGCACCTGGGTCAGTCCGGTAGCGGCCAGCTCGTTGAACTGGGTCTCCTGGATCTCACGGCCGACCGCGAGCAACTTCTCTCGGTCGAGCGAACCGTGCCAGTAGGCCTCCAGGGCCCGCTTGAGTTCGCGGTGCGGCCCGATCCTGGGATAGCCGAGGATGCTCGACCCGTAGCCGTCGGTCACGTTCACCATGAGCGGGATACCTTCTTTCGATCACCTGCGCGGCCCTTGCCGGGATCGACGGATCGATCCGGCGCTGCGCTCCGGATACCCAGCCGAGCCGTCACCATGGCCCGGCTGTTGTGCAGCTTATGCCGATTGCCGTCAACGGCCCGGCGACACCGATTTCTGGTCGACTCCGCGTCGAGGTTCGCCGGTGCCGTTTCCTACCGGTCGCGGCCCGTCTCACGTCCGAGTGTCCGTTGCGCCTTCGCCACGGGCGCGGGCAACGGACGCTCGGACGCGAGACTTCAGAGATCTAGCGATTGTTGTATTGGTAGAAACCCGCGCCGGTCTTCTTGCCGAGCAGTCCCGCCTCGACCATGCGCATCAGCAGCGGCGGTGCCGAGTACAGCGGCTCCTTGAACTCGCCGTACATCGAGTCGGCGATGGACTTCACGGTGTCCAGGCCGACCAGGTCGGTCAGCGCCAGCGGGCCCATCGGGTGGGCGCAGCCGAGCACCATCGCCTTGTCGACGTCCTCCTTGGTGGCGAAGCCGGACTCGACCATCCGGATCGCCGACAGCAGGTACGGCACCAGCAGCGCGTTGACCACGAAACCGGAGCGGTCGGCCGAGCGCACGACCTGCTTGCCGAGCACGTCGCCCGCGAACGCCTCGGCCCGCGCGGAGACCGACTCACTGGTCTTGAGCGTGGTGACCAGCTCGACCAGCGGCAGCACCGGGACGGGGTTGAAGAAGTGCATGCCGACCACGCGCTCGGGGTTCGCCGTGGCGACCGCGATCTTCATGATCGGGATGGAGGAGGTGTTGGAGGCCAGCACGGCCGAAGGGTCGGTGACGACCTTGTCGAGCTCGGCGAAGATGCTCGTCTTCACCTTCTCGTCCTCGAGCACCGCCTCGACCGCCAGCTGACGGTCGGCGAAGTCGCCGAGGTCGGAGGTGAACCGCAGCCGCCAGGCGGCCTGCTCGCGTTCGCGCTCGGTGATCTTGCCGCTGCTCACGCCGCGATCGAGGGACCGCAGGATGCGCGCGCGGCCCGCCGCGGCCAGTTCCCGGGTCTGCTCGTACACCAGTACGTCGACGTGCGCCCTGGCACACACCTCCGCGATTCCGGCGCCCATCTGGCCGGCGCCGATGACACCGACGCGTTGGATCTTTTCGCTGCTCACGTCCCGCTCCTGCTGGGTTGTCTGGCTCTGGGGTGGCTGGTCTGCGAAGGTGTCGCTCCGGTGTGAGCGCGCCCTTCGATGGTCCAAGGTATAGGGATGCCCTCCCCGCCGGGGCTGTTCAGCGGGGAGGGCAGTACACCCCTACCGGAGTAGAGGATTGTCGGTTTTCACGTCGGGAACCTCACTTCCCTTGGCGAGCACCAGTTGTGTTTTTCGAACGGCTCAGTGGAACTGGCCCTCTTCGGTGGAGCCCTTGAGCGCCGCGGTGGAGGTGTTCGGGTCCACGGTGGTGGCGATGGTGTCGAAGTAACCCGCGCCGACCTCACGCTGGTGCTTGATGGCGGTGAAGCCACGCTCGGCGGCGGCCTTGAACTCGCGCTCCTGCAGGTCGACGAAGGCGGTCATGCCCTCGCGGGCGTAGCCGTAGGCCAGGTCGAACATGCCGTAGTTGAGCGAGTGGAAGCCGGCCAGGGTGATGAACTGGAACTTGAAGCCCATCGCGCCGAGCTCACGCTGGAACTTCGCGATGGTCGCGTCGTCCAGGTGCGCCTTCCAGTTGAAGGACGGCGAGCAGTTGTAGGCCAGCAGCTGGTCCGGGAACTCGCCACGGACGGCCTCGGCGAACTTGCGCGCGACCTCGAGGTCCGGCACGCCGGTCTCCATCCAGATGAGGTCGGCGTAGGGGGCGTAGGCCTTGGCACGCGCGATGCAGGGCTCGATGCCGTTCTTCACACCGAAGAAGCCCTCGGGGGTGCGGGTGCCGTCCAGGAACTCACGGTCGCGCTCGTCCACGTCCGAGGTGATCAGGGTGGCGGCCTCGGCGTCGGTGCGGGCGATGATCACCGACGGCACGTCGGCGACGTCGGCGGCCAGACGCGCGGAGGTCAGGGTGCGGATGTGCTGCTGGGTGGGGATCAGCACCTTGCCGCCCAGGTGGCCGCACTTCTTCTCGGAGGCCAGCTGGTCCTCCCAGTGCACACCGGCGGCGCCGGCGGCGATCATGGCCTTCTGCAGCTCGTAGGCGTTCAGCGCGCCACCGAAGCCGGCCTCGGCGTCGGCGACGATCGGGGCCAGCCAGTTCTGAACCGAGGTGTCGCCCTCGACCTTGGCGATCTCGTCGGCGCGCAGCAGCGCGTTGTTGATGCGGCGGACCACGGACGGAACCGAGTTGGCCGGGTACAGCGACTGGTCGGGGTAGGTGTGGCCGGACAGGTTCGCGTCACCGGCGACCTGCCAACCCGACAGGTAGATGGCCTTCAGGCCGGCGCGGACCTGCTGGACCGCCTGGTTGCCGGTGAGAGCGCCGAGGGAGTTGATGTAGTCCTCGTTGTTGACGAGATCCCACAGGATCTCCGAGCCGCGGCGGGCGAGGGTGGCCTCCTCGACGACCGTGCCCTGGAGCTTCGACACCTGCTCCGCGGTGTAGTTACGGGTGACGCCCTTCCAGCGCGGGTTGGTGTCCCAATCCTTCTGGATTTCCGCGGTGGTCCTCGGGGTGCCGGTGGTCGACATCTGTGACTCCACTTCCTCGTTCGGTGCTGCCGCCCGGTCGAGCTACGAAACAGCTCGTACTGCTGGAGCGGCGATTTGCAGGCTTGCTAGGCCCTTGGGGTGTACTTCCACACGATGGCACATGAAGAAATAGGCGTCTACCTGTTGTTAGTGTGAATCTGAGCTAGGTTTTCCGCCCTCTTTGCTAAGTCTGCAAAATTTGCCCTCGAATTGCAGTAGTGCAATCTACCGGCCGGTAGCTCTGACGTGGGATTTTAGCGTAACGCTCGTACTGTTAGCGATCGGCGAGCGGCCCCCTTATCCCGGCTCCGCCATTCCCAACTGTGAGGACCTTCACAGGACCACTGTGGCCTACGCCACGCGTCGATCACCGGCTCCGATCGCCCGGCTTCCTCGGTTCCGAACCCGGAGCGTGTCTCTCCGCCCGCCATGCGCGCTCCACAGCTGCCCGCCATGCGCGCTTCAGCACCCGACCATGCCCGCTTCGGCACCCCACCATGCGCCCCCGAAAGCCGTCAGTCGGATTCCTCGGACCATCCCCATAGCCGGTGTCGTCGCGCGGAGTCCGGCGTCATCCGCCCGGCCGCGACCAATGCCGCGAAGGCGGCGCGCTTGCGGGGACAGTCGTGTTCACGATGCAACTGCATCGCGCGATGAGCGTCCGCGAGCGTGAATGTTCGCCCCGGCCGGTTACACGTCCACGCCTCGGGCCAGGTCACCGACCGCAACGAACAACGGGCTCGGGTGGCCCCGCGCGCGGGGCCGGGACGGCGCGGCCGGGCGATCGGCCAGACACACGCGATCCCGACCGCGGCGAACGCGCCACCCCCGACCACGGCGAGAACGCTCTGCACTATGTGCCACACGCCCACGGCCGCTCGCCTTCCACGGCGCAGCTGTTGTCTGCGTCCGGTGTAGACAGCGCCGGCCGCGCGAGCCCGTCGAGCACCTGTTGAAAGGTCACCACGTCCGGCGTCCCCTCGAGCGCCGGTCCACGCTCGCTGTGGTCGATGGGGAAGGCGATACCGCGACGATGAGCCCGCTCTCGCGGGCTGAACTGCTGCGGCACCATCCGGCCGCTCTGCACCAACGTGCAGTAGGCGACCCACTTCCAGGCGCACTGCTCGATCCGGCAGGCACGATGACGCCGCATCTGCTGGTGCGCCACCTCGAGATCAGCGGATGCGCAGGCGCGCGGCGGAACGACGATCACGTGTCGATTCATCACGCCGCCCCCGCTCCGACCCTCGGCCCAGCCTGCGCCGACCGCGCCCAAGTGCACTGCGGGCAAACAGTTTCCAGATCGAACCCCGCGTCACAGACCAACGCGGGCCGGTTGTCCACATGCTCGAGATCGAAAACAACGATCACCTCGATCTCTAGCCCGCCCGCGATCGCGAGCACGTACCCGATCGGATCATCGACATCGACCGGTGGACGAACCGTGTAGACGTATCGGTAGCCGAGTGCGAGAGCATGCCGCTGCACTGCATCGGCATGCCGTGCTGCGTCCGGGCCGGACACGTCGTTGCGAACGAGCCCGATTGCTTTCGGCTTACCACTTACCTCGTTCCGTGATGAAACGACGCTACGCGCATGTGTCATGGTGCCCCCAGAACCTCGTCGATGTGTTGACTTCGGGGCGTCCGGATGACCAGTAGTTCCAGAATGTTTCGGCATGGTTGGCACCCGAACGCTGTGATTCAGCACACCATCGCCCGATACAATGAATCGAGCTGATCTGGGATTCCCAAGCGAACTCGTCCCAAGTCGCAGGATCGGTCCCAGATCGCAGCTGCGGAGCGTTCCAACTCCGCCTTCCATCAATCCCGAATCCGCAGGGGGTGCAATGAGTTCGACCGGTGAAGACGAGGCCTCAACCCTGCCCAGGCGACAGCTCGGGCGGTTTCTCCGGGAAACGCGCGAGGGACAGGGGCTCACAATCGACCAAGCCGCGCAGCTGGCCGAACTGAGCAAGAGTGGACTGCACCGCATCGAAACGGCACAGGTAGCAAAAGTGAAGATCCGCGAGGTCAAAGCCCTCTGCGAGATCTACGGTGTGGATCCCCCGGCCACTCGCCGCGCGGTGGAACTCGCCGAACAAGCGCAAGTCAAAGGCTGGTACACAGCTTTCGGCGGTCTGTTCACCGACACCTTCAACATGTACGTAGGACTCGAGGCGTCTGCACGTCGACTGGTTATTTACCACGAGCAGATTCCAGGGCTACTGCAAACGGCCTACTATGCGCGAGCGGTGATCAGCGCGTTCTACGCGGATGACGCACCAGAACATATCGACCGGCGCGTAGAACTTCGGATGAAGAGGCAGGCGATCGTCACTCGCAAGTCCCGCCCGCTCGAGTTGGAGGTTTTGCTGCACGAGTCGGCGCTGCACCGGGTCATCGGTTGTCCGCGAGTCATGGCGGCTCAGCTGCGGCATCTGGCCGAGATGAGCAAGCTGCCGAATGTCACCGTGCGGGTGCACCCATATGCCGCTGGCATGGTGTGGGGCATTCTGCACGGTCAGTTCGTTGTCCTCGACTTCGGCGTCGATCACAAGGGTAGGCCTGCGGAGCCGCCGATCGTCTTCCTTGAAGGCGGCCCGAGTGCGGACGTTTACCTCGAAAAGGCGGATGAAGTGCGGAAGTACTATGAACTCGCTGCGGCCATCCGGACGTCGTCGCTGGATGGAACCAGATCGCGAGACCTGCTGAGGCGGGTAGCAAGGAGCTACGAGGCGTGAAGACCGACCTATCCGGGGCGAAGTGGTTCAAAAGCAGCCACAGTGAGAGCGGGGGCCAATGTGTCGAGGTCGCCTGGCTGGGCAACACCCATGTCGGTGTCCGTGACTCCAAGAACTCCACTGGGCCAGCGTTGATCTTCACGCCCTCCGATTGGGACGCCTTCACGGCAACCATCACCGATGGTGGGTTCGATTTCCCAGAGTGAGCACGGTTCCTGCTCGCCAACACGCGGCCCGTACCAGGACATGCATTCTCAGGTACGGGCCGCTGTCGTATCGCGAGAACTCCGCAGCACTCGCACGACGAGATCCTGCACATAGACGAAGCAGTCCGAGCCGCCCGGCTGCCGGCGGCGATGGCAGAGGAGTACGAAGCTCGAGCGTCGACCTACCCGCGTCAAAGTGGTTCAACACCAGCCACAGCGGCACTGGCAACCTCTCCGACTATTCCGGCTCACGAGTGGCACATGAGCGAGAGCCCTTCTCGCGTTTTGCCACAGCCTTGTGCCACTCGTGGCGGAAGATGGCCGATCCGAAGGGGGCGTGTTCTCTCGAGGAGTGTTCGGCCCTATGGGCGAATGGCAGGATGGGCATGGGTATAGACGAAGCAGTGCGAGGCGCACGGTTGCTGGCCGCTGATATCGAAGAATCCTTGGGGTTCTCGGCACAGATCAGCACCGAGTACACCGAGGACTGGCGGAGATTCGGCGAGCAGTCCGGTCGCCCGGTACCGAAAGCTTGGGTGAGCATTGGAGTGCCGGATGCAGGCACCTCCGCGGCGCTCGACCCCACCAAGTCGGGCAGCGGCACGGCAGAGGGCTTCGCGATGGAGTTGGTGCGAATCCTTCAGGACGACATGCAGATTCACATACGCGAGCCGTGGCCGAAGGACCCCACTGCCAGCGGCCGGGCGCTGGAACCGACCGAGCGCGGTTGGCGAAGCCGAACGGATCCCGGGTATCTCGTGCCGTACGGCAGGCTGGGCCGCTGAGCGGGCATGCGCACGGGCATTCTCCCCAGCCTGGGCGCAGGATCAGTCCGTCTGCGGCAATGATGTAGCGAGCCGGACCAGGCTCTATCCCGCCAATGCCGTGTGGTCTGACAAGATTTCGCCGACCCGCGCGGCCCATCCGGCCGGATGCGTCAGATTCCCGTTGTGGCCGCCGGGAAATTCCATCACCGGCACGCCGCGCAGTGCCGCCAACTCGTGGGCGGCCTTGTAGTCGAAGACGTGCTGTGGGGTGGTGTGCCCGCAGGCCGGGACGACGCGCACCGGCGAGTGGCGCAAGGCCGCGACGTCGAGGTGGTCGGCGCGGATCGCGGCGAAGTCGTGCCCGAGGAAATATTCGAAATTCGCGGCGCGCTCGGGGCCGAGCGGCGGTGCGGTCACGTCGGGTTCGCGATCCTGGCTCTTCGGATCGATCCCCAGCGTCCGCACCATCGGAGCGAGCGCCGCCTGCCAGCCGAGCTCGGCGAACACCTGCTCGCAGTGTTCGAGTTCGCCCATTTGGGCGGCGCGGTCGGCGGCGGCGAGCAGCCACGGCGTGACGGGCTCGTGCGCGACGAGAGTGTGCAGCCGGTCCGGGTGCTCGACCGCCAGATGCAGGCCGATGGCCGCGCCCATGCTGCACCCGAGCATTCCCACGGGCTCGTCGGTCAACGTGTACAGCAGGCGATAGACGTCGTCGGCGTGCGTCGCGACCGAGGCGGGAGCGCTTGGATCGCGAAGGACGCTGCGGGACAGTCCGCGCCGGTCGTACGTGACGACGGTGAAGCGCCGCTCGAGATGACGCACCAGATCTTCGCTGCGCCGCGCGTCTCCCTCGCCGCTCTGCGAGATCAGGAGCATCGGGCCGCTGCCGCGAACTTCGTAGTAGAGGTCGGCTCCGGGGACTTCGAGAGTGCCGGTGGCAATCGTGTTCATGCGGACAAGGCTAATCCATCAATTCAGATACATCAAGTCTGATGCATCTGAATTGATGTAAAGTTCTCCGTCGTGGACGGAGTCGAACTGTTCCTGCTGGGCCGGACGTTGATGAAGATCGGCGAGGAGGCGCTGCCGACGGCGGGACTCGGCGGCGGACACCGCCCCGTGCTCGTCGTGTCGAGCGACATCCTCGAGCATCCGGACAGCACCGTGGGCGAGATCGCCACCCGCACCGGATTGCCGCAAAGCGCGGTATCCACCGCCGTCGCCAGACTCAAGGAGGCCGGTGCGGTCACCTCGACGGTCGACCCACGCGACCGCCGCCGCACCCTCGTCCGCGCGGCCGACCAAGCCTCACCCCGAGTCGCCGAAATACGAGCAACACCCGTGGACGACGCGGTGGCAGCGGCACTGGCCGACAACGACCCGGCCGCACTACGCGAGGTGCTCGACGCGCTCACGACGCTGACCCGCCACCTCCGACCACGCGAACCCCGCGCCGACCTCTGACGCCCGCCACGAGCCGCCCGACGACCGGCACATCAGCGAGAGGTCTTTTCGCGTTTCGCCACAGCCATGTGCCACTCGCGACGCGTCAGGGAAGGTAGACGCAGCCGCCCATGCCGAGGTAGCTACGGATCGAGCAGATCAGATTGTTCACTGTTTTGCCTGAGCCGGAGGATGAACCAGTGCTGAGCGGGTCGGCTATCGCGGCGGGCGCGGTGGCCATGACCGGCAGTGATAGGGCGGCGGTGACCAGCACGGTGGCCGCGATTTTCTTCGTCATGTTTTTTCCTGCCGTCATGAACGCGAGAACTAGTTCCGGCACTCGTCTTCACTGTCGCCACGAAGCATATGAATGACTGAATGCCGGTGATAGCCCCCACTTTTCGCGTCTCACCTCGGCGTGCGCACCTATCGCTTTCCGGCTCTGAAAGCCAACGCTCATATGATGGTTCGGCTACTTCGTTGCTGGGTTGCGGTCCGGGCGAACTCAAAAGGATGAAACCGGCGGGTGCACCGCGCGCCAATGTCGCGCTATGTCGATGCGGCGGGTGATCCAGACCTGGTCGTAGGACTGGATGTGGTCGAGTAGGCGTTCCAAGGCGGCGGTGCGGGCGGGGCGGCCGATGAGGCGGCAGTGCAGGCCGATGGACAGCATTTTCGGATTACCTTCCGCCCCTTCGCGGTAGAGGACGTCGAAGGCGTCGCGGACGTGTGCGAAGAATTGTTCGCCGGTGGGGAAACCGGCGGGCGAGGCGAATCGCATGTCGTTGGTGTCCAAGGTGTAGGGCACCACCAAGTGGTCGCGGTCGAGCACGCGCACCCAATAGGGCAGGTCGTCGGCGTAGGAGTCGGCGTCGTAGGCGAAGCCGCCGTGCTCGACCACCAGCTCCCTGGTGTTCGGCGAATCGCGGCCGGTGTACCAGCCCAGCGGCGCGGAGCCGGTCAGTTCGGTGAGGACGCGCACCGCCTCGGCCATGTGCGCACGCTCGGTGTCGCGGTCGGTGAGCTGGTAGGACTTCCAGCGCAGACCGTGGCAGGCGATCTCATGGCCCAATTCGCCGAAGGCGGCCACCGCCTCCGGGTTGCGTTGCAGAGCTCGGGCGACCGCGAAGATCGTCAGCGGCAACGCGCGCCGTTCGAAGACGCGCAGCACTCGCCACAACCCGGCGCGTGAGCCGTACTCGTAGAGCGACTCCATGCTCATGTGGCGGTTCGGAAAGGCTTCGGCGGGAGTCATTTCCGACAGGAACGTCTCAGAGAACTCGTCACCGTCGAGGACGTTGTTCTCGCCGCCCTCCTCGTAGTTGAGCACGAACTGGACCGCGATCCGCGCCTCTCCCGGCCACTGCGGGTCCGGCGGACGCGGGCCGTAGCCGACGAAGTCCCTCATCAGCGCGCCTCACGAAAACACGGCTCGGTACGCGCTGCCGATGCCCGCGTGTTCATGTGCCGAGCTCGCCCCGCAGGCGCAGCTCCACACCGTGTGGACGCCCACGCGTACATACGCCGAGCAGGCGCGGCCCGACACACTGCCGACATTCGCCCGCTCATGCGCCGAGCTCTCCGTACAGGCGCAGCCGCGCCAGCCCGCCGTCCGGGTAGATGTCCAGCCGCACCTCCTCCACCGACGCCGCCATCGGCGCGATCGGGAACCGGTGCCTGGTGTCGGGTTGGAGCGGGGTGCGCGGCAACAACTCCAGCTCGGTGCCGTCGTTGGTGCGACCGGTCAGCCGGGCGGCGCCCGGACTGTTGCCCAGGAAGTAGGACGTATCCAGCTCGGCGAGCCGGATCAGTCCCGGCCCGGCCAGGCGGATGCGCACCCAGTCGTTGCCGTCGTCCCTGCGGCGGGCGGTCTCCCAGCCCTCACCCATGGACCGGGCCCAGCCGGGATACAGCAACTGGTTCGGCGAGCTGTAGAAGCGATTGGAGCAGTCCAGCACCAGCGCGCCGTTCTCCAGCGCGGCCAGGTCCAGCGGACCGAGGCCGAGCAGGCGCGGGTCGGGCCGTCCTTCGCCGTGCACCCGCAGCCTGGCCACGCCGCCGTCGGGGTGCATGGTGAGTTTCACATGCGTCCAGCGCTTCTCGTTCTCGACGGCGAAAGGATTGCGGTGGTCGCCCGCAATCGGCGAGCGATCGACCAGCATCACCCAATCGTCGCGTGCGGCGATGGTTTCCGCGGGCGGATAGTCCTCGACCTCCAACGCGGACACCGAGACGGCGGGCGGGTAATTGCCCTTGAACCACGCCGTGTCCACCACGATCCCGCGGATCACGCCGGGCACGCCGAGCCGCACGATCGCGGCGTCGTCGCCGGGTTGCCCGCGGTGTCGGCGGGTCTCCCAGCCGTCGTAGATCTGTCCTTTGTGCCCGAAGTCGGACGGCCGGTACTGGGCGGGCCCCGGATTGATCAGATTCTCTTTCTCCGCGAAGAATTCGTCGTTCGCCCAGATCACCGAACCGCCCAGCGGCCGGACCGCCAGGTCCGGCAGCAGCGTGAATTCGTCGTCGTCGCCCCGGTCACGCATCGCGTCTCCTGTGTCGTGCGGGATCGTCCCGTTCGGATGGCCGATCACGGCGCCTCCGGTATCGGCGCGCGTGCCGCCAGGGCTCGCAGAACCGTCTCGGTGAGTTCCGGAGTCCCCGCGTCCGGGCGGGCACCGCAATCGATGCCACGGAGCACCGTGGCGGCCAGCGCTTCCGCGGTGGCGGGCTCGTCGACGATGTCGCCGCCGCGTCGAGCGAGGTAGTCCCGCAGGCGCGGCACCGCGACGTCGATCGCCCGGCGGAAGAAGTCGTAGGTGGCCAGCCAGCGGGTGACCAAGTGACCCGGATGCATGTCCCAGCCCTGGTAGTACCCGCGCCGCAACGCCCGGGCAACCAATCGGTGGTGGTTGCGCAGCGCGGCCTCCGGGTCGGCGTCGGGCACGATCTGGGTGGAACCATCGCATACCCACACCCCGGTCTGCGCGGCCGCGACTTGCATGACCGCCTTGGCGTAATCGGCGGCCGGGTGGTCGAGCGCCTGATCCGGTGCGGCGACCCCACAAGCGGCGGTGTAGTCGTACGTACCGAAATGCAACGCGCTGCATCGTCCTTCGGAGAGGGTGAGCATGGCGGCCACCGGCGCGGTGCCATCCGCGGCCAGGATCGCCTGCGGGCTCTCGATCTGTAGTTCGAAGCACAGGCTGCCCTCGGCGATGCCGTACCCGCGTTCCAGCCCTACGCACAGCTGCACCAGGGCGGGAACCTGCTGCGCCGCACGGATCTTCGGCACCGTGAAGACGAACCCCTCGGGCACGCCGCCCGCGCCCTCCAACACGAGGCCGAGCGTGCGCAGCGCGCGGCGACGCTCGCCGCCGCCCAAACCCTTCATCCGGATGCCGCTGCTCGCCGGGCCTCCGGGGCGCCGTGCCCAGGCAGCCAGCACCGCGCCCGCCGCCGTGGCCGCGCGGTCCTCCTCGGCGTCGGCGCGCAGGCCGTAGCCGTCCTCGAAGTCGATGCGCAGATCCTGGACCGGGTCGGCTTCCAGCCGTTTGCGCACGTCGGGAAGCGAATCGGTGCCGTCGAGAGTGGTCAGCAGATCGTGGTGGCGGTCGAGTAGTTCGACCGCGGTCGCGCCCCATTCCCCGGGAGTCTCCTCGGTGACCCGGTCGGCCGGGACGTACACGGTGTGGATCGGTTGCGAGCGACCGTTCGAGCCGGGGTATCGGCGGCGCAGCTCGGTGTCGACCGCGTCGAGCATCGCCTCGATCCGGGCGCGGACGTTCTCCGGCACCTTCGTCATCGTGATCCCTTCTCCCGCAGGGCGGCCCAGACCCGGTCCGCGGTCATCGGCAGCCCGTACAGCCGCACGCCGACCGCGTCGCGGATCGCGTTGGCCAGCGCGGGCGCGACCGGGTTGTACGGCGATTCGCTCATCGACTTGGCCCCCAACGGACCGAGCGCGTCGGACGTCTCGGCGAAGTAGACCTCCGTGCGCGGTACGTCGGCGAATTGCGGTATGTGGTAGTGCCGCAGGGTCTGCGCACCCACCACACCGTGCGCGCTGCGCATGTCCTCGTACAGCGCCGTGCCGATGGCCTGAGCCGCGCCGCCCTCGATCTGCCCGCGGCACTGCACCGGGTTGAGCACCGTCCCCGCGTCGGCGGCCTGGATCGATTGGAGGATGCGCACCGCCCCGGTGTCCGGGTGCACGGCGACGCGGAAAGCGTGCACGTTGAAGCTCACCGACCTGGGACTGCCGTCGTGCTCGGCGCGCGCGGTGAGGTCGCCACCGGTCAGCAGTTCGGCGGCGGTGAGCAGCCGGTCGCCGCAGTGCACGCCGCCGGAGTTCAGCGCGCAGTCCCGCTCGGCGACGCCGGTCAGTTCCGCCGCCCTGGCCAGCAGAAGCCCGCGCAACGCGCACGCCGCCGCGTAGACGGCCTTGCCCGCGACCACGATGCCGGTGGAGCCGAACGCGCCGGTGTCGTGGTCCACCAGGTCGGTGTCGCCGTGCCGGACCACGATGCGGTCCACCTCGGTGTCCAGCGCGGTAGCGGCGAGCTGCGCGTGCACCGTCGTCGTTCCGTTGCCGAATTCCGCCGTGCCGACCCGGATCTCGTAGCGGCCGTCGGGCAGCAGCGCGGCCGTCGCGGTCGACCGGTGACCGCGCGGCGGGACGGTCGCGATCATCGCGGCGGCCATGCCCGTGCCCACCCGCCACTCCGGGCCGGGCGCGTGCACGTCGTTGCCGCGCAGCAGCGCTCGTTCGGCGAGGTCGAGGCATTGGTCCAGGCCGTAGCTGCCGAACATGAGGTCGCTCTCGTTCACTGCGGCGCCGACGAACCGGTCGCCCGGCACTACCGCGTTGGTGCGGCGCAGTTCGAACGGTTCCATGCCGAGCGCGTGCGCGAGTTCGTCGAGAGCCGACTCCACCGCGAAGATCACCTGCCCGAGGCCGTATCCGCGGAACGCGCCGGAGGGAACGTTGTTGGTGTACACCGCCTGCGCGTCGACCCGCTTGTTGGCACAGCGGTACAGCTCCACCGACTCACCGACGCCGTGATACATCACCCCGCCGCTGTGATTGCCGTACGCGCCGGTGTCGGCGAGCACGTCGACGGCCAAGGCGGTCAGTACACCGCGCGCGTCGGCCCCCGCCGTCACCGCGACCCGCATGGGATGGCGGCAGGTCGCGGCGGTGAATTCGTCGGAGCGCGTGAACTCGTATTGCACCGGTCTGCCGGTGCGCAGCACGGCCAGCGCGATCAGGTCCTCGGCCAGCATCTCCTGTTTCGCGCCGAACCCGCCGCCGACCCTGGCCGCGAATACCCGCACCTGCGCGGACGACCGGCCGAACAGGCGGCACAATTCGTCGCGGACCAGGAACGGGACCTGGGTGCTGCACCGGATGACCAGGCGTCCGGCGTCGTCCAGCCAGCCGACGCCGCCGTGTGTCTCCAAGTGCACATGCTGACCCCGCGGCGAATCCCAGACGCCGCGTACGACATGCGCCGCGGCAGCCAGACCCGCGGCGACGTCACCCACCTCGCCGTGCAGTTCGGCGACCAGGTTGCGGCCGGGATCGACGATCCGGGCCGAGGGGGGCTTGTCGCCGTGCAGTTTCGGCGCGTCGGGGCGCAGCGCGTCCTGCGGATCGAACACCGCGGGCAGGACCTCGTAGTCGACCTCCAGCAGACGGCATCCCTCGCGGGCGATCGCGACGCTGTCGGCCACCACCGCGGCCACCCGCTGCCCCACGAAGCGAACCGCGCGGTCGAGCACGTAGGTGTCGTCGGGGTCGTCGGTGCGCAGCTCGTGCCGCGCGGTGGAGAACGGCACGTCCGGCGCGTCGGCATGGGTGAGCACCGCGTGCACGCCGGGTAGTGCCTCGGCGGTGGTGGTGCCGATCGAGCGGATTCGCGCATGCGGGTGCGGGCTTCGCAGCACCGCGATGTGCAGCGGCGCGGACGGTGGCGCGGTGTCGGCGTCGCCCGGTCGCGGCAAGTCGAAGGTGTACGGCTCGCGTCCGGAAACGATGCGCGGCCCGGCCGGGGCGCACGCTCCTACGATCGCCGCGGCCGGATCCGGTGCGACGGCGGCAGGATCGTCCGGAGTGAGCTGCTCGCCCAGCGCGGCGCGGATGGCGCGGTAACCCGTGCAGCGGCAGAGGTTGCCCTTCATCAGCTCGGCGAGTTCGTCGCCCGACACGCCGGCCTGCTCGTCGGCGGCACACCCGAGCCCCGCGGCCGTGACCACCATGCCCGCGGTGCAGAACCCGCATTGGAACGCGGCGTCGGCGACGAACCGGCGCTGCACCGGGTGCGGATGCTCGGGCGTTCCGAGTCCGGCGGCGGTGGTGACAGCGCGTCCGGCGGCGCGAAAGGCGGGAAAGACGCAGGAGTGCACCGTCATTCCGTCGACAAGCACCGAGCAGGCCCCGCAATCGCCCGTGTCACAGCCCTTCTTCACCGCCAGGTTGCCGCTGTCGCGCAGCGCCGTCCGCAGGCACTGACCCGGCCGCGCCGCGATGTCGACGGTCCTGCCGTCCACTTCGAATCGCATCAGCTTCCCCGCAGTTCCGCGGCGACCTCGTCGGCGAGCACTCCCGAGACATGCCTGCGCCACTCCGGCGACCCGTGCGGATCGTCGAACCACAACGCCGAGTCGATCGTGTGCATGGCATCGCGCATCTCGCCCTCGGAGGGCGGGGCGGCGAAGTCCAGGACGACGGGCCTGATCGTGGCGGCCGTGATCGTGACCGCGCTACGGCCACTGCCTTCCCTCCGCCCCATCACGACGGTGCCGGAGCGGCCGAGCGGGGCGAGCGCGATCTTTCGAAAGCTGGTGCGGGCCAACAGACTCGAGCGCGGTAGGCGAATCGAGCGCAGCACGTCGCCGGGCCGCAGCGCCGTACGACCCGGACCGAGGACGAACTCCCGCATCGGAATCTCCCGATCGGCGCCGTCCGCGGCCCACACCAGCGCCGTTCCGTCGAGCGCCACCAGCGCGCCGAGCACCGCACCCGCGGGCAACGCCAGGCAGACGTTGCCCCCGACGGTCGCGGTGCGCCAGATCTTGTGCGAGGCCAGCAGCGCCCGGCAGGACCGGGCGAACAGCGCGGTCCCCGGCCACGCGTCGCGCAACACCCCCGTCCCCAACTCACGGCCCGGCGCGGCTCCGGCGAACTCGGCCAGGGTGCAAGTCGCGGCGATGTCCAGTCCGCCATCCACTATCTCGAACGCGGGCCACCCCAGGCCGGTGATGTCGACCAGGCGCAGCAGCTGATCCTGCGGCTCGGAGAACAGGAAGGTTCCTCCGGCGAGCACCGCGGTGGACGCACCGAGTACGGCCAGGTCTTCGCGCTCGCGAGCGACCACCACCTCGCGAATCGTGTCCAGGTCCACGTCTCACCTCGTTCCTGCCTCTCCGTCACCGTAGAGCCAGTCGGTTGCCGCCGTATTGCGCGCGACGCACGTCAGATTGCGCGGCCGTTACCTCGCCGCGCGACGGCCCCCGCGACCGGGAAACCGTCCCGGCCGAGCGCTTACGCGGGCGTGCCGTCCACGACACCACGGCTCGCGCCCGCCTACCGGCCGTCCGAGCCGACACTGCTTCAGTATTGCTCGTCCGGCCTGACCAGGCACGACACCCCGCCCAGATCAGCGTGACGATTCTCCTCGACGAACGGCTGGGCGACGATATCGCCACCGCACCCGGCATTCCCGCCACGCCCAACTACGCGGCTGGGCGAGAGTGCCGCGCGCCGCGGCACCAACTCCCGGCCCGGCCACACCGACAGCACCGCCCGGTTCCCGATGCTGCTCGCGGCACAGTAAGGCAGGTGGGCGAACTCCCCCGGCCCGCGTCCCCGCCTCGACCGGCACAGGCCGTCCGCCGACAGCACCGGCTGCCGGTAGGCCGATCCCGCACTCCGGCAGGGCCGGCGGCGGCTGCTCCGCGCGAGTCGCTCACCCCGCCTTCGCGAGCAGCTTCGCCTGCGCCCGTGCCACCTCGGCGGCGACCACGTCGGTGTCGACCGTCCGCACCTCGCCGTCGCGCACCACCTCGCGCCCGTTCACCAGCAGCGCCGCCAGCGGTGGAGGCGAGCCGAGCACCAGTGCGGTCACCGGATCCGCGATCCCGGCGTGCGCGGCGGTGTCCAGCCGCCACAGCGCCAGGTCCGCCAGCTTGCCGACCTCGATCGAACCGATGTCGGCGGCGCGGCCGAGCACCCGTGCGCCGCCCATGGTGGCCAGTTCCAGCGCGGTGCGCACGGTCATCGCGTGCGGGCCGCCCCGATTGCGCGCCCACAGCAAGGCGTGGCGCGGCTCCTCGATCATCGAACCGGCCTCGTTGCTCGCCGCGCCGTCCACGCCGAGCCCCACCGCAACGCCCGCGCGGACCAGGTCGGCCACGCGGGCGATGCCCGCGCCGAGCCGCGCGTTCGACGTGGGGCAATGCGCCACGCCGGTACCGGTCTCCGCGAGGGCGGCGAGCGCGTCGTCGTCCAGGTGGACGGCGTGCGCGTACCAGACGTCCGGACCGAACCAGTCCAGCCGCTGCAGGTACCGCGCGGGCGTACAGCCGAAAGTCGCCAGGCAATAGTCCTGCTCGTCGATGGTCTCGGCGAGGTGGGTGTGCAGCCGGACCCCGAGCTCGCGGGCCAGCGCCGCCGACTCGCGCAGCAGGTCGGGGGTGACCGAGAAGGGCGAACACGGCGCGAGCGCGATCCGCAGCATGGCGTCGGACGACGGGTCGTGCCACCGCGCGACGGCCTCCGCGCTCGCGGCGAGGATGTCGTCCAGGCGTTCCACCAGGTGATCGGGTGGCAGGCCGCCCGCGCTCGCGCCCAGATCCATCGAGCCGCGACAGGGATGGAACCGCAGGCCCACCTGCGCCGCCGCGGCGATCTCGGCGGCGAGCGGGTCACCGCCGTCGCGCGGGAACACGTAGTGGTGATCGGTGGTGGTGGTGCACCCGGTGCGCGCGAGAGTGGCGAGCGCACCGGTGGCGGCCACGCGCACCCCGTCCTCGTCGATGCCCGCCCAGACCGGATAGAGCGTGGTGAGCCATTCGAACAGCGTGTGGTCGGTGGCCAGGCCGCGGGTGATCCATTGGTAGAGGTGCTGGTGGGTGTTCACCAACCCGGGCGTCAGCAGGCAGCCGCGCCCGTCGACGTGCCGCGCGTCCGCGCCGAGGTCCGGCGGATCCCCCGCGCCGACCGCGTCGATCCGGTTGCCCCGCGCGACGACGTACCCTCGGGCGTACTCGGTCCCCTGGGCGTCGACGGTCGCGACGGCGCAGTCCGCGATGACGGTCACCTGCTCCACGCGGGACCCGCTTCCGGCGCGTCGGCCCGCGCAACGGTGGCGTGGATCAGCCCGTAGGGGCGGTCGTCGGCGTGGTAGACCTCCCCGTGGTTCTCGATGCCGAAGCGGCCCAAGTCGTAGTCGAAGTGATGCTTGTTCGGCGCCGCGAGCCGGATTTCGGCCAGCACCGGATACGCGGTCAGCGCGGCCTTGCCCATCTCGAACAGCGTCTGCTGCAACGCCTTCGAATGCAGCGTCGCGAAGGTCTCCACCAGCCGCGCCCGCACGCCGGTGTAGACCTCGTCCCAGTCGATGCCCGCGCTGCTCGCGAAACGCCATTCGGCGATCAGTGACGTGGCCAGCATTCGATCACGGGTCGGGGCGAGCACGGTGAACTCGTCGTTCAGGAAGTCGGCGAACTCCGAGCCGGTCGACTTGAGGATGGTCAGGTCCTTCACCCCGCCGACGACCCAGGCCCGCCGCTCGGCGCCCTTCCCCGCCACGGTGACCGCCGCGGTGCGCACTTCCGGTCCCTGCCGCACCCAGGTGTGATCATGTTCCACACCGTCGACCGTCACGCGCTGCCAGGCGTATTCGTCGACCTCGATACGCGCGCTGCGCACCGGTTCGATCTCGGCGACGAAATGATCGGCCAGCGCGAGCGCGTAGTCCTCGATGGCCCGCAGCCCGGGCCGTTTCGCGAAGGCATAGGCCGTCTGCTTCTGTGAGTCGGTGGGCAGGACCTTCGCCTGGTCGCCCGCGACGTACGCGTCGGCGAAATCGCCGCGCAGCACCGTGGACACGTTCACGTCGCGAATCTCGTGCCGTGCGCTCTGCCGGTGGATCCGGACGACCCGGTTCTCCGCCTTCCCGTATCGGTGGTCGGTCAGCACGATGGGCCCGGTCAGTTCCATGCTCAGCTCCCTCGATAGGTGGAAAAGGCGAAGGGCGACAACAGCAATGGGACGTGATAGCGCCGTTCCTCCGTCACGGCGAACGCGATGCTCACCTCGGGATAGAAGGTTTCCACCCCCTGACCCGCGAAGTAGGCGCCGGTGTCGAAGACCAGCCGATAGGTTCCGGCTTCGAGCGCTTCGCCCAATGCCCGGATTCGCCCGTCCGCGCCCGTTTCGCCCGAATCGAGCTGCCGCTCCTGCTGGTACAACGTCACCGTGACGCCCGCGGCGGGCACGCCGCGCACCGCGTCCAGCACATGCGTGCTCAGCGTGCTCATGACAGCTCCGCCAGCAGCGCCCGCAGCCGGATCCGATTGATCTTGCCCAATTCTGTTCGCACGACCTGCCTTTCGGTCTCGGGATCATTGCGTAACCGGGCAGTGAGCAGCGCGAGCAGCTCCTCACCCGACTTTCCGCTCGCACACACCAGGTAGATGTGCCCGAACCGTTCCTCATAAGCGCGGTTGCCCTCGGCGAGCGCCGCGCGTACCGCGTCGGCCGCACCCGCCACTCCGGCCTGCTCCCGTGCCGAAGCGGCGGAGTGCGGTCGTTCGCCGATCCTGGGGTGACCTGCCAGGGCCGAGTCGAGCTCGGACTCCGGCAGCCGTGCCAACGCTCCGTCCGCCGCATCGAGCAGCGCCTCGACGCTCCGGTACGGACGGCCCGCGACCAGCGACCGCGCGAACTCCGGCGACGAGCAGCAGCCGAGCGCCGCCCGGTAGGCCGCGTCGGCGGACAGCGCGTCGAACGCCGCGATACCGCGTCGCTGATCCGTCATCGGACCAGCATCGAATACGACCGGACGAGCCGCCACCGGAAGCGGAGGGATCGCCTTCGGCGTGTCGCTCCGGAACCACGCCTGAGCACCGGTTTCCCATCATGCGGCGCAGACCGGCCGGTATTACCTTTGAGGCATGGCCGACCCTGATCGCCCCGCCGTCGCACCCTGCGCGGGCGTCGTGCTCGCCGCGGGCGCCGGAACCCGCTACGGAAAACCCAAAGTGCTCGCCGAGGACGGCGCCTGGCTGCGGTCCACGGTCGCCGCGCTGCGCGGCGGAGGTTGCGACCCGGTCATCGTGGTCCTCGGCGCGACCGGCCCGACGCCGGGGATCGTCGACCTGCCGCCGGGCGTACGGCACGTCTGGGCGGCGGACTGGGCGACCGGACTGAGCGCATCGCTACGGGCGGGCCTGATCGCCGCGGCCGGCACCCCCGCGCGCTACGCCGCGATCATGCCGGTGGACACCCCCGATGTCGGCGCCGACGCGGTCGCCCGGGTGCTCGCCGCCGCGCTCGCGGCACCCAGCGGTCTGGCACGCGCTGTGTTCCACGACACACCTGGACACCCTGTTGTTATAGCCCACAAGCACTGGAATGCGGTTTGTGGGTCGGCTGCAGGAGATTCCGGCGCCCGCACCTATTTGACCGGCAGAAACGATATGGTGTGCGTCACGTGCGACGATTTGGCGACGGGCGTCGATCGTGACTTCCCGGCCACGACCGCACGGTGATCGGAGCTAGCTGATGCGGGACATCGTCGACGACCTGTTGCGGGTGTGGTACTCGGGCCGGACCGGCGGACTCGGCACCATCGTGCGCACCGTGGGCGCCGCGCCCTTACCGGTGGGCTCGGCGATGCTGGTCGACCCGGACGGGGGCGTCTACGGATCGGTCGCCGCGGGCGGGCTGGAGGACATCGCCTACGAGTCCGTGCTCCAGGCCGCGCGGACCGGCCGCCGCGCGATGCACCGTTTCGGCGTGGCCGGCGGCGTGGACGGGGGCGCGCACGGCGAGGGAATGATGGACGTCTTCACCGAACCGTTCTCTCGAAGACACTTCCCGGAGTTCCCGGAGGTCGCCGCCGAGATCGCGGCGCACCGCAGGGTCACCGTCTTCACGGTGGTGTGGAACTCCGATGCCGACCTGATCGGCCAGCACCTGATCACCGACAAGCGGCACGCCACCGAATTGGTCGCGCTACCCGATTCCGATGTCTTCGTCGCCTCGTTCGCTCCGCCGCCGCGCCTGATCATCTTCGGCGCCAATTCCTTCGCCGCCGCACTCACCGTGCAGGCCAGGTTGCTCGGTTACCGAGTGACCATCTGCGACTCTCGCCCCAATTTCGCTACGCCGGAATCGTTTCCCGGCGCCGAGGTCGTGGTCGACTGGCCGCACCGCTACCTCAACATCCTCTCCTCGGCAGGTGAAATCGACAGCAGCACGGCCATAGTCGTGCTGTCGCACGATCCCACCTTCGAAATTCCACTACTCACCGTGGCGCTGCGACTACCCGAGGTCGGCTATCTCGGCGCCATGGGGTCACGCCAGGTGCACATCCGGCGCATGGAGGACCTGCGCGCAGGCGGTTTCGGCGAGGAGACGCTGTCGCGGCTGCACTCGCCCGCGGGATTCGACATCGGCGCACGCACCGCGCCCGAGATGGCCGTCGCGATCGCGGCCGAACTGCTGGCCGCCCGCGCCGCGCAGCCGGTGCGAGCGGTCGATCCGTACAGCGGCGAAATCCCGATCACGCCGAAAACCGCTGTGGGTCTCTGATCATTTCAGGCCGGGGTGCTCGGCATACACCTCGCGCAATACGGACAGGTCGAACAGTTGCGCGGCCTTGATGTCTATTTTCGCGGCACGCAGCGCGGCGATGTTCTGTTCGATCAGGGCGTCGGTCATCGAGAGCAGTCCGCCCGTGGCGGTATCCGCCGAAACCACTAGATCGTTCTGCGCGACAGCCTCTTTCGTCTGCTCGGCGAGATCGAGCTTCTGATCCTTGCCGTACACCTCGACCGCGAGCCGGGCCGCTTCGGCCGGATCGGCCACCGCGTCCTTCCAGCCCTTGATCTCGGCGGCCAGAAACGCCTTCAACTTGTCGCGCTCTTTGTCGATGGTGGACTGCGCGACCGTGAGCGTCTCGGCGACCAGCGGCAGATTGAAGTCGGCGAACAAGAAGTGTGTGTTCTGGAAGCCCTTGGCCGCCAGCGTGATCGGTTCGTTCGTCACGTAGCTGACCCATCCGTCGACCTCCCCGTTGGCCAGCGGGGTCGGGTCGAATTGGGCGGGCACGACGGTGACATCGCCCGGCTTCAACCCGTTGGCGGTGAGCAGCGCGTTGAAGATCAACTGGTTGGTGTCCTGCACACCGATCTTGCGGCCCTTCATGTCCTCGGGCGTCTTGATCGGTTTCGCCGCGGAGGACACGATCGCGAACGGGTTCTTCTGATACGTGGTGGCGACGATCTTGGCGGGCAGGCCCTCCAGGATCGCGGGTGCGGTGGTCTGCGGCGCGGACAGGCCCAGCCACACCTTCCCGGTATCCAATCCGGCCTCTACCGACGTGCTGGCCGCGCCGCCCGCGATCAAGTCGACCGAGCCGAAACCCGCCTCCTTGAAATAGCCTTTCGAGTCGGCGAAGTATTCGCCCGCGAATTCGATGTTCTTCAGCCAGGAAAGCTGCACCGCGACGCCGCCGTATTTCGATCCGTCCGCGGTGGTGCCGCCCGGCGAATCACCGGAGCTCCCTCCGCAGGCGGCCAGTGCGCCCGCACCGCCGAGCGCGGCGCCGGCGAATGCGGAGTAACGGAGGAAGGAGCGTCGGTTCAGGTGCCCGAACGTGGAGCGGTGCGCGGGTGTCATGGGCCGAATCTAAGCGCAGCGCGTTTCATTTTCTTTACTTTGGCGTTCCGAGCGAGGAATTCGGTTCGGTCAGAGTCGTCCCGCTTCCGGTCCGAACCGGGCCAGCACCAGGTTCTCCACGACACCGACGATCGCGTAGAGCGCCACCGAGACCAGCGTGACGATGACGATCGATGCCCACAACTTGCTGTACTGGAACGTGGGGATCGCCCGGATCAAGCCGGCGCCCAGGCCGGTGCCGCTGCCGAGCCACTCACCGAGCAACGCGCCGATCAGCGCACCCGGCACCGAGATCCGCGCGGCGGCGAACACCGAGGGCAGCGCCGCGGGCACGGCCACCATGCGCAGCCCGGTCCACCGCGATCCGCCGTACGCGGCCACCAGTTCCAGCGCCTGCCGCGGCGCGTTGCGCAATCCCGCCATGATCATGACCAGCGCGGGGAAGAACACCACGATCGCGGCGAGCACCGCGACCCCGGCCTGGCCGCGGCCGAACACCAGCACGATGATCGGCGTGAGCGCCACCAGCGGAACCGAGCGCAGCAGCATCGCCACCGGCAGGAAGGTCTGCTCGATCGCGGCGAACGACACGAACAGCGCGGCGACCACCAACGCGGCGAGCATGCCCGCGCCGAACCCGAGCGCCGCGTCACGCAGCGTGATCTGCAGGTCGTCCAGGATCGCCTGCCGCGCGGTCGCGGCGTTGGGCGCCGTCACCAAGTAGGTCCAGATATCGCCGGGCGTCTTGCCCACCCGCGGGCCGACCTGCGGAAACGCTTTCAGGAAGACGTACCAGATCACCAGCATCAGCACCAGCGATGTGCACAGCGGGAAAAGGAAGATCCCGATCCGTCGCAGCAGATTCATCGGACCTCCCCCGTGACCTGGTGCAGCGCAACGCGCGTGGAGATCTTCATCGCGCCTCCCGGACGGTCCAGGGCGCGGCCAGGCGGGCGGCCAGCGCCACCAGCGCGTAGCCGAGTCCGGCCAGCGCGGCGGCCGCCAGCGCCATGCCCCAGGTGCGTGGCACGTTGTAGGAGGTCTGGGCGGCGGTCAGCGCCACCCCGATGCCGCTGTCCACGCCACCGAGGTACTCGCCGATGATCGCGCCGAGCACGGCCGACGGCGCGGCGATCTTCAACGCCGCGAACGTGCTCGGCAGCGCCGAGATCGCCTGCACCCGGTACAACTGCTGCCAGCGTCCGCCGCCGTAGGCGCGCACCAGCTCCAGGCTGGTCCGGTCGGCCGAGCGCAACCCGGCGACGGTGCCGACCATAGTGGTGAAGAAGCAGTACATCGCGGCAAGGAAGACCGTCGGGGTGCGTCCGCCGAACACCACAAGGATGATCGGGCCCAGCGCGAGCAGCGGAGTGCAATAGCTCAGGATCGCCAACTGGGTCGCCAGCGACTCGATCGGCGGGACCAGCACGATCAGGACGGCCAGGGCGATGGCCAGGCCGTTGCCCCAGACGAATCCCTGCAGCGCGCCGAGCGCGGTGATCCGGAAATTAGGGCCGTACAGGCCCCATCCGTCGGAGTACATGGTGTGCAGCACCTGCCAGGGACTCGGTATGGTGCCGCCCGCTACCTCGAACGCCGCGAGCGCCCACCACACCGCGACCAGCCCCAGCACGCCGAGCACGCCGCCGAAGCGCTTCACGCCGTATCCCCTGTCCGCCGGACGCACGGCTGCCGCCGCAGCGGCCCAGTGCGCACGCTCGCCCGCTGCCAGCCCGGCTTACGGTGCCGCACACAGCGTTCCGGTTGGTGCTCGTTCATGCGACGCCTCCTTTTCCGGCAGTCCCGAACAGCAGCTCGGACAGATAGTCGTGCAGCTTGTGGAATTCCGGTGTCCGCATCATCTCGGGCAGCCGTGGACGCGGCAGATCGATCTCGACCAGTTCCAGCACCCGCCCCGGCCGCGGGCTCATCACGGCCACCACGTCGGACAGGAACACCGCCTCCGCGATGCCGTGGGTCACCATCAACGTCGTCGCGGGCTTCTCGGTCCAGATCCGCAGCAACTCCAGATTGAGCCGCTGCCTGGTCATGTCGTCCAGCGCTCCGAACGGTTCGTCCAGCAGCAGCACGGTGGGCTTCACCACCAGTGCGCGCGCGATCGAGACGCGCTGGCGCATGCCGCCGGACAGCTGCGCGGGCTTGGCCTTCTCGAAGCCGTCCAGCCCGACCAGGCGGATCAGGTCATCGATCTGCCCCGGCTCCGGCGTGATGCCCGCGACCTGGAGCGGCAGCGCGATATTCGACGCCACCGATCGCCACGGCAGCAGCGCCGAATCCTGGAAGGCGATGCCGAACGCGTGCTTGCCGCGCAGTTCGGCGGGCGTCGAGCCGTCGATCAGCGCCTTGCCCGCCGTCGGCGTCTCCAGGCCAGCGAGAATGCGCAGCACCGTCGACTTGCCGCAGCCGGACGGACCGAGCAGCGACAGGAACGCGCCCTGCTCGGTGTGCAGATCGACGCTCGCCAGCGCCTGCACGGTTTTCCGCCCGACCCGGAAGGTCTTGGTCAATCCGCTGAGATGAATTCCGGTCCCCCCGGCGGTATCGCTCTCCGTGCTCATGACGGCCACCATAGGAGCACCCCGTTGCACGGACATTGCGAATGGCGTCGCCAGATTGCGCAATCGTTACGGTCCGCACCGCGCATTTCCGATCGCGGCGATCCGAACGGATGAGATACGCCCCGCCGCGGGTTACACGACAGGTGAACCCGATCCTCACGCTGCTCGACGCCAAGCTGCACATCGCGGGCTCGGAGATCCTCTGGCGCGAGGTGGTCGGCAACGGCTTCGGCTTGGCTTCCGCGATCGGCGGCATGCGGCGGCGGGTCTGGGCCTGGCCCGTCGGCATCGCCGGGAACGCGCTGCTGTTCACCGTATTCGTCGGTGGGGTGTTCCACACTCCGCAGCAGCTGAACATGGCCGGACAGGCCGGACGCCAGCTGATGTTCATCGCGGTCAGCGTGTACGGCTGGTGGAGCTGGTACCGGCACGCGGCACGCGGGACCGCGCTCGAGCACCGCGGCGTCGACCCGCGCTGGGCGAGCACGCGCGAACGCGTCGTACTGGTGGTGGCGATGCTCGCGGGCACGGCCGTTTTCGCCCAGCTCTTCGAATGGCTCGGTTCCTACGGCCCGTGGGCCGAGGCATGGATCTTCACCGGCTCGGTGCTGGCCACCTACGGCATGGCCAGGGGGCTGGCCGAGTTCTGGTTGATCTGGATCGCGGTCGACCTGGTCGGCATTCCACTGCTGGTGCGTGCGGGCTACTACCCGTCGGCGACGCTGTATCTGGTCTACGCGGGATTCGTAGCCTGGGGATTCCTCGTTTGGGCGCGAGCCATGCGCCGACCCACCGGCGCCGATACGCCGCTGAATCGGTTCAGCACCGCCGATCGGTAACCGACCGACACTTGGTCCAGCTATCAGTAATTCGTTCGCTACCAGCCTGATCCGGGCTTCAATTTATTCCCAATGGTGGGAATAACTGTGGTGCCACGTGTTTGCCACACTTGCGAAGAAGCCCAAAACCGCACAGAGCCCGAGCTGCTCGACATCCTGATGACCGCGCCACACCACCGCTGGTAGGAACGATTTTCCGGCATGTGAGCGTCATGATCCGCGGGCCTGAGCACTTCGGCCCGCGGAGGAACAGCCAGCATGACATCGCCATACATCCGCGAGATCCGACTGATTGCCGATCATGTACTGGCGGTCCCGGAATGCTTCACGCCACACTATGTCTCCTCGGCGTGCGGGACGGAGTTCAGTGCAGTACCCTGCGCCGATCCGCAGGCACGCGAATTCGTGGCATACCCAGACGTCGGGCCGTTCTCATCAATCGTGTTCCGCGCCCCGCGCACGGGGGCAGTCGGCTCACATGCCCTGGTGATCATGCACGTCGCGATGGACGTCCGCATCACCCGCGCGGATATGGCCGGGATCTTCGAACTCCCGATGGAAAACACACGGGTCGACCCGAGGATTCCGCCCGAAGGAGCGGTTTCGTTCACCTCTGAGCATGGGGCGAGAAAGCTGCGCATCAGATTCCATGCCCGCTCGCAACTCCTCAGAGATATATCCGTACACGAGAACCGTGGACGAGCTCGGAGCCTCGGCAGCGGTAGCCCGGAATGAGACGTCTCCGCGAACTGTTCCTGAACCTGACGACCGGCCTACGCCGCGATCTATCGAGATACGCGAATGCCGCATCGCACAATGTCCATAATCTCAGCGGAGAAGTCAACCTGACCGTCGCCAAGACAATTGACGCCGATCTCGCCGGTCGGGATGCCATCCGAAGGGAAACCCTGGAAATCCCGGAATACCAGAAACGCCTACAGCGGCTCGGCTACTCGACGTCCGTAGAGACCGGGCTGGGCGGAGAAGTCGACGAAATCGCCGGGTTATCCGAGGACCTCATTCGTCAGATCCAGGACGTACAGCAGTTCGGATGGACCATTCGCTACGGAAAGAGAGGGGACGGAACCTATGCCGACTACGACGAGAAGGCTGTTGTTCTCGATCGCAATATGGAAGGCAACGCCAGAGCCTCCGCCGATGCGCTCGCACATGAGATCGACCATGCCCACCCCGGTAATCCGCATAACGACGCCCCCTCGCCGCCGATGGGCCGAACGCGGGAGCAATGGGTGGTCGATCATGTGGACCGGTCGCTGCGGAACGAGGGCCATGCCGTCATGTCACAGCTCGCCATACGCCGCCAGATACTCGAAAATGGCGGGCCGGACATCAATCACAGCGTCTCGGGGAAATACCGCAGGATTTATGAGAGATATCGCGGTGGAGAGTTCTCCCACGACGAGGCGGTACAACGAATAGCTGATCACTATCGCTTCGAGAGAGGAAGCCACAGCAATATGTCGTACGGCCAGAACTTCCGTCAGTGGTACGAAGATTATTGGGACACTTGGATCGCGCAGACGGCGTGAGCGCCTACACCACGTCGACCCGCACGCCCGCCGCCCGGATCGCCTGCACCGCCCCCGGATCCGCGCCGGTATCGGTGACCAGCACCTGCACCTGCTCGATGCCGCAGATGCGGGCCAGTGCGGTGCGCTCGAGCTTGTCCGCGGTGGCCACCACCAGCACCCGGCCGGAACGCCGCACCATCTCGGTGGTCACCCCGGCCTCGTCGATGTGCCTGCACTGTGCGCCGCCCTCGACGGAGATCGCGTTCACGCCGAGCACGAGATCGTCGAGCCGCAGTTCGGCCAGCGCCCGTTCGGCCAGCGGCCCGTGCAGCTCATAGGACTCGCGCCGGGCCACGCCGCCGAGAACGATCGTGCGCACGTGTGGCCGCAGCACCATCTCCCCCGCGATGTTCAGCGCGTTGGTGACCAGAGTGAGCTGCTCGTCACCGGCCGATCCGAGATCCGTGCGCACGGCCAGCGCCCTGGCCACCGCCGTGGTGGTGGTGCCGCCGTTCATCCCGACCACCGCGCACGGATCGACCAGCGACGCGGCGTGTTCGGCGATGCGCTGCTTGGCCTCGCCCGCACTCTGCCGGTAACGCGCGGGCAGATCGTAGGCCACCGAGGTCGCCACCACACCGCCGTGCGTCCTGGTGGCCAGCTGCTGTTCGGCGAGCGCGGTGAAATCGCGACGCACCGTAGCGGCGGACACACCGAGCCGCTCGGCGGCCTCCTCCACCGAAAGCCGCCCGGATTCGGCGAGCAATTCCAGCAACCGGTTCCACCGTTGCGGACGATCCGACGGCCCGGTCATCTCACACCGCCCCGCTCGCGCGGGCAACCTGCTGTTTCGGCGAACACGCGAACAATATGAACACACGCACCCACCGACCGCGGAAATCCGCACGGCCGACACCGACCCCGCTCAGAACACATCGGCCTCGACGGTGGGCCGGGCCGGAAGCGCCGCGGTAGCGGGAAGACGCCCGTCTTCCGCACCCGGATCGCGCGCCTGGGAAAGACCGGAATTCACGAAGTAGGCGATCTCTTCGCAGATCTCGTCCAGACTCACCGCCGAACCCGGCGCCGTACCCTGCACCAATTCCTGGGCGAGTGAGGTGACCGCGCCGATCACGGCCAGCGCGAAGAGATCGAAACGCCGCGGACCGGTCTCGCCACGGCCGACAGCGCGTTCGGCCTCGCTGATCAGCAGCGCCGACAGCAGGCCACGCTGCTGCCTGCGCCACTGCTCCACCACCGTGCTCACGCCGACCACCTCGACATAACAGACCCGCGCGGACCGGGCGTCGGCGCACGTGACGCTCAGATAAGCGCGGAAACTCGCTACCACGCGGGCGGGCAAGGGCTCGTTCTCGGTGGCCGCCAGTGCGGTCAGCGCGCGTTCCAGCGCACGGGAGGTGATGCGATTCGCCAGGGCGATGAGCAGCGCTTCGCGGCTGCCCATGTCCTCGTAGAAGCTGCGCGTGGAGACGTTCGCCACGGCGCAGAGGCGCTCGATCGAGGTGGCCGCGTATCCCTGGGTGCCGAATAGTTCGAGAGCGGCATCGATCAGGCGGGTCTGCCGCTGGGCAACCCGCTGTTCCTTGGACAGCCCGCCGTAGCTGCGACCGTCCTTGGGTCCGTGATCCCGCCGTGTCACCTCTCGATGCTACCGCGCGGCTACCTTCCATCAGCGCGCCGAACGGTGGCGGCGCGGCGATTCCGTCATCCCGGTGCGCCAGTTCTCGCAGGCTATTTCACGCTTCCCGCGGTCAACCCCGCCACCAGACGCTTCTCGATGAGAGCGAACAGCAGCACCACCGGGACGATGCCGACGGTGGAGATCGCGAACACGTATTGCCACGCGGTGTCGTACTGGCCGACGAACTTGGTCAGCGCCACCGACAGCGGTTGGTTCTCCGGCGTGGTGAGCACGACCAGGCTGGCGGCGAATTCGTTCCAGCACGCCACCACGACGAAGATCGTCGCCGTCACGATGCCGGGCCACACCAGCGGCAGGCTCACCCGGACCAGGATCTGCCCGCGCCCGAGCCCGTCGAGCATCGCGGCTTCCTCGATCTCCACCGGGATCGCGGCGAAGAAACTGTGCAGGATCCACACCGCGAACGACAGGTTGAACGCGGCGTTCACCAAGATCATCGCCAGCCAGGTGTCGTTGATGCCGAGCGCGAAGAACTCCCGGATCAACCCGGTGACCAGCACCGTCGGCTGCAACATCTGGGTCACCAGCACCACGCCGAGAAACACCAGGCGCCCCGGAAAACGGTGCCGCGCCGTGTAATACCCGGCCGGAATCGCCACGGCCAGCACCAAAGCGGTGGCGCAGACCGCGATGATGATCGTGCTGGCCAGGTTGAACGGAAGCGGAGTCTCGGGGGTGTCCCACATCGTCGCGTAGTTGTCCGGATGCCAGGACTGCGGCAGATACGTCGGCGGGATGCGCAGGATCTCGGCTCTGCTCTTCAGCGAACCGAGCACCATCACGACGAACGGCAGCAGGAACACCGCGGCGAGCACCACGCCGACGGCGGTGAGCTCCCAGCGGCGTCGTGCACGCCGCGCGGGCGCCGCCGGGGCGGGCGGCGTCGCCGTGGTCTGCTCGCGTACCTCCACCCGCGTCGTCATCGGTCGATCTCCGCGGTCGGACGGACCAGCTTCACGTAGATCGCGATGACGACGACGATCAGCGCGAAGTTCAGCACGCTCATCGCCGCGGCGGTGTCGACCTGCTGGTTCTGCCGGATCAGCTTGAAGGTCAGCGTCGTCGTGGTGTCCGCCGAGAAGCCTGCGATGCTTCCGGTGATCACTTGCAGGATCGGCAGCGAGTTGAACACGTTGATGATGTTGATGATGGTCGCCACCGCGATCGCCGGACGCAGCTGCGGCAATGTGAGATGGCGGTAGCGCTGCCAGGCGCTCGCGCCGTCGACCCGCCCCGCCTCCTCGATCTCCGCCGGAATGGCTTGCAGTCCGGCCAGAATCGTGTAGGTGGTGAACGGCACCGAGACGAACACCGCGACGCCCATCGCCACGAGGAACGCCTGCGTCGGCTGCTTGGTGAACCCGTATCCGCGGTCGAGCAGGCCGATGTCCACCAGGAACCGATTGGCGATGCCCACGTCCGGATCGAGCATGTAGTAGAAGATCGTGGTCGTCATCACGACCGACGCCGCCCACGGCACCAGGATCGCCATCCGTACCACGGCGCGGCCGGGGAACTCCTTGTTCAGGAATTGGGCCAGCGCCGCGGACAACGCCAGCGTGACCAGCACGACGCCGACCACCCAGACCACCGTGTGGACCAGCACCGAGCCGAGTTCCGAGATGTCGAACAGCGCCCGGTAATTGGCCAGTCCGGCGGCACCCCGGTCCTGGCCGTAGGCGCTGAGGTCCCTGGTGCTGGTCCACAGCATGTAGCAGGCCGGGAAGGCGACAACGGCCGCGATCAGGACCAGTGACGGCCCGATCCACGGCAGTGCCGCCAGTACTCCTCTGCGCCGCACGCTATTTCGTTGCTTCCTGGATCCGTTGCAACACCTGAGCGGGGTCGGCGCCCTGTGCGATGGTGCCCATCTGCTGGCGGATCACCCCTTGCGCCACGGCCCATTTCGGGTTGTTGCTCGGATAGAACCTCGCGACCGGAAGCGTGGCGGCGAACGCCTTCGTCACCGGGTCCTCGGCGAGGGCGGTGGCGGCACTGTGGGTGATCGGGATGAAGCCCTCGTGCTTGACGAAGTCCGCGTATACCGCCGCCGAATAGAAGTAGTCGAGGAACTTCTTGATCGACTCGGCCTTGGCGCCGTCCTTCTTGAACGCCATCAGATGATCGGCCACCCCGAGCGTGACCGGGTTCCCGGTCTTGGTCGGCGAAGGCGCGGTCGCGTACCGCAGACCCGGATTCTTCGCGGTGATCTGACCGATGGTGGGCGGCAGGGCTTCGATCATGCCGATCTTGCCCTGGATGAAGGCGTTGATCACGTCCTTGCGGTCGGTCGCGCCCGGATTCGGCTGCGTCGCACCGGCGTCGATCAGCTCACGCATGGCCCGCACCCCTTCCAGGTTCTCCGGGGTGTCCACGGTGACCCGGTCGCCGTCGGCCCACGAGCCACCCGCGCCGAAGGTCCAGATGGAGGTTTCGCCCTGCGCCTCCTCGCTGCCCAGCGGGAGCCCGTACCCGGAGACGCCGCCGCCCAGCGCCTGAATCTTCTTCGCCGCGTCGGTCAGCTCGGCCCAGTTCTTCGGCGGCCGGACGATGCCCGCTTTCTCGAACAGTTCGGTGTTGTAGAACAGGGTTCGGGTGGAGGCGAACAGCGGCAGCGCGTATTGCGTGCCGTTCAGCGCCGCGTTCTGCGCGAAAGCGGGCTGGATGTCGGCCAGCACCGGCGCGGAGACGATGTCGGTCGCCGGGTAGAGCAGGCCGTCGCCCGCGAAGCTGGCGTAGGCGTCGATGTTGAGGATGTCCGGGGTGGTCGACTGCGACTGGAGCTTGGTGCGCACCACGTCGTTGATCGAGTTCCACGACTCCATCTGCAGATTGACGGTGATGCCCGGGTTCTGCTTCTGGAATTCGGCGATGATGCCGTCCCACAGCGCCTTGGTGCCCGTGGCGCCGTCGCTGTAGGCGGGAGCGAGGAAATTGATCGTGGTAGCCGAGTCCGCACCACTTTTCGAACCGAACCCACAGGACGACAGGGCCAGCGCGACGCCGGTGACCATCGCGACTCCGGCAAGCACGCGGTGGAATGGTCTTTTCACGAGCAGAACCTTTCAGATTTACCCACCCGGCGCCAGCGGAGCCGCCGATGATGGGAGGACACACCGTCGGTGCACCTCAATCTAGCCCGAATTGTGATCATATGTGACCGTTTTGGAGCGAAATTTGACATAAACGATCATTCGGAGTGAAGCTGATTGCGTGCCTACGCCTGCCGACCACACGCCGCAGCCGCATCTGGTCACCGAAGTGGCCACCCAGCCGGACGATTGGACGCACGCCGCCGCCGTCGCGGCGGAACATCGCGCCGTACTGCCGAAACCGGGCGAGCGGGTCGCGGTGATCGGTTGCGGCACGTCGTATTTCATGGCGCGCGCCATCGCGGCACTGCGCGAGGGCGCGGGTCATGGCCTCACCGACGCCTGGCCCGCCAGCGCGGTCCGCGCTCGCGAGTACGACCGCTACCTGGTGATCTGCCGCTCCGGCACCACCACCGAAGTGGTGCGCGCGATGCGGGACATCCCGGCGCACGTCCCTCGGACGGTGATCTGCTCCAGTCCCGGCACGCCCGTCCTCGAACTGGGCGACCCGATCCTCATCGACCAGGTCGACGAGCGGTCGGTGGTGCAGACCCGCTTCGCGACGACCACCCTCGCCATCCTGCGCAACCACCTCGGCGAAGACCTCACCTCGGTGATCGCCCGAGCGCGCGCGGTGCTCACCGAGGATCCCGCCGCGTCGCTGGCCGCGGTCCGCCACGCCGAGCAGATCAGTTTCGTCGGTATGGGATTCGCGGCGGCCATCGCCGAGGAGGCGGCGCTCAAGCTGCGCGAATCCTGTCAGTCCTGGACGGAGGCGTATCCGGCGACGGAGTACCGCCACGGCCCGATCGCCATCTCGGCGCCCGGCCGGGCGGTCTGGGCGTTCGGCCCACTCGAGCCGGGCTTCGCCGACGACGTCGCCGCCACCGGCGCCCACCTGGAGCATCGCGACATCGACCCGATGGCGGACCTGGTCCGAGTGCATCGGCTCTGCCTCCTGCGTTCCGCCGACCTGGGATTGGACCCCGACCACCCGCGCGGCCTGAATCGCTCGGTGGTTTTGAAGTCGTGACCGAGGGCCTGCGGTGAGCATTCGCCGTACCGCGCCGGGTGCGGACGGCATCGTCGCGCCCGCAGCCACACCGTCGGCCTCGAGTCGACTCGAACTCGTGACATCACCACAGGCCGCATGCGCACCGTCGCGGGAGCCACCACGAACTACTGTGCCGAGGATGGGAACCGAGCAGCCGCGTGCGCCGTCGGGTGCGTCCGTGTCCGGATCGCGCGGCACGGGGACGGACCGCGCCTGCCCCGGCGACCGGCCGACCGCGCGGCGAGGTTCGGCCGGGCAGCCCACGGACATACTCGGCGCAGCGGCGCGGGCGCTGCCGGACGACGTGCTCGTGCTCGGCATGGATGTCGGCGGCACCACCATCAAAGGCGAGATCACCGACGCGGGGGGCGCTGCGCTGGCCGTGGGCACCGTGGCTACACCGCATGGTCCGGCCGCGTTCGATGCCATGGGCGAGCTGGGCGATCGGTTACTCGGGGGACTCCCGGAATCCGACCGCCGCCGGGTACGTCGCGCCGCCGTCGTGCTGCCCGGCATCGTCGACACCGCCCGGTCGGTCGCCGTGTTCAGCAGCAACGTCGGCTGGCGGGACGTGCACGTGGGCGACCGCTTCCCCGAGCGCTGGGGTGTACCGACGCTGATCGAACACGATGTCGCCGTGGCCGGTTGGGCGGAATGGCGGTACGGCGCAGGGCAGGGCCACGAGAATGTGTGCGTCGTCATTCTCGGCACCGGTATCTCGGGCACGCTGTCGGTCGGCGGGAGGCTGGTGCGCAGCAGCTACGGCCAGGTCGGCGAGTACGGGCACGTGCCGGTGCGGCGTGCGGGCGGATTGCCCTGCCCCTGCGGCAATACCGGATGCGTCGAGACGGTCGCCTCGGGCGCGGCCATCGCGCGGGCCTACACCCGACGCACCGGACGCGAGACCAGCGGCGCGGCGGAAGTTTTCGCACTCATGTCCACCGACCCCGACGCCGCCGCCGTCGTGGCGGACGCGGTCGACGCGCTCGCCGACGGTCTGGTCGGCATCGTCCACGCGGCCTGCCCCGAACTCGTCGTCCTCGGCGGCGGGCTCGCCGGAGCGGGCGCGGCGCTCACCGACCCACTGCACCGCGCCCTGTCCGACCGGCTCCGCCTGGTCCCCGCTCCCCGAGTCGTCCTCGGCCGGTTCGGCGCACGCGCGGGCTTGGCAGGCGCCGCCCTCTTCGCCCGCAGCGGAGCGTTGACATGACGTCACCCGCGCGGCCGGCGAACCGAGGACCCCACGTCTCGCCGAGCGTGCCTCTCGACAAGGGCCCCGCGCGGGTCTTCAGGGCCGGATCGTCGTACGGGCGACCGCGCGGCGGCTCGGTGGCAGCACAGCCCGGCCACATGGTCGGCACCGCGAGTAGCGCCAGTGATCCTGGGTCCAATCCCGTCGAGACGGTTGCCGCCGGACACGGTGACCACCTGCGCGCCTCGAACCCGTGCGGCGCGGTCCCGCACCCGACGACGTACCGCTTCCGGATCATCCCGGCCGCCCGGCCGTTCGTCGACAGTCGCGCACGGCAAACTTCAGCCAGCACAGTGGACATCCCTATCCAGCGGCCGGTCCGCGCGAGCCGAGGGGCACTCGAATGACAGCACACACACAGCTCATCCGGGGGCGCATCGTCTCGGCGAGCGTCACGGTGGACGACGGCGTAGTGATGGTGTCCGGGGATCGGATCGACGCGGTGCGGTCGTTCGCGCAGTGGCGCGCGACGCATCGCGATTTACCTGAGCCGCCATTTTCGGGAACCGTGCTGCCGGGGCTTGTGGACATTCACAATCACGGCGGGTTCGGGTACCGGTTCGATACCGTGCGCGGTGAGCAGGCCCGCGCGGCGGCGCAATCGCACCATGCGCGCGGCTCGACCACCGTGGTGGCGAGCGTGGTCACCGGCCCCGCCGCGGAAATGGTGGCGCAGACCGCCACCTTGCGCGAACTCGCCGAGGAAGGCGCGCTCGGCGGTATCCACGTCGAGGGACCCTTCCTGTCCGAGGCGCGCTGCGGGGCGCAGGACCCGCGATATCTGTGCGACCCCGATCTCGGGTTGACCGACCGGCTGCTGGAAGCGGGTGGCGCGCACCTGCGCGCGATGACGCTCGCGCCGGAACGTCCCGGCTACGCGGCCGTCGCGCGGCGGCTGACCGACAACGGCGTGGTGGTCGCGCTCGGCCACAGCGACACCGACTACACGTCGTTCCGGAACGCGCTGGCCCCCAAAGGATCAGGAAGCCTCGTGACGCACTTGGCGAACGGCATGCCACCGCTGCATCACCGGAACCCGGGCCCGGTCGCCGCGGCGCTGGCGGCCGCCGCGGGCGGTGACGTGACGGTGGAGCTGATCGGCGACGGCGTGCACGTGGATCCGGGCTTCGCCGCGCTGGTGTTCGCGACCGCGCCGGGGCGAGTCGCGCTGGTCACCGATGCCATGCAGGCCGCGGGGCTCGGCGACGGCGAGTACCAGCTCGGTCCGCAGCCGGTGACGGTCCGTGCCGGCGTGGCGCGCATCGCGGACGGCTCGATCGCGGGCGGCGTCAGCACCCTGCTGGAATGCGTCGCGCGGGCCGTGCGCGACGCCGGCGTCCCGCTCCGCGCGGCGGTCCTGGCGGCCACCTCCGTTCCGGCCGCCGCGCTCGGGCTCGCCGACGTCGGTGACCTGCGGCCCGGCTATTTCGCCGACATATTGACAGTCCGTGACAATCTCCACTTGCGTGGGGTGCTCAGACGTGGACAGTGGTTGAAGTGATCCTCACCGTGACAATGAATCCCGCGTACGACATGACCTATCGCGTCGAACGCTTCGAACGCGGGCAGGCCCACCGGGTCCGGTCGGTGGAGCAGCGCATCGGCGGCAAGGGCATCAACGTGACCCGGGTACTGAATCAGCTCGGCAAGTACGCCAGGGCCACCGGGTTCTCCGACCACGCCTTCGCGGCCGCCGCCGAACTGGAGATGCCGGTCGACTTCGTGCACGCGCTGCCCTGGGTGCGCCGCACCGTGGTGATCAGCGAATCCGAGGACGGCACGGCCACCGCGCTCTGGGAGCCGGGTGCGCGAGTCTCCAATCCGCATGCCGCCGAACAGTTGTCGGTCCGGGTGGCGGGACTGCTCCCGGAAATCGCCGGATTGGTCATCTCCGGGTCGCTGCCCGGCGGCATCGAACCCTCCCTGCCCGCCGAGATCGCCCGCACCGCCATCGCGGCCGACGTGCCCACCATCTGCGACGTCGACGGCGAAGCGCTGCGCTTGGCCGCCCAGGTGCCCGGCATCGTGCTCACTCCGGACGAGACCGAATTACAGCGCCTCATCGGCACCCGGCCGACGACCGCCGACGACATCGTCATCGCCGCGAAGCCGCTGATCGACAACGGAGTGCGCGCCCTGATCGCGACCCGCGGTCCCGAGGGGATCGTCGCGGTGACCGCCGACGGCGCGTGGACCGGGGCGCTCGCCGAACCGCTCGCCGGAAACCCCACCGGCGCGGGCGATGCCGCGGTGGCGGCGGTGATCGCCGCCCTTTCCTCCGAATCGCGCCCGGACTGGGCCGCCCTGCTCGCCGACGTGGTCGCGACCTCCGCGGCCGCCGTGGTGGTTCCGGTGGCCGGCGAGATCGACCGCTCCCTGCGCACCCGCCTCGCCCCGACCGTCCAGGTTCGGGAACTGGACATCTCCACACCGCAGAAGACTTCTCCATGACGGCCGAGCCGGTTCGCCGCTGCGCGCGAACGTGCGGAACGCTCCCGCGATGCGGGCGAGCCGGGCGATCCCGCGACCCTGGTCGCTTACGCGGCTCGGATGGCGAACCACATGCCGCGTTCACCCGCCGACGACCTCGGCATGCGGCGAGCCGGCCACGGACGCGCAAGCCGGTCCCCAACGCATCCGGTCGCGCCTCCGCCGTAAACCCTGTACGCCGCTCGCCCTTGAAAGCACGCAACCATGCCGCTGACCTCGATACCGGATCTGATCGCCACGGCCCGCCCCGGCGGACTCGGCGCCTTCAACGTGATAGCCCTCGAGCATGCCGAGGCGATCGCGGCCGCCGCGGAATCGGCGAGAAAGCCGGTGGTGCTGCAACTGTCGGAGAACACCGCGCGCCATCACCGCGGCATCGCCCCGCTGGCACTGGCCTGCCTGCGCATCGCCGCCGACAGTGAGGCCGCGATCGCGGTGCATCTCGACCACGCCACCAGCACCGAATTGATCCATGCCGCCGTCGATCTCGGCATCCGCTCGGTGATGTACGACGGCTCGGCCCTCGACTACGCCGACAACCGCGCCGCCACCGCCGCGATCACCGCTTGGTGCCACGAGCGCGGTGTGCACATCGAGGCCGAGCTCGGCGAGGTGGGCGGCAAGGACGGCGCCCACGCGCCCGGCGCACGCACCGATCCCGACGAGGCGGTCGAATTCGTGACCGCTACCGGCGTCGACGCACTCGCGGTCGCCGTCGGCTCCTCGCACGCCATGCACACCCGCACCGCCGAACTCGACAACGACCTCATCGCCCACTTGGCCGCGAAGGTCCCGGTCCCCCTCGTGCTACACGGCTCATCCGGCGTCCCCGATCACGGCCTGCGCGCCGCCGTCGAACACGGCATGACGAAGATCAACATCGCCACCCGCCTCAACATCCGGATGACCGCCGCCATCCGCGCCCGCCTAGCCGCAGCCCCCGACCTCTCCGACCCACGCGAATACCTCACCCCCGCCCGCACCGCCATCCAGTCCGAAGTCGAACACTTCCTCCACCTCCTCGCCTGACTCACGAGTGGTACACCACGAAGAGGTCCTCTCGCGTTCTGCCGCAGCCATGTGCCACTCGTGGACCTGAGCGGCCGGCGACGCATGCGAGGGGGCTGCGCCGCCGGCCGGTTCCAGTGGTGGGCAGGGCAGTTGCCCACCGGTGAAGCTGTCGATGGATCGCTTCGCATCGACGGGAACACTCTTCCGGATGGAGCTGTGTTATGGGTGTCGTGAAGCTGAGAGTCTGCTGGGAGACGTGTCAGGTGAGGTCGGCGGTGCGGATCGCGGAGGTGAATCCTTCCCACTGGGTCGGCGTGAACGCCAGCGTGGGCGACGCGTCCGGCTCTCCTCGGAACTTACTGTCCCGAACCAGCACCAAGGCGCTGTCGAAACACACTTCGACACAGGCGGTGCTGTCGTTCGAATGTGATGACTTGAACCAGCGGCCCGCGCTCCCCATACCGATCACGCTACAACGCGGCGAGTCTGCGTTCGATCAACGTTATGGACTCGTTCTGCGAGAGGGCGTGCTCGGCGAGAGTGGTAGCGAACATGGTCGCGAGGTGGCGCACCGGTTCGCTCTCCTCGATCACCCCGAGATGGATCAGCGTCTCGGTCCACGCCACGTCGGGTAGGAGTGCATTCTCGAACCCGAGGAGGTGGAACGACGCACCGCTGAGCAGCACGCCGCCCGGCGCGTCGAAGGGTATGACACGAATGTCGACCGTGTCCGCATGCGTCTCGGTAATCGATAGCAAGTGGCGCAACTGGCCTTCCAAGACAGTCTCGCCTCCGGTGCGCTGAGTCAGCGCGGCCTCGTTGACGATCGCGGTGACCTGCAGCGGCTCTAATTCGGTAAGTCGTTTCTGGCGCCGCAGGCGGACCTCTACCCAGCGATCGATTTCCACTTGCCGAATCCGCGCGCGGTCGTTGGCGATCACCGCCCGCGCGTAGTCCTCGGTTTGCAGCAGACCTGGGACCAAGATGCTCGTGTAAGTCCGAATGCTCTGCGCCCCATGCTCCAACCCGTAGAGGCGGATCACCTCGTCCGACAACAACTCCGCGTACTCCGACCACCAGCCGCGTCGCTTCGCGATGTCGCGGAGCCGCAACATCTCCGCACGTTCGTCCTGGTCGAATTCGAGCAAGCTCATCAACTTTCGCAGCTTGTCCTCGGCCAGGACGCGTTCTTTCTCCACCTTCGACCAATACGACAACGTGAAGCCGAGTTCCTTGGCGATGACGGACGCGGAGACGTCGAACTCGGTGCGGCGGCGCTTGATCCGGAGCATGAGCTCCCAGCGCGCCACCGTGGGCGAGAGTGGTGCCATCGTCCGATGCGTCCTTCCGGCTCCGGCTGTTCGTGCAGATGACCGTACCCGGATCCACAGGCGGTCGAGTTTGTCAAATGGACTGGTCAACTTGACCTATCGCACTGTCGCGCCTACGCTTCTTGTGTTGCGCATCACAGCGGGGGCTTTCGACAGAACCCGCTCCGGCGGGGAGGGGGTTCTGATGTCCGTGCACGTCGTCGACCGCATGTGGATCGTGAGCGATCGGACGCCGCATCAGGCGCGGCGGGTCAGTGACGACGCGTGGGTGGTGTCCTATCTGCGTGGCCGGATGGTGAACACCGAGCAGGCGACGGCGGCTATCCAAGCGGCGGAGATGGTTTCGCTGACGGAGGAGTTGGTGCGCCCCGTCGGGCTCACCGCGCTGGAAGCGGTCGGCCTCGTCGTCCTCGAATCGCCGTGGGACACCGCGCCGTTGCGCACTCGGTTCCGATTGCCGCGTCCGGGCGGGCGGCATCGCCGATGATCCTTCAGGTGACGCCCGGCGCGAAAATTCGATCCAGGGGGTTGACGCAGTGGAACCGCTGCCCACCAAAGAGCTCGTCCTGAAGGCTTGCCGCATCGCGCCGCATCGCGCCCACCCAGTCCTGGAGTCGGCTCACCTACTCGCGGGATTACACCAGCGCCGCCTGCGCTGTGCACCGGGCGGGACGAACGAGATCGACCGGCACCGCGCCCGCCTCGTGCTCGTCATCGACCGCTGGGTCGCCACCGAGACGTCACCGCCGCACGGCGGCGCACACATGCACACCGAAACCGTGGGCATGGTGGTCGATCGGCTCGCGCAGTTCTCCGCCAGCGCGTACGACATCCTCTCCGGCGCGCCGGAATGGGCCGTGCACAACGCCTGGGAGCGCCTCGCCGAACTGTCGCTGGGCTATGAAGATCTCGCCTACGAGGTCGCGGCGGGCGTGCGCCGCCTCCCCTATCTCAGCGGCCCGCGCGGACACCCGTGATCAGTCCTCGCCCGGCCACGCATTGGCCTCGACCCGGGCGCGCACCCGCGCCACGTCGGCTTCGGACGGCATGTCGTTGGTGATCTTGGTGATCATCACCTGGATGTCGGTCTGGTCGATGTCCGCGCCGCCGGAGCCGGCCAGCTCGGCGGCGATCCGGGCCACCTCCGCGTCGGACAGGCGGCGGCGCAGCAGGGCGAGCAGCGGGATGTAGTCGGCTTCCGGGACCCCGTCCGGGTATCCCACCCGCAGCCAGCTGATGATCGCGTGCAGGAAGGGAGGCATCGGCGGCGGCTCGGGTCAGTCGGAATCGGCGGGCGGATCGGCCAGCGGCCAGCCGCCGGCGGCCAGATGGGACGCGACGCGAGCCACGTCATGCTCGTCCGGCTGCTCCTTGGCGAGCCGCGCGATGGCCTCCTCGATCTCGGTGTGCGTGATCTCGCTGCCCGAGTTCGAAGCGACCAGTTCCTCGGCGATCGCGACCACCTCGTAGTCGGTGAGGTGCCGGTGCAGCACGGCGAACAACGCCACGTAGTCCGACTGCGGCACGCCCTGCGGGTAGCCCGCGCGCAGCCAACCCACGACTTTGCCGAGCAGTTTCGGCCGAACCGGGGCTGGTTTCACTGGATCGGTCACGCTGGCACTCCTTACGCCTGCCCGAACAGATGGATGCCGAATTTGGCCGCCAGGAACGCCTTCGCCGTGTACAGAATGCCGGTGACGATCGCAACGACGACCAGCACGAAGCAGGCAAGCGCGACCGCGAGGGCCGGATAGTTACGCCGCACCGTGCCCGCGTCGGTGGTCGCGGTCATCGACCAGAACCGCACCCCGATCGCGAAGATCATCGGCAGACCGGCGCCCAGCACCAGCCCGGCCACGATGACTTTCCACAGGGCGTTCAGATTGGTGACGAGAGTGTGCACGCCTGGTCCTCCTACACCTGGGCGGAGCGGTTGGAGTCCGCCGACGTGGTCCGGCCGCCCGCAGGCGGCGCGGTCCGATCGTCCGTGACCGGCGTGACCGCGGACGGGTCGGCCCCCTCGCCCGGCCACTCGTTGACGTTGCCGGTGTGCACCGGATCGCGCCGCGACCGCAGGTACATCAGCGTCGACAACCCGACCAGCAGGGCGAAGACCACCAGCACCCCGGCCAGTCCGCCGATGACGTGGGCGATGCCCCAGCAGATCGCCCCGGCGACCGCCGCCAGCGGCAACGTGAGCAGCCATGCGACCACCATGCGCCCCATCACGGCCCAGCGCACCTCGGCACCCTTGCCCAGGCCGGTGCCGAGGATGGAGCCGGTCGCGGTCTGCGTGGTGGACAGCGGTAACCCGAAGTGGGCGGAGGTCAGGATGATCGCGGCCGAGGCGGATTCCGCCGCGAGCCCCTGGGGCGAGTCGATCTCGACCAAGCCCTTGCCCAGCGTCCGGATGATCCGCCAGCCGCCGAGGTAGGTGCCCGCCGCGATGGCGAGGGCGCACGCGGCCATCACCCACAGCGGCAGGTCGTCGTCCTTGGTGAGCGTCCCGTGCGCCACGAGCGCGAGGAAGATCACGCCCATCGTCTTCTGCGCGTCGTTCGTGCCGTGCGCCAGCGAGACCAGCGAGGCGGAGCCGATCTGGCCCCAGCGGAATCCCTCGGTGACCTTGCCCTCCTCGGCGCCGCGCGTGATCCGGTACACCAGCCACGTGCCGATCGCCGAGATCAGCGCGGCGACGATGGGCGCGAGTACCGCAGGCAAGATGATCTTGGTGACCACGCCGTCCGACCCGGACGCCCAGATCACCCCGCTCCAGCCGAGCGCGGCCAGCGTCGCCCCGATCAGACCGCCGAACAGCGCGTGCGACGAACTCGACGGCAGGCCGAACAGCCAGGTGAGCAGGTTCCACAGGATTCCGCCGACGAGGCCGGCGAACACGATGACGATCAGGTCCTGGCCTCCGACGGCGTCGAGTCGCACGATGCCCTTCGCCACGGTGGCGGCGACGGCCACCGACAGGAACGCGCCGACCAGGTTCAGCGCCGCCGAGAGCGCGACCGCCACCCGCGGCCGGAGCGCGCCGGTGGCGATCGAGGTCGCCATGGCGTTGGCGGTGTCGTGGAAGCCGTTGGTGAAATCGAATGCGAGCGCCGTGACGATGACGATCAGGAGAACCAGTAATTCGACGGTCACGCCTCCAGTGTGCTGCACCCCCGGACGGCACAGTCATGCCGGTTACCGGAACTTCGTCCGGCCTCCGTGTACTAGTCTGATCCGTCCTGGTCAGCCGGTCCGGGTGCAGTGTGGGGCGACGGGCCGACCGGCGAACCGGTCATCGATCCACGAGTTGGCGCCGGGGATGCCGCTGAGTCCGACGAGGAAGTGCTCGCCGAAATGGACCTGGAAATCCACCTGCGTTCCGGCGCCACACCAGTCCGCGTAGAGCTTCTCCGCACCGGCCAGCGGCACCCACGGATCGTGCGTGGCGTGATACAGGAACACCGGCACCGTCGGCGCGCTCGCACCCAGCCGATTGGCGGCCAGGATCTCCCTGACCATCGGCAGGTCGGTGGGCGCGGCGGCATGGGTGAGCGCCTGCACCGGAATGGGCGCCAGGGCGCCGCCGAATTCCTCCGCGGTCATGCACAGGTCCTTGCCGACCTGAGCCAGCCGCCAGCCGTCGTCGTTCATCAGGCCGAGCAGCTCGGGGTACTCTCGCGCCAGTCCGAGGGTGGCGGCCAGGAAAACTCCGGACGCGGCGTTGCGTCCGTTCATGGTGGACAGCAGCATGTCGAAGTCGGCGGGGACACCGCCGAACGCCGCACCCACCAGATTCAGCTCGGGCGCGTATCGCGGGGCCAGTTGTGCGGCCCATCCGCTCGCGATGGCGCCGCCGGAGTATCCGGTGACCACGGTCGGCGCTTCCGGTCGCAACCCGAACTCCGGCGTGTTCACCACCGCCCGGATCGAGTCGAGCACCGCGTGCCCGGCCATCAGTCCCGCCGCGTACGCCTGCCGCGGGCCCTGATGGTCGGGCACGAGCACGGCGTAGCCCTTGGACAGCGGAATCTGGGCGGCCCAGAACTCGGCTGTCGGCTCGTTCCTGAGTTTGTAGGACGGTGCGCACCGATGCCCGAGCGAGTCGATCGCGGCATTGAACGACAGCACCGGACGCGGCCCCGGTCCGTTCCACGGGGCCTGCGGCACGAGCAATGTCGCGACCACGGGCACCGGCAGGTCCTTCGAATCGGTGGACCGGATCAACAGTTCGGTCGACCGCAACGGGAACGCGGTCAGGCCCGTTCCGCCCGCACGGGACGCGAGAATCGCTCCCGGAGGCAGGCTCTCGAAGCCCGGCGGCGGCGTGTAGAAGGGATCGTCCAGCGGCGTGGGCAGGATTCCCGGATACTCGCGCGACGGCGTGAGGAACTGCTCGATCGGATTCGCCCGCACGGGCGTACCGACCGCACTCACCGCCAAGGCGCCCAGGAGTGCCGCCAACAGCAGGACATACCGTCCGCACAGCGATTTTCGCATCATCCCACCCGCCCGCCGATTCCTTGTCCGGAAGCACGAACCGGCCGGACCACTGCGTTGTGGGGGCCATCCGGAACCTTGCGCTGCCCATACTTACAGTGGCTCGACGTGCTCGGCACGCCCGACACGCGCCCGGCGCGGGAGCGACCACGCTTCACATCACGGCAGTAGTGCCCGAATGGTATCGATGGTGTCCGCGTCGGCGGGTTCTTTGTCGGGGCGATACCGCACCACACGAGCGAAACGCAGAGCGACACCGCCGGGGTAGCGGGAACTGACCTGCACGCCGTCCAGCGCGATCTCGACGACGAGTTCCGGCCACAGGTACACGGTGTGCTGATCACGCGAGCGCTCGTGGCGGGGGAATTCGTCGGTCTGCCACCGCAACAGCGCGTCGGTGAGTCCTTTGAAGGTCTTGCCCACCATGACCGGCTCGCCGCCCTCCGGGTCGCGCGCGCCGAGATGCAGGTTCGACAGATAGCCCGTGCGGCGGCCGTAGCCCCATTCCGCGCCGAGCACGACCAGGTCGAGGGTGTGCGTCGGCTTGATCTTCTGCCAGGCCCGGCCCCGTCTGCCCGCCGCGTACGGCGCGGTCAACGACTTGACCATGACGCCCTCGTGCCCCGCGGCCAGCGCGGCGTCGAAGTATTCCGCGGCCGCATCGGCATCCGGCCGCAGCAGCGCGGGAATGGTGTGCTCGGCGGCCACCTTCGTCAGCGCGGCGCGCCGCTCGGACAGCGGAGCGTCGAGCAGGTCCTGCCCGTCCAGGTGCAGACAGTCGAAGAAGTACGGATGCAGCAGCAACTCCCTAGTGGAGCTCACCTCGGCGAACCGGCTCATGGTCTCCTGGAACGGACGCGGCCGTCCGGCGTCGGTGAGCGCCAGCGTCTCCCCGTCCAGCACGACGCTCGTGCAGTCCAGGCCCGCGACCAGCTCGACGAGTTCCGGAACGCCTGCGGTGATCTCGCGCAGCGTCCTGGTGAAGATCCGGACCCGGTCGCCGTCCCGGTGCACCTGAATGCGCGCGCCGTCCAGTTTGTGCTCGACGCTCACCTCGCCATGGAACTCGAGCAGCGCCTCGTCCAGCGTCGCACCGGGCGAGGCGAGCATGGGCTGGATCGGACGACCGACTTCGAGCCGGAACTCCGCGAGCGCCGCGGCCCCGCCGGTGAGCGCCGCGACGGCGGTGACCGGCAGGCGGCCCGACAACATGTACGCCCGGCGCACCGCATCGGGCGGCACGTCCGCGGCGACCGCCACGGCTTCGGCGACCAGGGCGGTGAGCGCTCCTTGGCGCAGTTCCCCGGTGAGCAGGCGTACCAGGAAGCCCTGCTCGTTCGCCGTCGCCGCGGACCACAGCGCCGCGAGCAGCTCCTTGCGCCTGGCCGCGGAACCGGCGCCGGAGACAACGGCCAGCTCGCTGAGCGCCGCGTGCACCGCCGACACGGTGAGCGTGGGCACCGGCGCGGGTGCGTGGTCGAGCGTGGTGAGCGTGCGCCACCCCGTACCGATCCGCCCCTGTGCCAGTTCGCCGGACGCCCAGGCGACCACGGGCACGAGCTCCTCCGGCGCGGCCGCGGTCAGCAGCGCGGCGAGCGTCGCGATCTTCGTCTTGCGTGACCTGGTCGCCCGCACGGTCTCCGAGGCCAGCACGACATCCGAGAACAACACCCTGCCGACGGTAGCCGCCGGGTACGACACCTGTCCGCGAGGAGTGTTAATCGGAAATTGGCACGGATGCGAAAGCACCCATAAGCTGGACGCATGGCCAAGACTTACGTCGGCGCTCGGCTGCGTCAACTGCGGACCGAACGCGGACTGAGCCAGGTCTCGCTGGCCCAGCAGCTGGAGATCTCGGCGAGTTACCTGAACCAGATCGAGCACGACGTGCGCCCGCTCACCGTGCCGGTGCTGCTGAAGATCAGCGACGTGTTCGGCGTCGACACGACCTTCTTCTCCGCTCAGGACGACACCCGGCTCATCGCGGAACTGCAAGAGGTCGTGATGGACGAGGAGCTGGGCATCGAGGCCGACGCCCAGGAGATCGCGGATATCGTCTCGGCGCACCCGAGCATGGCCCGCGCGCTGGTCAACATGCACAACCGCTACCGCAACACTTCCGCCCAGCTGGCCGCCGCCACCGAGGACCGGTTCGCCGACGGCGCGGGCAGCGGCGCGATCAGCAAGCCGCACGAGGAGGTGCGCGACTACTTCTACCAGCGCCAGAACTACATCCACGAGCTGGACACCGCCGCCGAGGATCTCACCGCGCGCATCCGTTTCCACGGCGGCGACGTGAACAGCGAGATCGCCAGGATTCTGCGCGCCCACGACGTACGGATCATCGAGCGCATCGATCTCGGCGAAGGCGTGCTGCACCGCTACGACCCGCAGACCCGCACCCTGGAGATCGCGCCGCACCTGTCCGGCGGGCAGCGAACCTTCAAACTGGCCGCCGAGCTGGCCTACTTCGAGTGCGGCGAGCTGCTGGAGAAGCTGGTCGAGGAAGGCAATTTCGCCTCCGAGGACGCCCGCAAGCTGGCCATGCTGGGGCTGGCCAACTACTTCGCCGCGGCGACGGTGCTGCCGTACACGCATTTCCACGAGGTCGCCGAGGACTTCCGCTACGACATCGAGCGGCTGTCGGCGTTCTTCACGCAGAGCTACGAGACCATCTGCCACCGGCTTTCCACGCTGCAACGGCCGTCGCTGCGCGGCGTGCCGTTCTCGTTCGTGCGGGTGGACCGGGCGGGCAACATGTCCAAGCGCCAGTCCGCCACCGGTTTCCACTTCTCCGCCAGCGGCGGCACGTGCCCGCTGTGGAACGTCTACGAGACCTTCGCCTACCCGGGCAAGATCATGACCCAGATCGCGCAGATGCCCGACGGCCGCAAATACCTCTGGGTGGCGCGCACGGTGGAACGCCGCGCCACCCGCTTCGGCCAGCCGAGCAAAACCTTCGCCATCGGTCTCGGCTGCGAATTGCGGCACGCGGCCCGCGTGATCTACGCCGACGGCATCGATCTCGACGAAGTGCAGCCGACGCCGATCGGTGCGGGCTGCCGAGTCTGCGAACGCGCCAATTGCCCGCAGCGCGCCTTCCCACCCCTGGGCAAAGTGCTCGACATCAGCGAACACCGCAGCTCCGTATCGCCGTACGTGCTGAAGTAGTCCCACCGGTTCCGTAGGTTGTCGCTATGGCCGGCGATTCGCGGTACCCCATGCCCGCGTCGATCGTGCTGATCGCGACGCCGGAAGGTTGGCGGCACAGCGTCCTGGACACGCGGGGCGGGATGCTCTGCGGTCGGCTGGCGCAGATCGCCGCTGATGCCGCACCGGAGCAGGCGCGCGCCGCGGCGGTCGCGATGCTGCGCGACGTGGCCCGGGAATATCACGACACCGAAATCGAAGTGGTCTGGAATGGTCCGGAGCCCGAAAAAATGCTGACAGCTCAGGTGATTTCGTTGCGGCACCGTCCCTGAACGAACATCCGGCCGGTATCGGAGCACCGATACCGGCCGGACATCCTGTTCGCTCAGGCGGCCGTCGACCTCTGCATGCGGAGACCGATCCCCGTCATACCCAGTGCGGCGACGAGCAACAGGGCCAGCGTCCAGGCGAGGGTCGCGAAGCCGTGGGGCGCCGCGGCGGCAGCGACCAGCGGGCCGATGGTCGCGCCCACGTAGAAGGAGAACATCGCGACGGACATCGCGGCCGCGCGGGATTCACCGCCCAGTTCACCCGCGCTCTGCAGCACGGCCGGCGCGATGATGCCCAGGCCGCCGACCAGAACGGCGAGCAGCACGGCCAGCACGGCCGGGTGAGTTCCCTCGAAGGTCGCGACCACCATCGCCGCGGCGGCGATCAGCACGCCCAGCGCGATCTGACCGTGCTTGGACAGCCGGGCCAGCGGCACCGCGAGCAGGGGAAGCGCCACCATCACCGGCAGCGCGCCCGCACGCAGCGCGAGTAGTTCGCCCGCGCCTCGAACCACTCCGGTCAGTTCGAGGCCGGTGTACACCCCGACCATCACCGCCATGCTCATCGCGCCCGCGATCAGCATCGGCACCAGCGCCCGGATGCGCAGCACCGCCGGAATGGCGGCGTAGCTGTGCCGCAGCGGCTTGTCCCGGCCGGTGGGCGCGTCGGCCAGCAGCGCGGACCGCAACACCAGCGCGAGCACGGCGAAAGCGGCCGAGGAGGCGACGAACACGGTGCGCCACGGCAATGCGGCGACCATCCACTGCGACACGATCTGCGCGACCACCGTCGCCGCGAGGAACGACGTGGCCACGGACATGGTGGCCACGGCACGGTGTGCGGGAGCGATGCGGGTCGCCACGTAGGCCATGATCGCGGGCGGGATCGAGCCGACCACCAGCCCCTGCGCCACCCGCAGGCCGACGGCCAGTGGAGCGCTGAACGCCAAACCGGTCAATAGTGTGACCGCTGCGGCCACCAGCATCCCGGTGACGAGCACCCGGCGGTGCCCATAGCGATCCGACAGCGGCCCGAACAGGACGAAGCCGCCGGCGTAGCCGAAGGCGAACGCGCTGATGATCCAGGTCATCACGGCGGGACCGACGCTCCAGTCGGCCCGCATGGCGGTGAAAAGTGGGATCGGAACGTACATCTGGCCGGTCGCCAGCAGTGCGGCCAAGACGAAGAAGGGCAGGGTGCGCCCGGTGTGGGCACGCGACGAGACGACTCGGGTGCGCGTCCGGACCGGAGCCACGGACTGAAGAGTGGGCATTGCCATGGGTCGAAGGTAGGCCCTGGCGAGCCGCGTTGTCAACCAAATAGTTGGTTTAATGGAATGGTAAAGTGTCCGTCATGACCGCCACGATGAAACGCAGTGACGCGACCAGGCAGGCCCTGTTGCGCGCCGCCCGCGACGAGTTCGCGCAGCACGGGCTGGCCGGCGCGCGGGTCGACCGGATCGCGGACGCGGCGGGTGTCAACAAGGAACGCATCTACGGACTGTTCGGCAGCAAGGACAAGCTGTTCGACGTCATCCTGATCGACACCCTGCGCGAGTTCATCGACGTGGTGAAGCCGCTGGCCGACACCGAACCCGGCGCGTACGTCGGCAAGCTGTACGACTATCACCGGGACAACCCCCAGCTACTGCGCCTGATGCTCTGGGAGGCACTGCATCGCGGCGCCGACGCGCACGACATCGACGGCTGGCGCGCCGCGCACTACGTGCGCAAATTCGATCGCGCGCAGGAACAGTTCGACGTGGACTCCGCGAACGCGGGCCGCCTGCTGCTGGCCCTGTGCGGCCTGGCCAATTGGTCACTCGCCGTTCCGCAGACCACCAAACTGCTGCTCGGCGAGGCCGCCGCGGAGGATGGGAACGCCACCCGCGCGTTCCTGATGGAGTTCGCCAGGGCGGCGATGCGCCGCGACGCGGCCCCCGGCGAACGGGAAGCACGCCTGCCCGAGGTCGAGCTGGTCAATGACTTGACCGCCGACGACGAGGCGGCCGGAGTCGACCGAGCCGCCCAGCGTCTCCGCGACGCCCAAGCCGCCGCCGACGCCGCCCGCGAAGAACTCGCTACCGCCCTACGCGCCGCCCACGCCGCGGGCGCGAGCGCCAACCACCTCGCCCGTCAGGTCTCCGGCACCCTGTCCCGTCCCGTGGTGCTCAAACTCCTGTCCCAGCCCGAACCCTGAACCCGCCGCGAGCGACATCACCCGCCCGAACAGCGCACTCGATGCCGAGGCCCGAGACTCGACGCGCCCAGCGCACCACAACTACGTCTTTCGAGCGAAGCGAGACCGAGCATGCGCCGTTCGCGGCCCGGCTCGCGTTTGCGGGGCCGTCGCGTAGGCGACGAAGGAGCAAGCGGCGGCTGCGCAAACGCGAGCCACAAGAGGGCCGCGAACACGCCGCGACGAAGTCGCGGCCGATTAGAACGCACTTTCTTCGAGGTTCATGATGTCGTTGTCCAGCGTCGCGACGATTCCGCGCACCGCGCTCAGCGTCGGCAGCACGTTCTTGACGAAAAAGCTCGCGACGGCGACCTTTCCGGCGTAGAAAGCGCGGTCCTTCTCCGGTGCGTCGGCGGCCAGCGCGGCGGCCGCGATCTCCGCTTGGACCAGCAGCCGCCAGCCGATGAGCAGATCGCCGACCGCCAGCAGGAAACGCACCGAACCAAGACCCACCTTGTACAACTCGGTGGGCTGCTGCTGGGCGGCCATCAGGAAGCCGGTGAGCGAGGCGGCCATGGCCTGTACGTCCTCGGCGGCCGTGCGCAGTAGTTCGCGTTCGGTGTCGAACCGCCCGGTCTTGGCGTCCAGGAACGCCGCGATCCGCGCGTTGACGTGGCCGAGCGCCACACCTTGGTCGCGAATGACCTTGCGGAAGAAGAAGTCCTGCGCCTGGATGGCGGTGGTGCCCTCGTACAGCGAGTCGATCTTCGCGTCCCGGATGTACTGCTCGATCGGGTAGTCCTGGAGATATCCGGATCCGCCCAAGGTCTGAAACGATTCCGTCAGGTACTGGTAGGCCCGCTCCGAACCGACTCCCTTGACGATCGGCAGCAGCAGATCGCTCACCCGGTGCGCCAGCTCGGGGTCGGCGCCCGAAACGAGCTGCGCCACATCGGCGTTCTGATGGGCGGCGGTGTACAGATACACCGCCCGCAAACCCTCCGCGTACGCCTTCTGCATGGCCAGCGAACGTCGGACGTCCGGGTGCTGGGTGATGGCCACACGCGGCGCGGCCTTGTCGGTCATCTGCGTCAGATCCGCGCCCTGAACGCGCTCCTTGGCGTAGGTCAGCGCGTTGAGGTAACCGGTCGACAGGGTGCCGGAGGATTTGACGCCGACCATCATGCGCGCGTTCTCGATCACCTGGAACATCTGCGCGATGCCGTTGTGCACGTCACCGACCAGCCAGCCCTTGGCGGGCGTGCCGTGGCCGCCGAAGGTCAACTCGCAGGTGGGCGAGGACTTCAGGCCCATCTTGTGCTCGACCCCGGTGACGTACACGCCGTTGCGGTCGCCGAGTGCCAAAGTCTCGGGGTCGAAGAGGAACTTGGGCACGTAGAACAGCGACAGCCCCTTGGTGCCCGGCCCGGCGCCCTCGGGACGGGCCAGCACCAGATGGAAGACGTTCTCGGCGGTGTCACCGACTTCCGCGCCGGAGATGAAGCGCTTGACACCCTCGATGTGCCAGGAGCCGTCCTCTTGCCTGATCGCCTTGGTGCGCCCGGCGCCGACGTCGGAACCGGCGTCGGGCTCGGTCAGCACCATGGTGCCCTGCCAGCCCTTCTCGAATCCGAGCGTGGCCCAGTGCCGCTGCTGCTCGGTGCCGACCTCGAACAGCACGGACGACATGACCGGGCCCATGTTGAAGAACGACGCCGACGGATTGGCGCAGGTGATCATCTCGGCGACCGACCAGACCAGCGTCGCGGGGGCCGGGGTGCCGCCCATGCCCTCCGGCATGCCGAGCCTGCTCCAGTCCGCGTCGCGCACGGCGACGACGGTCCTACGGAGCGGCTCCGGAACAGAGATCGAGAAAGTGGCGGCGTCGTAGACGACCGGATCGCGGTCGGCCGCCGCGAAGGAGTCCGCTACCGGCCCCTCGGCCAAGCGCTTCACCTCGGACAGGATCTCCCGGACGGTGTCGGAATCGAGGTCGCCGTAGGCCCCGGTATCGAGCAGCTTGTTCAGCTCGAGCACTTCGAACAGGTTGAACTCGATATCCCTCAGGTTCGCCTTGTAGTGGCCCACCTGGTCCTCCTCGACTCGAGTCCGCGGCCCGCCGCCGCGGCATGGGACGGTTCAGACGTCGTACGAATCGAAGCGTGCCGTATCGCGGCGACGCTACGCAACCGTAGCCACATCCGCCCCGGCCAGCGGGTTTGCCGGGATCTCACAACTGTTCACCAGCCGTTCGCAGGAAAGGTTCACATCGGCGAAACAGACGAAACGGACTTGTCATCGAGAGATATTCCGGCGCAACAACTCCTGTCTACCGTTCCTTCACGAATACAGCCGTTGTATACAGCCCCGTCTACAGCCGTGAGCGGGGCGAAGACGGCGGTGTTCGACGCGGCGTCCTGCCGACGCCGCCGCGATACCTGATGAGGAAAGGGCTCGCCCCATGCCAAGTTTCCGTGCCACCCATCGCTCCGGGCGTTTGGTGCGAGCGATGGCGGTACCCACCGCGGTCGCGCTCGCCGGCCTGTTGCTGACCGCCTGCGGCGCGAAGGACGACGCCTCGACCACCGGCTCGGGCGCCGCGTCCTGCGTCGACACGTCGAAGGACACGATCAAGGTCGGTTCACTGCACTCCCTGTCCGGCACGATGGCCATCTCCGAGGTCACCGTCGCCAACTCGACCAAGCTCGCGGTCGACCAGATCAACGCCGCGGGCGGCGTGCTCGGCAAGAAGATCGACCTGGTACTAGAGGACGGCGCCTCGGACCCGAAGACCTTCGCGGAGAAGGCCGAGAAGCTGATCAGCTCCGACTGCGTCGCCGCGGTGTTCGGTGGCTGGACCTCATCGAGCCGCAAGGCGATGAAGCCGAAGTTCGAGAGCCTGAACTCGCTGCTCTACTACCCCGTGCAGTACGAGGGCCTGGAGGACAGCAAGAACATCTTCTACACCGGCGCCACCACCAACCAGCAGATCGTCCCGGCCCTGGACTACTTGAAGCAGAAGGGCATCACCTCCCTCTACCTGGTGGGCAGTGACTACGTCTTCCCGCAGACCGCCAATCGCGAGATCAAGGCGTACGCCGCCGCCAACGGCATCGAGATCAAGGGCGAGGACTACACCCCGCTCGGCTCCACCGATTTCTCCACCATCGTGAACAAGGTTCGCGCCGCGAAGGCGGGCGCGGTGTTCAACACTCTCAACGGTGACTCCAACGTCGCGTTCTTCCGCGAGTACACCAACGCGGGCCTGAAAGCCGCCGAGATGCCGGTGGTCTCGGTCTCGATCGCCGAAGAGGAAGTGGCGGGCATCGGCGCGCAGAACATCGCAGGCCAGCTCACCGCGTGGAACTACTACCAGACCGTCGACAGCCCGGTGAACCGGAAGTTCGTCGCCGACTACAAGGCCGCCTTCGGCGCCGACAAGCCGACCTCGGACCCGATGGAAGCCGCCTACGCGTCGGTCTATCTGTGGAAGAACACCGTCGAGAAGGCGAAGTCGTTCAAGGTCGAGGACATCCAGGCCGCCGCCGACGGCGTGACGTTCGACGCGCCCGAGGGCCTGGTCACCATCAACGGCGCCAACCACCACATCACCAAGACCGCCCGTATCGGCGAGATCCGCCCTGACGGACTGATCTACACCGTGTGGGACTCCGGCAAGGCCGTGACGCCGGACCCCTACCTGAAGTCCTACGACTGGGCCAAGGGCCTGAAGTAGTCCGCGGCTGTCCGCGGCCCAGCTACCGGTGCCCGCCCGGCGACACAGTCGCGACGGCGGTCACGCGGAGCGCGTAATGAGGGGGGCCGCGGACAGCATCGGACCGGCGCAGGCATCGCAGGCCCTGCGGCAACTAGCCGCAGGGCACGGCCACCGATTCCGCGCATGCCGCTTTCGGCCATACCGCTTCCGGCACAGCTTCGGTCCCTGGTCACAAGCGCTCAACGCGCACCGCGCTAGCCACGGAGGTGAACGAAGAGAGCCACTGGTAGGCGAACACCAGATCCTCCGGCGCACACCGAACGCGCCCAGCGCACCTCAGCTCCAGGTTTCGAGCGAAGCGAGACCGAGCATGCGCCGTTCGCGGCTCGGTCGCGCAAACGCGAGCCACAAGGGGGCCGCGAACACGCCGCGACGAAGTCGCGGCAAATCCAACACAGGAGCCTTCCCCATGGATGTTGTGATCGGACAGCTCTTCACCGGGCTGAGTCTGGGATCCATTCTCTTGCTCGCCGCGCTCGGTCTCTCGCTGACATTCGGTCAGATGGGCGTGATCAACATGGCGCACGGCGAGTTCATCATGGCCGGTTGTTACACCACTTATGTTGTGCAGAAGGTGGTCTCGTCGGCGGGCGTCTCGCTCGTCATCTCCCTGCTGATCGGTTTCCTCGTCGGCGGACTGTTGGGCGCCGCGTTGGAGATGGGCCTGATCCGCTGGATGTACGACCGGCCGCTGGACACCCTGCTGGTCACCTTCGGTGTCGGCCTGGTGCTGCAACAATTGGCCCGCGACATCTTCGGCGCACCCGCCAAGAACGTGATCGCGCCGGAATGGCTCAGCGGCGGCGTCACGATCCTGGGCGCGGTGGTGCCGAAGACGCGCATCTTCATCCTGGTCCTCGCGGTGGTCGCGGTGACCGCGCTGGCCGCGGTGCTCAAGACGACGCCGCTGGGCCGCCGTATCCGAGCGGTGGTGCAGAATCGCGGCCTGGCCGAAACCTCCGGCGTATCCAGTCGTTTCACGGATATCAGCACGTTCTTCATCGGCTCGGGCCTGGCGGGCGTGGCCGGTGTGGCGCTGACGCTGATCGGCTCGACCAGCCCGACCATCGGCCAGAGTTACCTGATCGACGCGTTCCTCGTGGTGGTCATCGGCGGGCTCGGTCAGATCAAAGGCACGGTGATCGCGGCGTTCGCGCTCGGGCTGCTCAATTCCTACATCGAATACTCGACCACCGCGTCCATCGCGAAGGTCATCGTCTTCGTCGTCATCGTGATCTTCCTGCAGGTCCGCCCGCAGGGTCTGTTCACCGTCCGGACAAGGAGCCTGGCATGACCACGCTGATACAACGGTGGCGCGCGCACTCCTCGCTCGGCGCGCTGGCCGGATTCGCCGTCGCCGCCGTTCTGTTGTTCGCGATCGCGCCCGCCCTGCTCAGCGATTTCCGGCTCAACCTGCTTGCGAAGTTCCTGTGCTTCGCGATCGTCGCGGTCGGCATCGGATTGGCTTGGGGCCGAGGCGGAATGCTCACCCTGGGACAAGGTGTGTTCTTCGGCATCGGCGCCTACATCATGGCTATGCACCTGCAGATGGCCGACGCCGCCCGGCTGGGCAACGACGTGCCGGAGTTCATGGAGATCGCGGGCATTCGCGAATTGCCTTCGTTCTGGAAGCCGTTCGCGTCGGCTCCGGTTGCGCTGATCGGCATCCTCGTGCTGCCCGCTCTGATCGCCGCGGTGCTGGGCTACGGCGTTTTCAAGCGCCGCGTGAAGGGCGCCTACTTCGCCATCCTCAGCCAGGCGCTGGCCGCCGCGCTGGCCATCCTGCTGACCGGTCAGCAGAGCATCGGCGGGTTCACCGGCCTGTCGGATTTCCGCGCGTTCTTCGGGTTCAAGCTGTCCGACCCGGTCAACCGGCGCATGCTGTTCTTCTTCGCCGCGGCCGCGCTGCTGGTGGTGGTCGCGCTGGTGCGGCAGTTGATGCACAGCCGCTACGGCGAGTTGCTCGTCGCGGTGCGCGATCAGGAGGAACGGGTACGTTTCCTGGGCTACGATCCGGCGAACGTCAAGATCGTCGCCTACGTGGTCGCCGCGTTCTTCGCGGGCATCGCAGGCGCCCTGTTCACCCCGATCGTCGGCATCATCTCCCCCGCCGACATCGGCGTCGTCCCGTCCATCGCGTTCCTCATCGGCGTCGCGATCGGCGGCCGGACCACGCTGCTCGGGCCGGTGCTCGGCGCGATCGGCGTGGCGTGGGCGCAGACGGCGCTGTCGGAGGAGTTCCCCTCGGGGTGGACGTATCTGCAAGGCGTGCTGTTCATCGTGGTGGTCGGTTTCGTTCCGGCGGGTCTGGCCGGATTGTGGCCGATGCTGAAAGGCCTGCTGGACAGCAGGCGTTCCGCGCCCGCACCCGCGACGGTGGTGGTCGAGGCGCTGCCGGAATCCGCGACGGAGAAGGTGGAATCGCGATGACCGAGACGACGCACGAACCGAAGCTCGGCGGCAACGCCGGAATGTCCAGCGAGTACCTCGAGATCCGCGGTCTCTCGGTGAGTTTCGACGGTTTCAAGGCCGTCACCGACGTCGATCTGACGGTGTTGCAGGGCGATCTGCGCTTCCTCATCGGCCCCAACGGGGCGGGCAAGACGACGCTCATCGACGCGATCACCGGACTGGTCCCGGCGACCGGCTCCGCGCAGAAGACCGGCGTGGAACTGCTCGGCCAGAAGGTACACCGGATCGCCCGGCTCGGTGTCGGAAGAACGTTCCAGACCGCGAGCGTGTTCGAGCAGCTCAGCGTGCTGCAGAACCTCGACATCGCCGCGGGCGCCGGCCGTTCGGCGCTCACCATGCTGCGCCGCCGCAAGACGGTGCTGCCCGCGATCGAGGAGGCGCTGGAGACCACCGGCCTTGCCGACCTGCGCGACAAACCCGCAGGGGTGCTCGCACACGGGCAGAAGCAATGGCTGGAGATCGGCATGCTTCTGGTGCAGAACGCGTCGGTGCTGCTGTTGGACGAACCGGTGGCCGGGATGAGCGCCGAGGAGCGCGAGGAAACCGGCAATCTGTTACGCCGCATCGGCGGCGACCGGGTGGTCGTCGTGGTCGAGCACGACATGGATTTCATGCGCGCCTTCGCCACCTCGGTCACCGTCCTGGCCGGCGGCAAGGTGCTCAGCGAGGGAACCGTCGAACAGGTGCAGGCGGACCCGAAAGTCCAGGAGGTCTACCTCGGCACCGCAGCGGCCGTCGGGACCGAGCTGGAGGACGCGTCGATCGCGCCGAGCCCGGAGTCACCCCAGAAAGGGGACAGTGATGCTTGAACTCACCGATATCCACTCCGGTTACGGCCGCACCGAGGTGATCCACGGCGTCTCCGTGACCGTCCCGGACGACAGCGTGGTCGCCATCATGGGGCACAACGGCGCGGGGAAGACCACGTTGCTGCGCACCGCCGTCGGGCTGATCGGCACGAAGTCGGGCCGGATCGAGTTCGACGGGGAGACCATCACCAAACTGTCGCCGTCGCGCCGGGTGCGCCGCGGGATCGCGTATGTGCCGCAGGGACAGCAAAGTTTCCCGCAACTGACCACGGCGGAGAATCTGCAAGTGGTCGCCGACGGCCGCAAACGGGGCAAGGCGTTGATCGATGAATCGCTGGACCTGTTTCCCGCGCTGCGCGAGCTGCTCACCCGGAAGGCGGGCCTGCTGTCCGGTGGCCAGCGCCAGCAACTCGCCATCGCGCGGGCGCTGATCACCGAGCCGAAGCTGCTCATCCTGGACGAGCCGACCGAGGGCATCCAGCCGTCGGTGGTCGCCGAGATCGAGCGCACCATCATCGATCTCACCCGGCGCGGCGGGCTGAGCGTGCTGCTGGTCGAACAGCACATCGGCTTCGCATTGCAGGCGGCGCAGCGCTACTACGTGCTGCGATCGGGCCGGGTGACCTCCACGGGCGCGGGTGGGGCGGGCGCCGAGCGCGAAGTCCGCTCGGCGATGGCGATCTGAGCGCCGCCGTGCCCCGCGACAGGGGCCGGATTCCGTTGCGCGAGCAGGTGTACGACTCGTTGCGCCGGGATCTGGCCACCGGAGCCATCGTGCCGACCGAACGGCTCGGCGAAGAACGCCTCGCCGAGGCGTACGGCGTGTCGCGCACGCCGGTGCGCGAGGCGCTGGCGCGACTGCAAGCGGACGGACTGGTCGAGCGGCTCGCCGACGGCCTCTACCCGTACCGTCCCCGGCTCGACGAACTCGATCACCTCTACGAGTTGCGGCTCGTACTGGAAGCCAGGGGCATGCAACGCGTGGCCCCGCCCGGCGAGGCGCCCACGCACGATCTGGATCTCGTGCGCACGGAACTCGACACCTGGCGCGCACTGCGCGACGCCCCACCCGAACCGGGCCCCGCGCTGGTGGCCGCCGACGAACACTTCCACACCACCCTGCTCACAGCCGCGGGCAACGCCGCGCTCGCCGACGCGCTCACCGCCGTGCACGTCCGGGTGCGTCCGGTGCGCACGCTGGACATGCCGACTCCGGAACGCATCGCCACGATGACCGCCGAGCACATCGCGATCGCCGAACACCTGGTGTCCGGTGCGGTGGACGCGGCGTTGGCGACGCTCACCGCCCATATCGACACCTCGCGAACGCATGTGCTGGCCCGAGCGCAGTACGCCATGCGCCTGACCAAACTGGGCCGTGCCGTGCGGGATTGACCGTTCAGCAGTGCTGCTGGAAGGGGTAGCACTGGGTGGGCCGGTACGCCGGCGGCGACGGCGTCGGACTCGTCGTGCCGGTCGCCGGGATCGGCTGGGCCGAGTCGTGCGCCAACGCGGTGGCGATCACGCCGAGCACGAACAGGACCCCGACAACGGCGATCACGATGACGGACCAGCCCGCATAGGCCTGGCTTTTCGTCGCGACGCCCGCCGTCGGCTCGACTCGCGGCTTCGGTGTGCGCGGGATGGTGGTGACCGGTTCCGGCGCGTTCTCCTCGAAGCCCGCCTCGAGGAGCTCCGCACGGGACGGCGCGGTTTCCGCCAGGCCGAGCGCGCCGCACGCGCCGATCACCCGGTCCGCGGTCCAGTCGCGCGGTCCCGCGGAGAAACCCTCCAGGTAGATGCGTAGTTCGGTCGCGTCGGTGACATTCCCGACGACCACGTCCAACCCCGGACGCAGATTCGTGCGCGCCGGGCGCACCACGGCGCCGCGGAAGGGGACGAGCACGACGGCGCCGCTGATGTGTCCCGGGTCCTGCAACGCGCGCTGGAGCATGTGCTTGACCGCGTAGATGCCGTGTTCCACGCGCTCGGCGGGGCTTCCGTTCTCCGGGTCGTCCAGCTCCACCGGCGCGTCGCTGATCGTCCACGGCCCTTCGGCCGGTGTGCTCAGGATGCCGCTCTGCCTGCGCTGGAACCCGTGCACCTCCAGCACGGTCAACCCGCGCGGGGTCCACACCACCGCGTCGACACGCCGGTTGTCCGCCTCGAGATCTATCACGGCGAGGCCGGTCGTCGGATACGACCTCAGGCACGCGACGAATTCCCGCTCAGCGCCGGACAGCTCCGCTCCCGGCCTGATCCTCACCAGCATCTTTTCCCCTGACGACCTGTTGTCCACACCTGACGCCGCGGAAACGCGCTGCGACCGCGGCGACCCGCACCGGTACTGATGATGACGGGGTACCCCGCTGAAAACCACTGGAAAGCAAAAGAATGGTGGCGCGCCGGACGGGATACTGCCAAGTAGGCTCTCATCTCGGTCGGCACCGACGCCGGCCGCACAGACCACGCGGAGGTGGCAACCGGCATGGTTTCAGCGCTGCAACCACGCATCTCGCCCGGACGGCTCCGGGAACTCGGGGCGCTCAATTGGGTTGTCTGGCAGGTGCTCTCCCGCGCCGCGGGCACCCACGACGCCCATTTGTTCAGCACGCTGGGCCGCACCCGCGGCCTGTTCCGCGGTTGGCTGCACTTCTCGGGCAAGCTCATGCCAGGCGGGCGGCTGCCCCGCCACGAGTCCGAGCTGGTCATCATCCGGGTCGCACATCTGCGCGGGTGCGAGTACGAGATGGACCATCACATCCGGCTCGGCCGGCGCGCCGGGGTGACGAGCGAAATCCTGGAGCGGCTGCGCAAAGGCCCCGAGGCGGCGGAGTGGTCGGACAAGCACCGCGCGCTGCTGGCCGCCGTGGATCAGCTGGTGGAGACCCGTGACCTCGACGACGACACCTGGGCCGAGCTGGCGAAGCACTACGACGAGCGCAGTCTGATCGAGATCGTCCTGCTGATCAACCAATACGACGGGCTGGCCGCCACGATCACCGCCCTGCGCATCCAACGCGACGGCCTCTAGTCGGACCGGCCCTCGATACGGCGGGCCAGACCGTCCAGCACCAGCGTCAACCCGAACTCGTAGGCATGGTCGGCGCTGTAGGCGGCGTCGTGCGCCTGGCCCGCGGCTGTCCCGACGCGCGCGGCGAGCGGGTACCGCCGCGCGTCGAAGACCTGCGCCAGCACCGGCGCGGCCCGCTCCCACCACTGACCGTCGGACATGGCGCTGTCGGCCGCCGCCCGCGCGCTGTCGATGGCGATGCGGGCGACGGACGTGACGAAGCCGAGCACGAAGGTCAGAGCGGCGTCCATCGCCAGGTCGTCGAGGCCGAGGTCCGCGAAGGCCTCCAGCTCGTGGTCGTATTTCGCGGCGAGGCCCGGCCCGAGCGGTGGCCGGGTGGTCGGCAGATACGCCACCCACGGATGACGGGCCAGCAGGGCGCGGTTCTCGGCGGCGATCCGGGCGACCCGCTCGCGCCAGGGCAGACCGGTGAGGTCGGCGCGCTCCATCCGCGCGTACACCGTGTCCAGCATCAGGTCGATCAGTTCGGATTTGCCCGGCACATAGGTGTAGGTGGCCATGGGGGTCAGGCCGAGCCGGTTGGCGACCGCACGCATCGTGACCGCTGCGATTCCCTCCACGTCGGCAATCTCGATCGCGGCGGCGACGACCGCATCGACGCTGCTGCGCTGTTTCGGCCCCCGGCCGGTGCCCGGCTCCGACGGAATCCGCCACAGCAATTCCAGCGTGCGCACCGGGTCACCGGCGCCGCTGCGCTCCTTCGGCTGTCTCATCGCTCGCCTCCTCAACCGCCTCGCTTCCCGATGGTATCGATGTGACGCACCTCATAATGCGCAGTGCCCATTAACTCCGTACAAAGTACAGTGTACTTAGTACGGAGTTTTTCCGCCGAGGAGGGCCCATGCACATCACCGCTTCCGCCATCTCGCTCAACGTTCCCGACCCGGCCGCCTCGGCGCGGTTCCTCATCGAGCACCTCGGCTTCGAGGAGAAGATGTCGGCCGACGGGTTCGTCTCGCTGGACCGCGACGACGCCGGACTGAACGTCATCTACCTGCGCACCGGACTGGCGAGCTTCAAACCGCGGAGCGCGGCGGGCAGCGCGGGCGAAGGCCTGCTCGTCGTCTTCGTCGTCGACGACATCGATGCCGAATACGCCCGGCTGCGAGCCGAGGGCGTGCCGATCGTGACGCCCATCGAAACCGAGGAGTGGGGCGAGCGGTACTTCCAGATGAGCGATCCGAACGGGATCATCATCCAATTGGTGCAGTGGGTCTGAGTTGTGTCCGAGTGGCCGCCGCTGGCGACTTCGTCGCGCACGCGGCGGCCACTCGGACGCCAGCCGGGCCGCGAACAGCGCCTGCCCGGTCCCGCTTCGCCCTCTCCTCGAGCGGCTCGGATGATGTCAGGCGAGCGCAGCGCGGAAGACGTCGACGGCGGGAGTCACCGGGCGGCCGAGCAGTCGCGCCAGGTCGCCGGAGCGGACGTCGAGGATGCCTTGTGCGATACCGGCGTCGGCGTCGGCAAGTGCCTCGGCGAACTGGGCGGGCAATCCCGCCCCGGTCAAACCAGCCGCATAGTCGGCCTGCGGAAGGTTCTCGTAGCGCACCGGCTTGCCCGATGCCTCCGAGATCGCCTCGGCCAGTTCGGCATAGGTGAGCCGTTCGTCGCCGCCGAGTTCGTATACCCGGCCCGCGTGGCCGTCGGTGGTCAGCACCCGGGCGGCGGCTTCGGCGTAGTCTGCCCGCGCCGCGCCCGCCACGCGACCTTCACCCGCCGCGCCGTGCAGCACGCCGGACTCCACCGCGTGCGCCAGACCGCCCAGGTAGTTCTCCCAGTACCATCCGTTGCGCAGCACTGTGTGTGGCACAGCCGATTCGGCGAGCACCGCTTCGGTGCCCTTGTGTTCCTGCGCGAGAATGAGCGGATTGTCGGTCGCGCCGGGAATGCTGGTGTAGGCGAGCAATTCCACACCGGCCCGCTCAGCGGCGCGAATGACGTTGGTGTGCTGCGCCACGCGCGCGCCGAACTCGTTACCGGAGACCAGCAGCACCCGGTCGACACCCGCGAGCGCCCGGTCCAGCGCGGCCGCGTCGTCGTAGTCGGCCTGCCGGACGTCCACGCCACGCTCGGCCAGGTCGGCCACCTTCGCCGGGTCGCGCACGATCGCCACGACCGGTGTCGATCCCACCTTCAACAGCGCGTCCACTACGAGCCGGCCCAGCTGTCCGCTGGCCCCGGTCACCGCGACGGTCATGACTACCTCCAAGTTCGGCATGTTCGAATAGCACTAACTATTCGTAAGCACTATGCACCTTGTAGCCACTATGGTCAAGTTGGGTACTATCGAAGTATGTCCACCCAGCGCATTGCCTCGGCGGACGCCGACGATCCCACGCTGGAAGCCGACGTCTTCGCCCGGAACTGCACGTCGCGGCCGGTCCTGCAGAACGTCGCCAGTCGTTGGGGCACCCTGGCGCTGGTCGCGCTGCGCGAGGGGCCGTACCGGTTCAGCGCCTTGCGGCGGCGGGTCGACGGCGTCAGCGAGCGCATGCTGTCGCAGACCCTGCAGGCCCTGGAACGCGACGGCATGGTGCACCGCGAGGTGCAGGAAACCATTCCGCCCCGGGTCGAGTACACCCTCACCAACCTGGGTGTCGAGGTGGCCGACCGCTTGGAGGCGCTCATCCGGGTACTGGAAACCAACATGCCGCGCGTGCGCGAGGCGCAGGCCGCCTACCACCGCGACTGACGGGAAGAGACCAGCGTCACCACGGGTTACACGGGCATGGAACTCGCCGCCGCAGTCGATTTCGCCCGCGACCACCGCAGGTCCGTGCTCACCACGATTCGCCGCAACGGACGACCGCAACTGTCCAACGTGCTGCACGTCGTCGGCGCGGATGGCCGCATCCGCATCTCCATCACCGCCGACCGGGCGAAGTACTACAACCTCGTCCGAGACCCGTGGGCGGCGCTGCACGTGACCCGCGACGATTTCTTCGCGTATGCCGTCCTCGAAGGCACGGTCGAACTCACCCCCGTCGCCGCCGAGCCAGACGACCCCACCGTCGACGCACTCGTCGACTACTACCGCACCGCCACCGGCGAGCACCCGGACTGGGACGAATACCGCGACGCGATGGTCACCGACCGCCGCGCCTTGGTGTTGTTCACCCCGACTCACGCCTACGGCATGCTCCCGGCCGCCGGGTAGCCGAACGAATCCTGCGCCACGAACACCGACGCTACGGCGCATCGCCTCCGTCGGCGCCTGCGGCCGCGCGGGCATAGCCCACTTGCCCCGCACAAGGCGAAGCAGGGCGGCCCGTCCGGCTGAGAGCCGGGCCGAGAGCGCCCACGACTGGGTGGCCAGAACAGACGCCGGATCGGGGCGTGGGCGCGCGTAGCAGTAGCGGATACGCCGTGCCCCGCCCCACCTCGCGGCGGCTGATGCGCGCCGCCGACCGGACCTCGCCGCGCCGACCGATCGGCCCCGGCTCCCGGTCGGCGCGGGCTGCGAAATCCGCCGTCGCCCAGCAGCCCCGCGCATCGACCGCCGTCGACGACGGCCGTGCGCCGGGCCGGTCGGATCAGCGGGACATGAGATCGGACACCGTGACGAATTGGTATCCCGCGGCACGCAATTCGGTGACGATGCGCGGGATGGCGGCGATCGAGGGCTCGGCGTTGCCGTGCATGACATGCAGCAGAACGATCGACCCGGGGCGGACCTTGCCGAGCGTCTCGGCGACGATGTCGTCCGCGGTAACGCCGGCCCGGCCGGAATCGGGCTCGACGTCCCAGGTCACGGTGACGCGGTCGTGCTCGGCGAGATAATGCGGCAGCACCCACAACTTCTTGCCGTAAGGCGGACGGAAGGTGATCGGGCCCACGTAACCCGTCTGCATGATCTCGGCGTCCGTGCGCTCCACTTCGTCGCGGACCGTGCCGGGCGTCACGAAGACCATCCGCCGATGCGAATAGGTGTGATTGCCGATCTCGTGGCCCGCCGCGGCGATCGCCCGGCCGTACTCCGGGTGTTCGGCGAGATCACGCCCGTTCAGGTAGAAGGTCGCCGGAACCTGCGCGTCGGCGAGGACTTTCAGCACCTCGGGCGCGCGATCGGACGGCCCGTCGTCCAAGGTCAGCGCGACTACCCGCGCGTCGGTGTCCACCCGGCTGACCACGTGACCGGCCAACTGGAAGGTGCGCGCCTTCATCAGGTAGAAGGTGCCCGTCCCCAGCAGCACCACCACGACGAGCACCGGCACACTTCCGATCAGCCACCTGCGAAACATGCACGCTGTATAGCAGAACGCTCGCACCGATGCCGACCGCCGACGGCCCTACCGGCGCGGAAAACTTTGCCGGACAGCGAAAAAGGGCGTGCGATCATCGAACGCACGCCCTTTCGACGCGATGGGATCAGAAGTTGATCATGTGGCCGGCCAAGCCGTGGAAGGCTTCCTGGAGGGCCTCGCTGAGCGTCGGGTGAGTGTGGACGTTGCGGGTCAGCTCGTTGACCGTCAGGTCCCACTTCTGCGCGAGGGTGAGTTCGGGCAGCAGTTCGGAGACGTCCGGGCCGATGAGGTGCCCGCCGATCAGCTCGCCGTACTTGGCGTCGGCGACGAGCTTGACGAAACCGGTCGGGTCGCCGAGGCCGTGGGCCTTGCCGTTGGCGGTGAACGGGAAGGTCGCGACCTTCACGTCGTAGCCCTCGTCACGGGCCTGCTGCTCGGTCAGGCCGAAGCTGGCGACCTGCGGCTGGCAGAAGGTGGCGCGCGGCATCATCCGGTAGTCGCCGAGGGGAACGGTCTCCGCACCCGCGATGGTCTCGGCCGCGACCACGCCTTGGGCCTCCGCGACGTGCGCGAGCTGCAGTTTTCCGGTGACGTCGCCGATCGCGTAGATGTGCGGCACGTTGGTGCGCATGTAGTCGTCGATCCCGATCGCGCCCCGGTCGGTGACCACGACGCCCGTGGTCTCCAGGCCGTAGCCGTCGACGCGCGGGGCGAAGCCGACGGCCTGCAGCACCTTGTCCACGGTGACGGTCTCGATCGACCCGGTCTTGTTGTCCTTGATCGCGACGGTGACCTTGGCGCCGTCGTCCTCGATGGACTGCACGGCCGCACCGGTGGTGATGGTGATGCCGAGCTTCTTGTACTGCTTGGTGATCTCCTTGGAGACGTCCGCGTCCTCGTTCGGCAACGCGCGATCGAGGAACTCCACGATGCGCACGTCGACGCCGTAGTTCTTCAGGACGTAGCCGAACTCCATGCCGATCGCGCCCGCGCCGACGATGAGGATCGAGCCGGGCAGGTCACGGGTGAGGATCTGCTCCTCGTAGGTGACCACGTTGGCGCTGAGCTGAGTGCCGGGCAGCAGCTTGGTGACGGTACCCGCCGCGATGATCGCGTTGTCGAAGGTGATCGACTCGGTGCCGCCCTTGGTGAGCTCGACCGAGAGCGAGTTCGGGCCGGTGAAGGTGCCCTTGCCGTCGAACTCGTCGATCTTGTTCTTCTTCATCAGGAAGTGGACGCCCTTGACCCGGCCGTCGGCGACCTTGCGGCTGCGGTCGAAGGCGACCCCGAAGTCGAAGTTCACCTCACCGGAGATGCCGAAGGTCTTCGCCTCCTTGGTGAAGATGTGGGCGAGCTCGGCGTTGCGCAGCAGCGCCTTGGACGGGATGCAGCCGACGTTGAGGCACACACCACCCCAGTATTTCTGCTCGACGATCGCTGTTCGCAGGCCGAGTTGAGCGGCGCGGATAGCGGCGACGTATCCGCCGGGACCAGCGCCGAGAACGACGACATCGTAGTGGGAAGTCACGACCCGAGCCTAACTCCGCAGCGGGTAGTTCACCCACCCATCCCCCACCACAGTGAGGCGTGGGCCACACCCGTCAGCTACGCCAGACCTGACGGGCGACGCGGCGGAAGTTTTCACCGAAGATCGCGGCTCGGTCGGCGGAGGTGAAGCCACGCTGGGAGAGGGCCGCGTCGAGGGTGGGGACTTCGGAGGGGCCGAGGAGGTCTTCGGGCGGAGTCCAGTGGAGGGGCCCCCATTGGGTGTACGCCTCGGAGAAGGCCTCGGGGTTCTGCTGTAGTTCGGCGTTGAAGTCGTCGGCGTCGAAGGAGTAGTCCGAACCTATGCCGATGTGTTCGATCCCGACGAGCTCGACGCCGTACTCGATGTGGCGGGCCATCGCCGCGATCCGCTCGGCGCGCTCGTGGGGCGCGTTGCGGCCGAGGAAGATGCCGACGCCGTTGATGCCGATGACACCGCCGGTCGCGGCGCAGGCGCGCGCTTGGTCGTCGGTGATGTTGCGCGGGTGGTCCCACAGCGCGGCGAAATTGGAGTGGCTGTAGATCATCGGGACGACGCTCAGCTCGGCCAGCTCCAGCCCGGTGCGCCGGGAACAGTGCGAACCGTCGGCGAACATGCCGACTTCGTTCAACGCGTGAACGAGATCGCGCCCGTAACCGGTGAGCCCGGTGTCCTCGGTGTCCAGGCAGCCGCAGCCCGCGGCGTTGGCGTGGTTGTAGGCGGGCAGCAACGACCGCACGCCGAGGTCGTAGAAGCGAGCGACGTTGTCCAGGTCGCCGCCCAGCGGCCCGGCGTCCTCCAGATCGAAGGCCAGCGCGATGGTGTCCGCGGCCCCGATGTCCGCCACGGTCTCGACGAGGCGGAACCGACCGTCCGCCATGGCATCCCGGCGGAATCGATCCAGCAGCGCCATGGAGTCCGCGGTCGATTGCCGGGAGTAGCCGACGTTCACCGACAGATACGATCCGGCCGGGTAGCGCGCGAGGTCGCCGATGCGCGCGGCGGGCGACAGCGGCAGACAGCAGTGCTGTTCCCAGAGAAAGGGGGGCAACCTCGAACCTCCTGGTCGGATCCAGCCTCGGAGCAGCGATCCTACTGTTGGCGCCGAGCGAGCACAGGCGCGCAGCGAACGCCGGGCCGCCGAGCCGCCGTGCCGTGACCGAGTTGCCGCGACCGCCAACACTTTTCGCCCTCACCCACCGGTAACGAGGCATCCACCTGGACCGATGCATGTTATACATCAATCCCTCCTGTGCCCGAAGGCGGTGCGACCATGCGTCGCTTGCTTCTCCTGTTCGTCTCCTTCGTGACCCTCGCCGGTCTTTTCGTCGCCCCCGCCCCGGCTTCCGCCGCCCCGGCGTGCGCCTCCGGCTGGGGTTCGATACCCAAGGTGAGCCGAGCCCGGATGCTCACGCCGCTGACCGGGATCCGCGCCGGACGGCACGACTGCTTCGACCGCCTGGTGCTCGACATCGCCGGTCCGGTGACCGGTTATCACGTCGGCTACGTCGAGCGAGTGGTCATGGACGGCTCCGGCGCACCCGTCACGCTGCGCGGCGGCGCGTTCCTGAGCATCGCCGTCTACGCCCCGGCCTACGACGACGCGTTCAACCCCACCTACACCCCCGCGAATCGGGCCGAACTCGCCGACGTGCGGGACTACCGGACCTTCCGCCAGGTGGCCTGGGCCGGTTCCTTCGAAGGTCAGGCCAACGTCGGATTGGGCACGCGCGCGCGATTGCCGTTCCAGGTGTCCACCCTGGCCGGGCCGGGCAGCGGATCGCGCATCGTGATCGACGTAGCGCACTCCTGGTGACCCCGCGCCGCGCGGCTCGGCAACAATGTGGGGATGAGCGGCGTTGAGCGGAATGTGACCGATCCCTACCTCTGGCTGGAAGAAGTGACCGGCGAGCGCGCTCTGGACTGGGCTCGCGCGCACAACACGGTCGTGCGCGCCCGGTTCGCCGACTCCGATCGCTTCCGCGACCTGGAGCGACGCATCCTCGACATGCTCGACACCGACACCAAGATCGCCTACCCATCCCGCCGCGGGCCCTGGCTCTACAACTTCTGGCGGGACGCCCAGCATCCGCGCGGCCTCTGGCGGCGCACCACGTTCGCCGAGTACGCCGAGGACGCGCCGGACTGGGACGTGCTGATCGACCTGGACGCGGTGGCCGCCGACGAGGACGAGAACTGGGTGTGGGGCGGCGCGGCGGTGCTGCGCCCGGAACAGTCCCGCGCGCTGATCAGCCTGTCGCGCGGCGGCGCGGACGCGAAGGTCGTCCGCGAGTTCGACATGGAGCGCAGGGTGTTCCTCGATCCGGCCGATGGCGGGTTCTTCCTGCCCGAGGCCAAGTCGGAGATCCGCTGGATCGACATCGACTCGGTGTACGTGGGCACCGACTTCGGCCCTGGCACACTGACCGATTCGGGATATCCGCGCATCGCGAAACGCTGGCGGCGCGGTACCGCGCTGGAGGAGGCGACCACCGTCTTCGAGGGCGAGAGCGGCGATGTCGCGGTCTCGGCGGGTTACGACCGCACGCCGGGTTACGAACGGCACTACGTCGGCCGCGCCACCGACTTCTTCAACGAAGAGGTCTACCTGTTGGAGGACGACGGCGCCCTGCGGCACCTCGACATCCCCACCGACGCCAGTGAGTCCTGGTACAAGGACTGGCTGCTGGTGCGGCTGAAGTCGCCGTGGGAGGTCGGCGGCACGAGCTATCCCGCAGGCGCGCTGCTGGCCATCGACTTCGAGAAGTTCCTCTCCGGCGCACGGGAATTCGAGGTGATCTTCACCCCGGACGCGCACACCTCGCTGCACGGCTACGGCTGGACCGAGAACCACCTGCTGCTGGTCACGCTCGAGGACGTGCAGACCAAGCTCTACGTGCTGACGCCGGGATCCGACGGCTGGCGCCGCGAGCCGCTTGCCGATACCCCGCCGATGGCCACCACCAGCGTCCTCAATCTCGACCCGCTGGAGAGCGGCGACGAGTTCATGCTCAACACCAGCGGCTTCACCACCCCGGCGACGCTGCTGGCCAGTGCTGTCGGTGGGCGCACCGAGCGGCTCAAACAGGAACCCGGATTCTTCGACGCCGACGGGGTGGAGACCGAGCAGTTCTTCGCCACATCCGACGACGGCACGCCGGTGCCGTACTTCGTGATCCGCCATCGTGACCGGAAGGACGCGCCGGGGCCGACGGTGATGTCCGGCTACGGCGGTTTCGAAGTGTCCCGAACCCCCGCATACAGCGGCGCGTCCGGCATGGGCTGGTTGGAGCGCGGCGGGACGTGGGTGATGACGAACATCCGTGGCGGCGGCGAGTACGGACCGCAGTGGCACACCTCGGTGCAGAAAGCGAACCGGCACAAGGTGTACGAGGACTTCTCCTCGATCGCGAAAGACCTCGTCGCGCGCGGCATCACCACCGCGGACCAGCTCGGCGCGGTGGGCGGCAGCAACGGCGGACTGCTCATGGGTGTGATGCTGACCCGCTACCCCGAATTGTTCGGCGCCATCGTCTGCCAGGTGCCGCTGCTGGATATGAAGCGCTACCACCTGCTGCTCGCGGGCGCTTCGTGGATGGCCGAGTACGGTGACCCGGACAAACCGGAGGAATGGGAGTACATCGGCAAGTACTCGCCCTACCAGAACGCGCACGCCGACCGCGCCTATCCGCCGATCCTGCTCACTACCTCGACCAGGGACGACCGGGTGCACCCCGGCCATGCCCGCAAGATGGCCGCCCTGCTCGAGGAGCAGGGCCACGAGTTCTGGTACCACGAGAACATCGAAGGCGGCCACGGCGGCGCGGCCGACAACAAGCAGTCGGCCTTCCAGGCGGCGCTGATCTACGAGTTCTTCACCCAGATGCTGATCGAACGACGCGGCTGACGGATCGGCGCGCAGGAACGCTCAGCGGTCGCGCAACCACTTCTCGATCTGGTCGACGGTGCTGGTGTACTGCCGGATCCAGCCGTTGTGGCCTAACGGTTCCGACTGGCGCCAGCGCGTCACCTCCGCGTTGGGCAGTTTCTCCAGCAGATGCTCGGCGGAGCTGGGCGGGGTGAGGTCGTCGCCGGTGATCGTGATGGACAGCACCGGGAGTTTCAGCCGCGCGATGCGCTCCTCGTAGTCGATGTCCGCGCCGACCGGAACGAACCGGCCGGTGCGCGCCAGCCGGGCCCAGTCGGAGATCAGCACCTTGGACTGGCGGCCGAAACCCATCGAGACACGGTCACCGGGCCAGAAGCCGGCCAGGTTGGCCGTCAGCGAGATCGCCGCGGTGCCGACCAGCATGCCCGGACCCGAAAGTCCCCGATAGCCACGGTAATAGGGGGTGCCGGAGGCGACCAGGATCAGCCCGCCGAGCCTGCCACGGACGCGCGCGGCGTACATGACGCCGAGCTGGCCGCCCATGCTGTGACCGAGCAGGTACGGCGTGCTGTCCGGGAACTGCTCGCGGACCACCTCGAAGATCGCCGGGAAGTCCACCGAGACCAGTTCGTGGTAGCCGAAGGTGCTGGCGGAGCTCGGCTTCGGCCTGCTGTCGCCGTTGCCGCGCAGCTCGCCGATGGCCACGTCGAACCCGCGCGCGGCCAATCCCGAGGCGAACAGTTCGTAGTAGCCCCCCGGAACGCCGAGCCCGGGCACGATCACCAGCACCGGTCGCGGCGTGTCCGGACCCACCGCGTGCCGGTGCGGGCCCCCGGCGGGGATCAACCGCACCGGGACCGTTGTGCCGTCCGGCATCTGGATCGGAACTGTTTGCATCCCCGCACGTTACCGCGCTCATCGCGCCCGATCCCGCAGGCCGGGACGCTATGCGCGGACCGCGCCGATGATCACCCTGCTGAGCACCCGGATCACGTCGTCGAGCGGCGGGCGCGGCTCCGCGCCGCTCCACGAGTCGACCACATAGTTGACACCGCCGATGATGGCGAGCATCCGCATTTCGTAGTCGCCCGCGGGTATCTCACCGTGCAGGGCGGCGTCTTCGGCAGCGCCGGCCAGCAGCGAACCCCACTCCCGGCGCACCGCGAGACGGAACTTTTCCACCTTCGGGCCCGCGCCGACCACTTCCACCAGGGCGACGCGTGCCTTGCGCGGATCGGAACCGATGGATTCGACGTAGGCGCGAACCGCGGCGTCGATGACGTCCAGGGCCTTCGCGCCGGACTTCGCGTCCAACGCTTTCTTCACGGCGTCCCGCGACTCCCGGTCGATCTGCTCGTACAGCTCTAGGAGCAGGGACTCGCGCCCGGTGAACTCCTCGTAGAACTGTCGCGAGGAGAGTCCGGCGTCCTTGCATATGGCGCCGACCGAACTGTTGGCGTAGCCGTCCCGCGCGAAGACCGTCAGGCCTGACTCCAGAAAACGCGCACGCCGCTGACGTTGCCGGTCCTCCACGGGTTGCCCGGCATACATTCGACCCGTATTCGCATCCTGTGACATTGGGGCAGACAATACAGAAGGGCCCGAACTCATCGTCACGGATCGGGCCCTTCGTTACAACCCTCGACCAATCTACGGTTAGCCGAAAGTTGGCTGAGCAGTTGCTACCTCATCAAATGGTCGCCGGACAGAAGCCCGGCGACCATAGTAGCTTGCGCACAAGCACTCTTTTCCACGGATCGAGCATTCGGCAACTCCGATCTGGGCCGTAGGGGATTTCTTGTCACTGGCTATTTGCCGGAACAGACGATACCTAGCAGCGTCGCGCTTGCGGGCAATTTTAGAGGGAAACTGTAGAATTTTTTGTTTCATTCCGATTCGTCGGTTACGGCGAGTTCGCCGGCTCCCACCGAACCGCCCAGCAATTCCGGCAGATCGACCACGGAATCGATGACGTGATCCGGCGCGCGGTCGGCCGACGCCAGCACGCCCGGCCGGAATTTGCCGGTGCGCACCAGCACGCCGGTCAACCCGACGTCCTGCGCCGCAAGCACATCCGAGTACAGATCGTCACCGATCATCACGACCTCCGCCGGCTCGAGGCGCATCAGCCCCGCGGCGGTCCGGAAACCGGGGGCCGCGGGCTTGCCCACCACCTCGATGCGGGCATTGCCCGCCGCCTCCAAGCCGGGCAGATACGCCCCCGCGTCGATACGCAATCCGTCCGCGGTCGCCCAGGTCAGTCCGCTGTGCATGGCGACGACGGGCACGCCGTCCAGCATCAGTTCCGCCACTCGACTCAGTGCGGCATGGGTGAATTCCGCTCCCGCACCGCCGATCACGACCACGTCCGGATGTTCCTCGTCGAGCCGGAGACCGGCGAGGTCGGCATCGATGTCGCCGTGGTTGAGCACCCAGACGGCGGCGCCGGGGTAGCGCCCGCGCACGAACTCGGCGGTGAGTCTTGCGGCGGTGACGATCTCGGCGGGTTCGACCTCGATACCCGCGCCGCACAGGCGTTCCGCGATCTCGGCGCAGGTACGCGAAGTGGTGTTGGTCAGAAACGCCCGGCGCAGGCCGCTCTCCCGGATCCGGCGCACCGCTGCGGCGGCGCCCGCGATCTCCCGCCAGGAGGTCACCAGGACGCCGTCGATGTCGTAGAGCACGCCTCGGATCCGGACGCGGTCAGGCATGGCTTCAGCGTACGACCGAACCGATGGCCCGGCATGCCGACTTAGGGTGTTCCCATGATGAAGGCGCTGCTCTACGGACTCGGCACGGCCGTACCGCTGGTCTTGGGCGCTGCCATCGGGTCGCGGTGGCAACTGCCCAAGGCGGTGCTCGCCTCCCTGATGGCCTTCGGCGCGGGCACGATGATCGCGGCGGTGTCCACCGAGCTGTTCGAGCCCGCCTTTCGCCAGAACGCGACGATCGCCGCGATCGCGCTGCTCGCGGGCGCGGGGGTCTACGTGGTGGCCGATCACCTCATCGAGAACAAGCTCGGTCCCCGCGCGCTCGGCTGGGCGCTGATGCTGGGCGCGGTGCTGGACGGCGTCCCGGAGAACACGGCGCTCGGCGTCACACTGACCGGTGGCGGCGGACTGGTGCTGCTGGTGGCAGTGGCCGTGGGCAACGTGCCCGAGGCGATCAGCGGAGCCGCGCTGATGCGCGACCAGCACGGCGTGGCGCGGCACCGCGCCCTCTGGCTGTGGACGGCGACCGGCGCGGTGCTCGTACTGGTCACGATGCTCGGAAACGCGTTGTCGGACAACTTGTCCGAGACCCACATCGGCGCGGTGCAAGCGTTCGCCGGCGGTGCCACGATCGCGGTACTGGCCGACTCACTGATGCCGGAGGCCTACCGAGAAGGCGGCTGGTGGGTCGGAATGGCCACGGCGGCCGGGTTTCTCGTGGCTTTCATCTTGCGCTGACCGGCGGCGGTCGTCAGCGCCGCGCGCCGCTGATGACCGCGTCCAGCAGGCCGGGGAAGCGCTGATTCAAATCTTCGCGCCGTAGCGCGACCAGCCGATTGCGGCCGGAGACGAACGTCATCGTGACGCCCGCGTCCCGCAGCACCTTCCAGTGGTGCGAGGCGGTGGCCGCCGTGATCTCCACATCGAACTCTCGGACATTGCAGCTCAACGGTTCCCGTTCCCCGGCGAGCGCGCGCACCAGTTCCAGGCGCACCGGGTCGGCGAGCGCGCTCAGCACGCGGACCAGATCGATGTCGGCGGTACTCGGCTGCGGCAGCGTACGCATCTCCATTCCCCGATCATTTGACAACAATCGAATTGTATCTCACGCTCATCCTATGATGTTTCGACAATCATCAAATAATCTCTACCGGTCGCTCCTCCCGCTCGCCGTAGGCACTTTCGTGCTCGGCACCGACGGCTTCGTACTCAGCGGCCTGCTTCCGCTGATCGCCGCCGATCTGCACGTCTCCGTGTCCACCGCCGGGCAGCTGACCACGATCTTCGCCTGGACCTACGCCATCGCCGCACCGCTGATCGCGGCGGCGACCGGGTCCTGGGATCGCCGCGTGCTGCTCGGTGGCGGCGCCGCGCTCTTCGTGGTCGGCATGATCGGGCAGGCCGCCGGGGAGAGCTTCGGCGTCATGGCCGCGGCGCGCGTCGTCGCGGCCATCGGGGCGGCGGCCTTCCAGGCCAACGCGTACGCCGTCGCCGGCGTCGTCGCCGATGAAGCCCATCGGGGGCGGGCACTGGCGATCGTGACGGCGGGTATCACGCTGTCCAGCGTCGCGGGCGTGCCGATCGGCATCTTCGCCGAGCGCTGGATCGGCTGGCGCGGCGTGCTGTGGGGCATCGCGCTCGGCGGAGCCATCGCCGCGCTGCTGGTATTGCTACTGCCACGGGTGACCCTGCCGAGCACGGGACTGCGCGCCCGGATCGGCGTGCTGACCCGTCCGCCGGTGCTGCGGGTGCTGATCGTGACGACAACGCAGATCACCGCCGTCTACACCACCATCGTCTACCTGCCCGTGGTGGTCGCGGCATCGGTGCCGCAGAACATGCTCGCCTGGCTGTTGCTGGCCATGGGCATCGGCCAGGTGATCGGCAACGCGCAGGCCGGGCGGGCGGTCGACCGCTACGGCCCGCAGCGCACGCTGACGGTGGGACTCGCGGGCGCGCTGGTCGGCCTCGCACTGCTCGGCGTGGCCGTACATGCCGCGTGGGCGGTGTTCGTGGTGCTCGCCATCACCGGACTGTTCGGTTCGGCGATCCTGGTTCCGCAACAGCATCGGCTGTTCGGCATCGCCCATGACGCGCCCACCGTCGCCCTCGGCCTGAACGGATCGGCCATCTACCTCGGCGCGGGAATCGGGTCGATCATCGGTGCGACCGTGCTGGATTCCTCCGGCAGCCAGTGGCTCCCGTGGACCTCCACGCTCATCGCATGCCTCGCCCTCGCCCTCGCGCTCCAGAAGACCCAATCCCCCACCAGGGCTCCAGTTCCGGCATGAGCTACCCGTCGCCGGGATCGGGCGGGGCACTCGCCATACCGCGTGCCCCGCTACCGGCGACTAAGCGGCAGGGCCGGGGCGGATCGAGTCCAATCGGTCGGCACAGCGAGTCAGCAAGTCCTGCAAGGAGGCTCGCTCGGCGTCGGTGAATTCTTCGGCCAAGGCGCGTTCGACTCGGACGGCGCGGGCGTCCGCGTCGCGCATGACCGCCGCGCCCTTCTCGGTCAACGTGGTCTCCAGGACGTTCTTGTGCCACGGGTGCGGGGTGCGCTCGATGAGCCCGCGGTCCTGCAGATTGCCCAGCACGGTGTTCATCGAGGGCGGGGTGACGCCGCAGAGCCGGGCCAGGGCGGCGGCGGAGATACCGGGATTCTCGGCGAGGAACAGCAGCGCGGCGTATTGGGGCACGGTGACGCCCGCCGGTTTCAACGCGGCGTTCTTGGCCGTGTTGAGGGACTGCTCGGCCCGTTTGAGGTACGAGCCGATCCGTTCGGCGGCGGGCATCGACGTCATAAGCGCATGGTATCCGCACGTCTTCTTGTTTCAGTCTTGACTGATATTAGAGTTCTAACTTAGATTCGAACAAGATGCTTGATGTGAGCACATTTGCATGCATGATCTCTAAGAGGTAATCGATGCCCCACGCACTACCCCTCCGCCTGCTGTCGAGCCTGGCCGCAGCCAGCGCCTGCCTCCCGCTCGTCGCCTGCGGCACCAGCGACGAACCGAACACTGCCGTCCACACCGCCTACGAACTGCCGGGCGACCGGGCCTACCCCGAGGGCATCGCGGTGGACGCGCGGACGGGAGACAGCTACGTCGGCTCCTACACCACCGGCGCCGTCTATCGCGCGACGCAAAACGCGCACCGAGCCGAGGTCTTCCTGCCCGAAGGCGCGAACAACCACAAGACCGCCAACGGCTTGAAAGTCGACGCGGCCGGACGGCTGTGGGTGACCGACTCGACAACCGGCGTCGCGGTGTACGACATCGCGACCCGCGCGCTGCTCGCCGACTTCACCGTGCCCGGAAGCGAGCCCCGCTTCGTGAACGATCTCGCCATCACCCCGGACGGCACGGCGTATCTGACCGACAGCACACGTGCGCTCGTCTATCGCGTGACACCCGATCAACTGGCCGCCGCCAGAGCGCAGGGTGGGCGAGCCGAACTGACCCCACGGTTCGACCTGCACTCCGCGCTGCCGCCGATCGAGCCGGGCGGCTTCAGCCTCAACGGCATCGTCGCCGATCCGGCAGGCCGCTATCTGCTCACGGTCGACATGCCGCGCGGCGACTTGTACCGCATCGCGTTGACTCCGGACCCGAATCCGATCCGCAAGGTGGCCTTGCGCGGTGGCGATCTGCGTCAGGGCGACGGACTGGAACTGCGCGACGACACCCTGTGGGCCGCGCACAACACGACCAACACCATCAGCCGCTGGACCCTCTCCGACGACGGCGCCACGGCCACGCTCGCGCAGCAACGCACCGACGAAGCCCTGTCCATCCCCACCACCCTGGCCCGCGCCGGTGACCGGATCCTGATCGTCTCCTCCCAATTCGACAAGGGCGGCCCGATGGCCCCCGGCACCCCGAAGACGCCTTTCACCGTCGTCACTCTCGACGGAATCTGACCCGGAACGCCGGAAGCCGGCCCACCTCGCGGTGGACCGGCTTCCGGTTCGAAATGTGTTGCCGGGTAGCCGGACTCAGAAGTCCATGCCGCCCATGCCACCGGTCGGGTCGCCGGCGGGAGCGGCGGCCTTCTCCGGCTTGTCGGCGACAACGGCCTCCGTGGTCAGGAACAGAGCCGCGATCGAGGCCGCGTTCTGCAGCGCCGAACGGGTGACCTTGACCGGGTCGGCGACACCGGCGGCCAGCAGGTCCTCGTACTCGCCCGAGTCGGCGTTCAGGCCGTGACCCGCGGGCAGGTTGGCGACCTTCTCGGCGACCACGCCGGGCTCGAGGCCCGCGTTGAACGCGATCTGCTTCAGCGGAGCCGACAGCGCGACCTTCACGATGTTCGCGCCGGTGGCCTCGTCACCGGTGAGCTTCAGCTCCTCCAGCGCCGGAGCCGACTGCAGCAGGGCCACGCCACCACCGGCGACGATGCCCTCCTCCACGGCAGCCTTCGCGTTGCGGACGGCGTCCTCGATGCGGTGCTTGCGCTCCTTGAGCTCCACCTCGGTGGCCGCGCCCGCCTTGATCACCGCGACACCGCCGGCCAGCTTGGCCAGACGCTCCTGCAGCTTCTCCCGGTCGTAGTCCGAGTCGGAGTTCTCGATCTCGGTACGGATCTGCGCGACCCGGCCCTTGATCGCCTCCGCGTCGCCCGCGCCCTCGACGATGGTGGTCTCGTCCTTGGTGACGACGACCTTGCGCGCCTGGCCGAGCAGCTCGACGCCGGCGTTCTCCAGCGACAGGCCGACCTCTTCGCTGATGACCTCGCCACCGGTCAGGATGGCGATATCGGCCAGCTGAGCCTTGCGGCGGTCACCGAAGCCGGGAGCCTTCACGGCGACCGACTTGAAGGTGCCGCGGATCTTGTTGACCACCAGGGTGGACAGGGCCTCGCCCTCGACGTCCTCGGCGATGATCAGCAGCGGCTTGCCCGCCTGGATGACCTTCTCCAGCAGCGGCAGCAGGTCCTTGACGGTGGAGACCTTCGAGCCGACCAGCAGGATGTACGGGTCCTCGAGGACCGCTTCCTGACGCTCCGGGTCGGTGACGAAGTAGCCGGAGATGTAGCCCTTGTCGAAGCGCATGCCCTCGGTGAGCTCCAGCTGGAGACCGAAGGTGTTGCTCTCCTCGACGGTGATGACGCCTTCCTTGCCGACCTTGTCCATGGCCTCGGCGATCAGCTCACCGATGGACGCGTCGCCTGCCGAGATACCGGCGGTGGCGGCGATCTGCTCCTTGGTCTCGACCTCCTTGGCGGTGTCGAGCAGCTTGGCGGTGACGGCCTCGACGGCCTTCTCGATGCCGCGCTTCAGGCCCAGCGGGTTCGCGCCGGCCGCGACGTTGCGCAGGCCCTCGCGCACCAGCGCCTGGGCGAGCACGGTCGCGGTGGTGGTGCCGTCGCCCGCGACGTCGTCGGTCTTCTTGGCGACTTCCTTGACCAGCTCGGCGCCGATCTTCTCGTACGGGTCCTCCAGCTCGATCTCCTTGGCGATGGACACACCATCGTTGGTGATCGTGGGGGCGCCCCACTTCTTCTCCAGGACAACGTTGCGACCCTTGGGGCCCAGCGTCACCTTGACCGCGTCGGCGAGGCTGTTCAGACCCCGCTCGAGGCCGCGGCGGGCCTCTTCGTCATACGCAATTGTCTTGGCCATGGCGTTGTTGAGATCCTCCATGTGTATGGCTGACACACAGGACGACCGCCGGTTGGGTCGCCCCAGTTACGCTGGCCAGGTTCGGTGCCCGCGACGGACGACCGAGGGTGTCTAGGGAACCCGGTCTCACCGTCCCGACCTGGCACTCACAGGTCGAGAGTGCCAAAAGCATTTTTAGCACTCAGGGGTGCCGAGTGCAAGGTCCGCGCGGGCTAGGGGCGGTCGTCGACACGGAGCACCAGCGCGACGAACGCGTCGGTACGGCGTTCCTCCGGGGTGCGGGGCTCGCCGTCCTCGACGGTGACGAGCTCGGCGTCGTGCAGCAGCAACTCCGCCTCCACCCGCATGATCGCGCGAATGAACGGCGGGGCGACGTCGGGCGGCAGGTCGCCGTTCACCACGTAGCTGCCGTCCGGTTGGGACTCGGTGGACACATACGAAAGCGCGCGCAGCAGATCTGCGCGCCGTTCCCCCGCTATTAGGTCGGAATCCGTTTCATCCGCCATTGCTATAGCTTAGCCGCCAGTGGTTCACATCTTCGGCCGGACGATTCGCGCCGCCCGGCGCCGACGATGAAAGCGCAGGTCACAACACCCCTCCTGGGGACAGGGTGAACCAGGCACCGCGCCGAGGCGGCCGGGGCGGCGTAGATTCCGGGTGGACCATGATCAACCTCAGCCCGGAAGGGGACGCGGGTGGACGACCTGCCGTTCGATTCGCTCTACCGGCACGGCTTCGCCCGGGTGGCGGTCGCGGTACCCCGGATCCGGGTGGCCGATCCCGCCTACAACGTGGAACAGACCGTCGAGCTGGCCACGCAAGCCGCGGCGGCCCGGGCGGTGCTCACGGTGTTCCCCGAGCTGGGCCTCTCCTCCTACACCGCCGACGACCTGTTCCACCAGGACGCGCTGGACGCGGCGGTGGAGGCGGCGCTCGCCAGGGTGGTCGCGGCGAGTACGGACATCGACACGGTGCTCGTGGTGGGCGCGCCGCTGCGGGTGCACCACCGGTTGTTCAACTGCGCGATCGTGATCTGCCGGGGCATCGTGCTCGGCGTGGCGCCGAAGAGCTACCTGCCGAACTATCGGGAGTTCTACGAGAAGCGTCAGTTCGCGGCGGCGCGGGAGGCGCTGGAGGATCACGTCACCGTCGCCGGGCACCGGGCGCCGTTCGGATCCGACCTGTTGTTCCGCGCGAGCAATCTGGACGACTTCGTCTTCCACCTGGAGATCTGTGAGGACGGCTGGGTTCCGTTGCCGCCCAGCGGCTTCGCCGCGCTGGCCGGGGCGACCGTGCTGATCAACCTGTCCGCGAGCAACATCGTGATCGGCAAGGCGGACTACCGGCGGTCGCTGTGCACCTCGCATTCGGCGCGCTATCTCGCGGCATACCTGTACTCCGCCGCGGGGACCGGCGAGTCGACCACCGACCTCGCCTGGGACGGCCAGGCACTGATCTGCGAGAACGGCGACCTGCTCGCGGAGGGCGAGCGGTTCTCCGATCATCCCCAGCTGGTCACCGCCGACCTGGACCTGCGCCGCCTCGCCGCGGACCGGCTGCGCACCACCAGCTTCGCCGACAACGTGCACGACCACCGCGACCGGCTGACCTCGCTGCGGCACATCGACGTGCGGCTGCCCGTCCCCGAGGCCCCGGTGGCGCTGGAGCGCGAGCTCGCGCGCTTCCCCTACGTCCCCGCCGACCCCGCCTTGCGCAACGAGCGCTGCGCCGAGGTGCACCACATCCAGGTTGAGGGCTTGAGCACGCGATTGCGCGCCACCGGCACGCAGCGCGTGGTGATCGGGGTCTCCGGCGGCTTGGACTCCACGCAGGCGCTGATCGTGGCGGCCAAGACGATGGACCGGCTCGGCCTGCCCCGGGAGAACGTGCTTGCCTACACCATGCCCGGCTTCGCGACCAGCACCAGGACCAGGACCGACGCGCACCGCCTGATGGCCGCCCTCGGCGTCACGGCGCGCGAGATCGACATCACCCCATCGGCGACGCAGATGCTGCGCGACCTCGGCCATCCGGCCGCCGACGGCGCGCCGGTGTACGACATCACCTACGAGAACGTGCAGGCGGGCGAGCGGACCTCGCACCTGTTCCGGCTGGCCAATATGCACGGCGCGCTGGTGGTCGGCACCGGCGACCTCAGCGAACTCGCGCTGGGCTGGTGCACGTTCGGCGTCGGCGATCACATGGCGCACTACAGCGTGAACGCGTCGGTGCCCAAGACGCTGATCAAGTACCTGATCGCCTGGGCGGTGGACACCGAGCAGTTCGGCGCCGAAGCGAACGAGGTGCTCTCGTCGATCCTGCGCACCGAGATCTCGCCGGAGCTGATTCCGCACGAGGACTCCTCCGCGCCGGCCCAGAGCTCCGAGGCCACCGTCGGTCCATACGAATTGCAGGACTTCCACCTCTATTACCTGTTGCGCTTCGGCTACCTGCCCAGCCGTATCGCCTACCTGGCCTGGCACGCCTGGTCCGATCCGGCGACCGGCCGCTGGCCCGATCTGGTCCCCGCCGACCAGCGCAACGCCTACGACCTCGCCACCGTCAAGCACTGGCTGGGCGAGTTCCTACGCCGCTTCGTGCAGACCAGCCAGTTCAAGCGCTCGACGCTGCCGAACGCGCCGAAGGTCGGCTCCGGCGGCTCGCTCTCGCCGCGCGGCGACTGGCGCGCGCCGAGTGACGCGTCCGCGGCTGCCTGGCTGGACGAGCTCGCCCGCAACGTGCCGGATGCCTGACCGGCGCGGTGTCCGACGCCCCGGATAGGGCCCGACGCACCCCTGCCTATGGTGGCTGCGTGAGTGAGAGATCCGGCTGGGATGCCATCGACGGTGCGTTGCGGCCGCTGTACGGCGACATCGAACCCTTCCATTGGGCCTCCGACCACCCGTGGTCGCTGGGCGGGTCCGACCCTCTCGACGGGATCAGCGCCTACTCCCGCACCGATCCGGTGCCGCACTGGCACTACGTCAGCTATGGGATGACCGAGCTGTACGAGAAGGAATGGGACAACCCGGCGGAGTCCGGCTGGGGCTTCGAGTTCACCTTCCGCTTGGCGCGCGGGCCCGAGAACACCGAACCGCCCGCGTGGCCTGCGAACTTCATGCAGAACCTCGCCCACTACGTCTTCCAGTCCGGCAAGTGGTTCGAACCGGGGCACACCATCAAGACGAACGGGCCGATCGCGGCCGACCACGCGGACTGCACCAATCACGCGGTCTGCTTCACGACGGACCCGGAACTGGGCGCCATCGACAGCCCGCACGGCCGCGTGCTGTTCCTGCAGATCGTCGGGTTGACCATGCGGGAGTACCGCGCAGCGCAAGGCGGGCGCGCCCTCGCACTGCTCGCCGAGCTGGAACCGCGACTACCTTTGTTCGTCACCGACATTCATCGCGAACCGTTGGTTCCCGAGCCGAAACCGCAAGCCCGCTGGCCCCGATGGGGCGGCGGCCTGGCCGGACGAGGGTGATCACGCCGCCCAGGTCGCGTGGTGTGCGACCGGAACGGCCGCGCGTGGTCCGCGGATACCGGCTCCCCGCGTGCGCAGCGCCCGGCGATGGCGCGCCCGCGCGGCGTGCGCGCCCCGCAATCCGTTGACGACGTTGCGAATCTCGTGCGCGGCAACCGATCGCCGGGCCACGCCGATCACCAGCAAGAGCACCGCGAGGGCGAGCGCGGTCCACGCACGAAACTTCCCGTCGCCCATCGGAATCAGGACTTCTCGGTCTTGATAACCGCGAGCAGCTCGCCCAGATGCGCTTCGGCGCTCGCCTTGTCGACGCCGAGATCACTGAGCAGACCGGCGCCGTTCTCCTGTTCCAGCAGCGCCAGCAGCATGTGCTCGGTGCCGATGTAGTTGTGCCCCAGCCGAAGCGCCTCACGGAAGGTGAGTTCCAGGACCTTCTTGGCCTCCGCGCCGAACGGGATCAGCGCGGGGATGTCCCCCTCGGCCTGCGGCAACGACGCGGAAGCGGCGGCGGCGATCACGTCGACGGACACGCCCTGGTGGACGAGTTCGTGCACCGCGAGACCTTGGGGTTCGGTGAGCAACCCCAGCACCATGTGCCCGAGGGAGATCTCCCGATTGCCCGCGGTACGCGCGGCCTCCTGCGCCGCCATCACGACCGCCCGCGCTCGCGGGGTGAAACGGGCGAAGCCCGCGTTCGGGTCCATGGCCGCCGCGGCGGCCGGATCGGGCACCTTGGGCACGAACCGCTTCTGCGCGGCCTGCTTGGTGACGCCCATGCTTGCGCCGATATCGGTCCACGAGGCGCCGGAGCGCCGGGCCTGGTCAACGAAGTGGCCGATCAGGTGGTCGGCCACTTCACCCAGGTGATTCGCCACGACGACGGCATCGGACAGCTGTTCGAGCACATTGTCGGGACGGGCTTTCTTGATGCCGTCGATCAGGTCGTCGAGGCGGAATTGTTCGGTCATGCGTCAACCATAAGTTGACGATGACCCATCGTCAACCGTTAGTTGACGATGCGACTCACGGGCGCGCAGACCAGGCCGCGCCGCGCACGATGCGTTCCTTCACCCACGCGGCCGTGCGCCCGGTCAGCACCGTCCTGGCCGGTGCGTCGTCGGCGCGCACCGCTTGGACGACCCCGTCTCCGCGACCCAGGCTGAGGCACTGGAGCACATAGCGGAACCGCAGCTCCTTCGGCTCACGACCACGCATCAGGGCGACGGCGGAGTCCGCCGCGTGCTTGCCGGTCGGCAGCGCCGTGGCACACGCCATGCGCAGTTCGCGTCCGCCGGGCCCTGCGACCACGGCGGCGTCACCTGCGGCGAAAACGTCCGGGTGCGACACCGAACGCAACGTGGCGTCGGTGAGCACCCGACCGTCGGGATCCACCGCCAGACCGGAGCGGGCGGCGAGGTCGGGCACCCGGAAACCGGTGGTCCACACCGTCGCGGCGGCCGCAACCAGTGAGCCGTCGGCCAAGCGCGGCCCTTCGGCTGTCACCTCGATCACCTTGGCGCCGGACCGGATCTCGACTCCGAGTCGCTCGAGCGTCCGCGTGATGTGCGCCTGCGCCCGCGCCGACAGCCAGGCGCCCGGCTCCTCCGATCCGAGCAGCACCACCCGGGACTCCGGATGCGATTCGGCCAGTTCCGCCGCCAGCTCGATGCCGGTGGCTCCGGCGCCGACGATCGCCACCGGTCCGCCCGCCACGGCCAGACCGCGCACGTCTTCCTGCGTGGCGACCGAAAAGGCGTGTTCGGCGACGCCGGGGACGCTCGCGAGATCGGCGACGCTACCAAGGGCGTAGATCAAAGTGTCGTAATCGAGTGCGGGCGCAGTGTCGAGCACCACCCGACGCGCGACCGTATCGATCTCCGTCGCCAGGGCTTGCACGAAGGCGATGCCCTTGCTTTCCAGCGATTCCCGCAGATCCCATGCCGCGATCCGCTGCCCGGCCGCCTGCTGATGCAGCCGTACCCGCTCGACGAAGAACGCGTGCGCGTCCACCACGGTGATCCGAGCGTCCCGCGCCGTGCGAGCGAGCCTGCGGGCCGCCGCCAGTCCCGCGTACCCCGCGCCGAGAACGACGATCCGATGCTGTCCGGTCATTGCTGAGGCTCCTTTCGATCGGCCATCAACACTCAGACCGGACAGGGCCCCGATCCCTGACAGACCGGTGCCGTGAAGCGCGTCACAGCGGACGGCGAAGCCGGTCCGGCATTGTGTCCACCGCGCCCGCCGACCCGCTCGCCCCGGCGAAATAGGCGAGCTTGTCCGGATTCACGATCAACCGCAGCGCGGTGACCGCACCGTCGGCCACGTCCACCGCGACCACGAGCAGTGGCGCACCGTTCACCCGTGCGACCGCGGCGGGCGCGCCGTTGACCTCCTCCACGACCAGCCGCATGCCGGGCACCTCCCAGCGCATGAGCCCGACGAGGTACCGCGCCACCTGCGCCGCACCTCGCACGGGACGGCGCGCCGCGTTCACCTTGCCGCCGCCGTCGGCCGTCGCGCTCACGTCGGCGGCGAGCATCCGCTCCAGCGACGCGACGTCGCCGTCGCGCGCCGCCTTCAGGAACCGCTCGACCAACTCGCGGGCATGGTCGGGCGTGATACCGAAGCGGGGGCGGTCCTCTCGTACCCGCAGGCCCGCCCTGCGGAAGATCTGCTGCGAGTTCGTCTCGGTGATATCGAGCATGTCGGCGATCTCGCGGTGCGCGTATCCGAACGCCTCGCGCAAGACAAAGACCGCGCGTTCGAGCGGGGTCAGCCGCTCCAGCGCGGTCAGCAGCGCGAGCGAGACCTGTTCGCGCTCCTCGACGGTCTCCAGCGGTCCGAGCTCGCCTCGCGCGGTCGGCACCGGTTCGGGCAGCCACGGCCCGACGTAGCTCTCCCGCCGGGCCCGCGCCGAAACGAGCCAGGTGCGGCACAGATTCACCAGCGCCGTGGTCAGCCAGGCCTCGGCGGAGCGGATACCGCCGCGGTCGGCGCCGTCCCAGCGCAGATAGGTCTCCTGCACCGCGTCCTCGGCCTCACCTGCCGAGCCGAGCATCCGATAGGCGAGCGCGAACAAGCGCGGTCGATGCCCCTCGAATTCCCGCAAACCGTCCGGCTCCATACGCACCTTCCTCCACCCGCCCGACGGACATGACCGTACCGCTCCCAGCGCAGCGCGCGGAGGTGCCGATGCGCCGATCCGGCGACACGGCGCATTGGCACGGCGAAGTGGAAGCGGCCGCTCCGGAAGCCGCCGCTAGAGCTCGGCGCGCGGCGGCCCATCACCGTTCTGGCGTTGCTTCGCCCCAGGTCGGCGCAGCCGCAGCCGGGCCGAGCCACGGATCGCCGGACGCGGGATGGTCGGACGCGGAATCGCCGGACGACGGATGCCTGGCAGCCGCCGGTCCGCCCGTCGTTGCGCACGCCGCTCGGCGGGTTTGTGCGTCCAGGTCTCCGGACGCGCGGCCACCCAGCGCTGGGAATGCCAGGCGAACGGGATGTGGCCCAGATATAACGCGACCAGCACCAGCAGCAGCACGATCGGATACGTGACCAGCGCCGCGGCGGCGAGCGCGACCAGCACCAGCAGCCCGGCCGCGGCCTGCGGCGCCACCGACACCGATTTCATGGCCAGCGTCGGGATGGTGCTGACGCACAGCGCGGCCGAGAACACCGTCCACGCCGCGACCTCGTAGAAGCCGACCCACCAGCCGTCGCCGAACTGCACGAACAGGGCCACCGGCACCATCGCGATGAGCGCGCCCGCCGGAGCGGGCACACCGACGAAGTACTCCCGCGACCAATCCGGCCGGGTGTCGTCGTCCATCAGGGTGTTGAACCGGGCCAGGCGCAGCACGATGCTGACGGCGAACAGCAGCGCGACGATCCAGCCGACGCTGTTGCTGCTGAGCAGGGTCACGTACAGCACCAACGCGGGGGCGACGCCGAAGGAGATGGCATCCGACAACGAGTCGAGCTCGGCGCCCATCTTCGTGGTTGCGTCGAGCATTCTGGCCAGCCTGCCGTCGAGGGTGTCCAGCACGGCCGCCGCGCCGATCATGGCCAGCGCGATACCGAGTTTGCCGTCGAGGCCGAACTTCACCGCCGACAGCCCGGCGCACAGCGCCAGGATGGTGACGATGCTCGGCAGCAGGCGGACGGACCGCCGCCTGCGCCGCTGGGTGGATACCGCCGCTTCCATCACGCGTCAGCGGATGTGCCGAGCACGGCGAGCACTGTCTCGCCGCCGATGGTGCGCTGGCCGGGCTGCACGAGCAGTTCGGTGCCCGCCGGGAAGTAGGTGTCGACCCGCGAGCCGAAGCGGATCAGGCCGTAGGTGTCGGCGATGGTCAGCACGTCGCCGACCTGGGCGTCGCAGACGATCCGGCGCGCGAGCAGCCCGGCGATCTGCACCACGACGACCTGGTCGCCCTCCGGCGTCTGGAGCACCATGCTGTTGCGCTCGTTCACCGAGCTCGCCTCGGGCAGGTCGGCGGAGCGGAATTGGCCGGGCTGGTGCAGCACGGTGCGCACGACGCCGGAGACCGGTGTGCGCTGCACGTGGACGTCCAGCACGGACAGGAAGATGCTCACGCGCGGCAGCGGCGCGTCGCCGAGACCCAGCTCGGCGGGGGGAGCGGCCGTGTCGACCAAGGCGATCTCGCCATCCGCCGGGGCGACCACGACGCCCGGCCGGTTCGGCGGCACGCGACGCGGGTGACGGAAGAAGGTCGCACAGGCCGCGGCGGCGAAGAGTCCGGTGCGCCGCACCCATTTGCGCTTGCCGCCGACCACGGCGACCGCCAAGGGTGCGGCGACGAACGGAAGCCCGGCGGGATGCAACGGAGGGATCGCGTTGCGGACCAGATCGACGACGTGGCCGACTCCGGTGCGTTCAGGCGTGCCGGGCGGGGTGGGACGGCGGGCCACAGGCTCCTCTTTCGTGCTCGATGCAGACGGTTTGCGCCATACCGACGATAGGACCGGCGCAAGCGTTCACACCTTACGGGAAAGGAGCCTGTGGCACGCGGGGTCAGGACCTGACTCGGGCGCCGGTGACCAGTCGAACCAGGAACAACAGGATGATGGCACCGCCCAGACAGGTGAAGAAGCTGAACCAAAGGCCGCCACCCTCGACGTCGACTCCGAGCAGCTTCAGCAGGAACCCACCGAGCAGACCGCCGACCACCCCGACGACAATATTGAGCAAGATGCCCTGTTGGGCGTCCGTCTTCATGAACTTGCTCGCGATCCATCCGGCAAGACCGCCGATGATGATCCATCCGATAATCCCGAGACCGAGCATGGTGTCCTCGCATTCAGTTGGGCCACGCCTCGTGCAGCAGTGGCGTGCTTCGACGTGATACCCACCGATTGTCGGAATACGCGCGGCAGATGAGCGACTTTCAAGCTAATATGAGGAAGCCTCATGTCTGTTCGCCAATGGACAGTGGCTGATGAGGGACCGATTTCGATGCTTCGGGGCACCCCCGGCGGCGTCGCCGCAGGTACATAGGAGACGCAGATGGCTGCTCGAATCGCCCAGACCACCGGCGCTGAGCACACGGCGATCCTCGGGCTCGGCGTTTACCGCCCTGCTCGAGTGGTCACCAACGACGAGGTGGCCGGCCCGATCAACTCCAGCGACGAGTGGATCAGGACCAGGTCGGGAATCAGAACCCGCCGGTTCGCCGACGAGTCGGAGACGATCCAGAGCATGAGCGTCGCGGCCGCGCGCGGCGCGCTGGAATCCTCCGGTATCGCGGTCGACCAAGTCGATTGCGTGATCGTTGCTACATCCACCCACCTGTTGCTGACGCCGGCCGCCGCCCCGCGCATCGCCACCGAACTCGGCATGAACGGCTCCGCCGCCTTCGACGTCTCGGCCGGGTGCGCGGGCTTTTGCCACTCGATCGCGCTGGCGTCGGATCTGGTCCGGGCGGGCACCGCTTCGCACGTCCTCGTGATCGGCGTGGAGAAGCTGACGAACACGGTCAACCCGAAGGACCGTTCCACCGCCTTCCTCTTCGCCGACGGCGCGGGCGCGGTGATCGTCGGCCCCTCCGACGAGCCGGGCATCGGCCCCACCGTATGGGGCTCGGACGGCACCCAGCACCACGCCATCCGGCAGGACAAGGACTGGATGGAGTTCTTCCACGAGATCGACGAGAAGGGCCTGGACGCGGTGCGGCCCTATCTGGCCATGGAGGGCACCGCGGTGTTCCGGTGGGCCGCGCACTCGCTGGAGAAGGTGTGCCGCGACGCCATCGACCGCGCGGGCCTGTCTCCCGAGGACCTGGACGCGATGATCCCGCACCAAGCCAACGGCCGGATCATCGAGATCATGGCCAGGGTGCTGAAGCTGCCCGAGCACTGCGCGCTCGCCAACGACATCGAGGAGGCGGGCAACACCTCGGCCGCCTCGATCCCGCTGGCCATGGAGGCGTTGCTGCGCAAGGGTGAGTCGAAGCCGGGCGACACGGCGCTGCTCATCGCGTTCGGCGCGGGCCTGTCCTACGCCGCTCAGGTCGTGAACCTGCCGAACTGGAAGTAACCGCTCCCACTCGCCGCGGCCGGGTCACGACATCTCGTGCACCGGCCGCGGCGAGCACCGCGCGCGGCGCCCCGCGCTCAGGCGCCGGCTTCGACCGCCGCCTTGACCTTGCCCAGCGTCTCATTCATGCCGCGCACCAACGCCTCCTCGAACGGGATCTCGCCGCCGAGCGCGGCCTCGATCGCCTTGCGGGAGAACCAGGTGGTTCCGTTGGGCACGTCCCGCCGCTCGATCAGCCGCGTGCCGGACTCGGTCGGCTCCAAGGTGTAGCTCCACACCGTCCGGTTCTCGGTGATCCGGAACGCGAACGCCTGGTTCGGCTCGAACCGCACGATGCGGGACGTGGTCGGCCAGAATTTCTTGCCGTCGCGATTGAGGTTCAACGTCCAGGTGCCCGGCGCGAGCGAGCCGAGCGGCACCATGCGCACGCACTGCGGACTGAACTCCCGCATCCGCTTCAGATCGGAGATCACCGCCCACACCTGCTCCGGGGGCGCGGAGATGTCGATGCTGGCTTCGAGATTTTTCGGCAACGCTGCCTCCGAGATACGAGCGACGGACCGACGACCATCCGTCCGAACGCGATGTGACGAGTCGCGCACATTTTAAACGCGCCGACAGTTGCGTCACATTTTCGCTACTCGCGCACCGGCCGGTGTAATGATCGGCGCACAATAACAGATACATGAAGCACAGACACCGCCTCCAACATTTCGGCGTCCCAACGTGAGGTGAATCGGCCGTGAAACTGCGCTCCCTGCTCCATCGTCGACCGGCGGACCCGGTTCCGCTGCTTCCCGCCATCGAGCCGGTGGACGGACGAAAAGCGCACGGCGCGTCGGTCTTTCCGCCACGTAGTGTTCGCGGGGCCGCGCAGGAAGAACGTCTGGAGCGTCTGCTCACCCCGCGTGAGCTCGATTTCGTCTTGCACCATCGGCTCTGAGCCCTCGGCGAACGCCCACGACAGACCGCGCCGCGAGGCTCCATACTCGACAGGTGACTTCACCCGCTGCCACGAAACCGGCCATCCTGAGCGTCGACGACGACCCGGGCGTCTCCCGGGCGGTCGTCCGCGACCTGCGCCGCCGCTACGGCGCCGATTACCGGATTCTGCGCGCGGAATCGGGTCCGCAGGCCCTGGACGCGCTGCGTGAGATGAAGCTGCGCGGGCAGCCGGTCGCCGTGTTGATCGCCGACTATCGGATGCCGGGCATGGACGGCATCGAATTCCTCGAGCAGGCGATGGACCTGCACCCCTACGCGCGCCGCGTGCTGCTGACCGCCTACGCCGACACCAATGCCGCGATCGACGCGATCAACGTCATCGACCTCGACCACTATCTGCTCAAACCGTGGGACCCGCCGGAGGAGAAGCTCTATCCCGTGCTCGACGGGCTGCTCGACGCCTGGCGCAGCAGCGAGCATCGGCCCGTCACCGAGACCAAGGTGGTCGGCAATCGCTGGTCGCCGCGGTCGTCGCAGGTGCGGGAATTCCTCGCCCGCAACCAGCTCCCCTACCGGTGGTACCTGGCCGACGAGCCGGAGGGCGCGCGCCTGCTGGAAGCGGCGGGCGCCGACCCGGAGCGCTGTCCGGTGGTGATCACTTCCGCGGGCGACGCGCTCGTGCAGCCCACCGACAGCGAACTGGCCCAGAACGTCGGCCTGACCGTCGACCCGGCGGGCGAGTTCTACGACCTGATCGTGGTGGGCGGCGGTCCCGCCGGTCTCGGTGCGGCGGTCTACGGCGCGTCCGAGGGTCTGCGCACCGTGCTCGTGGAGCGGACCGCCACCGGCGGACAAGCGGGGCAGAGTTCGCGCATCGAGAACTACCTCGGCTTCCCCGACGGTTTGTCCGGGGCGCAGCTGGCCGACCGGGCCCGGCGGCAGGCGGCGAAATTCGGCGCCGAAGTGATCACCACGCGCGAGGTGGTGGGGCTGGAGGTGAACGGGTCCGCGCGCACCGTGCGGTTCGCCGACGGCGGCAGACTGTGCGCGCACACCGTGATCATCGCGACCGGCGTCGACTACCGCCGCCACCCGGCGCCGGGCGTCGACGACTTCACCGGGCGCGGCGTCTACTACGGATCGGCGATGACCGAAGCGTCCGAGTGCGCCGACCACGAGGTCTACATCGTCGGCGGGGCGAACTCCGCCGGCCAGGCCGCGGTGTTCCTGTCCCGCAACGCGCACACCGTGCACCTGGTGGTCCGGGCCGATTCGCTGGAACAGTCCATGTCGCACTACCTCATCCAGCAGATCGCGCAGATCGCGAACATCGAGGTGCACACCAACACCGAGGTGATCGCCGCCGACGGTGACGATCACCTCCAGCAGATCGTGCTGCGCAACAACAAGTCCGGCGCCGAGGAGAAGGCCGACGCGGAGCGGCTGTTCCTGTTCATCGGCGCGGCGCCGCAGACCGATTGGCTCGACGGCGTCGTCATCCGTGACGACGCAGGTTACGTGCTCGCCGGGCCCGACCTGATGGTCGAGAGCGCGCGCCCCGCGGGCTGGGAGCTATCCCGGCCACCGCATCACCTCGAAACCAGCGTGCCCGGCGTGTTCGTGGCGGGCGACGTGCACGCCGAGTCGGCCAAGCGCGTCGCCTCCGCCGTCGGCGAGGGCGCCATGGCCGTCATGCTCGTGCACCGCTATCTCGCGTAACCAGGAGGCCGCAGATGACTTCGAACCAGACCGCGGACCGCAGCAGCAGGTCGGTGTGCGACCCCGCCGAGCTGCGCACCCTGTTCCTGTTCGAGAAGCTGAACGACGAGCAGCTCGAATGGCTGTGCGCCGACGGCCGGATCGAGACGATCGAACCCGGTGTCGTCTTCCGCGAAGGCGAACCGGCCACCTGTTTCTACGTGTTGATGGATGGCGAGCTGATCCTCACCAAGCAGTCCGGCGGCGCGGAGATCGAATTGGTACGCACCGAGCATCACGGCGCCTACGCGGGCGCTTGGATGTCCTACATCGGCGACAAGGTCGACCAGACCTACAGCGGGACGATGCAGGTGACGCGGCCTGCGCGGTTCTTCGTGCTGGACGCCGAGATCTTCGCCAGGATGATGCACGAGTGGTTCCCGATGGCCGTGCACCTGCTCGAAGGGGTGTTCTTCGGCAACCGCAACACCAACGCGCGCATCGGTGAGCGCGAACGACTGCTCGCGCTGGGTTCGCTGTCGGCCGGCCTCACCCACGAGCTCAACAACCCGGCCGCCGCCGCGGTGCGCGCCACCGCGGGCCTGCGCGAGCGGGTCGCGGGCATGCGGCACAAGCTCGCCATGATGGCGGAGGGCAAGTTCGATCCGTCGTCCTTGGGTTCCTTGGTGCGCCTGCAGGAGGAGGCCGCCGCCCAGGTCGCGAAGGCTCCGGAGCTGACGCCGATGGAAGCCGCCGATCGCGAGGACGTGCTCGGCGAATGGCTGGAGGACCACGGGATCGCCGACGGCTGGAACCTCGCGCCGAACTTCGTGCAGGCCGGGTTCGACACCGACTGGCTGGAGCGGGTGGCCGCCACCCTGGACGGCTCGCCGGAGCAGGTGTTCCAAGGGGCCATCCGCTGGCTGAACTACACCATCGAGACCGAGCTGCTGATGAACGAGATCGCCGACTCGACGACGCGCATCTCCGCGCTGGTGGGCGCCGCGAAGCAGTACTCGCAGATGGACCGCGCCCCGTTCCAGGTGGTCGACATCCACGAGCTGCTGGACAGCACCTTGGTGATGCTCGGCCGCAAGATCGGCGACGGCGTGCACGTGGTCAAGGAGTACGACCGGACGCTGCCGGAAGTGCCGTGCTACGCGGCCGAACTCAACCAGGTGTGGACCAATCTCATCGACAACGCGGTGTACGCGATGAACGGTGAGGGCACGCTGACCATTCGCACCAGGAAAGAGAACGACTGCGCGGTCGTGGAGATCGGCGACACCGGGCCTGGCATCGCGCCGGAGGCCCGCAACCGGATCTTCGAGCCGTTCTTCACTACCAAGCCGATGGGCGAGGGCACCGGACTGGGGCTGGACATCTCGTTCCGCATCGTGGTCAAGAAACACAACGGCGACATCAGGGTGGACTCGGAGCCGGGCGACACCAGGTTCACCGTCTGGCTGCCGCTGCACCGCCCAGAACAGGATCGAGCCGGAATCGACACGGAAGGGCAGTCATGACCGAGCAGCTCGCGGGCATCGATCCCGCGGTACCGCCCAGTGGGCCGGGTTGCGCGGAGTGCGAGCAGCACTCCGGCTGGTGGGTGCATCTGCGCCGGTGCGCCCAGTGCGGGCATATCGGCTGCTGTGACACCTCCCCCGCGCAGCACGCCACCGCGCACGCGAAGAGCACCGGTCACCCGTTCATCCAGAGCTTCGAGCCGGGTGAGGACTGGTACTACAACTTCGAAACCGAAGAGATGTTCAGCGGCGGACCGGAATTGGCGCCACCGCACAGTCATCCCGCCGATCAGGGCGTCCCCGGCCCGCGCGAGCGGGTTCCCTCGGATTGGCAGGCACACATCCACTGATGCCGCCGGAACCGGTACGCTGCTGCCGACGCCGGGGCCTCCGGCGCCACGATCCACCCGGGAAAGCATCGGTATGAAACGAACTTCCGCCATCGTCCTGATCGCCGGGACGGTGGGTTTCCTGCTGGCAGGCTGCGGCGGAGGGGACGAGTCCACCGACGCGAACGGATTGCGCCAGGGCTCCGTGACCGCGACCGCGGCCGCCTCGGCCGCCCGCACGACGACCGCTCCCGGCACCGCGACGCCGAGCGGCCCGGCGGATACGGACGCCCCCGCCACGACGAAGCAGCGCGACCCGGCGCTCGGTCCGGCGTCGAGCACCACCTGCGGTGAGTTCCGCAAGCTCGACACCGACGAAGAGAAGGTCCTGATCGAGCAGATCCTGGCGGAGAACCCGGGCGGCCCGTTCGACGGCAGCCCGAACGTCGCGCTCGGCACGGCCAAACTGGTGTGCCTGGCGCCGAGCGTCGCCGACAAGTCGGTCGCGACCGCCGCGGGACTCGTCAAGAAATAGCCGAAAGCGTCGTCGTCCACCATTCCCGGACGGCGGACCGTGACCGAACGCGGGGCCGCGCGGCAGAATGGCACAGTGGCAGAACTGGCACTCACCGCCCGTCTGAACCCTTCGGCCGCCGATGCCCGGCGCGGGGTGGTCCGGCTGCATCCGGAGGCGCTGACCGCGCTGGGGTTGCGGGAATGGGACGGGATCATGCTGGTCGGCTCCCGGCGCACGGCCGCGGTGGTCGGCGTCGCGCGCCAGGGCACGCCCGCCGGGGTAGCCCTGCTCGATGACGTCACGCTGTCCAACGCCGGGCTGCGCGAGGATGCGACGGTGGTGGTCTCCCCCGCGACCGTCTACGGCGCGAGACAGATCACGGTGAGCGGTTCGGTGCACGCCACCCGCACGATCCCGGCCGCGACACTGCGGCAGGCGCTGCTGGGGAAGGTCGTCACCGTCGGTGACGCCGTCTCCCTGCTGCCGCGCGATCTCGGCCCCGACATCAGCTCCACGGCGGCCACCCAGGCACTGTCGCGCACCTTCGGCATCGCCTGGACCACGGAATTGCTCACCGTCACCGGCACCGATCCGCGCGGGCCGGTGAGCGTGCAACCGAATACCGCGGTGAGCTGGGGCGCGGGCGCGGTCGCCGCGCGGGACGCCGCCGATCTGGCCTGGGCCGGAACCCCGATCCCGGTGGGCGAGGCCTCGCGGGCCGCCACCGAAGCCGCCGCGTTCGACACGGCCGCGGGTAACAACGGCGCCGCGATGGTCCGGGCCACGGCGGCCGTCGACATGCAGAGCGTCTCGGTCGAAGTCCTGGCGGGCGGGCGCAGCCAGGCCGCGAAGCTCGAGGAGTGGCTCAGCCTGGCGTTGGACGAGCCCGAGCTGTTGCGCACGCTGGGCGCACGACCTCATCTCGGCGTGCTGATCACCGGCCCGGCCGGCGTCGGCAAAGCCACGCTGGCACGTGCGGTCGCGGGATCGCGGCGACTGGTGGAGCTGGACGGCCCCAGCATCGGCGCGGCCGAGAGCGGTGCGCGACTGCGCGAGGTCGCCGAGGCGGTGGCCGATATCGGCTGCGGCAGGGGCGGCGTCCTGCTGATCACCGACATCGACGCGCTGCTGCCCGCCGACCCCGAACCCGTCGCCACACTCATCCTCGACCAGCTGCGCGCCGCGATCGCGGGTCCCTGCGTCGCGTTCCTGGCGACCACCGCGCACCCGGCAGGCGTCGACCAGCGCCTGCGCGCCCCCGACCTGTGCGATCGCGAACTCGCGCTGCCGTTGCCCACCGCGGGCGTGCGCAAGGCGCTGCTGGAGTACCTGCTGCGCCGGGTGCCGACCGCGGAGCTGGAACTCGACGAGATCGCCTCGCGCACACCCGGATTCGTGGTGTCCGATCTGGCGGCGCTGTGCCGGGAGGCGGCGTTGCGCGCGGCGTCGCGGGCCAGAGAGCACGGCGAGCCGCAACTCACCCAATCCGACCTGCTCGGCGCGCTCGAGGTCATCCGGCCGCTGTCCCGCTCGGGCATGGAGGAACTCGCCATCGGCAGCCTGAGCCTCGATGACGTCGGCGATATGGCGGAAACCAAGCAGGCGCTCACCGAAGCGGTGCTGTGGCCGCTGAAGCACCCGGACTCCTTCGCCCGCCTCGGCATCGAGCCGCCGCGCGGGGTGCTGCTCTACGGCCCGCCCGGCTGCGGCAAGACCTTCCTGGTGCGCGCGCTGGCCGGTACCGGTCAGCTCAGCGTGCACGCGGTCAAGGGCGCCGAACTGCTGGATCGGTGGGTCGGCTCGTCGGAGCGCGCGGTGCGCGAATTGTTCCAGCGCGCCCGGGATTCCGCACCCTCGCTGATCTTCCTCGATGAGGTGGACGCGCTGGCCCCGCGCCGCGGCCAGAGCGCCGACGCGGGCGTGGGCGATCGGGTGGTCGCGGCGCTGCTCACCGAACTCGACGGCGTGGAGCCGCTGCGAGACGTGGTGGTGCTGGGCGCGACCAACCGGCCGGAGCTGATCGATCCGGCGCTGCTGCGCCCGGGCAGGCTCGAACGGCTGGTGTTCGTGCCGCCGCCGGATGCCGCCGCCCGCCGGGAGATCCTGCGCACCGCGGGCCGCGCGGTGCCGCTGGCCGACGATGTCGACCTCGACGCGCTCGCGGAGGAACTGGACGGCTACTCCGCCGCCGACTGCGCCGCGCTGCTGCGCGAGTCCGCGCTCGCGGCGATGCGCCGGGACGTACACGCGGCCGACGTCACCGCCGCCGATGTGCTGGCCGCCAAGACGGTGGTGCGGCCCTCGCTGGATCCGTCGCAGATCGACACACTGCGCCGCTACGCCGACAGCCGCGGGTAGGTCGCGGGCGACCCGCTTCGGACAATCTCCGGCAATCCGGCTCTTGTTGCCTTTTTCGCACCGGAGACATTTTCGGGCGAATCGTCGGCAATCACAAGATCACGTCGCCACCACGGGTATGTTCGACAACCGTGCGCAGGGTCGGCGACATTGTCGACGCGACCACGGCCTTCACCGGAGCCGCGGTCGCGGGCGTGACGCTGTTCCTGCCGGTCACCGTCAACACACAGGGGCAAGCCACGTCGTACCGGATCGCCGGGCTGCTCAACAGCGTGCCGCGCAGCGCGGCACTGGGCGTGATCGCCGCCGTGGCGGTCGCCGTGCTGGTCGCCACCACCTCGCGACCGCTGACCGGGTGGGCGACGGCCACTGCCGCCGCGCTGGCGCAGCTGATCAACCACTTCACCGGACGCCACGTGGCCACGGCCGAGATACTGACCACGCAGAACTACATCGACTCGATCTGCGCCGCCGTGCTGCTCGGCGGGCTCGGCGCGGTGGTGCTGCGCAGACCCTTGCCCGCCGCGGCGTTCGCGGTGGGCGGCGTCGGCTTCTTCGGCTTCGGCGATCTCGCCGGCCTGCTGAACATCAACGCGGATCCGTACGCGGTTCTGGAGACCCCGACGCGCTGGATGATCGGCGTGAGCTTGATCCTGCTGATGATCAGCACCTTGCACAACTGGAAGCGAACCGAGGACGCGAAGGAGCCGCACATGGCGATCGCGCTGCCGGTGACGCCGATCCTCGCCGCCATGGTGCTCGCGCTGGTGGTCCTGGCCGGCACCGAATGGCTGGGCAGGCAGTACAGCAAACTGCCGGGGGAGAGTCACGTGGTCGAGATCGTCATCGTCGTCGCGGCGACGATCGTCAGCGCGACCGCGGCCGCCATGCTGCTGCCCGGCCGCGACGGCACCGGTGTGTACCTGGCCGTGAGCCTGACCGCGGCGGTCGACGCGGTCGGCTACGCGGTGCGGCCCGGCTGGACCGCGCCGGTGCTCATCGCGCTGACCGCGGCCGGACTCGTCATCGGCGCCCGGATGCCATCGACCGCCCTCGCCATCCTGCTGCTGCTGGGCATCACGGTCTTCGCCCTCGTCACCTCGACGTCCGCGAGCACCGTCGCGTTCGCCGTGATCAGCGGGGTCATCGCGTTGACGGCGGGATACTGCTGCGGCACCGCGCGGCCGCACTACGCGCCCAGCGGCGTACTCGCGCTCAGCGCGCTGTATCTGCCGTCGGCGGTCTCGGTGATGCCTGACCGCGTCAAGGACTGGCGCGAGGACGTGGCGGCGCACGACACGACCCCGGGCGGCACCGCGCTCGCCATCGTCATCGGCAGCGCCGTCGGGCTCGTCATGCTGCGTAAATTACGGCCACGCAGCAGGCCGCAAACAAATGGGCAACCAGAGAGCGAATCATTAGCGGACATATAGCTTCGGTTCGGGCGGATGACGGACACCATACTCAGCCCTTCCACGGAAAAAGCACGCTTTCCGTAGGCTTGTGCCGGACACCCCGCCGCCCCTACCCGACGGAGTGAAGTTTGCTCGCAATCCTGCTCGCTCATGCCGCGGCCGCCCTGCTGGCTCCGCTGTGGGTGCGGGCACTGGGGCGCAACGCATTCTTTCTACTGGCTGTGGTCCCGCTCGGCGGCTTCGCCTGGGTGATCGCGAATTGGTTCGAGCCGCAGCGAGTTCGGCTGACCTGGGCGCCGAGCATCGCCCTGAACATCGATCTGCGCTTCGACACCCTCGCGGCGGTATTGTGCGCGCTCGTACTGGGCATCGGGGCGCTGGTGCTGATCTACTGCGCCCGGTACTTCGAGGACGACGAACCGCGGCTCGGGGTGTTCGCCGCCGAGCTGGTCGCGTTCGCCGGCGCCATGTTCGGGCTGGTCACCAGCGACAACATGCTCCTGCTCTATGTGTTCTGGGAAGCGACAACGGTGCTGTCGTTCTTGCTGATCGGTCACAACGCCGAGCAGGCGGCCAGCCGAAGGGCCGCGATCCAGGCGCTGCTGGTGACCGGAGCGGGCGGACTGGCGATGCTGACGGGCATCGTCGTGCTCGGCACCGTGAACGGCAGCTATCTGCTGTCGGATCTCCTATCCGGGACCAACTCGAGCGGGACCGCGGTGAATGTCGCGGTGGCCCTGATCCTGGTGGGCGCGCTCACCAAATCCGCCGTAGTGCCCTTGCATTTCTGGCTGCCCGGCGCGATGGCCGCACCGACCCCGGTGAGCGCGTACCTGCATGCCGCGGCGATGGTGAAAGCCGGCGTGTACCTGATCGCGCGCCTGGCACCGGCGTTCGCGCAGAACCCCGTGTGGCATCCGCTGGTGCTGCCCCTCGGCCTCGCCTCGATGCTGCTGGCCGGGCTGCGCTCGCTCCAGGTGGTGGATCTGAAACTGGTGCTGGCCTTCGGCACGGTGAGCCAGCTGGGATTCCTGATCGTGCTGGTCGGCATCGGCACACCCGATGCCGCGCTGGCCGGAGTCGCGCTGGTCGTCGCGCACGCGCTGTTCAAGGCGTGCCTGTTCCTGGTGGTCGGGATCATCGACCACGGTGCGGGCACGCGCGATCTGCGCCGCTTGTCCGGGCTCGGCCGTCGGGCTCCCGTGCTGTGCGCCACCGCGGTCCTGGCCGCGCTCAGCATGGCGGGCATACCGCCGCTGCTCGGCTTCGTCGGCAAAGAAAGCGCGCTGAACGCCGTACTGGACGCGGACGTGCTCACCGCGCCCGTACGCGGCGCGGTGTTCACCGGAGTGGTGCTCGGGTCGATGCTGACCGTCGGCTACAGCATCAGGTTCGTCTGGGGCGCTTTCGCGGACAAGGACCGCGAGCCGGAACCCGCGGCAGGCGCCACGCCCGTCGCCCACCACCCGAGCGAAGTACCCGTCGCCGAAGATCAGCCGGAAGCCGAGCGTCGTCTCCGCTGGCATCCGCCGGGTGCTCTGTTCCTCGCGGCACCGGTGATCCTCGCCGTCGCGAGCCTCGCGGCCGGTCTCGCCCCGTCCTGGCTCGACGCACGATTGCGCCCCTACGCCGAAACGCTGGCCGCCGTTCCGTTTTCGCATCTGGCGCTGTGGCACGGTTTCGATGCCGCGCTCGCGTCGACACTGTTGATCGTCGCGGTCGGCGTCGTGTTGTGGCGGCTGCGCGGCCGCTTCGCCGAATCGGCGCACCCGCGCCTCGGCAACGCCGACCGCGCCTACGACGCCACGCTGCGCGCGATGGACACCCTCTCGCTGCGGATGACCGGCGCGGTGCAGCGCGGGTCGCTGCCGCTGAGCCAAGCCGCGATCCTGGTCACGCTCATCGTCCTGCCGACCGTCCTGCTCGCCCTCGGCACCCGCACCGGAGTCACGCTGCGGTTGTGGGACTCGCCGCTGCAAGCGGCCATCGGCGCGATCATGGCGGTGAGCGCGCTCGCCGCGACGGTGCTGCGCAACCGGCTCGCGAGCGTGCTGGTCGTCGGGGTGACCGGATACGGCAGCGGCGTGATCTTCGCGCTGCACGGCGCGCCCGACCTCGCGCTGACCCAATTCCTGGTGGAGACGCTCACGCTGGTCATCTTCGTGCTGGTGCTGCGCGCTTTCCCCGCGACGATCGAGCCGAGCCGGACGGCCGCGTTCAAGCTGCGCAGAGCGGTCCTGGCCGTCGGGACCGGGACGGTGGTCGCGGTCCTGGCCGGGTTCGCCGTGGCGGCCCGCACCGCCGAACCCATCTGGCTCAGAATTCCCGATGCCGCCTACGAATTCGGCGGGGGGAAGAACGCCGTCAACGTCCTGCTCGTCGACCTGCGGGCGTGGGACACCCTCGGTGAGATCTCGGTGCTCGTCGTCGCCGCGACGGGGGTGGCCTCTTTGGTGTTCCGCAGCAGGCGCTTCGGCAGCGCGCCGCGCGCGACGGACTCCCCCGACTACGATCCGGAGCTGGTCAGCTGGCTGCCCGCGGGCCGATTGGTGGCCCGGGCCGAACGCTCGATGGTCCTGCAGATCACCACGCGGCTGGTGTTCCCGACCATCATGGTGCTGTCGGTCTACTTCTTCTTCTCCGGCCACAACGCGCCCGGCGGCGGGTTCGCGGGCGGGCTCACCGCTGGGCTCGCGCTGACCCTGCGGTACCTCGCGGGCGGCCGCTACGAATTGGGTGAGGCACTGCCCGTCGACGCGGGCCACATCCTCGGCGCCGGCCTCACCTTGGCCGCGGGCACTGCCGTCTCGTCGCTGCTGCTCGGCGCGCCGCCGCTGTCCTCGGCGATCATCGAGGTTTCGCTGCCGGTGATCGGGCACGTCAAGGTGGTCACCGCGCTGCTGTTCGATCTCGGCGTCTACCTCATCGTGGTCGGCCTGGTGCTGGACGTGCTGCGCAGTCTCGGCGCGCGCCTGGACAGCGAGCTGGCCGACGCCGAGACCCCCTCGGCGAACGGAGGTTCCGCGACGTGACCGCGAATCTGACCCTGCTGGTGGTGATCGGCATCCTCGTCGCGTGCGGGGTATACCTGCTCCTGGAACGCGCCGTGTCGAAGATGCTGCTCGGGCTGATCCTGTTCGGCAACGCGGTGAACCTGCTGATCCTCACCGCGGGCGGCGGTCGCGGCAAACCGCCCATCCGCGGCACGGCCGACACCGAGGAGATGGCCGACCCGCTCGCCCAGGCGATGGTGCTCACCGCCATCGTGATCACCATGGGCATCGCGGCATTCGTGCTCGCCCTCGCCTACCGCGCCTACATGCTCACCACCAGCGACGACGTCGCCAACGACCAAGAGGACGTGGATGTCGCCCGGCGTCGTATCGGAGAGGACCCGGAGACATGAGCCTTTCACCCGGCCTGCTGCCGGTCCTCACCCCGCTGCCGGTGCTCGTCCCCCTGCTCGGCGCTGCGGCCACGCTGGTGTTCGGGCGCAGGCCGCGCATCCAGAGCGCGGTCAGCGTCGGGGCGCTCACCGCTGTCGTGGTGATCTGCGGGTTGCTGCTGTTCCTGGTCGACCGGGACGGCACCACCGCGTTGCAGGTGGGCGACTGGGCAGCGCCGATCGGCATCACGCTGGTGGTGGACCGGCTGTCGGCGGCGATGCTGCTGGTCTCGTCCATCGTGCTGCTGTCGGTCAACCTCTACGGCGCGGGCCAGAACATCCGCGACGGCGACGAGCGGCAGCCCACCTCGATCTACCGGCCCACGTATCTGGTACTCACCGCCGGTGTTTCGGCCGCGTTCCTCGCCGGTGACCTGTTCAACCTCTTCGTCGGCTTCGAGATCCTGCTCGCGGCGTCGTTCGTGCTGCTCACCGTGGGCGCGACCACCGAACGCATCCGCGCGGGCGTGGCCTACGTGATGGTCTCGTCGGTCTCGTCGCTGATCTTCCTCGCCGGCATCGGGCTCACCTACGCGGCCACCGGAACGCTGAACCTCGCCCAGCTCGCGGTCCGGTTCGGCGCCGTGCCGGAGGGCACGCGCACGGCGATCTTCGCAGTGCTTCTGGTGGCTTTCGGCATCAAGGCGGCCGTCTTCCCGCTGTCGAACTGGCTGCCCGACTCCTATCCGACCGCCCCGGCGCCGGTCACCGCCGTGTTCGCCGGTCTGCTCACCAAAGTCGGCGTGTACGCGATCATCCGGACCCACTCGCTGTTGTTCCCCGACGGCGGCTTCGACTCGGTGCTGCTGGTGGCGGGCCTGCTCACCATGCTCATCGGCATCCTCGGCGCCATCGCGCAGAGCGACATCCGCCGTTTGCTGTCGTTCACGCTGGTCAGTCACATCGGCTACATGGTGTTCGGCGTCGGCCTCGCCAACGCGGCCGGGCTGTCGGGCGCGGTGTTCTACGTGGCGCACCACATTCTGGTGCAGACCACGCTGTTCCTGGTGGCGGGACTGATCGAGCGGCAAGCCGGATCCACCTCGCTGCGCAGGCTGGGCGGGCTCGCCGCGGCCAGCCCGCTGCTGGCCGTGCTGTTCCTCGTCCCGGCGCTGAATCTCGGTGGGATACCGCCGTTCTCCGGGTTCATCGGCAAGGTCGCGCTGTTGCGGGCCGGCGCCGAACGCGGCAGCGTGCTGGCCTGGGTGCTGGTCGGCGGCGCCGTGCTCACCAGCTTGCTCACGCTTTACACCGTCGCCAGGGTATGGAGCAAAGCGTTCTGGCGGCCCCGCGAGGACGCGCCGGAGGGCCATCTCACCGCGGCCAGGCCGCCGACGCTGATCGAGGAAGCGACCGACGTGCACTACGACGAGCGCACCGATCCCGGCCGCATGCCGCCGCTGATGGTGCTGTCCACCGCGGCCCTGGTGACGGTGGGGCTGTGCCTGACGGTGCTGGCCGGGCCGATCCTCATGATCGCCGACCGCGCCGCGGTGGACCTGCGCGATCCCGGCGTGTACATCGGTGCGGTGCTGGGCGAATCGCCGGGAAGCCCACGATGAGCGCCGAGCGGGGCCCGGTGCGCGACACGACCGTCCGCGTCGGCATCCTCGTATGGCTCACCGTGGTCTGGCTGGCCCTGTGGGGCGATCTGAGCATCGCGAATGTACTGGGCGGGCTGGCGGTCGCCGCGCTGATCATGGTGGCGCTGCCGCTGCCGCGCGTGCCGGTGTCCGGGCGGCTGAACCCGTTTCCCCTGCCCGAGCTGATCGTGGCGAGCGCGTATTACGCGCTGGAGTCGAGTCTTCAGGTCGCCTGGCTCGCGATCCGCCCCAAGCAGACCCCGGTGTCCGGCGTGTTGCGCGTGTACTCCGGCACGAGATCGGATCTGGTGCTGGTGCTGTGGGCCGACCTGCTCAACCTGATCCCCGGCACCATGGTGCTGGAGATCGACCGCAGGCGCTGCGTCGTCTACGTGCACGTTCTCGATGTCGGCAGCGATGCGGCGGTGGACAAGTTCTTCCGGACCACCCGGCGGCTGGAACGCCTGCTGATCGAAACGTTCGAACGCCCGACCGGATGGCCGTACTCCCGGCCGCCCTCTCCCCCGGAGGTGACATCGTGACCGTCGTCGCCGTCCTCGCCGCCGTCATCCTGACCGCGGCGGCACTGATCACCATGTATCGCGTCGTCATGGGGCCGAGCACGCTGGACCGGGTGGTCGGCATCGACTCGCTGATCGCCATCGCCGCCTCCGGGCTGGCCGTCTGGGCGGCCTACAGCGCCGACACCACCGTGGTGCCCGCGATCGTCGCGCTGGCGCTGGTCGGGTTCCTCGGCTCGGCCGCGGTGTCCCGATTCCGAGTGCGGGACGACACATGAACCTCTGGCACGTGCTCGCGGGCACCCTGATCCTGTTCGGCTCGACGCTGGCGCTCACGGCGGCGATCGGGATCGTGCGCTTTCCCGACACGCTGACCCGGATGCACGCCGCCACCAAGCCACAGGTCATCGGGCTGATCCTGGTGCTGGCGGGCGCCGCGATCCAGCTGGGCGGACACGGCAACGTCTGGGCGCTGGTGCTGGTCGGGCTGTTCACCCTGCTGACCGCCCCGGTGATCGCCCACCTGATCGGCCGCACCGCCTACCGCGAGCAGCGCCACCGCGACGGCCTGTTGCGCGTCAACGAGATGCGCGACGACGACGTCGATTAGCCGCGTGACCGGCCTCAGCGCGCGACGGGCTCGACCTCGCGGACGGCCTGCTCCGGCTGCCGCGCGGTCGCGAACCACGTCGCGTGGAACGCCGCGGCCAGTCCGGCCAGCAGTCCCAGCACGACCGTGCCCGCGAGCACCGGATACTCGGCCATCGGCACGGCGAGGTACCGGTAGGACAGCAGCAGCGTGGCCAGCACGACCGCGCCTGCGCCGACCAACCGGATCCGGAACCATCCCCAGCCGCGCTCCGGTGCGCGCAGCGCCGATTCGACGGTGAGGCACAGCACCGCGCCCGCGACCAGGTCGACGCCGTAGTGGTAGCCGAAACCGAGGGTGGCGGTGAGGGTGGCCAGCAGCCAGAACGCGCCGCCCCAGCGCAGCCAGCGCGGAGCGGGCTCGCCGTCGCCGTCGCGGCGGGTGTGCAGGAACACCGACAGCGCCCAGGCGGTGTGCATCGAGGGCATGCAGTTGCGTGGAACCGCCGCGTCGAACGGCAGCGGCAGCGGGTTGCGATCGATCGGCGGCACCACCCCCGGCCAGTAGTTGCCCAATTGCAGCCCGTTGCCGTCCGGGCCGTACGCGAACATCGGACCGACCACCGGGAAAAGGACGTACACCAAGGGACCGATCAAGCCGAGCACCAGAAAGGTGCGCACCAGGTAATGCGACGGCCACCGGCCCGACGACACCACTCGGCGCAGCTGCCACACGGCCACGACGATCGCCGCCACGGGCAGCTCGATGTAGACCCAGTGCAGCACCGCGTAGACCACCGGCCCGAGCGTGTCCACCGCCCGCCCGAGCACCCACGACGGATCGCCCAGCGCATGGTCGGCCAGGATCACGTATTCGTCGAGCACCGTCGGTCTGCCGATCACGGTGACGTGCAACCAGACATCGCCCACTTTGGTGGCCAGGACGAGCAGCGCGCCGAGCGCGGCGGCGTGCAGCGCGTCCCGCCGTTCGGTTCCGGACCAGCGCAGCCAGGCCACCAGCGCCAAGCCGGTCAGCACGATCACGGGGCCGTTCCCGATCGCGAACGGCTCTCCCGCCAGCAAGCGGACACCGGCCCACGCCACATCGATGGCAGCCGCGACACCCACCGCGACCAGCCTGCGACGGGCCGAAATGCCCACCAGCGCAAGGACCAGTCCGGCCCACGGCACCGACATCGATTTCGGTGTGCCGATGTAGTCCCGCCCCAAGCTCTCCAGGGGGCCTTCGAATCCCTGCCAGACGGCGACGCCCTGCAACACGATCAGCAGGACCGGCACCGCGGCCACCGCCGCGACGACCCGGATCCGAGTCCGCGGTACGCGACGGCGCGAGACCGCGCTTCCTGCTCTGGAACCCGGGTATTCGACAAGCATCCGACCATAGTAAACGTGGGGTGAACGTCATCCCCCTGGCCAGCTGAACAGCAACCGACCTATACGCGGCCGATCGCTACTGTTTCAGCTCCTCGACCAGCGCGTCGACCACCGCGACCAGATCTCCCTGCGACGCTGCGGCAACCCGGCGCTGCCGCTGGTAGGAGGCTCCCCGCTTGGGTATCTCGGCGACCAGCGCGAGTTCGTCCGCGCAGCCAAGCCGCGCAGCCGTCGGCTCCAGCCGGTTCAGCAGATCCGCCAGGTCGTCGGTGACCAACCGCTCGTTGCTGTCGGCGTCGGTGATGATGATCGCATCCAGCCCGTAACGTGCGGCGCGCCACTTGTTCTCCTGCACGTGCCACGGCGGCAGGGTGGGCAGTTCCTCGCCGTTCTCGACGCGGCGGTCGAGGTCGACGATGAGGCAATGGATGAGCGCGGCCATCGCGGCGAGCTCGGCGCGCGTGGAGATCCCGTCGCACACCCGGACCTCGATGGTGCCCCACTTCGGCGCCGGGCGGATGTCCCAGTGCATGCCCCCGAGCTGCGTGAAGACACCGGTCTTGATCTGATCGTGCACGAAATGCTCGAACTGGGTCCAGTTCTCGAACTGGAACGGCAGGCCCGCGGTCGGCAACTGCTGGAACATGAGCGTCCGGTTGCTCGCGTAGCCGGTGTCCGATCCCGACCACATCGGCGAGCCCGCCGACAGCGCGAGCAGATGCGGATACGACAGCAGCAACGAGTTGAGGATCGGAAAAACCTTGTCGCGGTGGGAGACTCCGACGTGCACGTGCACGCCCCAGATCATCATCTGGCGACCCCACCACTGGGTGCGCTCGATCAGCTCGTCGTAGTGCTCCGATCGGGTCAGCTGCTGGGCCGACCATTGCGCGAACGGATGGGTGCCCGCGCAGAACAAGTCGACACCGAGCTGCTCGGCCGCACGGCGCACCGTGTTCATCGTGCCGGTGAGGTCCTCCACCGCCGCGCCGACGGTCTCGTGCACCCCGGTGACGAGTTCGACGGTGTTGCGCAGCAATTCCTTGGTGACCTGGGGTGTGCCGTCGTGGGCACGGAGCTCACCGAGTGAATCGAATACCGCCGCAGCGGTATTCGACAGGTCGCGGGTCACCTTGTCGACCAAGGCGATCTCCCATTCGACCCCGATGGTGGGCCGGGGCGAACCATCGAAGGGAACGTGTTCGATTCCTGCCCCGGCCATATGCCACCGCGCTATTGGATCACGCCACAAGCGACACGGCCGCCCGCGTCGCCCGTCGCTAGGGTCGTCTCATCGGGACCCGCGACGCCATCGGCACGGGAGTAACGGTTGGGAATGTTGCCGAAGTTGTCGGCGTCGGCGTGGATGATGAGGGCCTTGCCCTTCACGTCGTCCAGCGTCACCGCGTCGGTGGTGGTGATCAGCTTGGCGACGCCGTCGCCGCGCACCTCGAGCGAGGTCAGATCGCCGCTGGCCGGATGCGCGTTGGCGCTGCCGACCTGCAGGTGACCACCGGCGGACAGGAAGTCGCCCGCCGGGCCGCCGGTCGGCGCGACGGAGTTCGGCTCGCACTTGCCGACCTGGTGCACGTGCAGGCCGTGGAAGCCGGGGCGCAGGCCGTGCGCCTCGACGGTGAGCTGCAGGTGGTTGCCGTCCTTGGCGAAGTTCGCGGTGCCGACCGAGGCGCCCGAGGGGTCCTTCAGCTGCACGTTCACGCCCTGCTCGGCGTTCGGCGAGCCACCGTGCTCGGTGCTCGACTGCCCGGCCGGAGCGGGCGACCCGCTCCACACCGGCGGGGTCGTTCCCTGGACGTCACTCGACTCCTGGCTGTTCGAGCATGCGGCGAGGCCGAAGACCGCGACCGCGAGCACCGGGGTCACAGTCCGCCAGGACGGGCGTCGAGTTGTGGACGGGGCCATCGGGGAACTCCTTTACGAGTACCGAGTTTACGAGTAAGGGCGGGTGGACACGTTCGTTACCGGACAAGATGATGCCACGCCGTCCCGCCGTGCCCCCGACAGGGCGGCGCGCCCTCACGCGTGTTCGCTGGTCCGGGCGTGCGACCAGCGGCCACATATGGGTCAGTTACCCGTGACGATCACCGTTACACCCGGCGCGGTATCCCCGATCGCACTCGACTTCGGTGCCACCGACGCGCCGAGCTGGTCCGCGATGGCCTGCGCGGCCTCCTTGTCGCCGGACGAATCGCCGTAGTACACCGTGGTTTTGGCGATGTTCGAGCCCGGGTAGTTGCCCGTTTCCGCGATCGTCCAGCCGCTCGCCTCCAGCTGGCCTGCCGTTTTCGCCGCGAGTCCGGCCACCATGCTGTTGTTGAGCACGCGCACCGGGACCGAACGCGCCGCCGTGGTGGTGGTCGACGCGGCGGCACCGGTCGGCGTCACGGTCGCCACCGCGGTGGACGAGGTCGGCGCCTTGGGCGCGGTGGTGCTCGCCGGGACCTGCGGCGCGGCGCTCGCGCTCGAGGTCTGCGATGCGCTGGTCCCCGAGGCGTCGGTGTCGGCGTCGGAACTCGACAGCGACATCGCCCCGAGACCGGCGAAGACGATGGCCAACGCGATCAGCACCATCGCCAGGGCACGCAACGGTGGCCCACCGGAGGTGGGGTTCGGGTAGCTCACCTTCGCGAGCCTAGTCGCACGGGACGGGTCCGGGTCCGCATCGCCGGGTCAGACCTGGAATCCGAGCCGCCGCGCCGCGCGCGCCTTCTGCCTGCTCGCTCGCAGCCTGCGCAGCCGCTTGACCAGCATCGGGTCGGCCGCCAGCGCCTCCTGCCGATCGACCACCGCGTTCAGCACCTGGTAGTACCGGGTCGGCGACATGGCGAACAGCTCGCGGATCGCCTCTTCCTTGGCTCCGGCGTACTTCCACCACTGCCGCTCGAAGGCCAGGATGTCGAGTTCGCGACGGCTCAGTCCGGCACCGTCGGCCTGTTCGGCCGAAGCGTGCTCCGTCGTGCCATCTTCGCTCGCGGAAGGGCCGTTGTGGGTCGCGGAAAGATTCCGTGCCGCTGCGCCGTCCATCTCGCTCCTCGCCGAGTGACCACCAGACGAAAATGGTGCTTGTACGTCGCGGAACATTCAACCACGCGGGCGAGGAATCGCCGGGCCCGCAGCGCGGCGTGTTCCCTACCGGCCGGTAGTCGCGGTCTCCACTTCGGCACCCGGGAAGCTGTGACGTGGCGCCCACGGCAATAATTGGCCCATGGCAATCCTCCCGATCGTGATCGTCGGCGACCCGGTTCTGCACAACCCGACCGAGCGGGTCACTCGATCGCCGGAGGAATTGGCTCCGCTCATCGCGGACATGTACGAAACGCTCGACGCCGCGCACGGCGTCGGGCTCGCCGCCAACCAGGTCGGCGTTCCGCTTCGCCTGTTCGTCTACGACTGCCCCGACCTCGGCGCGGACGGCACCGCGACCCGACGACGCGGGGTGGTGGTCAATCCGGTGCTGGAGACCTCGGAGATCCCGGAGACCATGCCCGACCCGGACGACGACGAGGAAGGCTGTCTGTCGGTGCCCGGGGAGCAGTTCCCCACCGGTCGCGCCGAATGGGCGAAGGTGACCGGCACCGACGAGAACGGCGAGCCGGTGGAGGTGGAGGGCAAGGGCTTCTTCGCCCGCATGCTCCAGCACGAGGTCGGGCATCTGGACGGGTTCCTCTACGTGGACGTGCTGATCGGACGGAACGCGCGGGCCGCCAAGAAGGCGATCAAACGCAACGGCTGGGGCACACCGGGTCTGAGCTGGCTGCCCGGCACCGACCCCGACCCGTTCGGGCATGACGACTGACCCCGCCGCCGGCCTGCCCGATATCCCGCTCGGCCGCCGCGTGGTGCTGCGCTATCAGCTGCCCGCGGGTTATCCACAACCGCTGACCGACGTGATCGGCGAACTCGTCTCCCTGGACCCGCCGACCGTGCGCGGCGCGGGCGGCGAGCTCGTCTCGGTGGCGCCGGAGCGCGTCGTCGCGCTGAAAGCCGTCGGGCCGAGGCCGATTCGCATCAGAGAGATCCGCGCGCTGGAGGCCGCGGCCGCCTATGGCTGGCCGGGCGTCGAACACGCGTGGATCGACGGCTGGCTGGCGCGCGCGGGCAACGGATACACCGGGCGCGCGAATTCCGCTGTGCCGCTGGGCAGCTCCGAGGGACCCGCCACCGTGTCGGCGGATACGCTGCACCGGATCGGCGAGTGGTACACCGCGCAGGGCCTGCCTGTGCAGCTCGCGCTGCCCGATCGGCTGGCCCCGGTGCCGCCCGGCTGGCACAGCTGGCGAGAGACGGCCATGCTGGCTCTCGATATCGACAATTTCGTGCTGCCCCAAGGCCCTTCGATGGTGCGGATCGCGCCCGCTCCCGACGCCGACTGGCTGGAGACGCACCGCTACGACGGCGAGGAACCCGGCGCGCGGACGATTCCCGCGCCCGATCCCGAGGTGCTGACCGCGGTCCTGAACGGTGAACTCGGCTTCGCCTCGCTCGGCCTGCCGCGTCCCATCGCGATCGGCCGCGGCGCACTCACCACCGCCCCGGACGGACGCCGCTGGATCGGCCTCACCTGCGTGGCCGTGGCCGCCGCGCACCGCAGGCACGGGCTCGGCTCGCTGGTCTGCGCCGAACTGATCCGCTGGGGCCGCGACCGCGGCGCGACGCACGCCTATCTCCAGGTGGAAGCCACCAACGAGCCGGCCCGCGCGATGTACCGCGAACTGGGCTTCATCGAACACCACACCTATCGCTACGCCGCGCCGGAACCGCTCGCCGGGCCCGGCGGCCTGCGGTAGAACAGACCTGTCACCCCCGAAGGAAGGCCGCAGTGCGTCTCGCCACCTGGAATGTCAACTCCATTCGCTCCCGGCTCGACCGCGTCGCGGACTGGCTCGACCGCCAGGACATCGACGTGCTGGCCATCCAGGAGACCAAGTGCCGCGACGACCAGTTCCCGTTCGAGCGCTTCGACGAACTGGGCTACGAAGTCGCCCACCTGGGGATCAACCAGTGGAATGGGGTGGCGATCGTCTCCCGCGTCGGTCTCTCCGACGTCGAGCTCGCCTTTCCCGGCCAGCCCGGCTTCGACAAGGACGCGGGTGAGTCGCTGATCAGCACGCCGGTCGTCGAGTCCCGCGCGATCGGGGCGACCTGTGGCGGCGTGCGGGTGTGGAGCCTGTACGTGCCCAACGGCCGTATGCTGGGCGACCCGCACTACGCCTACAAACTGGAATGGCTTGCCGCGCTGCGTGACAACGGCGCGCGCTGGCTGGCCGACGACCCGCAGGCCAAGATCGCGCTGGTGGGCGACTGGAACATCGCGCCGACCGACGACGATGTGTGGTCCGTGGAGTACTTCGCCGAGAAGACGCACACGTCGCAGCCGGAGCGCGATGCCTTCCAGGCCGTCGTGGACGCCGGATTCGCGGATGTCATGCGTCCGTTCGCGCCAGGACCGGGCGTCTACACCTACTGGGACTACACCCAGCTGCGCTTCCCGCGAAAAGAGGGGATGCGCATCGATTTCATCCTCGCCTCTCCCGCGCTCGCCGCCACCGTATCGGACGCGCCGGTCGATCGTGAGGCGCGAAAGGGCAAGGGCGCCAGCGACCACGCCCCGGTGATCGCCGAGTTCGCCGACGAACCCGGGCGCTCATGACCCGCCCGGCGCAGCCGCCTTTCCCCCGCCGCAGCAGCGGTAACCGGGCCACCGGCGGCAGGCTGGGCGGTATGGGCGCCGACCCGGCCGTGCGGCAACGGCAGCGCGCACAGCATCTCGGCCCGGAGCGCCGCCGTCCGCAGGTGCTCGACACCGCGCTCGCCATCGCCGTGGAGAACGGCATCGCCGCGGTCACCATGGCCGCCATCGCGGAGCGGATGAAGGTGACCAGGCCGGTGGTCTACGCCTGCTTCGCCGATCGCGTCGAGCTGATCGAGGCGCTGATTCAGCGCGAGGAGGGCTACCTGGTCAGCGGCGTACTCGAGGTGATGAAGCCACGGGACGTCGACGCCGACGAAACCGTGTTCGTCCAGGGATTCCGCGCCCTGCTGACGAAGGCCGCGAGCCGGCCGGACGCCTGGCGGCTGGTCTACGGCAATCCCGACCCCGCCGTCGCGAATTCCTTCGGGCGCGGGCGCGCGCTCGTCATCGAGCGCTGTACCAAACTCCTGCGCCCGACGCTGCGCGCCTGGGGCACGGCGGACGCCGAGCACAAGTTGCCGGTGCTGGTGGAGCAGTGGGTGTCCGCGGGCGAGGCCGCCGTACGCGCGCTGCTCGCGGACCAGGACGGCTGGACACCGGCGGATCTCGGCGCGTTCGTCGGGGCCGCGGTCTACCGAGCCATGCGAAACGCCTGATCGGGGATTCGGCCGCACTACGATGGTGATCAACTACCCGACCACCGGCTGGCGGAGGAACGGTCATGGCGTTCTATCGGCAAGTGGGTGCGGTACCGCCGAAGCGGCACACCCAGCATCGTGACGAGCAGGGGCGGCTCTACTACGAGGAGCTGATGGGCGAGGAGGGCTTCTCCGGCGACTCCTCCCTGCTCTATCACCGTGGCCTGCCGCCGGCACTGGTCGATTCGACGGTCTGGGAGCTGCCCGATCAGCGGACCACGCCGAACCATCCGCTGCGTCATCGCCATCTGCGCCTGCACACGCTGTTCCCCGGCGACACCCCGGCGGAGACCGATCCGGTGACCGGGCGCCGCTTGCTGCTGGGCAACGCGGACGTGCGCATCTCCTATGTGGTCGCGAAAGGCGGTTCGCCGCTGTACCGCAACGCGATCGGCGACGAGCTGGTCTATGTGGAGTCGGGCGCGGCGGTGGTGGAGACCGTGTTCGGCGCGCTGCCCGCACGGCAGGGCGATCAGGTGCTCATCCCGCGTGCCACCACACACCGCTGGCGGCCCACCGGCCCGGAACCTTTGCGGGCGTACGCGATCGAAGCGACAGGTCACATCACGCCGCCCAAGCGCTATCTGTCGAAGTTCGGCCAGCTGCTCGAAAACGCCCCGTATTGCGAGCGCGACCTGCACGGACCCACCGAGACCATCAGTGCGACCGGCACCGAAGTGGAAGTGCTGGTCAAGCACCGCCCCGGCGGCCAGGTCGTCGGCACGCGGATGGTCTACGCCGCGCACCCGTTCGACGTGGTCGGCTGGGACGGCTGCCTGTATCCGTTCACCTTCAATATCGCCGACTTCGAACCGATCACCGGCCGTATCCATCAGCCGCCGCCGGTCCATCAGGCGTTCGAGGGCGGCAACTTCGTCGTCTGCAATTTCGTTCCGCGCAAAGTGGACTACCACCCGCTGTCGATCCCGGTGCCGTACTACCACTCCAACGTCGATTCCGACGAGGTCATGTTCTATTGCGGCGGCAATTACGAAGCGCGCAAAGGCTCCGGAATCACGCAAGGCTCGGTGTCGGTGCACCCCGGCGGTTACGCACACGGTCCACAGCCCGGCGCGTACGAGAACAGCATCGGCATCGAGTACTTCGACGAGCTGGCCGTCATGGTGGACACCTTTCGCCCGCTGGAGCTCGGCGAAGGCGCGCTGGCCTGCGAGGATCCGACCTATGCGTGGAGCTGGTCGGGGCGGGGCCCCGCGTGAGGACCGAGGTGGAGGTAGCGCCGGAGTCGCTGTTCGGTCCGGACAACCTGCCCTACGGGGTGTTCGCGCCGACCGGAGAAGGCCCCCGCGTGGGGGTGCGGCTCGGCGAACATGTCATCGATTTGGCTGTGCTGCTCGATGATTCGGTTTTCGCCGAACCGAGCCTGAACGCCTTCCTTGCGCAGGGCCCCGTGCGCTGGCGGACGGTGCGCGACCGGATTCGTGCGGCGGTCGACGGCGAACTGGACCACGCCGCGGTGCATCGGCTGTCCGACGTGGTGTTGCGGCTGCCCGTGCGTGTCGGCGATTACGTGGACTTCTACGCCAGCATCGACCACGCGACGAACCTCGGCCGCCTGTTCCGGCCGGACGGCGACCCGCTGCTGCCGAATTGGCGCCATCTGCCGGTCGGTTATCACGGGCGGGCGGGCACCGTGGTGGTGTCCGGCACCGATGTGGCACGCCCCTGCGGGCAGCGCGGAACAGACTCCGGCGCACCGGATTTCGGCCCGTCGCGGCGGCTGGACATCGAAGCCGAGCTCGGATTCGTGATCGGCGTCGGCTCGCGGCTCGGCGTACCGGTGGAGATCGATGAGTTCGCCGACCGGGTCTTCGGCGTCGCGCTGGTCAACGATTGGTCCGCCCGCGACATCCAGGCCTGGGAGTACCAGCCGCTCGGCCCGTTCCTCGGCAAGTCGTTCGCGACCTCGATATCGCCGTGGATCACGCCGCTGGCTGCCTTGGAGTCGGCGCGGATACCGCTGCCCGAGCAGTCACCCGCGCCCCTGCCCTACCTGCTCGGCACCGAGCACTGGGGCCTGGACATCGAACTCACCGTGACGTGGAACGGACAACCGGTCACTTACCCGCCCTACTCCCGGATGTACTGGTCACCGGCGCAGATGCTGGCTCATCTCACCGCGAACGGCGCATCGACGCGTACCGGGGACCTGTACGCCTCTGGCACCATCTCCGGTCCCGAACCCGGCCAGCGCGGATCGTTCATCGAGGTGTCCTGGGGCGGCAGCAGGCCGGTATCGGTCAACGATCAGCAACGCACTTTCCTCGAGGACGGCGACGCGGTGACGATCACGGCATCGGCCCCGGGCCCGGGTTCGGCCAGGATCGGATTGGGCGAGGTCACCGGCCGGATCCTGCCGGCACACCCGCGCTGAACGCGTTCGGTCTCGTCCCACCGGATACCGGGTTCGACGACAGCCGCGCTTGAGAACGGCGTTCTCCGGGTACGCCGCTACCCGAGCGCCTCGATCTCCGCTGCCCGGCCGGACCGCGGAGTTCACGGCCGCACCCATCCTCCGGACAAGGAGCGAGGTCATGACCGATCGCCCGGCCGCTCAACACCGTCGCCCCGATGGCGTCGACGACGGCACCGTCGCCGCCACCGGCAAACTCTCGGAGGCCCTGGAGATCGTCGAACGCGCACGCGGCCACCTGTATTCCTTCCACCAACTGACCGGCGGGGCCGATCTAGCGCTCGACATAGCGGTGGAGCTGTTCCGCGCGGCGGGTCACGCGCACATCGCCGATCGGATCTCCGCCGAGTTGATCGGGCGCAACGTGTTGGCCGGACGCTGGACATTCCAGATCATCGAGGAATACGACGACGGTTACTACGACCTGTTCCGCGACATCGAGCGCGCCGCCCGCGACGAACTGCTCGACGGCCGCCGCCACATCTACGAGGCCGAGATGAAAGAAGCTCGCCGCACCCACGGCGCGCCGGGACATTCGGCCACCCCGCAGCCGGCGGAAGACGCCTGATCCCAACGCCGCTGCCTGCGTCTTCACTCGATCCACCGAATCGCCGGGCAGACGCTCGGCGGGTCCAGGTATGGTCGGGCGGGAAAATTTCACAACCAACGGGGGCTCGCACCAGCGGGCTGAGAGGACGGCTAGCCGAGAGGCGTCAGGGCCGTCGACCGTATGAACCTGACCGGGTAATGCCGGCGTAGGGAGGAAAAATGGCACGCGCCGCTGCGTCCGACGGCGGATCCGCACCCGTCGACAGCGTCACCACCGGCCCCATCGAGGGCAGCGTCAAGCACTATCTCGAGGTCGATGACCTGCGCATTCCGGTGCGCCGGATCAATCTGACCAATGGCGAGCACTTCGACGTCTACGACACGTCGGGCCCGTACACCGACGAGTCGGCGACAATCGATCTCGAAGGCGGTCTACCGAAACTGCGCGACACGTGGACCAGACCCGAGGGGAAGGGCCCGCGTACTCAGCTCGCCTGGGCCCGCGAGGGCCTAGTCACGCCGGAGATGCGTTTCATTGCCGCACGGGAAGGCGTCTCGCCGGAATCGGTGCGGGAAGAGGTCGCCGCGGGCCGCGCGGTGATCCCGGCCAACCACAAGCATCCGGAGCTCGAGCCGACCATCATCGGCAAGAAGTTCCTGGTCAAGATCAATGCGAACATCGGCAACTCTGCCGTGTCCTCCTCGATCGCGGAGGAGGTGGAGAAGATGGTGTGGGCCACCCGCTGGGGCGCGGACACCATCATGGACCTGTCCACCGGCAAGAACATCCACGAGACCCGCGAGTGGATTCTGCGCAACTCCCCCGTCCCGGTCGGCACCGTGCCGATCTACCAGGCGCTGGAGAAGGTGAACGGCGACCCGACCGCGCTGACCTGGGAAATCTACCGGGACACCGTGATCGAGCAGTGCGAACAGGGCGTCGACTACATGACCGTCCACGCGGGCGTGCTGCTGCGCTACATTCCGCTGACCGCCAAGCGGGTGACCGGCATCGTCTCGCGCGGCGGATCCATCATGGCGGCCTGGTGCCTCGCGCATCACCAGGAATCGTTCCTCTACACGCACTTCGCGGAGCTCTGCGAGATCCTGGCCCGCTACGACGTCACGTTCTCCCTGGGTGACGGCCTGCGGCCCGGCTCCATCGCCGACGCCAACGACGAGGCGCAGTTCGCGGAACTGCGCACCCTTGGCGAACTGACCAAGATCGCGAAATCCCATGGCGTGCAGGTGATGATCGAGGGTCCGGGGCACGTGCCCATGCACAAGATCGTGGAGAACGTGCGGCTCGAGGAGGAGCTGTGCGAGGAGGCCCCGTTCTACACCCTCGGCCCGCTCGCCACCGACATCGCCCCCGCCTACGACCACATCACCTCCGCGATCGGCGCCGCCATCATCGCGCAGGCGGGCACCGCCATGCTCTGCTACGTCACGCCGAAGGAACACCTCGGCCTGCCCAACCGCGACGACGTGAAGGTCGGCGTGATCACCTACAAGATCGCCGCACACGCCGCCGACCTGGCCAAGGGCCATCCGCACGCACAGCAGCGCGACGACGCGCTGTCCCAGGCCCGCTTCGAATTCCGCTGGCGCGACCAGTTCGCGCTGTCCCTCGATCCGGACACCGCGCGCGAATACCACGACGAGACCCTGCCCGCCGAACCCGCCAAGACCGCACACTTCTGCTCCATGTGCGGCCCCAAGTTCTGCTCGATGCGGATCTCCGCGGACGTGCGCGAATACGCCGAGCGCCAGGGCTTGAACGACGCGGAGGCACTGCAGGCGGGCATGGCGGAGAAGTCCGCCGAGTTCGCCAGCCACGGCAACGCCGTCTACCTGCCCGTGGTCTCGTAGTCACCGCCCCGCCCGCCGCATCGCGACGATGCGGCGGGCGGTGGGACGACAAAAGCCGGCTGAATTTTCGACGCTGGATCTCATCTGCTCAGAAGTTCCAGGTAGAGACGTTCGCATGGCAAGCACTCTCGGGCTGGCGAGGATTGGGGCCGAGTAGCGCGCCTAGAGTCGACGCGTCGTCGGACCCCTAGCGCTGCTGGTGTCTGTAAGCCTGGCGTCGCCCTTGCACTTATAAGTGCAAGCGCCTACGGTAAGTAGTACCTGCGAGAGCAGAAAGGAGTTCGAGTCGATGAGTCCGTCACTGATTCACGACGAGAAAGCGGTCGTGTCGATCACCGCAAGCGAAATCGAGCAGGCTCGGGCGTTCCAGGCCCACGTCGAGCAGGCTCGCGGCGTCGCGTCGGATGATGCAGAGGAGACCATTACTGTCGGTCTCCGAAGTGGGGACTCCGTGGAGATGCCCGCCCAGCTGACGGCGCTGATCTCTCAGATTCTCGACTTCATCAGCCGTGGTTGCACCGTGACTGTCGGCAGTGTCCCGAACGAGGTGACCACCACCGTCGCCGCAAAGATGCTGAGCATCTCACGTCCGACACTGATGAAGCTGGTCAACGAAGGCACGTTGCCCGCGCACAAGGTCGGCTCGCACACTCGACTTTTCAGCAGGGATGTTCTCGCGCACAGGGAATCCCAGCGGGCTGCGCAGCGTCAGGCTTTCGATGACCTGCGCGCTCTCGAAGACGAACTCGGCGTAGTCGACTGACTGCTCACGATGCCTGTTTGATCCGGTAAGTGGTGCCCCGTCCGCTTGTACCATGTCCGTCATGGTCAGCGGGTGGGGTACGAATGTGCTTGTCGATGCGAACGTCTTGTACTCCCGTACGCTCCGGGATTGGCTCGCACTGCTCTATCTCGAGCCGGACAATGAGATGTTCGAGGTCATGTGGACTGACGACATCATGGCGGAGTTCCATTACCACCTGAGGAAAAACAACCCGCTGCTGGATGACGCCCAGGTCGGAGGCATTCGCCGCAGACTCGAGCACACGTTCGAGACGGGCCACATAACCGGCTACACGATCGATAAGTCGGCGACTTACCCCGACGTGGGCGATGCCCACGTCCACTGCGCGGCGGTTTACGCCGCCATCGACATCCTGCTCACCGACAACGATAAGCACTTCACTCAGATGGATGAGCTTCCCTACGAGATCTACACAGCCGATGAATTCTTCGAGCTTGTCGATGACTCGGCCCCCCATATGGTTCGAGCCGTCACCGCGAAGCAACTCGTCTACCACGTTCGCAATAGCGATACCAGCAGCGCCGCACTCCCCGAACGACTGAAGGCGGCTGGAGCGCCCGCTTTCGCAGAGCGCGTCCGAAAGCATCTGCTGACACTTGATATCAACGCTCTTCTGCGCGAACCGGACTTGTAAAGTACAACGCCTGATACTCCGGTAGGCACCGGTTGGCGTGCGGGTGCGGCATGGAATCGTCGAACTACCTGGCGGTCAATAGGACTGGAGTTCGATGAGCGTGCCCTCCGGGTCGCGCAGGTGGGCGGTGCGCAGTCCGGGGCCCCACTGCGGGCGGTCGGTTGGGCCCGCGACAACGGTCGCGCCGTGGTCGGCGCACAGCTTCGCGCCCGCGTCGACGTCGGGCACTCGGCAGACGAACATCACCGTGTCCTGCGACGGTGCGGCAGGCAGCGTAGACGTGCCGATGACCTCCGCCATCGCGGCGCGATCGAAGAGCACTAGTACGCCTTGGTCCGCCACGTCCCAGTTCGCGTATGGACCGGCGGCGGTTCCCTTGACGAGGGTCGCCCCGATCAGCTCGGGTAGCACCGCCGCGTAGAACCCGAAGCATTCGGCGAAGCGGGTGACGAGGAGTCTCGGATGTAGCGCGTCCACGGTGATCTCCGATTAGTTGGTGCTGACCTATGTTAGGTTCGCTCCTACAATAGGCCCATGGGTACCGGACGCGCACTCCCACCGAGCCTGCTCGGCCTCGACATCTACCTCCTGTCGCGGGTCGGCAAGGCCGCGCGCACCGGGTTCGCCGACCGCCTCGCCGCTCGCGGCCTGCGCCTGTGGCACATGGCGATTCTCGCGGCGCTCGCCGATTTCGGCCCGCACGCGCAGCGGGACTTGGCCGAGCGCCTGGCCATCCACCCCAGCGACGTGGCCAAGATCGTCGACGAACTCGAAGCCGCCGGTAGGGTGGAACGGGCGCGGGACGAGCGCGACCGTCGCCGCATCACCGTGCGCCTCACCCGGACCGGCCGTACCGCGTTGCGTTCCCTCGATCGCGAAGCCGGTCGGGTCGGCGACGAGATCCTCGCCCCGCTCGACCCCGCGGAACGAAAGCAGCTGCATGCGATGCTCGAACGCCTCCTCGCGCATGCGTACCCGGAGTCCCGGCCCGAGTGATCGCCTCCGCGCGAGACCATCCGGGCACTACGATTGCCCCGCCCTCGTCGCAGAGCGAGTCGCACATGTGGGGCCACGGCCGTGCCGAGCAGCAGCGCCGCAAGCGTGGATACCCACGATTCCGCCTGTCCCGAGGTCACGGTCCAGCAGCGGCCGATCCGTTCGACTCACGATCGCCCCCGCCGTCACGGAACATTCAGCGCAGCCCGACGAACCGCAACAGCGTCGCTACCGGATTCCGCCGTCACCGGCCGCACCACCGCCCGGACGCCGCTCACTGCCGATGCGCCGACAAACTGTTCAGAGCACCGTCTGTTCGATCAGGCGGCGGGCCGCGCGATCGGTGCGCTCGACCTCGCCGGTGATCAGCCGGTCTTGCAGAATTCCGCGCAGACCCGAAATCAGCAGTGTGGCGACAATTTCCGGGTCATCAATGGAATCGATGACGCGCAGCCCGTCGGCCAGCGCCGATACGAAGATCGCGATGGCCGAGTTGGCGTAATCGGCATACGGACTGCGCGGCGCACAGGCCGCGCCGAGCACCTGAAGCATCACCCTGACGCTGGTGCGGCCGTCGCCCGAGGCGTTCGCGGTCCAGAAATCCCACAGCCGGTCGCGCAGTTCCGCAGCGTCACCGATGTCGGCGAACATCGCCGCGATGTCGGGGCGCTGCGTCGCCAGCGCTTGGACCAGCAATTCCTCCTTGGTCGTGAAGTAGTAGATCAGCATGCGGGAGCTGGTGCCGAGTTCGGCGGCCAGCGGGCGCAGCGACAGGTCCGCGAGACCGTGATCGGCGATGTAGCTCACGACGGCGGCGAGCAGTTCGGCGCGTTTGGCGTGGTCGAGGGGGCGGGCCATGGGTTGACTGTAGCGATCGGTACAGGTATTCATGACATCGTGACTGTAACAATCGCTTCAGAAACTCGGGATTCGGTCGTGGTCACCGGATACGCGGCGACCACGTCGCTGGCCGACGACATGGATACGACCTGGTCCGGTTTGCTGGCGGGGCACAGCGGGATCGGCGCGTTGGATGACGATTTCGTGGCCGAGTACGACCTGCCGGTCCGCATCGGCGGCAAGTTGAAGTCACAGCCCAGCGGGGAACTGTCCCGGGTCGAACAGCGCAGGCATTCCTACGTCGAACAGATGGCGCTGGTGCTCGGCCGCCGGGTCTGGCGCGCGGCGGGCGCGCCCGAGGTGGACGGCGACCGCTTGGCGGTGGCGATCGGCACCGGGCTCGGCGGTGGTGACGCGCTGATCTCCGCGGTCGACGCGATGCGCGCGGGCGGCTACCGCAAGGTGTCGCCGATGTCGGTGCCGATGGTGATGCCGAACGGTCCCGCCGCCACCGTCGGGCTCGAAATCGGTGCCAGAGCAGGAGTTTTCGCTCCGGTCTCGGCATGTTCGTCGGGTTCGGAGGCGATCGCGCACGCCTGGCGGCTGATCACCACCGGCGAGGCGGACGTAGTGGTGGCGGGCGGGGTCGAAGGACACATCGACGCCGTGCCCATCGCGAGCTTCGCCATGATGCGCGCCATGAGCACCCGCAACGACGAACCGGAACGCGCGTCCCGCCCGTTCGACCGGGACCGCGACGGGTTCGTCTTCGGCGAGGCGGGCGCGCTGCTGGTGCTCGAATCGGAGCGGCACGCACGCGCGCGCGGCGCGACCGTGCACGGGCGGGTGCTCGGCGCGGGCATCACCTCCGACGCCTATCACATCGTCGCCTCCGAGCCGGAAGGGCTCGGCGCTGCCCGCGCGATGCGTAAGGCCATCGAAACCGCGGGACTGCGGGCTTCGGATATCCAGCATGTGAACGCCCACGCCACGTCGACCTCCATCGGCGACGCCTCGGAAGCCAACGCGATCACCTCCGTCGCGCCCGACGCCTCGGTCTACGCTCCGAAATCCGCGCTGGGTCACTCGATCGGGGCGGTCGGCGCGTTGGAATCGCTCGTCACCATGCTCACCCTGCGGGATCAGGTCGTCCCGCCGACGTTGAACCTCGACAACCTCGATCCGGAGATCGATCTCGACGTCGTCGCGGGCGCGCCACGGACTCAACACATCGATTTCGCACTGAACAACTCGTTCGGTTTCGGCGGGCACAACGTCGCGCTCGCGTTCGGCCGGGTCTGATCCCGAGCCCGTTCCGGGGCGGGTTACCGTCGTTGTGCAAGCGACCGATCGGCCCGAAGGATGGACAGCGACGTGAGCGAGCGTCAGCGAAGCAACCGAGGACACCGTGCGCGGGCGCGCACTGAGCCGAGCGCGGGCGAGGCACGGTCATGACTGACGCCTTCTACCTACCCGATCCCGATCGGCCGGACCGATTCATCTCGACCGAGTTCACCCGTGGTCCCTGGTCGCCGGACGCCCAGCACGCCGGTCCACCGTCGGCGCTGCTCGCGCACGTGATCGAGCGGTGCGAGCCACGGCCCGGGTTCCAGGTCGGCCGGGTCGCCGTCGAGATCCTCGGCCCGGTGCCGTTGGAACCGCTCACCGCGCAGGCGCGCGTCGCGCGTCCCGGTCGCAGCGTCGAACTCATCGAGGCGACACTGTCGACCGAGCGCGGGCCGGTGATGCGGGCGAATGCCTGGCGATTCAAGCTGGCCGAACCGGAATTGCCGCTGCCGGAATGCTTCTTGCCGACGGGCTCGCGCCCCGGCCCGGAGCACGCGGACGCGCCCGAGCCGTTCCCGTCCACCCAGCCGATCGGGTTCCACACGGCCATCGATTACCGCTTCGTCAGCGGATCCTTCTCCGAACCAGGCCCGGCGATCTGCTGGATCAGGATCAAGCACCCGATCGTCGCGGGCACCGATCCGAGCCCGCTGGAGCGCACCCTCGCGGCCGCGGATTCCGGCAACGGCGTGAGCGCGGTCCTGGACTGGTCGAAGTACCTTTTCATCAACACCGACCTGACGGTCACCCTGTACCGCCAGCCGGCGGGCGAATGGGTCTGCCTCGACGCCGTCACCTACCCCCAACCCCATGGCATAGGTATGGCGGAATCAGCGCTCTACGACGAAAAGGGTCCCTTGGGCCGCAGCACGCAAACCCTCTTCCTCGGCAACCGATAACCGAGGCAGACCCACACGGCGTTCGTCACCGACGCGTTCACGGACGGGTCGAGATCTGTTGTACGGCCCAGCCGTTGCCGTCCGGGTCGGTGAAGAAGAAGAATCCGACGTTGTCCAAGGGGTCGGGCATGGGGGTCGGGTTTTCGCCGAGGACTTGGATTTCGGTGAGCTCGACGCCGCGGGAAGTCAGTTCCTCATGGGCTTTGCGCAGGTCGTTGACTACCAACTGGAGGCCTTGTTGGGATCCGGGGCGCATGTCCGGCACCGCGCCCTTGCCGATCACGATCGAGCAGCCCGAGCCGGGCGGGGTGAGCTGCACTATGCGCACCTCCTCGGCGATCTTCGTGTCGTGGTCGACGGCGAAGCCCAGTTGCTCCGCGTAGAACCGCTTGGCTCGGTCGATGTCCGACACGGGCACGATCACGACCTCGAGTGTCCAGTTCACGGCACTTCCTTTCGGCGGACTGCGGTATTCGTACCAGTGCGGACCGGTTCACCCCGGGAAATTCATCGCCGTGCCCACCGCCAGGAGAACTCGTCCGGCGCGGGCGGTGGGCCGGGGAGTTCGCCGTCGGAGCTCAGTCCGGCGACGAGCATCGCGAGCACGCGGCGGCGCAACTGGACGGTGCGCTCGGGGTCGGGCACCGCGACCGCCGCGCAGGATTCCAGGATCAGGCCGAGGTCCTGCGGGGTGACGTCGGGACGCAGCTTGCCGGTGGCGTGGGCGCGGCGCACGAGCTCCTCGGTCGCCTCGCCGGAGCGCAGGACGTCGGGGAGGATCGATTCGTCGGGAGTGAACGTGCCCGCGAGGTGCACGGCGAGGGAATGCACGTCCGCGTCCACCACGCGCTCCAAGAAGCCGACGAGTCCGCGCCATCCGTCCGAATCCTCCAGCGCCGCTTCGGCCTCCTTGTTGTATCGGCGCAGACCGTCATGGCAGAGCGTGCGCAGCAGCACTTCCTTGCTCGGATAGCGGCGGTAGAGCGCGCTGACCCCGACGCCCGCGCGTTCGGCGACGGCGGAGATCGGGGCCGTCGCGTCGGCGAGGAAGACCACGCGGGCGGCCTCCAGGATCAAGCCGTCGTTGCGGGCCGCCTGCGCCTTGCGGCCGGGCAGACCCTTCTGAGCTGGGGCGTCGGACGTTCTCGGCATGAATTCAGCGTAGCACTTGAAACGGAATGATCCGTTCTGTTACGGTTGGAACAGAACAGAGCATTCCGTTTCACTAGGAGCAGGACATGACCGCGATCACCCCCTTCCGCATCGACATCGCCCAGGCCGAGCTGGACGATCTGTGCGACCGGCTCGCACGTACCCGGTGGGCTCAGCAGATCCCAGGCTCGGGCGACACCTACGGGGTGAGCGTCGAGCGCGTCCGTCACCTGGTCGATTACTGGCGCGACGGGTTCGACTGGCGCGCGGTCGAGAACGCGCTGAACGCCTACCCGCAGTTCACCACCGAGATCGACGGTCAGAACATCCATTTCCTGCACGTGAAATCCGCACAGGAGGACGCGTTCCCGCTGATCCTCACGCACGGCTGGCCCGGCACTTTCGTCGAGTTCGTCGGCGTCATCGAGCCGCTCACCACGGCCGGATTCGATCTGGTGATCCCTTCGGTACCGGGATACGGCTTCTCCGGCCCCACCACCGAGGCGGGCTGGAACGACGCTCGCATCGCCCGCGCCTGGGCCGAGTTGATGCGGCGGCTCGGCTACGCCCGCTACGGCGCGGTGGGCAACGACGGCGGATCGCAGATCTCGCCGGAACTCGGGCGGGTGGCTCCGGAGAACGTCGTCGGCGTGCACGTCGCGCAGGTGTACTCGTTCCCGTCCGGCGACCCGGCCGAACTGGCCGATCTCGACGAGGACGAGCAGCGGTCGCTGGCCACCCTGGACTGGTTCGTGAAGAACAAGATGGGCTTCAACGTGCTGCAATCCCAGCAGCCGCAGACGCTGGCGCACGCGATCACGGATTCGCCCGCCGGATTGGTCGGCTGGAACGGCCAACTGCTCGGCCCGGATCTGGACGACGACTTCGTGCTGACCAATATCGCGATCCACTGGCTCACCGGCACCGCGGGCTCGGCGATCCGGCACTACTTCGAGAAGGACAAGGCCGAGCACCCCACCGCGCCGACCACGGTTCCGCTCGCGCTGTGCGGCTCCTCCGGCGATTTCCACGGCATCCGGCGCTTCGCCGAGCGCGATCACAACATCGTCTCGTGGCGCACGCACGATGTGTTCACCCATTACCTGCACCATGTGGCGCCCGCGCTCATGACGGAGGAGATCACGGAGTTCTTCGCGAAGCTGCGCTGAGACAGTCGCTTATGGCATCGAGAGTCGCGGCCATGGTTCGTCTCGATTCCCGCTGATGTACTGGATTCATCAACAGCACAACAGCTTTCGAACAAGGAGAGAAACCATGCGAATCGCGGTCTTCGGAGCCACCGGTACCGTCGGGCGTCTCGTCGTCGAGCGGGCGCTGCGGGAGGGCCACGAGGTGACGGCCTTCACCCGCAGCGCCGCGAGCGTCACGCAGCGGCACGAGCGGCTGCGCGTCGTGGAAGGCGATGTGCTGGACACCGATTCGGTGCAACGCGCGGTGGAGGGACAGGAGGCGGTGCTGATCTCGCTCGGCAACGGCCGCAAGGGCGTGGTCCGGGCGGGCGGCACCAAAGCGATCATCGACGCGATGCGGCGCACGGGCGTGAAACGGCTGATCTGCCAGACGACGCTCGGCGTGGGCGACAGCAAGGGCAACCTGAACTTCCTGTGGAAGTACGTGATGTTCGGCTTGCTGCTGCGCCCGGCCTACGCCGACCACGTCGAGCAGGAGAAGTACGTCATGGCCAGCGACCTGGATTGGACGATCGTGCGGCCGAGCGCGTTCACCGACGGACCGGCCACCGGCAGCTACCGGCGCGGGTTCCGGGCGGACGAGCCCGGACTCACCCTGAAGATCGCCCGTGCCGACATCGCCGACTTCATGATCGAGCAACTGACCGACACCACCTACCTGCGCCAGGCGCCCGGCATCTCGAACTGAGCACGTCATCCGGCGACGCCGAGGCGGCCTGGAGCGACACAGCCATCAGGCGTGCTCGTGCAGTTCACCCCACACCGGGAAGGGATCGGGATACTCGGCCCAAGCGCCCGGGCCCGCGGCGAACTCCGCGTCGGTGAGCAGGGCTTCGTCCAACAACGCGCGCACCTTCGCGCAATCCAGCTTCACCCCGATGAACACGATCTCCTGCCGCGTCCGCGCCGCCTGCACCGCCACGCCAACTGGACATGAGCCCATCCACCTCCGCCGAGGCGGAGCGAAGTCCGCTGATGAGGTTGGTGGCGGCCTGCTGCACGTAGAGCGCCCGGCATCGGACACTTCGTCCGGGACCACGGCGAGATGCGTCGCGCGGTGGCGGTGTCGGTCTCGCCCCGCACCGGCGGCTGGCCGTGCGCGCCGTCGACGCCGCCATCCGCGCCGTCGGCGCCGACGCCGGCCAACGGGCACTCCGAAGAGAAGATCGAGGGAACCGGCCGGGCCTACAACCGCAAAGACGCCGAGAAGCTCGCCGAGCAAGACGTCGTGGTCAAGGCGCATTTTAGGCCTTTCGATCGGCCTCTTTTGCACCCGTAGCAGGAGGAGCCGTGACCAGGGCTTCCACCTCGTCGTTTGCCGCGGAACCTCAAATCCGCCCGAAGTTCGGCGAGTCGGGAACCCCGGAACCCACACTTCGACGGCGGTGGGACCGGATCGGTTCCACCGATTCGCTGTGAGCTACGCGACACCCGAGCATCGCGTTCAAGTGGAACCGATCAGGCCGACACCGCGTACAACCGTGCATAGACAACAGTGCGGCGGACAACCATTCGTAGCATTTGTGGATCGGAATCTACTGCTGTACAGCAGATTCCGACTCACAGTTACCGCCGTTGTCGTTCGATGGTGAGAGGGGACACGAAGTGTGGGTAGATCCTGAACAACTGCGGGTGTTGGCCGGTTCGATGAGCGATATCGGTGTCGGGATCGAGGCGATCCGAACACAGGCCGACACTTCCGACATCGATGTGGCGCTTCCCAGCTCGGTCCTGGCACAGGCCGGGCTCACCGCGGGGTGTGTCGCGGCGCAGGTCTGGTCACAGATGGCCGCGGGGTGGACCGAAGTGGCGACACTCGTGGAGGCGAGCGCTTCGAGGTTGCAGGTGGTCGATGGCGTGTTCGCCGACGGAATCGGCGCTCTCGGTGGTGTCTCGTGAGGTCAGGGTCCACACCGACACCGACACTGTCGCAGGTCCGGTCGTGGCAGCTGGGCGAGGCCGGTAATGAAATGCAGCGTCGCAGTACCGAATGTGTGGCCTTGGTCGAGTACGCCGTCACCCGGATCCGTGACGCAGGCAGTTACTGGCAGGGCGATGCCTACTACGCGGCCTACGATCGCGTCGCCGGGGACCGCGACCAAGCCACGAAAGCCGCCCAGCAGATCGAAGCACTCGCGCAAACCTTGACCGACGGCGGTGACCTGCTGACTGGCTATCGGAAAACGTTGCTGGACAAGGTCACCGACGCCACTACCGCCGGCTTCACCGTCGCGGAGGACTGGGCGGTCACCGGCACCGGCAGCCCCGAACAGTTACGCACCCACCAAAGCGCGGTGTCGACCGCGCTCAACGAGATGCTCGATGTCCAGACCACCGCCCTGACCAAGATCGAGCAGGCCAACACCGACGTCTCGGCCCTCGCAGCCGCGTCGGCGCCTGCGTCTCCGATATCCCAGCTGACCGGGAGCGCCCAAGCCGACCCGAACAAGACGACCACGCCCGCGGCGACTTCACCCACATCGACACCGATGTCGACGGACACGAAAGCCGCCGACGCCAGCAAATCGAACAACGGCGCATCTAACACGGGCGACTCCAACACAGGCGCCGCAGCGCAGACCTCCGACAAAGGCAAGCCCGGGGAATGGCGGCCCGGTGATATCAGCGACCTGATCAAAGCGGTCGGCAGTATCACCGGCACCATCCCGAACCTGATCGAGAGCGGCGGGGAGTTCCTCAAGGACGCCGGCGAGCTCGTCAAAGGCGGAGGCGAAGCCATCGCCGAGGTCACCGACTCGGTCACCAAACTCGTCACCACCGTCGATCAAGTCACCCACCACACCAGCGCCATCTCGGACCAACCCGCCACGAACGATCCCGCAGACAAAACCGGCGCAGCAACTGCCTCCCCCGACAAGAACACAGCAGCCCCCGCCTCGACACCATCGGACGGGACCGCCACTGCCGCACCACCACCCCGACACCCGACAAAACCCACGCCGCGGACTGGAACCCCAAACAACAACCACCACCGCCAGCCCATCGGTCGCGCACACCACCAACACCCCGGCTCCGACCAGCGGTCAACCGATGTTCGCCACCAGCCTTCCAACAGCCACCACGCGCCGCAATCCCAGCAGCGAACGCACACGCTCCGCCTGGACCCTGGCCCTCCCGAACCCAGCCCTACAGGAGCAGCAGCAACCACCACTCCTCGCAGGCGTCAGTGCCAATGGGGAACCACGCGAACGCTAGGGGGTTTTACAAGCCCTCTTCCACCTCGCCGTTCGCCACGAAAGCTCAAATCCGCCCGAAATTCGGCGAGTTCTACGGGAACCCCTATTCGGCACGATCACCACAGATTTCGGATCTTGGCCCGAGTTGTTCCGGCATCGTGAACATCGTTTCGCGGAGCGGATCAGCGGTTCTTCAACGTCCTCACGGTCAAAAAAATTACCGCCTTGCTCAATGTTCATGATTGGGTCCAAGTGAGTTTTGGCGAGGGGCCTGACAGGCTACACACCGCGACCATTCGAGTGTTGTCGATTGCTGCGGATCGGACCACGAAGTCGCGGTGGGTGATTTCCATACCAGGGTAGGTGACGTTGTCGATAGTGAGCGCAGCCTCGACGGCGATTGCTTTTGCTGATATTTGGTCGAGGTAGTCCAATCCGGCGTCGGGGGCAAATCTGCTCAACGCACGCGCGGCGAAATCCGCCACCGTGTCGCTGTCGTCGATGAGGTAGGTTTCGACGAATACAGATGACAGGCTGCTGCGGATGGTAACTGACCGCGGCATCTGATTTCGTCCGTATATGCTTATTGAGAAGGGCTCGGGCCTCGCCGGCAGGGCGATGGGTACCCCCAATTGTGCTGCTGCGTGTTGTGGGCTTTGCGGGCCGGAACGACGCGAGGGCGGGTTGGGTGATATGTACATAGGTCCGCTGAATTCCGGCATGTCAAATACTTCCTTCGTGTTGTTTCTGCCGTGTCGAGCATCCACGATAGGCCCTGACTCACGTTTCGGTAAAGGCGAGCCGCCGCAGCCCCAGCGAAATGTGGACAGGCAACGTGGTCGGCCGTCGATCAGGGAAATGGTCGCGTCACGTTCAAATTTCAGTTCGTTTCAAGTATGGGGCCAATCACCGGGGGTGTGATGAAGTTCGGCTGGCAGAATCTGCACAATGGCCTGAGTGGCGGCCATACGTTTGATCACGCCGTACCGGTGTTTGCCGCCGATACCACATGGAAGGACTCATTTACCGATACGACCGGCTCCGGTGAAGTAATGGGATCTCTGACCGGCACGATGTATCTCGGAAAGACTGATTGCGAAACGCCCGCTGTCACGGGATCGTTCAAAGTCGGGTAAGGAGCCAGTCCAGTGCCCCATTCACTTTCAGAGTATGAATGGGGCACTGAGGCCCGTACAACCCCCTTGAGGGACCGGCGTAAGGGGGTCCCGGTAGTAATCGCGCGAAAAACAACACCAATCCGCCGATACGCGCCGTCACTGCGTGCAGATGCGCCAGATCCACGCCGAACGCGGCCGTCACGGCAGATCCAGCGAAGACGTGGCCGCGGTGGTGGCCCCCACTCGGGCGGTCTCGACCTCGGCCACGTTCGCGACCGAGACACCCAGTAGTTCGCCCATGCCGTCCAGCGCCTCGAGGATGCGTATCGCGCCCTGGCGGGACTCCCCCCATGCCGCGGAGTAGGCGTCGGCGGCCGGGCCGCGCCACGTCGCCATCAGACCGGCTACTTCGGTGTCGGCCGAGCGGATTCCGTCGATAAGCGTTTGCGCGGCTTGCTGGATGTAGCGGCCCGCGTCGGACACTTCGGTCGGGACCATCGTGAAATCTGTTCCGGCGCTGGCTGTGTCGGTCATGCAATCCCCTGTCTGCGCAATGTGTCATGCGTTCTCGCATCGGTGATCTTGCAGGGTTGGACGCAGCGCCTACCGTTTCGGTTCCAATCGAGCCGATCTCGAAACCACTACTCGCCGCGAGCAAATTTCGGGCGTACTTCCGCCGGGCGGCATCGATCACAGGATCGATCCGGCCGGGCCGGGCGTAAGGGTGCCGCGCATGGCCTCTCCCTACAGCGACGCCGGTCTACCGGCTGAGCACGGCCTGGACCGGAGTGCGCCCGACCCAGCGCGGCCAGCGCCACGATTGTGAACGCCAGCGCGGCGGGCGCTGCGGGAGGGCTACGAGGTGGACGGACCGGCCACCGGTGGCTACCGGCGCGGGTTCCGGGCGGACGAGCCCGGACTCACCCTGAAAATCTCCCGCGCCGACATCGCCGACTTCATGATCGAGCAACTGACCGACCCCACCTACCTGCACCAGGCGCCCGGTATCTCGAACTGAGCGCGTGATGCGGCGGCACAGAGACGTGTGGGTCGACGCAGCGCTCACATGTGCTCGTGCAGTTCATCCCAGGCCGGGAGAGGATCTGGATACTCGGCCCAAGCGCCAGGGCCCGCGGCGAACTCCGCGTCGGTGAGCAGGGCTTCGTCCAACAACGCGCGCACCTTCGCGCAATCCAGCTTCACCCCGATGAACACGATCTCCTGCCCTGGCGGCACCTCCAGCGACGACCACCAGGCGGCGGGTTCGAACACCAGGTTCGGTCCCGCTTGCGACCACACGGCGGCCAGCGTCGAGCGGCTCGCGATCCAGCAGAATCCTTTGCTGCGCAACAGGCCGCGCAACCGCTCCAGCGCATCGGCCAGACGCAGCGGATGGAACGGCCGGTCGGCGGTGTAGGTGAGGCTGCGGATGCCGTACTCCTCGGTCTCCGGCGTGTGGCCGCCTGCGAGTTCCTCCGCCCACCCCTCGGCCGCCGCGCCGACCAGCGGGTTGTAGCGGCCGGTGTCGAGCACCTCGCGCAGGTCGACCACACCGTTAGTGGTCCGCAGCACGTGAGCGCGCGGATTGAGCCTGCGCACCGTGGCCTCCACCGCGCCCACCGCCGCGGCGCCGACCAGGTCGGTCTTGTTGACCAGCACGACGTCGGCGAACTCGACCTGATCCACCAGGAGGTCGGCGATGGTGCGCGCGTCGCCCTCCCCCGCTTCCAGATTCCGCTCGGCCAGCGCTTGGCCGCGCGCCACTTCCGCGAGGAAGGTCGAGGCATCGACCACGGTCACCATGGTGTCCAGCCGGGCGATGTCGCCGAGCCGGAACCCGTCCTCGAACTCCCAGTCGAAGGTCGCGGCCACCGGCATCGGCTCGGAGATGCCGGTGGACTCGATCACCAGCTGATCGAACCGTCCTTCCCGCGCGAGCCGGGCCACCGCCTCGATCAGGTCCTCGCGCAGGGTGCAGCAGATGCAGCCGTTGGTCAGTTCGACCAGCTTCTCTTCGGTGCGGTCGAGGTGGCCTTGGCCCGCGACCAGCGCGGCGTCGATGTTCACCTCACTCATGTCGTTGACGATGACCGCGACCCGGCGGCCCTCCCGGTTGGCGAGGATGTGGTTGAGCAGCGTCGTCTTGCCCGCACCGAGGAAGCCGGACAGCACGGTGACGGGAAGCAGGTCGGAGTCCATGAAGTTAATGATAACGATTTTCATTTTATGTGTACGGGCGGGTCCGGTTGCCCGTAGCGGGAGAACGACGTCGCCGTAGGGTTTGGGTCGTGAAATTGCTGCCATTGCCCGCCGAGGGGCAGACCCCCGTCCGGGCGCTCACCATTGCCGGTACCGATTCCGGCGGAGGCGCCGGAATCCAAGCCGATACCCGCACCATGGCGCTGTGCGGCGTGCACGCCCTGGTCGCGGTCGCGGCGGTGACCGTGCAGAACACGGTGGGCGTCAGCGGTTTCCACGAGATTCCGCCGCAGGTCGTGGCCGCTCAGGTGCGCTCGGTCGCCGGGGATATCGGCGTCGGCGCCGCGAAGACCGGCATGCTGGCCTCGACCGCGATCATCGAGGCGGTCGCGGAAGTGTGCCGGGAGGTCGGCATCGGCCGCGATGGCGAGATTCCGCTGGTCGTCGATCCGGTGGCGGCCTCGATGCACGGCGACCCACTGCTGCACGCCGAAGCGCTGGACGCGCTGCGCAACACCCTGATTCCGCTCGCGACCGTGGTGACGCCGAACCTGGACGAGGTCCGCCTGCTCACGGGCATCGAAGTAGCGGACGACGATTCGGCGCGGCGCGCGGCCGAGGCGCTGCACAAGTTGGGACCGCGGTGGGCGATCGTCAAGGGCGGGCATCTGCGTTCCTCCGAATACAGCGCCGACCTGCTGTTCGACGGCGAGCAATTCCTCGAATTCACCGCGCCGCGCATCGCGACCGGCAACGACCACGGCGGCGGCGACACGCTGGCCGCCGCGATCGCCTGCGCGCTCGCCCACGGCTATCCGGTGCCCGAAGCGGTCGAGTTCGCCAAGGAGTGGACCTACCGCTGCTTGGCCGCGTCCTACGATCTCGGCGCTGGCCATGGGCCGGTGTCCCCGCTGTGGCGGTTGCACCGGAGCTGATCGGCGCCATTTCTTGTCGGTGGGCGCTGCGATACTGAAGACGTCGCCGACACGGATGGCTTCAACGGCGAGGCGATCGGAACAATGACGTTCGGCGTGGATGCGGCACGACCTCGGCGCCCGGCCCGGGGGGCGCTCCGGTCACAACGTGGAAAAAGCGAGGTGCAGCGGACGATCGGCCGCTATGGCGATGCCGTGCAGCCGAGCGCTCGCCGCCACCAGCGCGAAGATGGTCTCGCTCAGATAGTCGGCGAACTGCTCGGCCGTCATGGCGGGCGGCTCCAGCCGGTTCACTCCCAGCCACCAATCGGTGGCCGAGGCCACCGCGCCGAAGATCGAATAGATCACCAGCTGCACGTTTTCGATCCGCACCGACTCGTCGTCCACTACGCCTGCGAACAGCTCGGCGGCGCGCCGGGCGGACTGCCTGGCCGATTGCAGCGCGCGATCGGCGTCGTCGGACCGTTGCGTGAAGTGGCTGTGCAGCATGAACCGGAAGACGTTCGGCTGCCGCGAGACCACCAGCACGTATTCGGACGCGGCGCGGCGCACCAGGTCACCGGCCGAGTCGCCGGTCAGGTCGAAGCTGGTCATGACCTGTTCCCAGAGCAGGTCGCGAACCCGGTCCACGATCGCGTTGTAGAGGTCGGTCTTGTCCTCGAAATGGCGATACAGCTTCGGCTTGGCCGCGCCCGCCTCCTTGGCGATGTCGCCCATGCTGACGGCGGGGCCGAATTTGTCGAGGGCGCGGAACGCCGCGTCCACGAACTCCTCGCGCACCTTTCTGCGATGCTCGCGCCAGCGCTCGGTGCGGGCGTCCACGCGTTTCGGCGGCTGGTCGTCTTCCGTCCGGCCGCGCAGCATCACGAATCCGGATGCTACCTGCACCGAGCAGCCCCGATAACCGGGCGTCCGCCGGGCATCCACCCGGCGATCCCGAGCTACCAGGAACCTCACAGCTGAGGCCCAGCCCGGTGGCAGTGTGGCCGTCGAGTCTGGTTCGCATGACCGAGACTTCCACCGTCGCGGCGACGGAACGGACCGAGACCACGGGCGCGCCCGTGCTGGACGTGGTGATACCCGTCTACAACGAAGAGACCGACCTCGGCGTGTGCGTACGCAGACTGCACGCCCACCTGCGCGAGGGGTTCCCGTTCCCGGCGCGCATCACGGTCGCCGACAACGCGAGCACCGACGCCACGCTCCAGGTCGCCCAGCTGCTCGCGGAGGAACTGGACGATGTGCGCGTCGTCCATCTGTCCGCCAAGGGGCGCGGTCGGGCGCTGCGCGCGGTGTGGGAACACTCGGACGCGCAGGTGGTCGCCTACATGGACGTCGACCTGTCCACCGACCTGAACGCCTTGCTCCCGCTGGTCGCGCCGCTGATCACCGGGCATTCCGACCTGGCCATCGGCACCCGGCTCGACGCCGCGTCCCGCGTGGTGCGCGGACCCAAGCGCGAGATCATCTCGCGCTGCTACAACCTGCTGCTGAAGGCCTCGCTGCGCGCGCACTTCTCCGACGCGCAGTGCGGCTTCAAGGCGATGCGCACCGAGGTGGCGCGCCGCCTGCTACCGCTGGTGCACGACGGGGAATGGTTCTTCGACACCGAATTGCTGGTGCTCGCCGAGCGGGCGGGTCTGCGGATTCACGAGGTCCCGGTGGACTGGATCGATGACCCGGACAGCCGCGTCGACATCATCGACACCGCCCGCAAGGACCTGCTCGGCATCTGGCGGCTTGGTCGGGCGCTGGCGACCGGCGCGCTGCCGCTGGAGGAACTGCGCCGCTCGGTGGGCCGGGAACCGCTGGTGCCCGGGGTGCCGCTGGGCATGGTGGGTCAGCTGGTGCGGTTCGCGATCGTCGGTGTGTTGAGCACGCTGGCCTACCTGCTGCTCTACGTGGCGCTGCAACCATTGACCGGCGCGCAAGTGGCGAACTTCGCCGCCCTGCTGATCACGGCGGTGGGCAACACGGCGGCCAACCGGGCCTTCACCTTCGGCGTGCGCGGCTCGAACGGGGCCGTGTCGCACCAGTTCCAGGGTTTGGTGATCTTCGGCATCGGGCTGGCGCTCACCAGCGGTTCGTTGTTCGCGCTGCATCGGTGGGCGCCGGACTCCTCGGTGCATCTGGAACTGTTCGTGCTGGTGGTGGCGAATCTGGTGGCGACGCTGCTGCGGTTCGTCGGGCTGCGCTGGGTGTTCCGCGACAGCGGAGGCGATCGTGCGTCGAACGCATCGGGGCTCGCCGCGGAGGTTCGTCGATGACGGCGACTCTGACGACGCAACCGGTCGCGGCCCAACCGCGGCCTCGGACCAGAAGGAACTGGGAGTATCCGGCGCTGGCGGCGCTGCTGCTCGGCACGGCGGTGACCTATCTGTGCAACCTGAGCGCCAATGGGTGGGCGAATTCGTTCTATTCCGCCGCGGTGCAGGCGGGCTCGGTGTCGTGGAAGGCGTTCTTCTTCGGGTCCTCCGACGCGGCCAACTCGATCACCGTGGACAAGCCACCCGCCTCGCTGTGGTTGATGGAGCTATCGGTGCGGGCCTTCGGCCTCAACAGCTGGAGCATCCTGGTGCCGGAGGTGCTGCTCGGCGTGGCGAGCGTGGCACTGCTGTGGGCGACGGTGCGCAGGCCGTTCGGCCCCGCGGCCGGATTGCTCGCCGGGTTGGCGCTGGCGGTGACGCCGGTCGCGGCGTTGATGTTCCGCTTCAACAATCCCGAAGCGCTCTTGGTGTTCTTGATGATCGCCGCCGCCTGGGCGATGACCCGGGCGGTGGAGGACGGCCGCTGGCGTTGGCTGGTGCTGACCGGCGCGCTGATCGGATTCGGCTTTCTCACCAAGCAATTGCAGGTGCTGCTGGTGGTTCCGGCGCTCGCGCTGACTTATCTGCTCGCGGGGCCGCCGAAGCTCGGCAAGCGCATCCTGCAACTCTTCGCGGCCGGGGCCGCGATGGTGGTGGCCGCGGGCTGGTGGCTGCTCGCGGTGGAGTTGTGGCCCGCCTCGTCCCGTCCGTGGATCGGCGGCTCGCACGAGAACTCCATCCTGGAACTCACCCTCGGCTACAACGGGCTCGGCCGGCTCAACGGCAACGAGCGCGGCAGCGTCGTACCGGGCGGCGGTGAGCTGCCGCCGGGCGGCAACGGCATGTGGGGGGAAACCGGCGTCACGCGGATGTTCGAACCGGCACAGGGCGGTCAGATCGCGTGGTTGATCCCCGCCGCGCTGGTCGCGCTGGTCGTCGGAATCCTCTTGCGCGGCAGAGCGGCTCGCACCGACCGGCAGCGCGCTTCGCTTGTCCTCTGGGGCGGATGGCTGCTGGCGACCGGGCTGGTGTTCAGCTTCATGGCGGGCATCTTCCACCAGTACTACACCGTCGCCCTGGCTCCGGCCATCGCCGCGCTGGTCGGCGCGGGGGCGGTCCTGGCGTGGCGGGGGCGGCATCGGCTGTGGGTGCGACTGGCGTCGGCACTCGCGGTGGGTCTCACCACGGCGACCGCCTGGATGCTGTTGTCGCGCAGTTCGGAATGGCAGTCGTGGCTGCGCTGGACGGTGCTGGTCGTCGGCGTGCTCGCGACACTCGCCGTAGTCGTTCCCGCGCCGCGCAAGCTGGCCGTGGTGTCGGCGCTGGCAGTCGCGTTCACCTTCCTGGCCGGGCCTGTCGCCTATGCCGTCGACACCATCGCGACGCCACACGCCGGTTCGATTCCGTCGGCGGGGCCGAACGTCGCGATGCGCGGGCGGCCACCGTGGGGCGAAGGCATGCCCGGCATGGGTCGCCGTATGCAGAACGGAACGAGCACGGGCCGCGACGGCACCGCGCAAGCACCGGGTGGCACACCGCCGGACGGAGGTTCGCCGAGTCCGCAGGGCACGGACGGCCGAATTCCACAGCCGGGCAGCCGACTTCCGGGTTCTGGACCGCAGGGCAATGCGCCCGGCGGCCGGACACCGAGCGGCGGACGCCAGGGCACCACGCCCAACGGGCAGGCCCCCGGCGGCGCGGGTACGCCGCCCGGCTTCCCGCCCGACGGGCAAGCTCCCGACGGCGCGGGTACACCGCCGGGTTTCCCGTCCGGCACCACGCCGCAAGGCACCGCGCCCGGCGGGCAGGCACCGGACGGCACGGTGTTCCCGCAGGGAACGGGCGGTATGCCCGGAGACGGCGGTCCTGGTCCCAATGGCGGCGGTGGGATGGGCGGCCTCCTCGGGGCGAGCGAACCGAGCGCGCAGATCGTGTCCCTGCTCGAGCAGAACGGCGGCGACTACACCTGGGTGGCCGCGGCCATCGGCTCGAACAGCGCCGCGGGCTTGCAGTTGGCCACCGAACTTCCGGTAATGCCGATCGGCGGCTTCAACGGCAGTGACCCCTCGCCGACGCTGGAGCAGTTCCAGCAGTACGTCGCCGAAGGGAAGATCCACTACTTCGTCGGCGGCGGCCGTGGCGGGCCCGGTTCATCCAGCTCCTCCCCCAGTGCGCAGATCACGCAGTGGGTCGAGGAGAACTTCACCGCCATCCAGGTGGACGGGGTCACCTTGTACGACCTGACCGCCACCCACTGAAACCACGCGATGCGGCCCTGTCGCCCTGCATCCCTCGGGGCCGCATCGCCTTCCAGTGTTCAGCGCATTCCCCTGCACTCGCTGAACACCGCATCCGCACCGGCGTCATACCTCGGCGCCGGTGCGGACCGCGTTTTCGACGTCTTCGCGTGGCTACCGGACGGACTCGATCCATTCGGCGAACGTCGGGCCTGCGAGCTTGGCGTGCGGGCCGGGGAGAAGTCCACCGTTTTCGTACACCTCACGATCGGGATTGTCCTGGTCGCTCACCTCGACGACGTGTGCGGGCGCGCCGCGGCGGGCGGCAAGCAGGGTTGCGGCACCGGCCATCGTTTCCGGTTGCGGGCCCGCGATTTCCGGGAAAGGAGCCGCGGTGATCTCGGGAGCGAGCGCGAGGTGGACGAGTTCCTCGGCGACGGTACGCGCGGCGACCAACTGGGTGCGCATCTCGGCCACGTAGGCGGTGTCCCCCTGGGTGCCCCACCCCATCATCAGCTCGACCAGTTCGTGGAACTGCGCCGCACGCAGGATCTGCACCGGCAGCGGCCCTTCCAGCAGCGCTCGCTCGTGGGCCAGCTTGGCCGCGTTGTATCCGGCGGTGGTGCCGTCGATGCCGATGATCGACGCCACCACCAGACGCTCGACCCCTGCCTTCTGTCCCGCTTCGTGCAGATTGCGCGCGGTCGCGGTGAAGAAGGCCGTCGCCACCTCCCGGTCCGGGGACGGCGTGCTGGAAACGTCGATCACGACGCGCACACCATCCAGCGCATCGACCAGGCCCCGCCCGGTCTCGATGTCGACACCGTCGGCCCGGGAGAAGGCGACCACCTCGTGCCCCTGCTCGTTCAGCACATCCACCACGTGCCTGCCCAGCCGCCCTGTCGCGCCCGCTACCGCGATCTTCGTGCCCTTCGTCATGGTCCTCACTCCTTGTGTCGCTGCGTCGTTTCGCGTTCACAGGAAGGACGACGCGACGCCGGCGAGTGTGACATCGACGCGAAGGCGCTCGGAGTTGTCACCGGCGCAGGCTATTCGAGCGTCAGGTCTTGGCACACCGCAAAACTCCAGCGATGATGATCGGATGCGTGACAGCGCACGTTCCGGAGCGGGAACCCGGAGCGCATCAGGTCACGTGTCCACCGCGAACATTCAGGGAAACAGTTGAACGCTTTCACGAAGTTGGCCGTGACGGTGGTCAGCGCACTGGTCGCAACCGCGCTCACCGTCGGATTCGCCGCCACCGCGTCGGCCGCGCCCGTCGACCGCACCGAACCGATCGCCGCGGCGACCATCGAGGCCCCGCAGGTGACCTACATCAAGGCGTGCCTGCCGCCCGGCGACACGATCGAACTGCGCACGGGAATCGGCGCGGCGATCGGCGCCGCCATCGGCGCGCTGGTCGGCCTGCCCGTCTTCTTCGTCGGCGCGATCCCCGGCGCGATCATCGTCGGCCTGATCGGCGCCGCCATCGGAGCCTCCTCCTACGCCATCGATTCCGGGCGCCTCGAGCAGCAAGGGTTGTGCTGATCGGTCACAGCGCATGAGCGCGCCGAGTTCGGAAGAGCCCTAAGCGAATTCGTTGAACATCAGGGGCGCGAGTTGTCTGTCGCGCCCCTACCGATCCACGCGATCACATGCACCGGGACATCGGGACCCGGTAAGCATCGCTTCCCGCACAGGGAGGCCAAAAGTGACACACGTTACATTTCCTAATGGTAATACTACTTTCGTAGTAGCCGTATCGTTAGACGAGCTCACGGTTTCAGCGTTGCCCTCGGGACCGCGCCGATCATGTTGTCCGGCACCGGTTCCGCCGATCGATCGTCATCTGATGAAGGAAAGTTCATGGCAACTGTCGCACCGGCGACAACTGTCGTTGTCGCGCAGGCGACGGAACTATCGACCGCGCGTAGCCGACCGCCACGAGCCGCGCTCGCCCTGGGCGCGGCCATCGTGTTCACCGCGATCTCCCTGGCGGCCTGGCTGCTGTTCTTGCGGCCGAACTGGGAAATGTACTGGCACCAAATAGATCTGCAGGTCTACATGTGGGGCGGCAAGGCCGCCGCCCTGCACCCGGGCCAGTTGTACGCCGCCCGCGGCCCGATGTTCCTGCCGTTTCTCTATCCCGTCTTCGCCGCGTGGATCTGCGCCGAATTGGCGCGGTTCCCGATCAACTACATCGGCACCGGCATGGTGGTCACGACGCTGATCTGCCTGTATGTCAGCGTGTGGTGCACCGCTGTACTGATGCGGTATCGGCGTGGGCTCGGCATGCTGGCGATGACGCTTGCCGTGGGCAGCGCCGCGCTCTGGCTCGAGCCGGTGCAGCAGACCTTCCGCTTCGGGCAGATCAGCATGATCCTGATGGCGATGGTCCTTGGCGACCTCGCCATGCCGAAACACCGCCGGAGTCGCGGCATCCTCATCGGTATCGCCACCGGCATCAAACTGACGCCCGCGGTGTTCGTCGTCTATCTGGTGATCACCCGCCAATTCAAGGCCGCCGCCGTCGCGATGGGCGCGTTCGCGGCCACGGTCGCGGTCGGTCTCTGGTATCGGCCGACCGAGGCGATCCAGTTCTGGACCTCGACCGTGGCGTCGCAGAACCGGATCGGCTTCGCATACGTGCAGAATCAGTCGCTCAACGGTGTGCTCGGCCGCCTGCAATGGACCACGTGGGACAGCCACGTGGTGTGGCTCTTCGGCGCCGGCGGGCTCGGGCTGGCCGGGTTGGCCGCGGCGCGAATCGCCTACCAGCGGGGAGACGAGATGCTCGGCGCCCTGCTCGCCGCCGGTGTGACGCTGCTGTGCTCACCGATCTCCTGGACCCACTACTGGGTGTGGGCGGTGCCCGCGCTCGTCTGGGCCGTGCACGCACTGTCCCGCCGATCGTGGACAGCCGGCATCACCGTGCCCGGCGCGATCGCGTTGTTCGCCTTCGCGTGGCCGATGCAAGTCGACTCGATCGGAACATGGGATCAGACGCTGCCGCTGCTTCCGCAAGGCCTGATCTGGTTCGTACCCCAGACCAACGGCCGGGAATTCCACTGGACCGTCATGCAATTCCTGGTCGGCAACTCCTACGCTCTGCTCACTCTCGCCGCCATGGTCGCCGCGATAGTCCTGCTGCTGAGTGCGCCGAGACCGCCGATCGCGGACTCCCGATCAGCGAGGAGCGTGCAAAGCGGCGTGTAGCGTGGCCGCCCATTGCTCGACTATGCGCTTGCGGCGGGCCGAGTCGTCGGTGAGGACGTCGGCCAACCCCAGGCCGCGGGCCATGTCCAAGGTCGCCTGGACCAGGTGATGGGTGACCGGATCGGAGTCGTCCACGCCGAGAGCCTCGATCGCGCGACGATGCGACGCGCGGCCGAAGCGGGCTTCCAGCGGGACGATGCGTTCGCGCAGCACCGGGTCGGCGGCGGCGTGCGTCCACACCTGCAACGCGGCTTTGAACAGCGGACTGGTGTACGACTCGACCAGCCCCGCCACCACCGCCTCCGTACGGCCGACGCCGTCGCCCAGCTCCCCCAGCGACGACGCCTCTTGCACCGCCTGCCCGCTGCGCGTGTCGAACATGAACTCCAGCGCGGCGGTGATCAGATCCTCCCTGGTGGGAAAGTGATGCTGCGCCGCGCCACGCGACACCCCGGCCCGTTCGGCGACGACCGCGACCGTCGCGGCCGCCCAGCCCATCTCGGCCAGACAGTCGATGGTCGCCTCGAGCAGGCGCTGCCGGGTGGCTCGGCTGCGGTCCTGCTTGGGTTCGTGGGGTGTCGCCATGGTCGTTATTCTGCCCAGCTCGGCGGGCGGCGCTGCAAAAAGGCCAGCATGCCCTCGTGCACTTCGGGGGTGCCGAAGAAGCTCGCCGAACGCCGCGCGAGCTCCTCGGCGGAGGCGTCGAACTCCGCGAGGATGCCCGCGTTGACCAACCGCTTGGCCTCGGCCAGCCCCTGCGGGGAGCCCTTGCGCACTTCCCCGCACAGCCGCGCCACCTCGGCGGCCGGGTCGTCGGCGGTCACTGTGACCAGGCCGATCTGCTCGGCGACGGCGGCGTCGAACTTCTCGCCGGTGAGGTAGTACCGGCTGGCCGCGCGCGGATCGAGCCTGGGCAGCAGGGTCAGCGAGATCATGAACGGCGCCAGCCCGATCCGCACCTCGGTGAGCGCGAAACTGCTGCCCGGCCCGGCCACGACGATGTCGCAACCGGCCACGATGCCCATGCCGCCCGCCCGCACGTTGCCGTCGATCCGCGCGATCACCGGCTTCGGGATCTCCACCAGCCTGCGCAGCACGCCGATCATGACCCGGGTGCGCTCGTCGGCGGCCACGGCCGGATCGGCGTCGCTCGCCTCGCTCAGATCGGCGCCAGCGCAGAACGTGTTGCCGGTGTGCGCGAGCACGACGACGCGCACCTTCTCGTCGTCGGCGGCGTCGTCGAGTCCGCGCAGCAGCTCGGCGACCAGCTTGGACGACAGGGCGTTGCGGTTGTGCGGCGAGTCGAAGGTGAGCGTCGCCACGCCGCCGCTCACCTCGTAGCGGACGAACGGAGCCGTCTCGGTCATGCGCGTCCTCTCAGTACGACTTCGGCAGGCCCAGCGAGTACTGGGCGACGAAGTTCAAGACCATTTCCCGGCTCACCGGCGCGATGCGGCCGATGCGAGCGGCGGCGAGCATGGCGGCCAGTCCGACGTCCTTGGTCAGGCCGGAGCCGCCGTGGGTCTGGACGGCCTGGTCGAGCGCCTTGATGCTGGCTTCCGCCGCCGCGTATTTCGCCATGTTGGCGGCCTCGGCGGCGCCCATCTCGTCGCCCGCGTCGTAGAGGGTCGCGGCCTTCTGCATCATCAGCTTCGCCAGCTCCACTTCGACCTTCACCTGCGCCAGCGGATGCGAGATGCCCTGGTGCGCACCGATCGGCGTCTTCCACACCGTGCGCTCCTTGGCGTATTCCACCGCGCGTTCGATGGCGTAGCGACCCATGCCGACGGCCATCGCGGCGCCCATGATCCGCTCCGGGTTCAGGCCCGCGAACAACTGCATCAACGCCGCGTCCTCCTTGCCGACCAGCGCGGTGGACGGCAGCCGGACGTCGTCGAGGAACAGGTTGTACTGGTGATCGGGCTCGATGATGTCCATCTCCTGCGCCGTCCTGGTGAAGCCTTCGGCGTCGGTCGGCACGATGAACAGGGCGGGCTTGAGCTTGCCGGTCTTGTGGTCGGAGGTGCGGGCCACGATCAGCACGGCCTCGGCCTGGTCAACGCCGGAGATGAAAATCTTGCGGCCGTTGAGAATCCAGTCGTCACCGTCGCGGCGCGCGGTGGTGGTGATCTGGTGGGAGTTGGAGCCCGCGTCCGGCTCGGTGATGCCGAACACCATCTTTCCGGAGCCGTCGGCGAGTTTGGGCAGCCATTCCTGCTTCTGCTCGTCGGTGCCGTACTTGGTGATGATGGTGCCGCAGATGGCCGGGGACACCACCATCAGCAGCAGGCCCGCGCCCTGCGCGGACAGCTCCTCCATCACCAGCGACAGCTCGTACATGCCCGCGCCGCCGCCACCGTATTCCTCCGGCAGGTTCACGCCGAGGAACCCGAGTTTACCCGCCTCCTGCCACAATTCGTCCAGCGGCTCGCTCTTGCGCGCCTTCGGCAGCACGTAGTCGCGGTAGTTGTACTTCGTGGCCAGCGCGGCGACGGCGGCCCGCAACGCCTTCTGCTCGTCGGTTTCGATGAAGGTCATCAGTTCTCCTGGGTTTCTACGGGTTCGACGACCGCGAGCACGGCGCCGACGTCGACCTGCTGGCCGACGGTGACGTTGACGGCGCTGAGCACGCCCGCGGCGGGCGCGGCGATGGTGTGCTCCATCTTCATCGCCTCCAGCCACAGGATCGGCTGGCCCTGTTCGACGTGGTTGCCGACCTCCGCGCCGAGCCGGATCACGTTGCCCGGCATGGGCGCGAGCAGAGAACCGGTGGCCACCTGGTCGGCCGGATCGCTGAAACGCGGCAGCCTGCGCAGAGCCACCGGGCCGAGCGGCGAGTCGACGTAGACCTGGTCGCCGTAGCGGGCGATCTCGAACTGCCTACGCACCGGGCCGCGCTCACCCGGAACCGACAGCACGACGCGATCGGGAGCCGACTCGACGAGAGCGAGACCGTCGTGACCGTCCACGGTGACGGCGGTCCGGCCGAACCGGTAACCCACCTCGTGCGTTCCGGTAGCGCGGCTTTCGTAGGACTTGCGCTGTGACTGCGAGGGGAGATTGCGCCACCCGCTGGGCAGCCCGCCGCCCACCCGCGCGCTGCCCCGGTTGGCGGCGGCGTCGGCGAGCGCGGCGGCCACGATGGACAGCGCCTCGTCGGACTCCGACGCCAGCGGCGCGGCCAGGGCGGCCAGCCCATGCGTCGTGAAGAACGCGGTGTCGGTGTCACCCGCCAGGAACGCCGGATGACGCAGCACGCGCACCAGCAGGTCGCGGTTGGTGACCAGGCCGTGGATCTTCGCGCGGTGCAGCGCCGAAGCCAGCAATCGTGCTGCCTCGCCGCGCGTTTCGGCGTAGGAGATGACTTTGGCCAACATCGGGTCGTAGTGCACGCCGACCACCGAGCCGTCCACCACGCCTGTGTCGAGCCGCACGCCCGGGCGGTCCAGCAGGTCGAACTCGATGAGCACCGACGGGATATCGATCCGGTGCACGGTGCCGCTCTGCGGCTGCCAGTCGTGCGCCGGATCTTCGGCGTAGAGCCGGACCTCGATCGAATGCCCGTGCATGGCAGGCGGTTCTGCGGGCAACACGCCGCCCGCGGCGACGTCCAGTTGCAGGCGCACCAGATCCAGCCCGGTGGTGCACTCGGTGACCGGATGCTCCACTTGCAGGCGGGTGTTCATCTCCAGGAAGAAGAACTCGCCCTGCTCGTCGGCGAGGAACTCGACGGTGCCCGCGCCGGTGTAGCCGATCGCGCCCGCCGCCAGCCGCGCCGCCTCGAACAGCCGCGCCCGCATGCCCTCGGTGCGCTCCACCAGCGGCGACGGAGCCTCCTCGATCACCTTCTGGTGGCGGCGCTGGATCGAGCACTCACGCTCGCCGACCGCCCAGATGGTGCCGTGCGTGTCAGCCATCACCTGGACTTCGATGTGCCTGCCGGTCTCGAGGTAGCGCTCGCAGAAGACCGTCGGATCGCCGAAGGCGGATTCCGCCTCGCGCCGGGCGGCCTCGATCTGCGAAGTCAGGTCGGCCAGCTCGCGAACCACGCGCATGCCGCGCCCGCCGCCACCGGCGGACGCCTTGATCAGCACCGGCAGGTGCGCCTCGGTGACCTCGGCCGGGTCCAGTTCGGCGAGCACCGGCACGCCCGCGGCGTCCATCATCTTCTTCGCGGCGACCTTCGAGCCCATCTGCTCGATCGCCTCGACAGGCGGCCCGATCCAGACCAGCCCGGCGTCGAGCACGGCCTTGGCGAATTCGGCGTTCTCGGAGAGGAATCCGTATCCAGGATGGATGGCATCGGCGCCAGCGGCGACCGCGGCCTCGATGATCAGCTCACCGCGCAGATAGGTCTCCGCGGGCGTGTTGCCGGGCAGGCGCACCGCGGCGTCCGCCTCGGTGACATGCGGCGCGGCGGCATCCGCGTCGGAGTACACCGCGACGGTGCCGAGACCCATCCTGCGGCAGGTCGCGAAGACCCGGCGGGCGATTTCGCCACGGTTGGCGACAAGGACATTCGTGAGCCCACCCGTCACCCGGCCGCCGCCCTTCATCGAATCGCTCTGCGATGCAGTCATCGTCGGCCTCACATTCGGAAGACGCCGAAGCCGTCGGCGCCTTTGATCGGGGCGTTGTGAATGGCCGACAGGGACATTCCCAACACGGTGCGGGTGTCGCGCGGGTCGATGACGCCGTCGTCGTAGAGCCGCCCGGACATGAACATCGCCAGCGATTCGGCCTCGATCTGCGCCTCCACCATGGCGCGCATCCCGGCGTCGGCCTCCTCGTCGAACGGCAGGCCCTTCGCCTCGGCGGCGGCCCGGCCGACGATCGAGATGACGCCCGCCAGCTGCGCACCGCCCATGACGGCGGATTTCGCACTGGGCCAGGCGAAAACGAAGCGCGGGTCATAGGCCCGGCCGCACATGCCGTAGTGGCCCGCGCCGTAGGACGCGCCCATCAGCACCGAGATGTGCGGCACCTTCGAATTGGAGACCGCGTTGATCATCATCGCGCCGTGCTTGATGATGCCCTTCTGCTCGTACTCCTTGCCGACCATGTAGCCGGTGGTGTTGTGCAGGAACAGCAGCGGGGTGTTCGACTTGTTGGCCAGCTGGATGAACTGGGTGGCCTTCTGCGATTCCTCGGAGAACAGCACACCGCGCGCGTTGGCCAGGATGCCGACCGGGTAACCGTGCAGCTCGGCCCATCCGGTGACCAGGCTGCTGCCGTAGAGCGGCTTGAACTCGTCGAAATCCGAGCCGTCCACGATGCGGGCGATCACCTCGCGCGGATCGAACGGGATCTTCAGATCCGACGGCACGATGCCGAGCAGATCCTCCGGGTCGTAGAGCGGTTCGATCACCTCGGCGCGCGGGGCGGGCCCCTGCTTGCGCCAGTTCAGCCGCTTGACGATGGAGCGGCCGATGCGGATCGCGTCCTGCTCGTCCACGGCGTAGTAATCCGCCAGGCCGGAGATCCGCGCGTGCATGTCCGCGCCGCCGAGGGATTCGTCGTCGGATTCCTCACCGGTGGCCATCTTGACCAGCGGCGGACCGCCGAGGAACACCTTCGAGCGCTCCTTGATCATCACCACGTGATCGGACATACCGGGGATGTACGCGCCGCCCGCGGTGGAGTTGCCGAACACCAGCGCGATGGTCGGGATGCCCGCCGCCGACGCCTGGGTGAGGTCGCGGAACATCCGGCCGCCGGGGACGAAGACCTCCTTCTGCGTCGGCAGGTCCGCGCCGCCGGATTCCACCAGCGAGATCACCGGCAGCCGGTTCTCCCGCACGATGTCGTTGATCCGCAACGTCTTGCGCAGCGTCCACGGGTTCGAGGTGCCGCCGCGCACGGTCGGATCGGGCGCGACGATCATGCACTCGACACCCTCCACGATGCCGATGCCCGCGATGGTGCTGCCGCCGACGTGGAATTCGCTGCCCCAGCCCGCCAGCGGGCACAACTCCAGGAACGGCGAGTCCTCGTCGACGAGCAGTTCGATGCGCTCGCGCGCGGTCAGCTTGCCGCGCTTGCGATGCCGCGCCAGCTTGTCCGGCCCACCGCCCGCGATGGCCTTGGCGAACTCCGCGTCGACCTCGGCGAGCTTGGCCGTCATCGCCTCCGCGGCCGCCTCGTACTCGGGCGCGGCGGTGTCCAAGGTGCTGCGCAGAATGGTCATGACTGGTACCCCAATCGCTTCGCCGCCAGTCCGGTCAGTATTTCGGTAGTGCCGCCGCCGATCCCGAGGATGCGCATATCCCGATACTGGCGCTCGATCTCGGATTCGCGCATGTAACCGAGGCCGCCGAACAACTGGACGGCCTGGTTGGCCACCCACTCGCCCGCTTCCACCGCGGTGTTCTTCGCGAAACACACCTCGGCGATCAGGTCGGTCTCGCCTTCGGCGCTGCGCTGCACCACATCCCGGGTGTAGACGCGGGCCACATCGATCCGACGCGCCATCTCGGTGACCGTGTTCTGCACCGCCTGCCTGCTGATCAGCGGGCGGCCGAAGGTCTCGCGATTGCGCACCCACTCCAGCGTCAGTTCCAGGCAACGCTGCGCGCTGGAATACGCCTGCACCGCCAGCCCGACGCGCTCGCTGACGAACGCGCCCGCGATCTGGTAGAAGCCGGAGTTCTCCGGGCCGACCAGGTTCTCCACCGGCACCCGGACGTCGACGTAGGACAGTTCGGCGGTGTCGGAGGCCAGCCAGCCCATCTTGTCCAGCTTGCGGCTGACCGTGAAGCCCGGCGTGTCCTTGTCGACGATGAGCAGCGAGATGCCGCCGGAGCCAGGCCCGCCGGTGCGCACCGCGGTGACCACGAAGTCGGCGCGGACGCCGGAGGTGATGTAGGTCTTGGCGCCGTTGACGATGTAGTGGTCGCCGTCGCGGCGCGCGGTGGTGGTGAGGTGCCCGACGTCGGAGCCGCCGCCGGGCTCGGTGATCGCGAGCGATCCGATCCTCTCGCCCGCCAGCGTCGGCTTCACCCAGCGCTCGATCTGGTCGGCGTTGTCCGAGGCGATGATGTGCGGCACGGAGATGCCGCAGGTGAACAAGGAGGCGAACAACCCCCCGGACGCACCGGCCTGGTGCATCTCCTCGCAGACGATCATCGCGTCCACGCCGTCGCCGCCGGAACCACCCGCGGATTCCGGGAACTGCACGCCGAGCAGGCCGAGCGCGCCCGCCTTCTTGTGCAGCTCGCGCGGGATCTCACCGGCGCGCTCCCAGCCGTCCAGGTACGGCAGGATCTCGCGTTCCACGAATCCGCGCACCGTGGATCGCAATTCGCGTCGTTCCGGCGTTTCCCAGAGTTTCGTCATGCGGTGTCCTTTCTCGCATGGCCGGGGGCCCTGCGTGGTGACGCGAGCTGCCGCCTCCGGGCCTGACCGGTCATGCGAAAAGCTCCACTGGAATGTCGAGGTGACGAGACCGCAGCCATTCGCCGAGTCCCTTGGCCTGCGGGTCGAAGCGGGCCTGATAGGCCACGCCCTGGCCGAGCAGGCCTTCGATGATGAAGTTCAGCGCCCGCAGATTGGGCAGCACATGCCGGTTGACGGTCAGCGAAGCCGCTTCCGGGAGTAGTTCTTTGATGCGCTCCACGGTGAGCGTGTGCACCAGCCAGCGCCATTGCTCGTCGGTGCGCACCCACACACCGATATTCGCGTCACCGCCTTTGTCACCGCTGCGTGCCAGCGCGACGGTTCCCAGCGGCACGCGGCGCGTTTCCCCGGCGGGCAGCGGTTCCGGAGCGGGCGGCTCGTCGACGGCGGCGAGTTCGGCCGTCTCCGTCGCCGGGGCGATCTCGACGCGGGCGCCGTCGGGCAGCACCGCCGTGTGCGGCACTTCGGCGGCGTCGACGAACCCGGGCGTGAACACGCCGTAAGGAGAACCGTTGCCCGGCAAAGTGGTGAAGCTGCACCCCGGATAGCTGGCCAGCGCCAGCTCCACCGCGACGTTGGAGAACGCGCGCCCGACCTTGTTCGGGTCCGGGTCGCGCACCACGCAGCGCAGCAGTGCGCTGGCCTGCTCCTCGGTGTCGGCGTCCGGGCGGTCCAGGCGGGCCAAGGTCCAGGTCAGCTCGGACGGTCGGCTCGGCAGCCAGGACTCCAGTTGCCGTTGCGCCAGTTCCGCTTTCGCTTCGATGTCCAGACCGGTGAGCACGAATTCCATCTCGTTGCGGAAGCCGCCGATGGTGTTCAGCGAGACCTTGAGCCGGGGCGGCGGGGCCTCACCGGTGACGCCGCTGATCCGCACCCGGTCCGGGCCGTCCTGGTCGAGCCGGATGGTGTCCAGGCGGGAGGTGACGTCGGGCCCGGCGTAGCGCGCCCCCTGGATCTCGTACATGAGCTGGGCCTCGACCGTGTCGACGGTGACCGCGCCGCCGGTGACCGCGTGTTTGGTGATGACGCTGCCGCCGTCGGCGCGGATCTCCGCGATCGGGAAACCCGGCCTGCCCAGATCGGCGAGCTCGGTGAAGAAGGCGTAGTTGCCGCCGGTGGCCTGGGTGCCGCACTCGATGACGTGCCCGGCCACAACCGCGCCGGCCAGGCGGTCGTAATCCGTTCGGCCCCAGCCGAAGTGCGCGGCGGCGGGGCCGACGATCACCGAAGCGTCGGTGACCCGGCCGGTGACCACGATGTCCGCGCCCGCGTTCAGGCATTCGACGATGCCCCACGCGCCGAGGTAGGCGTTGGCGGTCAGCGGCGCGCCGAAGCCGAGGTCACCGGCGCGCGCGAGGAGGTCGTCGCCCTCGACGTGCGCGATCTTGGCCTCCAGTCCGAGGTCGGCGGCAACCTTGCGCAGACGCTGCGCCAGACCGGCCGGGTTCAGGCCGCCCGCGTTCGCCACGATGCGCACGTTGCGTTCGAGCGCCAGCCCGAGGCAGTCCTCGATCTGCTTGACGAAGGTCTTGGCATAGCCGAGGTCCGGGTCCTTCATCCGGTCCCGGCCGAGAATCAGCATGGTGAGTTCGGCGAGATAGTCGCCGGTGAGGACGTCGAGCTGTCCCCCTTCCAGCATCTCGCGCATGGCGCCGAGCCGGTCGCCGTAGAAGCCGGAACAGTTGCCGATCCGGAGCACGTCCGGGTCGGCGGCCAGCATACTCATCAGCGGGAATGCCTCCTGTACGGCGAACCGTCAGGATGAGCCGCATGCCGCACCCGTGAAGTCCGCGTTCCGCGACCAGCATCACACCGGGGCCAGAAAAAAGCAAGCATGCGTGCTTGTTAATTGCCGCCCCGCCGCCCCGGCCACCGGGAGACCGAGTGGGCTGGAGCAAGATGGCACCGTGTCCAGCGACGTCACCGTGATCGTTCTGTTCGCCCTGGCGGGCTTCCTGCTCGGCGGCGTTTACACCACCTGGAGGACGGCCCGGCCGGTGTCCATCGCGCTCGCCGTCTGCGCCGCCCTCGCGGCGGGCGGCGCGCTGGCCTGGTGGCTCGGATAGATCGAGCGGAGAGGCAGCCGCTCAGCCCCTCGACAACCGGAAGATTCGCAGGTCCTCAGGGACACCGTTGAGTGGCGCCGCGAAAAAGCTGCGGCGATACGGCTTGGCCGCCAAGCCCAGCTCCGCCAGCGTCTCCGGCCGCAGCCCCTGGAGCGTGGCCTCCGACAGCATGGTGTTGCCGTTGCCGCCCGCCTCCATGACCCGGGCCGCGATGGTGACGTCCACCCCGAGCCAGTCGCCCCCGATCTCACGCGGGGAACCGGTGTGCAAACCGATCCGCATCTGCGGGGTATAGCCGCGCACCTGCACGTCGGCCAGGTTGCGCTTGGCGGTCACGGCGGCGCGCACCGCCCGGTCGGCCGAGGGGAACACCGCCATGACCCCGTCACCCATGCGCTTGACCACGTGGCCGCCCCGCTCGGCGATCGGCGGCTCGATGGCCTTGGCCACCTTGCGCAGCAGTTCCAGGGTGGCCTCGTCACCGGCCGACAGCGACCAGCGCGAGAAGGCCACCAGATCGGTGAACATGACAGTTACTTCTTGGCTACCTTTACCGCGCCCCATCCGCTCCAGGGCGGCCTGCCAGACCTGCAAGGCGCCGAAGCCGATCTCCCGCGCGGCGCTCGGTGCGTCGCCGACCAGTTTGTCCGCCGCGCGCGCGACCGCTCGCGCCCCGCCGGGCCCGGAAACCGACAGCGGGTCGCCGAAAGCGGGATCACCCGGCAGCTGCTGCCGCGCCTTGCGCAGCACGCCGATCAGGTCCGCCCGCTGATTCGCCGCGTTCACCAGCGCGGATATCTGGGCACGCCGTAACCCGCCGGAACGGCGGGGAGCATCGCCCGGATCGGACGGCTCCAACGGAATGACCACCTCGGGCGGTACCCCTACCCCTCCCTCGGCCTCCGGCCCCGACCCCGGCTCGGCGCCGCCGGAAGGTGTTTCATGCACGCCCCGAGGGTATCTCAGCCGATCCGACGTCGGCAGGTTACCGATCATCACCATGTGCCACCTCCGCTGCGAACCTCAGCGAGCACACCGTCGGGCCCGGCATTGGATAACGAGCTGGTTGCTGCACCGAGGCTACTCGGGCGAGAAGGGGTCTCGGAACCGGCAAGGGGCATAGTTTCCTCGATGTTCACACGCACGATCGGCCCGGCGCGAGGGTTCGCACCGGGCCGATCAGGGCACCGTCCGCCGGGCAGTGACGGGCGGTGGGGGGAGCGCCGGACCTCCCGACAAGGTCGGCGCACCGTCAACCCGAGTGGCGAGGGAAGGCGACTCGGGTCGTCAAGGGAGCTCGTCTCAAGCGTCGCGCTGGTTCACCACGACCAGCGACGCGCCGAAGACGATCGCGACGAAGACGGTGAAGTAGAGCAGGCTGCCCCAGGGTCCCCAGTGCCAGTTGGCCGTGGACGGGGAGGCGCTCATGAAATGGTTCGCGTTCGCGAACGGCAGGAACGGGGTGACATTGCGCCCGAAGCTGCCGAACGCACCGAGCAATCCCTCGATGAGCAGCGGCCACAGCACGATCAGCGAGATCGCGGCGGCGGATTGCCGCACCAGCACGCCGACGCCGACCGCGAGGACGACGCACAGGAACGCGTAGATCGGGATGGAGTAGACCTCGCGCCAGTCGGCCGCGCTGGACAGCGTGAGCGCCGCGCCCGCGTCCGGCCCGCTGATCGCTTTCGCCACCACGTAGGCGACGAACGCCAAGGCGATGGTCAGCAGCGCGCCGTACACGCTGACCAGCCCGGCCTTGGTCAGGATGACCTTGGCCCGGTGCGGCGTCGCTTGGAACGTCGTCCGGATGATGCCGAAGCGGTATTCGCTGGTCACGGTCAGGGTGGCCATGATCATCAGGACCATCACGCCGAAACCGCTGATCCCGGCCACCGCGGTGGAGACCGTCAGGTCGATCGCGCCTTCCGTGCCGTAGGACGCGCGCGCCACCGAGGCGAGCAAGGCGGCCATGCCCAGCGCGAGGGCGACGACGATCGCCGAGCACCACCAGGGCGACCTGGTCGAGGTGAGCTTGATTCGTTCCGCTGCCAGCACGCCCATCAGAGCGCACCTCCCATCGCTGTGTAGGAGCCGCCGTCCGCGGGGCCCTTCGTGGTTACGCCAGCTGCCGCCTCCGGGCCCGTCGCTCCCGTCGGATCGAAGCCTTCGCCGTGGTACTCCACCGCGCCGCCGGTCATCCGCATGAACGCCTCTTCCAGCGACGCGCGCTGCGGGGCCAGCTCGAACAGCGTGATGCTGTTCTCGCCCGCGAGCTTGCCCACCGCGTCACTGGAGACGCCCGCCACCATGAGCGCGGGGCCGTCGGCACTCGCGCCGTCCTCCCTGACGGTCATGCCGTTGGAGGTGAGCACGCTGCGCAGCTGGTCGAGCTGCGGGCTGCGCACCCGGACCGTCTGCTCCGAGGCGCGTTCGATGAACTCCTGGGTGGTGGAATCCGAGATCAGCTTGCCGCGCCCGATCACAACCAGGTGCTCGGCGGTCTGCGCCATCTCCGACAGCAGATGACTGGAGACCAGCACCGTGCGGCCCTCGGCGGCCAGCCGCTGCATGAAGCGGCGGATCCACAGGATGCCCTCCGGATCGAGGCCGTTCACCGGTTCGTCGAACAGCAGCACCTCCGGGTCGCCCAGCAGCGCGCCGGCCAGGCCGAGCCGCTGCGACATGCCGAGCGAGAAGCCGCCCGCCGACTTGCCCGCAACCTCGGACAGGCCGACCAGCCGCAGCACCTCCTCCACCCGGGACTTGGCGATGTCGTTGGAGGCGGCCATCCACTCCAGATGAGCCCGCGCCGACCGGTTCGGATGCACCCACTTGGCGTCCAGCAGCGCGCCGACGGTCCGCAGCGGATGGTCCAGCTCGTGGTATGGCCTGCCTTTGATCAAGGCGGTGCCCGCGGTGGGCTTGTCCAAGCCGAGGATCATGCGCATGGTGGTCGATTTACCCGCGCCGTTCGGTCCGAGGAACCCCGTTACCTGCCCGGGGCGAACGGTGAAGGTCAGATCCTGCACCGCTACGGTCTGCCCGTAGTGCTTGGTGAGGCCTTTCAGCTCGATCATGCCGCCCAGCATTCCGCAAATCGCGGGCGCGCGCGTCGGTAATTAGTGCCGAGTTGGATCATCCTCGAGGATGAGGACGGGAAACAGGATCCCTTAAGGGTCGAGGCCGAAGTCTCAACGGCCGAGTAGTTCGGCGACGTGCAGCAGCGGAGCGATGTAACCGGGGATCGCACTCGGATCGCGCAGCGCCGCCGATGTTCGGAGCGGCAGTATCACAGGCGTTTACACCGCGAGGGCGAACACGGCGGCGAGCGCGGCGGCCGCGTCGAGCAGGGCGCGAGATCGAGCCGCGATGCTCGCGTCCCGAGCCGCCAGCGCCGCCTCGACGTCATCGGATCGGTGGCCGCGCGGCAGGTCGGACATCAAGGTCTTCAGCGTGTCGACGCGGTATCCCGCTCTGCGGAGCTGATGGACGATCCGGGCATCCCGGACCTGGATGGGAGAGTACTGCCGCGTGCGCTGCGTGGTCGCGCGATCCGGGACGACGAGTCCCTCCGCGTCCCAATGCCGCAGTGTCGACGGGCGCACGCCCAGCGCGGCAGCGAGTTCGGCGACGCTCATCGCATCCGAAGGGCGCGCGTCGGCGATCGGCTCGGCGGAGATCACCTCCGCCGCCCGCTTGGCGAGTGCCAGATCGGTGCGTTCCCGGTCCAGCCGGGCATGTGCCGCGTCGAGCAGAGCCAGTACCTGAGGTACCGGTCCCTCGTGGACGGCGCGAACGATGCGCTTGGCCTCGACGGGGCCGACGCCCGCCGCCAGCGCTCGATAGGCGAGTGCGGAACGCACATGCACCTCGCCGTACCTGCGGTAGCCGGTCGCAGTGCGTATCGCCGTCGGCAGCACACCGTCGCGTTCGAGGTTGCGGATCTGCTGCACGGAGTACCCGACCCGCAGCGCCACATCGGCCGTGCGCATCGTGGAGTTGCGACTTGTCACGCTATTTGCCATGCGCCTCCTGCTCGAAGTCTCCACAAGCACCTTAATGAAACGCTGGAATACGTGACCATCGACGAGATCATCGGCTTCGTCTCCACCCTCGACGGAGTCCTCACCCTCAGCCCCGGCCCCGGCGACGGCTCACCGGAGATCAGCTGGGGCGATACCTTCTTCTACTACTCACCGGACGGGGTGATACCGAAGGCGACCCAGCCCTTCGCGACGATCGTGACGAAGAACTATCCCGGCGACGAAAGTTCGGACTTGGACCGCCCAGATGCGTTCCGCGTCAACATCGCCGCCGGAAAAGAAGCCTTCACCCACTGGACCGGCCACACTCCCCGCGAACGATCCACCCCCGACAATCCGAGCGCAACCGATACGGTGATCCCCCACCCGGTCTACGCATCCGCCGCCTGGCTGGCAGTCATCAACCCCGGCCCCCGAACCACCGCGCCCACCCGCACCCTCCTCCGCACCGCCTACGACCTCGCCTGCTCCCGCCACGAGCGCCGCTGAGGCGCCGCGAGTGGCACATGGTTGCGGCGAAGTGCGAGAAGACCTTCGACCATGTGCCACTCGCGGGAATGGTTGACATGGAGCGCGCTCCAGCACCTAGCGTCGGGGCCGACGAATTCGAGTGCAGGAGGTAGCAGCATGAACGAGGTTCCGACCCGGCAGCTCGGTGGGCTGACCGTTTCCGCGCAGGGCCTGGGGTGCATGGGTATGAGTCACGGCTACGGCGCCGCGGACGACGAGCAGTCGATCGTGACGCTGCACCATGCCCTCGACCTGGGGGTCACCTTGTTGGACACCGCCGACTTCTACGGCGCGGGGCACAACGAGGAGCTGATCGGGCGGGCCGTCGCAGGGCGGCGAGACGAGGTGGTGCTCGCCACGAAATTCGGCTTCGCCAACCGTTTGGGCGAGCCCACTCATATCCGTGGCGACGCGGCCTACGTGCGACAGGCATGCGAGGCATCGCTGCGCAGGCTGGGCGTCGACCACATCGACCTCTACTACCTGCACCGGGTGGACCCGCAGGTGCCGATCGAGGAGACCGTCGGCGCGATGGCCGAACTGGTACAGGCCGGGAAGGTCCGGCACCTCGGGCTGTCGGAGGCGGGCGCGGACACCATTCGCCGCGCACACGCGGTGCACCCGATCGCCGCGTTGCAGAGCGAGTGGTCATTGTGGACGCATGATCTGGAGGCGGAGATTCTCCCGGTCTGCCGTGAACTCGGCATCGGCCTGGTCCCCTTCTCGCCGCTCGGGCGCGGATTCCTGACCGGACGGTACAACTCGGTGGAAGGCCTGGCGGACAACGACGTGCGGCGCAGCCAGCCTCGCTTCGCCGACGGCAACCTCGAACGGAACCTGGCGATCGTCGCCGAGCTGAACGAGCTGGCCGCGGCGAAAGGTGTCACCGCGGGCCAGCTCGCGTTGGCCTGGGTGCAGCACCGGGGCGAGGACGTGGTGCCGATTCCCGGCACCCGACGGCAGCGGTACCTGGAGGAGAACCTCGCAGCGCTGACCATCGAGCTGTCCGCCGACGACATCGCCGCCATCGAGGCCGCCGCCCCGCCGGAGCAAGTGGCGGGCGACCGCTACGACGCGACGAACCTCACCTTCGTCAACGGCTGAGGCCCGAACCCAGCGCGCCCGGACTCGCCCCACCGAGTGATGGCAGGCACCTGCTAGACCCGCTTCCGTCAACGGCTGGATCCGGAGGCGACTGGGCCGCCATCGTTCGCCGACGGAGTGAGGGCCGAGCACACGATTCCGAAAGCCGTCATCGACGTCCCGGGCCTCTGGACTCGAGCCCGACGCTCACAGCCCCGGGGACGATGCCTGGGCCCAGAAGCGCTTCGGGATGCGCCCGGCCAAGCGCGCGGTGTATCCGGCGCGCACCGCGTCCGCCATCGCCGCGGCCATCAACTCGGGGCGTTTCGCCCTGGTGACGGCGGTGGCCAGCAACACCGCGGAGCAGCCGAGTTCCATGGCGAGGGCGGCGTCGCTCGCGGTGCCGATGCCCGCGTCCAGGATGACCGGCACCTTCGCGTCGGCGACGATCATCTCGATGTTGTGCGGGTTGCCGATGCCGAGGCCGGTGCCGATGGGCGCGCCCAGCGGCATCACCGCCACGCAACCCGTCTCCTCCAGACGGCGAGCCAGGACCGGGTCGTCGTTGGTGTAGGGCAACACGACGAAGCCGTCGTCGACGAGTTGTTCCGCGGCGGTGAGCAGTTCGACGGGGTCCGGCAGCAGGGTGCGCTCGTCGGCGACCACCTCGAGTTTCACCCAGTTGGTGTCAAGCGCCTCACGCGCCAGCTGCGCGGTGAGCACCGCCTCGGCCGCGGTGCGACAGCCCGCCGTGTTCGGCAGCGGCGCGATGTCCAGACGTTTCAGCAGGTCGAGCACACCAGTGCCGCCCGCGGCGTCGATGCGCCGCATGGCCACGGTGGTCAACTCGGTGCCGGAGGCGATCAGCGCTTCCTCCAGCACGGCGAGGTTCTCCGCGCCGCCGGTGCCCATGATCAGGCGGGAACCGAACTCCCGGTCCGCGATCCGCAGCGGGGCGTCGGCCCGCGCGGATGCCGTCGCAGCCTCAGCCACCTTGAACCGCCGTCAGCACCTCGATCTGCCAGCCGCGCCCGACCGGTTCGTCCCAGCGCGACTTGGGGAACACGGCTCCGTCCACCGCGAGCGCGACACCCCGGCACGGCAGTCCGAGGCGCTCCAGCAACTCGCGCACGGTGAGCGGCTCGGCGAACTCGTGCTCGTCGCCATTCACCGTGACACCGATGGGGACGGATGACAGCGTCATCGAATTCCTCCTACAGTCGTCGAAAAGCGTTGCGGGTCGGCTACTTCCGCTTCGGGCAGCATTGCCCCGCCGAGCAGGCTCGCCACCGCGTCCACCGTGAGCGGCAGGGTCAGCATGCCGTTGCGGCCGTGCCCGGTGGCCGCGACGATGCGGTCGGTGAGCCGGCCGATCAGCGGCAGGTTGTCCGGGCTGCCCGGCCGGGAACCGGCGCTCGCTTCGGCCAGTTCGTATTCGCCGATGCCGGGGAACACCGCCTCCGCGTCGGCGATCAGGTCGCGGACGCCGGCGACGGTGACCGCGGTGTCGAAACCCGCCTCGTACTGCGTGGCGCCGACGACGATTCCGTCGGCGCGCGGCACCAGGTAGACCGCGCGCCCGTGCACTCTGGCTCGGATCACCCGGCGCGGCGCGGGCGCGACGCCGGGCCGTTGCCGCAGGCGCAGGATCTCGCCCTTCACCGGGCGAACCGGCAGCTCCGGCCACAATGCCGCCGACGCGGCTCCCGCGGCGAGCACGACTTGGTCGTGCGGAAGTTCCGTCAGCGAGTCTACGGACTCGGCGCGAACCACGACGCCGGCCGCCTCGGCGGCTCGCCGCAGCGCGGCGACCAGCTTGCGGTTGTCGATCGCGGGTTCGGCGGGTGCGAGCAGCGCGGCGCGCACCGTCCTGGCCAGGCCGGGTTCCCGCTCACGCACTCCAGCGCGGTCCAGCAGGCGCAGCTCGTGCCCGCGTCCGCCGACCCAATCGGCCACGGTGCGCAGGTCGGCCGCGTCGGCCGCGTCCAGCGCGACGGTCATGGTCTCGTCCGCCACGAAAACCGAGACGCCGGTCGCGTCCGCCAGCCGGGCGGCGAATTCCGGCCAGCGGGCCAGCGACGCTGCGCCGAATTCGAGCACCCGATCCTCACCGGGCCAGCCTTCCGACAGCGGTGCGAGCATGCCCCCGGCCACCCAGGAGGCCCCGGTGGCGACAGCCGGATCGAACAGGGTGGCCGACCAACCGGCCTCGGCGGCCCGCCAGGCCACGGCGAGCCCCACGGCGCCGCCACCGACGACGGCCAGAGTCCGCATCCGATCCACCTGCCTCCTGTTTCGCATCCCACGGTAGCGCGGCTACGGTCGAAGGCGTGCAACCCTCCCACCCCAATCGACCCGCCTCGCCGCGGGAGCGTCTGACGAACGCGCGGCTGTACCTGTGCACCGACGCTCGCCGGGAGAAGGGCGATCTGGCCAAGTTCGCCGAGGCCGCGTTCGCAGGCGGAGTCGACATCATCCAGCTCAGGGACAAAGGATCACCGGGCGAGGCCGAGTTCGGCCCGCTGGAGGCCAGGGCCGAGCTCGGCGCGCTGGCCGAACTGAAGGCCGCCGCGCGCAGGCACGGCGGGCTGGTCGCGGTGAACGACCGCGCCGACATCGCCCTCGCCGCCACCGCCGACGTGCTGCACCTCGGCCAAGGCGACCTGCCGCCCTGGTACGCGCGCCGAATCCTCGGGCCCGACGTGGTGATCGGACGATCCACGCACAATCGCGCGCAGGCCGGGCTCGCCGCGATCGATGAGCACATCGATTACTTCTGCACCGGCCCCATCTGGGCGACCCCGACCAAACCCGGCAGGCAGGCGGCGGGCCCCGAACTGGTTCGCTCCACCGCGGACGCCCATCCCACCCGGCCCTGGTTCGCGATCGGCGGGATCAACGCCGAGAACCTGGCGCAGGTGCTGGAAGCCGGGGCGAAGCGGGTCGTCGTGGTGCGCGCGATCACCGAGGCACGCGATCCGGAAGCCGCGGCGCGTGAGCTGAAAACGGCGCTACTGGCGAACGCGTGAGCGCCGCGGTCAGGAAAGCACCTGTCCGCGGGTGAACGAAAGCGCGGTCTCCACCGCCGTGTTCCCGTTCGACGCGGGCTCCGCGGCCTGCACGCTCGGCTCGTCGACGATCCTGGCGTAGTCGCCCGGACCGGCAGGATCCGAATGCAGCCAAACGAAACCGAGGTCGGCGAGGTCGAGCGTGCGCGGCAGGGCGGCGGCGACGGCTCGATCGTCGCCGAGTTCGGCGAGCAGCACCCGCGCCGGTGCGGCGCGCAGAGTGGGCCAGGACGCGGCGAAACCGGGATGCAGCGGGCGGGCGTCGACGTCGTCCTCGGGAACCCAGGCCAATTCGGTGCTCTCGCGGTTGCCGGTGGTCGGCAGCGTCATCACCGCGTCGGCGACGACCGTGGTGTAGGTCCAGCCGCTCAGGGCCGACGCTGTCACCCGCTCGCCGCGCACCCGGACGTCGGCCGGATCGATGCCCGCCTCTTCCCACGCCTCGCGGACCGCCGCGTGCACGGGCGTCTCGTGACTGTCCCGCGCGCCGCCGGGCAACGCCCAGGTCCCGCCTTGATGACTCCACGGCGCGCGGTGTTGCAGCAGCACCGCCGAACCGCCATCGGCCAGCGGAGCGCGCAGCAGCAGTCCGGCGGCGCCGAAGCGCCCCCAGTGCCGCAATCCGTCCGGGCCACGCGACCAACCGTCACCGTCACCACGCATGTCGTACCCATCCTCGTCCAGCCGCGGGCAGCGCCTCACCGCCGTCTCCTCCCAATCGGGGGTGTTTCACACGCCGCGGCGCCCGTACGACCACAATAAACTCCGCACCAACACGCACGGATCGATCGGATATCCGGTCCAGCCGTCGAGAAATCCGCGTACGCGGCCCAAACTGGGGAGGTGGACATGGCTAGCTCCGAGCCGACGACGGCCGAACTCCGGCCGTCGTCCGCGCCCGAGCCCGCCGGTCGGGACGATCCGGGCGGCCTGAGCGTCGCGGTGGTGCGCGAACGTCTCGACCTGACCAATCTGCGTTCGTTCGCCAATTCCTCACCGGGACGGCTGATCGCGCTCGGGCTGCTGCTCATCGGGTTGTGCCTGGCCGCGGGCTCGATGACCGCCGCGACGGTCGGTGACCGACAGCAGGGTTTGGATGTGTTGCTGCGCGACACCGAACCGGACGCGCATTCCGCGCTCCGGCTCTACACTTCGCTGTCGATCGCCGACGCAGCGGCGAGCACCGCCTTCATCTCCGGCGGGCTGGAGCCGCAGGCGGTGCGGGATCGCTACACGCAGGCACTGGGCGAAGCGTCGGCGGAATTGGTCACCCAATCCGACGCGGCGGCCGATCCGGATGCGCGGCTGCGCACCGGCATAGTCACCGGCCTGCCGGTGTACTCCGGTCTGGTGGAAACCGCACGGACGAACAATCGCAGCGGATATCCGGTCGGCGCCGCGTATTTGAGCGAGGCCTCCAACCAGATGCAGACGACGCTGCTACCTATGGCCGAGGAACTGCACAATCATCGCTCGGCGGCGGTGACCGCCGCGCAGCGCAACCACGTGCGCCCGCCGTGGTCCGCGATCGGCCTGCTGCTGCTCACCCTCGGCGTGCTGGTCTGGGTCCAGCGCGATCTGGCGCGACGCTGGCGGCGGGTGCTCAACCCGGGACTGGTGCTCGCGTCGGCGGCCATGCTGATCCTGCTCGCGTGGACGGTGATCGCGGGCTCGGTGTCGGCGGCGGCGATGATCAGCGCTCGCGACGACGGCGCGGTGCCCTCCTCCCGGTTGACCGAGAGCCGCATCCTGGTGCAGCAGGCCCGCGCCGCGGAGACCTTGAAATTGGTGCGCCGCGACGCGACCGGCGACTACGACCGCACCTACGACGCGGACATCGAACGGCTGGCCGATCTGATCGGCAAGTATCCCGGCTCCGCGCCCGCGGCGAACGAGATGCGCAATGCCGTGCCTGCCCTGGCGCGCTGGCGAGTGGCGCACCAGCGCATGAACGACGCGCTGGCGAAGGGCGATTTCAACAGCGCGGCCGTGGTGGCGACCGGACCCGGCTCGGCGGACGTCACCGTGCAGGTGGAGGCGCTGGACCGTTCGCTGGAGCAAGGCATCGCCGCCACCAGGGACACGCTGCGCGACAGGATCTCCCATGCGGCCCGCACCCTGGACTTCCTGGGCGCGGGCGCGATGGTGCTCGGCATACTGGCGGCAGGCTATGTCGGACTGGGCATCTGGCCCCGGCTTCGGGAGTACCGATGAGATCCGCGCGCGGCATTCTGGTGGCCACCCTCGTCGTAGTGACGCTGGCGAGCGGCTGTGCGAGCGATTCCGGCGCGCCGGTGTCGGGCAAGACGCCGAAGTACACCGATCCCCCGTTGCCTGCCAAGGCCGTTCCGGTGCTCACCGATTCGCCGGTCCCGCCGTCGCCGGGCGCGTCGCGGTGCGGAGACCCGACCGCGAGCCTGCGTCCGACCGGAGCGGGCGCTGCCGCGCGCGGCGCGGCGATCGACGCGATCCGGGCGCGCGGCAGGCTGCTCGTCGGATTGGACACCGGCAGCAATCTGTTCAGCTACCGTGACCCGATCTCCGGCGCCATCGTCGGTTTCGACGCCGACATCGCCAGGGAAGTGGCCCGCGATCTGCTCGGCAGCCCGGATCTGATCGAGTTCCGCAGCCTCGGCTCCGCCGAGCGGGAGACGGCGTTGCAGAACCGCACCGTCGACCTGGTCGCCAAGACCATGACGATCAACTGCGAGCGCCGCGAGAAGGTCACCTTCTCCACCGTCTATCTGCGCGCCAACCAGCGGGTGCTCGCGGTGAAGAACTCCGGGATCCGCAGCCTGGCCGATCTGGCGGGCCGGCGGGTGTGCATCGTCTCGGGCACCACGTCGCTGGAGCACATGCGCCGCGACCAGCCCGCCGCGACCATCCTCACCGTGCCGAGCTGGGCCGACTGTCTGGTCGTGCTGCAACAGCGCCAGGTCGACGCGGTGAGCACCGACGACGCCGTGCTCGCAGGCCTGGCCGCGCAGGACCCGTACACCGAGCTGGTCGGCGGCAGCATCAGCGAGGAGCCGTACGGCATCGGCATCACCAAGGGCAACGACGACCTGGTCCGCTTCGTCAACGGCACACTGGAACGCATCCGCAACGACGGCACCTGGGTCGGGCTTTACCAGAAATATCTCACCGTTCTCGGCCCCGTACCCGCTCCACCCGCGCCTACGTATCAGGACTGACGGGTCGATGAGCACACGGCAGGTCCCCGAGCCCGACCCGGACGAGAACGCCGCGGTAGGGCCCGGCCCGGCCGCTGTGTTCGAGGCTGGATCCAGCGCGGCCGGGCGGCAGCAGAACGCGGCGGCGGCGAAACCGTCGCGTGGAGACCACGCGGACCCGCGACAACTGGGGGCACACGCCACGGGAACGGGGCGGCGCGCGGGTGTGGGCGAGCCGGAAACGGTTGCGGCCGAAGAAATCGAGCACACCACGTATACGCCGATCGGTCGTGCGGCGACCTCGTTCGGCCCAGTCGCGTTGAACCGCGTCGAGGACATTGATCCCCCCGATGAGGCGCAGACCCCACGGAACCCTGCCGTGCGCGACGCCGAGGAATCGGCCTCGTCCACCGACGACACACCGGACCGCACCGGTGCGGAGCAACATGGGCCGCCCACGCGGGACAACCCACCGGACACGGAACGCGAACCATCGCCCGCGGATGCGGAACAGTCGGCGGAAGAGGCGGATTCGGACGCGACCCGATTGCAGGTGAACCGCCCGGAAACGGCATCGAGCACGGCCGCGTGGCTACGCGACCCCGCCGAAAGGCAAGAGACACCGGAACCGGGCGGAACCCAGGGCACGGCGGCGTACGCGGCGACATCGGATCAGACGCGACGCACGGATTCCGAACCCGCGTCGGCTCCGCAGCGCACCTCCGGACGCAGCGTGCGCACTGCGCGCACCCGGCCTGCGGTGCGGCGGCTCGGCGCCGGGCTGGTGCCGATCCCGACGGTGACGCCCGCGGATCCCCGCGACGCCGTGCTCACCAACGCGGTCGTCTCCGAAGGCAGGCGATTCTGCTGGCGCTGCGGCAAACCGGTCGGCCGGGCGACGGCGACCCGGCCCGCGACCACGGCGGGCACCTGCGCGACCTGCGAGGCGCCCTTCGACTTCCGCCCCACGCTGTACCCGGGCGACATGGTGGCGGGACAGTACGAGATCCAGGGCTGCATCGCGCACGGCGGACTCGGCTGGATCTATCTGGCGATCGATCGCAATGTCAGCGACCGCTGGGTCGTGCTGAAGGGCCTGCTGCACGCCGGTGACGCCGAAGCGCAGGCGGTCGCCATGGCCGAACGCCAATTCCTCGCCGAGGTGGCGCACCCCAGCATCGTCAAGATCTACAACTTCGTCGAGCACACCGGCGCGGACGGCACACCCGTCGGCTACATCGTCATGGAGTACGTCGGCGGCCGGTCGCTGCGCGACATCCTCGACTCCTACGAACGCCCGAAGCGCATGCCGGTCACCGAGGCGATCGCCTACCTGCTCGAGATCCTGCCCGCGCTGGACTACCTGCACTCGACCGGCCTGACCTACAACGACCTCAAGCCCGACAACGTGATGGTCACCGACGACCAGGTCAAACTGATCGATCTCGGGGCCGTCGCCACCATCGAAGCGTACGGAAACCTTTACGGCACCAGAGGGTTCCAGGCGCCGGAGATCGCGCGTACGGGCCCGACCGTCGCCTCCGACGTCTACACCGTGGGGCGCACGCTGGCCGTGCTCACCTTGAACATGCCTTCGGAGCACGGACGGTACCTCGACGGCCTGCCCGACCCCGCCGACCAGCCGGTGCTGGCTCGCTACCAGTGTTTCCATCGTCTGCTGCTGTGCGCCACCGACCCGGACCCGCAGCGCCGCTTTCCCTCCGCCCGTGCGATGTCCGCCCAGATGTCGGGCGTGCTGCGGGAGATCCTCGCGCTGGAGACCGAGACCGAACACCCGCAGTTGTCCACCGTCTTCACGCCGCCGCGGTCCAGTTTCGGCACCGAGGAATTGATCAGTCAAACCGACGCCTACACCGACGGCCGCCCCCGCAGCAGCCTGCTCGACGCCCCCGATGTGGTGGCGGCGTTGCCGATTCCGCTGCTGGATCCGGCCGACCCGGCCGCGCCCCTGCTCTCGGCAGCCGTGCATCCCGAGCCCGCCCACGCGCTGGAGGCGCTGCGGCACGCACGTGAGCGAGCCGAAGCCGATCCCGGCAACGCCCCGGAGACGCTCGAGCTGGAACTCACCCTCGCCGAGGCGCGCGTGCGGCTCGATCTGCGCGAATCCGCCACGGTGCTTGACTTGCTGGCGCGGCTGCCCGAACGGGAGTGGCGGGTGAGCTGGTTTCGGGGCATGGCCGAATTGCTCGACCGGGAGTACGAGCGCGCCTTCACCGACTTCGACGAGGTCTTCCGGGTGCTCCCCGGCGAACTCGCCCCCCAGCTGGCGCTCGCCGCAACGGCCGAACTCATACTCCAGCATTGGGATTCGCCGGACCCCGAACAGTGGCGCAGCTATGCCGAGCATGCGTACGAGACCGTCTGGCGCACCGACCGCACCGTGGTGAGCGCCGCCTTCGGGCTGGCCAGGCAGCTGGCGGCGGACGAGCGGGTGGCCGAGGCCGTGCAGGCGCTGGACGCCGTGCCCGCCGCGTCACGGCATTTCACCACCGCGCGGATGACGGCGGTGCTGCTGATGCTCACCGCCGCGCCGATAGCCGATCTCGACGAGGCCACCCTGCACATCTCGGCGTCTCGGATGCTGAGCCTGCCCGCGGGCGAGAGTCGCGCGGTGCAGATGCGGGTGCTGGTGCTCGGCGCGGCCCTCGCGTGGCTCCAGGCGGGCAACACGCCGAAGCGTCCCGATGCCACACTGTTCGGCGCGCCGTTCACCGAACGCGAACTCCGCGCGGGCGCCGAGACGGGCCTGCGCTCGCTGGCTCGTGGAGCGCCCAACCGCAGGCATCGCTACGCGCTCGTCGACCTGGCCAACCTCATTCGCGCGAAGACCTGGATCTAGCCGTCGACCACGTGCCGCGCGGCACGGGCGATGGCCAGTTCCTCGTTGGTCGGCACCACGAGTACCGCGACCGGTGCGTCGGGCGGGGAGATACGCCGCGCGGCACGGTTTTCCGCGGTGTTGGCCGCGGGATCCACCTCGATGCCGAACGCGCCGAGACCGGCCAGGGCGTCGGCCCGCACCTGTGGGCTGTTCTCGCCGACTCCTCCGGTGAAGGTGATCGCGTCGACGCCGCCCAGGTCGATCAGGTACGCGCCGAGGTAGCGCCGCAGCCGATGGATGTACACGTCGTAGGCCAGCCGCGCGGCCTCGTCCCCGCCGTCGATGAGACGGCGCAGTTCGCGGAAGTCGTTCACGCCGGACAGGCCCTTGATCCCGGAATCCCGGTTGAGCAGCGTGTCGATCGCATCGATGTCCAGGTGCGCCGACCGCGCCAGATGCGCCACGATGCCGGGATCGAGATCACCGGACCTGGTGCCCATCACCAGGCCTTCCAGCGGCGTGAGGCCCATGCTGGTATCGATCGGACGACCGCCACGGATGGCCGACGCCGACGCGCCGTTGCCGAGGTGGAAGACGATCTGGTTCAGCTCGGCGGGGTCACGCCCGAGGAAGTCGGCCGCGCAGCCAGACACGTATTCGTGCGAGGTGCCGTGGAAGCCGTACTTCCGAATGCCATGCGCGGCCGCCACTTTGGCGTCGATGGCGTAGGTCTTCGCGGCGGCGGGCAAGCCGTGGAAGAAAGCCGTGTCGAACACCGCGACCTGCGGCACGCCCGGCAACAGCGCCCGCGCGCTCTCGATCCCGGCGACGTTGGCCGGATTGTGCAGCGGCGCCAGCGCGGCTAGTTCGCTGATCGCGGCCACCACGTCGTCGTCGATCAGGGTGGGCCGGTAGAACACCTCGCCGCCGTGCACCACCCGGTGCCCGACCGCCCGCACGCCTTCGCGTACCAAGTCGTGGCCCGTCGCGGCGAACGTGTCGAAGATCAGTCGCAGCCCGGCGGCGTGGTCGGCGATCCGCTCGCGGCGCTCGGTGGTCGAGCCGTCGGCGCGATGCTCGATCCCACCTTCGTCCTCGCCGATCCGCTCGACCACGCCCGAGGCCGCGACCATGCCCGAATCTGGGTCCACCAGCTGGTATTTGATGGACGAGGAGCCGGAATTGATCACCAGCACCATGCCCTCGGCCGTCTTGCTCATCACGCCTCCCGTGTCCCGCGGTCGCGTCGCACTCGCTCGGCAACCACGATCACCACGCGCTTGTTCCGCGACGCGCCCGCGCCGCGACGGCGAACGCACCCATCAGCTGTCCTGCGCCTGGATGGCGGTGATCGCCACGGTGTTGACGATGTCGGCCACCAGCGCGCCGCGCGACAGGTCGTTGACCGGCTTGCGCAGACCTTGCAGCACCGGGCCGATCGCGATCGCGCCCGCGCTGCGCTGCACCGCCTTGTAGGTGTTGTTGCCGGTATTGAGGTCGGGAAACACGAACACCGTGGCGCGCCCGGCGACTTCCGAATCGGGCAGCTTGGCGTCGGCGACGGTCGGTTCGATCGCGGCGTCGTATTGGATCGGCCCCTCCACCGGCAACTTCGGTGCGCGCTCGCGCGCCAGCTTCGTCGCGACGCGCACCTTGTCCACGTCCGCCCCGCTACCGGATTCGCCGGTGGAGTACGACAGCATCGCGACCCGGGGCTCGATGCCGAAGCGGTCGGCGGTCGCCGCGGACGAGATCGCGATATCGGCCAGCTGCTCCGCGGTCGGATCCGGCACGACCGCGCAATCGCCGTACGCGAGCACCCGGTCGGCCAGGCACATCAGGAACACGCTGGAGACGGTGGAGACGCCTTCCACCGTTTTGATGATCTCCAGCGACGGGCGGATGGTGTGCGCCGTGGTGTGCGCCGCGCCGGAGACCATGCCGTCGGCGATCCCCTTGTACACCATCATGGTGCCGAAATACGAGATGTCGGCGACGGTTTCGCGGGCGCGCTCCAGCGTGATGCCCTTGTGTTTGCGCAGTTCGGCGTATTCGGCGGCGAACTCGTCCAGGTAGCCGGAGTTGCGTGGGTCGAGCACCTGCGCGGCGGAGATGTCCACCCCGAGTTCGGCGGCGCGGGCGCGCACCGCCGTCTCCTCGCCGAGGATGACCAGATCGGCGATCTTGCGCTGCAACACCCGTCCGGCCGCGCGCAGGATACGGTCGTCGTCGCCCTCCGGCAGCACGATGCGTTTGCGATCGGCTCGCGCGCGCTCGATGAGCTGGTATTCGAACATCTGCGGCGTGACCACCGGACTGTGCGGAACGTCGATGCGTCGCAACAGCTCCGCGGCGTCCACGTGTTCCTCCATCAGAGCCAGAGCGGTGTTCACCTTGCGTGGGTTGCCCGCGGACATGCGGCCGCGGCTGCGGTACGCGGCGCCCGCCGTGTCGTAGGTGCCGAGCTCGGTGGTGAGGATCGGCAACTTGGGTTTCAGGCCGGTCATGAGCCGCGCCACCGCGGGATGCGGCAGCAGGCCGCCGTTCATGATGATGCCCGACAGCGACGGAAAGCCCTCGGCCTCGTGCGCGTTCACGACGCTCAGCAGTACGTCGGACCGATCGCCCGGCGCGATCACCACCACGCCCTCGGTCAGCCGTTCCAGGATGTGCTCGGCGGTCATGCCGCCGACCATGACCTTCAGCGCCTCGCGGTGCAGCAATTCCGGGTCACCGCTGTACATCTCGCCGTCGATGGCGGCGCACAGCTCGGCCATGGTGGGGGCGATCAGCAAGGGGACCTCGGGCAGTGTCCAGGACGGGACGTCGAACCCGCCGAGCGCCGCGCTCACCTCGTCCAGCCGCTGCGGGTCGCAGCGATTGGCGATGATGGCGACCAGCTGCGCGTGCTCGTGCGCCAGCTCCGACGCGCACAGTTCGGCCAGCTGCTTCACCTCGTCCGGAGTGCGCCCGGCGCCGCGGACCACCAGTAACACGGGTGCGCCCAGATTGACCGCGATCCTGGCGTTGAAGCGCAGCTCGCTGGGGCTGGCCACGTCGGTGTAGTCGCTGCCGACCACCACCACCGCGTCGCACGCTTTGGCGACCTCGTGGAAGCGCAGCACGATCTCGCTGATCGCCGCGTCCGGATCGGCGTGCACCTGCTCGTAGGTGGTGCCGATCGCCTGCGCGTAGTCGATGTCCGCCGTGCTGTGCTCGAGCAGCAGTTCGAGGATGTAGTCGGGTTCGGTGGTCGAGCGTGTGATCGGCCGGAACACCCCGACCCGCGCGGTCGTCGCGCACAGCGTCTGCAGTACCCCGAGGGCCACCGTCGACTTACCGGTGTCGCCTTCGGGAGAGGCGATGTACACGGCGGATGGAGCGTTGTCGGCCATGTCCCAGAGCTTAGTGAACCAGCGGCAACCGGAACCCGCCGCGCGACGATCGTCACCCACCGGGGCCTGCTCGGCGAGGTTCGATACGTGCTGGCGCGAAGCCGCCGAAGCCGATATCCCGGGCCGCTATAGTCCGGGCATGGCTGAGCAATTTCCGGACCGGCAGTGGGGTTCGCGGACCAACCTATTCGCTCGCGCGGCAAGCAGATTCGCGGCCACCAAGCCCGGCTCCCGACTCGTCCGGGCCCTCACGCCACTGGACCGGGCGGTCCTGGAGCGCACCCATGCCAAGTACACCGTGCTCGGCCCGATCGGCGCGCCGGTCATCCTGCTGACGACGATCGGACGCAAGTCCGGCCAACCGCGCACCCAGCCGTTGCTGTACGTGCACGACGGCGACACGCTCTACGTGATCGGCAGCAACTTCGGCCAGGCGCACCACCCGGCCTGGACCACGAACCTCCTGGCCCACCCCACCGCGACGGTGGCGATCGCGGGCGAACGCATCCGGGTAACCGCCACCCCCGTCGAGACTCCCGACAAAGACGCGATCTTCCAACGCTTCGTCGACATCACCGGCGCCTACGCCGCCTACCGCTCCCGCACCACCCGCGACCTGCGCATCTTCGCCCTCCGCCGGGCGTGACTTCGCGAGTGGCACACCACTGCGGCATCGGCCCGAGAAGACCTCTCCGTGGTGTGCCACTCGTGGACGGTCAGGCCAGAGCGCGGAGGCGGGGGGCCAGGTCGCGCTGGAAGAGGTCGAGGAAGCGGCGCTGGTCGTGGCCGGGGGCGTGGAAGACCAGGTGGTTGAGGCCCGCGTCGATGTAGGGCTTGATCTGGGCGACAGCCTCGTCGGGGTCGCTGGCGACGATCCAGCGCTTGGCGATCTGCTCGATGGGCAGCGCGTCGGCGGCGGCCTCCATCTCGATCGGGTCGGTGATGCTGTGCTTCTGCTCCGGGGTGAGCGACAGCGGAGCCCAGAACCGGGTGTTCTCCCTGGCCAGTTCCGGATCGGTGTCGTAGGAGAGCTTGATCTCGATCATCCGATCGATGTCGTCGACGCTGCGGCCGGTCTTCGCCGCGCCCTCGGCGACGGCGGGCATCAACTTCTCGGTGTAGAGGTCCATCCCCTTGCCCGAGGTGCAGATGAAGCCATCGCCCGCGCGTCCGGCGTACCGCGCGACCAGCGGGCCGCCCGCGGCGACGTAGATCGGGACACCGCCCTTGGGCACGTCGTAGATGGAGGCGCCGACGGTCTTGTAGTACTCGCCGTCGAAGTCGACGCGGTCGCCGGTCCACAGGGCGCGCATCAGGTCGACCGCCTCGCGCAGGCGCGCGAAACGCTCCTTGAACTCCGGCCATTCGCCGGTGTAGCCGGTGGCGATCTCGTTGAGCGCCTCACCGGTGCCGACACCGAGCATCACGCGATCGGGGTACAGGCAACTCATGGTGGCGAATGCCTGCGCGATCACCGCTGGGTTGTAGCGGAACGTCGGGGTGAGCACCGACGTGCCGAGCTGAATGCGCTGGGTGCGCTCACCGACCGCGGCCAGCCAGGCCAGCGAGAAGGGCGCGTGTCCGCCCTTGTGCCGCCAGGGCTGGAAATGGTCGCTCACGGTGGCGCTGTCCAAGCCGTGTTGCTCGGCCAGCACCGCGATCTCGACGAGTTCACGGGGACCGAACTGCTCCGCCGATGCCTTGTATCCGAGCTTGAGTCCGCTCATCTGCACGCTCCTCGCGTTTCGTTTCGCCGCCATCGCGATCCGTCATCGACAGTAGTCAACGCTGCCGCCCTCCGCGCCGACGGCCCGACGCGGATGATCTTCACAGCGGAGAACACCGCGGCGGGGGCGAAATGTTTCTGCGGTGGCCGGCGCGGGGCGATAGCGGATAATGGCCGCGTGAGCGCAGACGACGAGCCGATCCTGTCCTACTTGACCGATATGGACGGCGTGCTGGTGCACGAGGACCATCTCATTCCGGGCGCCGACAAGTTCCTCGCCGAACTGCGCGCCAACGAGACACCGTTCCTGGTGTTGACGAACAATTCGATCCGCACGCCGCGCGATCTGCAGGCGCGACTGCGGCACACCGGGCTCGACATCCCGGAAGAAGCGATCTGGACCTCCGCGCTGGCCACCGCCACCTTCCTGAACGAACAGCGCCCCAACGGCACCGCTTACGTGGTGGGCGAATCCGGCCTCACCACCGCACTGCACGAGATCGGCTACGTGCTGACCGACAGCGACCCGGACTACGTCGTCCTCGGCGAGACCCGCACGTACTCTTTCGAGGCCATCACCACCGCGATCCGGCTGGTCGAGCGAGGCGCCCGTTTCATCGCGACCAACCCCGACCCGACCGGCCCGTCCCGCGATGGCTCGCTGCCCGCGACCGGCTCGGTGGCCGCGCTGATCACCCGCGCCACCGGACGCGACCCGTACTACGTCGGCAAGCCGAACCCGCTGATGATGCGCTCCGCGCTGCGCCGCATCGGCGCACATTCCCAGTCGACGGTGATGATCGGCGACCGGATGGACACCGACGTGATCTCCGGCCTGGAAGCGGGCATGCGCACGATCCTGGTCACCTCGGGCATCTCCACCCGCGCGTCCTTCGAGGCCTACCCCTACCGCCCCACGATGGTGGTGGACTCCGTCGCCGACCTGATCGGGAAGACCGAGTCCCCGTTCGCCGACTGAGCGACACGTCCGGACCTGCGACGAACCACGCCGCCGCTGCCGCCTCCTCGGTCTCGGAAGCCCGCCGGGGACCAGGCACTCGGCGATCCGACAACAGCCGCTGCCCAGAGGCTCGGCGCGCGAAAAGCTTCCCGCGACCCGCACTTCCGCCTACGACGACGTACGCTGCGGTCGAACGCGATCGTCGTTGGTCGGCGCGGCTAGGCGCCGTCCGTGGTGATCGCGTCGATCGCGGCGGACAGCGTGGTGAGCACCTCGACGGTGCGCGCGAGCTGATCGCGGCCGAGTTCGTTTACGAGCCGTTCGGCCAGCACTTTGTGTTGCGGGTCGATGCGGTGCACCGCGGCCCGGCCCGCGTCGGTGACCGCGACGAGTTTCGCGCGCCGGTGGGCGGGATTGGGCTGGTATTCGGCGAGCCCTTTATCCACGAGCAGATCCGCGATGCGCTGGACGCTCTGGCGGGTGATGCCCATCTCGCGGGCGATGCCCGCGACGGGTAGCGGCGCACGCAGCACCGCACCGAGCACTTGCCACCAAGCGGCGGTCAGGCCCGCCGGTCGCGCCAGTTCCTCGGCCACGCCGAGGAACTGACCGTTCAAACGGAACGACGTGATCGCCGCCGCGGCGAACAATTCCTGTTCTGGGGTCATGCGTCGCCTCCCGATGCCGGCGATCCGGCCGGATCACCGACGATTCTCGCTCACGCGTGCTGCGCGTCGTATTCCGCCAGCACCGCCCATCCGGCCGGATCGGAGTGCGCGTACAACGCGTACCAGCCATCCAGCACATGCGGCTCGTACACGCCGAGCCTGCCGAGCACCTCGCGCGCGAACTCGAACGGCGCGCTCGCCCCGGCGGTGATGACGTCACCGTCGGTGACGGCCGGTTCGTCGACGTAGTGGTGCGCACCCGAATACCCGCTGTAGCGAAGGTATTCGGCGACGTTGCTGGTGTGCTCGCGAGTGTCGAGCAGACCCGCCTTGGCCAAGCCGAATGTCGCACCGCACATCGCGGCGACCGGAACACCGGCGTCCACGAACTCGCGTGCCTTGTGCGCGAACGGATCCAAGTGCGGCCCCTCCCAGGTGTCCGCGCCCGGCAGGATCAACATCGCGCTGTCCGCGGGGGTCAGCTCGGCGAGCACGACATCCGGCACGATGCGCATGCCGCCCATCGTCGTGATCGGCTCCACGGTCGGGCCGACCGTCTTCACCTGCCAGGTTCCCGGTTCCCGGTGCCAGCTCGGCTTGTTGATGTGCGCGGTCGCCGCGCCCACCTCCCAGTCGGCGAGTGTGTCGTAAACGGCCATGTGCACGGTCTTCATCATGACAGTATGCTGTCATATTTGACAGCATACTGTCAATGCGAACGATCGTCCGCACTGCCCGCGAACCGGCAACTACGCTGAACGCATGCGAATTTCGGTGGCGGCGGACGAGCGGGTCGGAGTGGCCGCGGAACTGGTCGACGAACTGGGCAAGCGCGGCCACCAACTCGTGTTGCACGGCGCGCTGTCCGACGAGGAACGCGACGACTGGGCCTGGGCCAGCGAAGCGGCCGCCCGCGATGTCGCCTCCGGCCACGCCGACCAAGCCGTCGTCTGCTGCTGGACCGGCACGGGCGCCTCGATCGCGGCCAACAAGGTCGCAGGTGTCCGCGCCGCACTCTGCGCGGACGCCTCGACCGCGGCGGGCGCCCGCACCTGGAACGACGCCAACGTCCTTGCCCTGAGCCTGCGTTCGACCTCCAGCGCCGAGCTACGGGAGATCCTCGACTCCTGGTTCACCACCGAACCGAGCTCGTCCCCGGACGACCGGGCCAACATCGCCCATCTCACCGACATCGAGCGCACCGCCGATGCCTGACGAAGCCTTCTCCGCGTAACGTGCGGCGTCGACAGCACGAAAGCGGACGCCCTCCCGCCCGCGATGGCGACGAAACCCGGCGATACGGTCGAGGCATGTCCGTGCAGAGCGCCGGTGGCACGTTCGGGAACTACTCGCTCGAACGCTTGCTGGGTCGTGGCGGCATGGGTGAGGTGTGGTTGGCACACGACCCTGAGGGCCGCGCCGTGGCGCTCAAGGTGCTGTCCGCGGCGTATACCGCGGATTCGCTCTATCGCCAGCGCTTCGAGCGGGAGGCGCGGCTGGGCGCTCGGGCGCGCGACCCGCACATCGTGCCCATCCACGCGTTCGGCGAGGTCGACGGCCATCTGTTCTTGGAGATGGCCTACATCGATGGCGTCGACTTGGGCACCCGGCTGCGATCGGGCGCGCTGCCGCCGGATCGGGCCGTCGACGTCATCGCCCAGGCCGCCGAGGCGCTGGACGCCGCGCACGCGGCCGGACTCGTGCACCGCGATGTGAAGCCGGGCAACATCCTTCTGCACACCAGCGGTTTCGTATATCTGATCGATTTCGGTATCGCCCGCGCCGCCGACGGCACCGCGCTCACCGCCACCGGGCTGGTGGTCGGCACGCTGGGGTACATGGCGCCGGAGCGATTCACCGGCACGGTCGATGCCAGGTCGGATGTCTATTCGCTGGCCTGCGTGCTCTACGAGACCCTCACGGGACAACCGCCCTACGGCGCGGGCGATCCGGCACAACAGATGCGGGCGCATCTGATGGCCGAGCCGCCGCGCGCCTCGCGGGCGGCCCACGGCGTCCCGGCCGCACTCGACGACGTCATCGCCCGGGGAATGGCCAAAGAGCCGGACGCACGCTATGGCAGCGCGGGGGAACTCGCCGCGGCGGCGTCGGCCGCTCTGGCCCGGTCCACGGTCGCGCGACCGGCCCCGCCTCTCCCGGCACCGGCCGCCCGCCCGCGAACTCGCGTCATGACCGCCGCCACTGCGGCGCAGCCGACGCCCGAGGTACGTTCACCCGCTCCGACCGGCCAGCTCCATCGTCGGCGAAAGCGCCGATGGATACCCGTCGCCGCAGGGGCGGCGCTCGTCGCCGCGGCGGCGTTGTGGCTGCTGGTAGGCGGCATCGGGTCCGCGCCCGTCGCGGGTCCGACGACCCGCGAAACCGCTACGCCGACCGATACTCCGCTGCCCCCGACCGGCGGACAACCCGCGAATCCGGGTACTGCCGTGCGCGACGGAAACTTCGCTTTCACCGTGACCGATGTGGGCTCCGGCGGCGGTTCCCGAACCATCGTCACGCTGACGGTCACCAACGTGTCCGACCGCGACCAAGTCCTCGACGTCACCGGTCAACGGCTGGTCACCACCGCGGGCCGCTCCGTCGCACCCGACGCGGCGGCCACCGCCGGACTCAACCCGCCCGGCGACGACTTCGCACGCATCGCGCCCGGCCGCGCCGGCACGATCCGGCTGGCCTTCGACCTGCCGGGCAAGAACAAGAACGGCAAGAAGAACGACAAGAAAGACGACGTTCCGAGCCACTTGATCCTGCACGGTGCACCGTCTTCACCCGGCGTCACCATGCCGATGTGACCGATCCCTGCTCAGGCGAGGGCTTGGTCGAGATCCTGGAGCAGGTCTTCCACGTCCTCCAGGCCCACCGAGATGCGGACGACGCCGTCGGACAAACCGATGGTGGCCCGGCCTTCGGGACCCATGGCGCGGTGTGTCGTGGTCGCGGGGTGGGTGATCAGGGACTTGGCGTCACCGAGGTTGTTGGAGATGTCGACGATGCGCAACCGGTTCAGGACTTCGAACGCGCGCTTCTTCGCCTCGTTCTCGGGTGCGTTCAGCTCGAAGGTGACCACGGTGCCGCCGCCGCTCATCTGGCCCGTGGCCAGCGCGTACTGCGGATGCGAATCCAGGAACGGGTATCGCACCCAGCTGACGGCCGGGTTGCTCTCCAGGAAGCGGGCGATCCGCAGCGCGGACTCCGTCGAATGGCGCACCCGCAGCGGCATCGTCTCCAAGCCTTTGAGCAGCGTCCATGCGTTGAACGGGCTCAGCGCGGGGCCGGTGTGGCGCATCAGCGTCTTCACCGGGCCGTCGATGTAGTCCGTGGCGCCGAGGATGGCGCCGCCCAGCACGCGGCCCTGGCCATCGATGTGCTTGGTGCCGGAGTAGACCACCACGTCGGCGCCGAGTTCGAAGCCGCGTTGCAGCAGCGGAGTGGCGAACACGTTGTCCAGTACGACCTTCGCGCCTGCCGCGTGCGCCAGCTCGCTCACCCGCCGCACGTCGACCAACGTCTGCATCGGATTGGCGGGCGTCTCGAAGAAGACCGCCTGAGTGGGCACGGACAGCGCCTGTTCCCACTGGTCCAGATCCTCGCCGTCGACGAAGACGGTCTCCACGCCCCAGCGCGGCAGTATCTCGTTGCACACCACGAAGCACGAGCCGAACAGGCTGCGCGCGGCGACGAGCCGGTCGCCGGCGCCCAGCAGCGCGCCCAGCGCGGTGAACACCGCGGCCATGCCGCTCGCGGTCGCGAAGCACGCCTCGGCGCCGTCGAGCAGGCGCATCCGCTCCTCGAACATGGCCACCGTCGGGTTGCCGTAGCGGGAGTAGACGAAATGTTCGACCTCGCCGGTGAACGCGGCCTCGGCGGCCTCCGCGCTCTCGTAGACGAAGCCGGAGGTGAGGTAGAGCGCCTCGGCGGTCTCCTCGAAACCGGAGCGCCGCAGCCCGCCGCGCACGCCGAGCGTCGCGGGGCCGACGCTCTCGGGCAGCGGCTTGTCGAACGCGCCGCCGGTGATCACGACTGCCGCCAGGGCAGTCCGAGGGCACGCCAGCCGGAGCCGCCGCGATGCCCGAATTCGTCGAGCGGGCCTTCGAAGCCCTCCAGCACGTTGTAGGAGGTGCGGTAGCCCGCCGAGGTGGCGGCGATCGCCGCGCCCACCGAACGCTGACCGGAGCGACAGAGGAAGACGACCGGAGCCTCGGGATCATGGCCGTCGAGCGCTTGCTTCAGCTGCTCGACGAACGTCTCGTTGCGCGCCCCCGTGGAATCGACCCACTCGATCAGCACGGTCGGCCGTTCGATCGGGCTCGTGTCGGGGACTCCGACGAATCTCCATTCCGCTTCCGTCCGCACGTCCACCAGGACGGCTTCCGGATTGTCCCGCAGCAACTCCCAAGCCTGCTGAGGGGTGATGTCACCGGCATAACTCATGTGCACCTCCTGCGAATCCGCACTTGCCGCGCCCGGGACCAGGGCGCCGCCAGGTCGTCACCCGGAGCACCCCACCGCGGAGGAGGGTTGCCGACCAGCAATGCCGGGGCTTGACACTGGTTCTCATGACCTTCGACTGAGATTGCACCGACCCGGGTCACCGTGTCAAACGGTGACGCACCCTGCGCGAACGCTCAGGTGCATACCAGCCACTTGTCGCCGGATCTGGCGAGAATCCAGGTCGTCGTCTTCTCCTGCCCGTCCACCTTCGTGGTGACGGTCGCCTTGCCCCGGTCGCCGTCCACCATGGGCGGGTCGATTTTCGTGATCTCGACGGGCTTTCCGGCGCCGTCCTGGCCCGCCAGCGGTGAGTGGGCGGCGTCGAAGCCCTGGCACGCGGTGCCGGGCGGCGGCACGGCGTCGCTGCGGTTGGCACCGTCGACGAAGTTTCGGACGGCCGCCGTGATGCGGTCGGCGTCTGTGACATTTTTCTCAGCGGGCGACAGCACACCGCCGAGCACGATCGCGATCAGCACGATCGCCGCGACCACCGCGGCGGCGACGAACGGGACCACCGAGCGTTTATCGGTCTGATCGACCCGGATGATCTCGTCCTCGCCCGCGGTCGGCTGCTGTTCGGTCATGGCTCGATGATCCCTGGTCGGCGCCGGTATCGAGCGCTCGACCCCGGGCAAACACCGGCGCGACGCCGACCAGGGGCGAGCGGCGGCGATAGACCGCGCGCGAGCGGGTAAGCGGCAATCGTGGCTGTCGATGGCATCCGTCGAGTTCACGCACCGACGCGGGGCGGCGTCGGCCATCCCGATAGAATCGCGGGACGGCGGCCTGCTGTCATAGCGAATCGGCAGCTCTACGCCGCGGCGAACGGAGCACCGTGCAGCCACGAGCCGGCGACGCCGGCGTCCGCACCGGACGGGTGCGACCGAGCCGGTGCGTCAACTTAGCCTAAGCTAAGCCCGACGTCATTAATTGTTTCGACCATAAAGGTGCGCGTAAAGAGATGACCGAACAGAGTGCAGTAGAGGATGGCGGTGTCCGCGAGCCCTGCGTGGTGACGCAGGCTTCCTCCTCCGGGCCTGACGCGCACACCGCGAAGACCCGCCCGCTCCGCATCGCGATCGTGGGCGCCGGACCGGCCGGGATCTACGCCGCCGACGCCTTGATGAAGTCCGATGCCGAGGTGTCGATCGACCTCTACGAGCGCATGCCCGCGCCGTTCGGCCTGATCCGCTACGGCGTCGCGCCCGATCACCCCCGCATCAAGGGCATCATCACGGCCCTGCACAAGGTCCTCGACAAGCCGCAGGTGCGCCTGCTCGGCAACATCGACTACGGCACCGACATCACCCTCGACGACCTGCGGGCCTTCTACGACGCGGTGATCTTCTCCACCGGCGCCAACGCCGACCGCGCCCTGCCGATCCCCGGCATCGACCTCGACGGCTCCTACGGCGCCGCCGACTTCGTCTCCTGGTACGACGGCCACCCCGACGTCCCCCGCACCTGGCCGCTGGAGGCGGAGAAGGTCGCCGTCCTCGGCGTCGGCAACGTCGCCCTCGACGTCGCCCGCGTGCTGGCCAAGACCGGCGACGAACTGCTGCCGACCGAGATTCCGCCGAACGTCTACAAGGGCCTGGTGGCCAACAAGGCCGTCGAGGTGCACGTCTTCGGCCGCCGCGGTCCCGCGCAGGCCAAGTTCACCCCGCTGGAACTGCGCGAGCTCGACCATTCGCCCACGATCGAGGTCATCGTCGACCCCGAGGACATCGACTACGACGAAGGCTCCGAAGCCGCGCGCCGTCACTCCAAGCAGGTCGACATGGTCGCCAACACGCTCGAGCAGTGGGCCATCCGCGACGCGGGCGACCGGCCGCACAAGCTGTTCCTGCACTTCTTCGAATCCCCCGCCGAGATTCTCGGCGAGAACGGCAAGGTCGTCGGCCTGCGCACCGAGCGCACCGAGCTCGACGGCACCGGCAACGTCAAGGGCACCGGCGTGTTCAAGGACTGGGACGTGCAGGCGGTGTACCGCGCCGTCGGCTACCTGTCGCAGAACCTGACCAACCTGCCGTTCGACGACCAGGCCGGCACCGTGCCGAACGAAGCGGGCCGCGTGCTCATCGACGAGAACGCCGACGGCGCCGCGCGCTACCTGCCCGCCACATACGTCACCGGCTGGATCAAGCGCGGCCCGGTCGGCCTGATCGGCCACACCAAGGGCGACGCCAACGAGACCATCGCCTGCCTGCTGGACGACGCTCCCGGCTTCACCCCGGCCGAGCGGCCCGACCCCGAGGCCGTCATCGAGTTCCTCGAAGGCAAGGGCATCCCGTTCACCACCTGGGCCGGTTGGTACCGCCTCGACGCGCACGAACGCTCCCTCGGTGAGCCGGAGGGCCGCGAGCGCGTCAAGGTCGTCGAACGCGAGGACATGCTGCGCGCCAGCGAACCCCACAAGGTCTGATCACCCCGCAGTGACCCCCTCCGCCGCCATCGCGACACCCCTGCTGTGGCAGCGGAAAATCCGACCCTGAGGCATTCTGTACAAGTGTTCGATGCCCACCTGCACATTTTCGACCCGCGGTTTCCGCTGGCCGAGAACGAGGGCTACCTGCCCGACCCGTTCACCATCGCCGATTACCGGAAGCGCATGGCGCGCTACGACGTCAGCGGCGGCGCCGTGGTCAGCGGGTCGTTCCAGGGCACGGACCAGACCTACCTGAAGGCCGCCCTCGCCGAACTCGGCGAGGGCTGGGTCGGCGTCACCCGGCTCGATCTCGACGCCTCCGACGAGGAGATCCTCGAACTGGACCGGATCGGTGTGCGCGCACTGCGTTTCAACCTCAAGCGCGCGGCCACCGACATCGCCGGAATGACGTTGCAGGCGCTGCGCGCGTACGAGCTGGCCGGCTGGCATGTCGAGGTCTACATCGACGGCACGATGCTGGCCTCGTTGCAACCGGTCATCTCCAAGCTGCCCGCGCTGTCGGTCGACCATCTGGGCATGTCCGCCGAAGGGCTGCCCTTCCTGCTGGACCTGGTCGACCGTGGAGCCAAGGTCAAGGCGACCGGTTTCGGCCGGGTCGCGATGAACGTCGCCGACACGCTGCGCCGCGTGCACGCGGTGAATCCGGAAGCCCTCATGTTCGGCACCGATCTGCCCGGTACCCGAGCCGGACGTCCGTTCCGGGACTCGGACGTGGATCTGCTCTGCGACGTGGTGGGCACCGACATGTACGCGGTGCTGGAGGACAACGCGCGCGCGTTCTATCGGCTCCCGGCCCGCGAGCGTGTCGTCCGCGAGGAGCCGGCCCCCACGCTGCCGCTGTACCGGCCCGAACCGCCGACCCTCCGGCTGCGCCGCGACGAACTCCCGGGAAGCCGCGCGGGCGACACGATCCCGTTCCCCGCCATCGATAGGTAGCGCTCAGACGGCGAACACACCGGCGAGCCACACACCGGTGGCAAGCAACGCGCCGAAGAGTTCGATCAGGATGGACAGTCCGACGCCCTTCAACGCGTGCACGGTCGCCTGCCACGCCTGCCGGTTGACGCGCAGCCGCTGGAGTTCCCAAAGATAAACGCCGAGAACGAAGCCCACGAACAGGCCGATCACCGGAATCACGAAGAAGCCGATGACGCCGAGTATCGCGCCGAGCAGGACCGCGCGGTTGGACACTCCCGCGTCCTTCATCCTGCGCCCCGGCCAGGTGTATTTGACGACGCCGGAGAGCACCAGCAGCACCGTGCTGATCGCGAAAACCGTCCAGGCCGTGGCGCCCCCGGTGAGAAAGGCCCAGACGGCGATGGCCGCGAAGATCAGGATGACGCCCGGCAGGATCGGCACGACGATGCCGACCAGACCGACCAGAATCGCGAGACCGGCGAGAAGGTTGTACCACCCCTGATCAGACAGCGCTTGCACACGTGCAGCCTAGGACCGGGCGACCGAACGGGCGACTCGTCGTCGAACCCGTCGTCCATCCGTCGTCCGGGTATGCCCCCGGCTCCGGCCCCGGCGTTATTGTCATACTGTCAATACAACCCTCCCGGCCGCGTTCGGGAGGACGCGCCGGACCGCCGGTGCGCTGGATCAACGACGAACCGAGGTAGGGCGTGAGCACTCCATCCACCGCCAAGCAGGGCCCGCTCGCGGGCATCAAGGTCATCGAGCTGGCCGGGATCGGTCCCGGTCCGCACGCCGCGCTGCTGCTCGCCGATCTGGGCGCCGACGTGGTGCGGGTGCAGCGTGCGGGCCAGCTGCCGGGCGGGTTCGACCGTCCGCAGCTGCGCGGCCGGACGATCGTCGAGGCCAACCTCAAGGACCCCGCCGACATCGAGAAGGTTCTCGGCCTCGTCGAGAAGGCGGACGTGCTGATCGAAGGCTTCCGCCCCGGCGTCACCGAGCGGCTCGGCATCGGCCCGGACGACGCGCTCGCCCGCAACCCGCGCCTGGTCTACGGACGGATGACCGGCTGGGGTCAGGAAGGCCCGCTGGCCGATCGCGCCGGACACGACATCAACTACATCTCCATCACCGGCGTGCTGCACGCCATCGGCCGCAAGGGCGAACGCCCGGTCCCGCCGCTGAACATGGTTGGCGATTTCGGCGGCGGCTCGATGTTCCTGGTCTTCGGCATCCTCGCCGCGCTGGTCGAGCGGCAGCAGTCCGGCAAGGGCCAGGTGATCGACGCGGCCATGGTCGATGGCGCCCTTGCCCTTTCGCACATGATCTGGGGCATGCGCGGCGCGGGCGCCTGGTCCGATGAGCGTGGCGTGAACCTGCTCGACACCGGAATGTCGTTCTACGACACCTACGAAACCTCCGACGGCAAGTACATGGCGGTCGGTGCGATCGAACCGCAGTTCTACGCCCAGTTGCTCGCCGGACTGGAGATCGAGGCGGACGGCCTGCCCTTCCAGCTCGACCCCGCCGGTCAGGAAACGCTGAAAAAGCTTTTCGCCGAGCGTTTCCGGACCAAGACCCGGGACGAATGGGCCGAGATATTCGTCGGCACCGACGCGTGCGTCTCTCCCGTGCTGACATTCGACGAGGCGACGCGAAACGAGCACATCGCGGCCCGCGGCTCGCTGCTGGAGCTCGACGACATCACCCAGCACGCCCCCGCGCCGCGATTCTCCCGCACTCCGAACGGGATTCCGACCCCGCCGCCCACCACCGCCACCCCGATCGAGACGGTCTGGGCCGACTGAGCGCCGAGCGGGGTGGCATGGCGCCACTCCGCTTCGCGGCTGATAATTGAAACTTTTAACATACCAACCGGTTCGACAGTTCGGCACCGGGCCTGCCATACTGTCCGCGAGCAGGTGGCTTTCGAGAATCGCGAACCTCGTCCGGTCCGCTCCTTGACCGCTGCTCGAGCTGGAGGCCTCCGCGCCGTGCGAGCTTCTGCACACCGCCCGAGCACGACGAGGGCCAGCCCCGAGGGGTGGCCGGCCGATCGTGCTCGGCGGTGCTCGGAGGGGACATACCGCCTGCGGAGGCTCTCCCCAGCGACGAAATCGCTTCAGTAGCAGGTCAACGGCGTCAACGGGTCGGCGGCGCGTGGCGTGAGCGCCATATAGGCGGACGCGATGGCCTTGACCGCCAAACGCAATTCGGGTTCCTGGTGGGTGAACGGCAGCCGCAGGAACCGTTCGAACGCGCCTTGCACGCCGAATCGTGGCCCGGCGGCGAGTAATACGCCATGGTTGGGAGCCGTGGCCGCCAGCGCCGTGGAAACCGAGGTCGGCAGCTGTGCCCACACCGACATGCCGCCCGCGCCGACGGTGACGCGCCAGTCCGGCAGTTCCTCGGCGAGCGCGTCGAGCAGCGCGGCACGCTGCGAACGCAACTGGTCCCGGCGACGGTCGAGGATCACCTCCGCGTGCTCGAGCAGGTGCACGGTGGCCAACTGGTCCATGACGGGGGTGCCGAGGTCGACCGTGGAGCGGATGCCGAGCAGCTTGGTGATCAGCGCCTGGTTGGTCCGGATCCAGCCGACGCGCAGACCGCCCCAGAACGATTTCGAGGCCGACCCGATGGTCACGATCTCGGATCCTCTGGCGAAAGCGGCGACCGGCGGCGGCGGGTTGTCCGCACCGAGCCCGAGATCCGCCATGGACTCGTCGATCACGATGGTCATCCTGGTGTCCCTGGCGATGGCGGTCAGTTCGGCGCGGCCGTCGGCGTCGAGCAGCAGGCCGGTCGGGTTGTTGTAGTCCGGCACCAGATAGGCCAGGCTGGCCGCGGTCTGCCGCGCGGCACTGCGGACGCCGTCGAGATCCCAGCCGCCCGCCGGGTCCTCCGGGCGCAGCGGCACCGGCACCGGCCTGGCGCCGACGTCGCGGATCGCCTCGATGGCGTTCGGGTAGGTCGGGTGGTCGATGAGCACGCGGGCCGCGGGCGCGGTGAGCACGTTCAGCAGCAGGCGCAGGCCGTGCTGAGCGCCGAGGGTGACCAGGATCTGATCGGGCTCGGTCGGCAGCCCGCGCGCGGTGTAGCGGCGGGCGATCGCCTCACGGAGTGCCAGCACACCGACCGGGTCCATGCCGTGCGTGCCGAGGTAGGCGGGAATGCCCTCCAGGGCAGCCGAATACGCGTCCTGCATCTCCAGCGGGGCGGCCATGGCGGCATAGGTCATGTCGACGGTGGGCAGTTCGGGCGAGCCCATCATGGCCAGGATGCTCCGCGCCGGCTTGACGCCGTCGTGCTGCACGTCGCGGGGCAGGGCCACCGTGCTGCGCGAGCCCTGGCGGCTGATCAGGTAGCCGTGCTCGCGCAACAGCGCGTAGGTGGAGGTGATGGTGGTGCGACTGACCCCGAGGGTGCCGGCGAGATCCCGTTCGCTGGGCAAGGCGACGCCCAGCGGCGCGCGCCCGTCGTGGATCAGCAGCCGGATTCCTTCGGCGAGCGCCAAGTAGGCCGGGCGGGTGGAGCGCCGCCCGGCCGAATCCGGATCGCCGTCGTGCGCGTGCCGCCAATGGCCCAGATCGCGAGCCAGGCTGCCCGCGCCGATCACTCTTGTCGCCATACGGTCCAGTATCGGCCGATTGGATATTTATTGGCAAGGCCAGTGGCGCGCACCCTGACGGACATGATGCTCGCCACCCTGCTCCTGACCGCCTTGCTCGGCTGCCTGATCTACCGATTCGCGCCGGAACGCGACACGCGCACCTTTCGCCTCGAACGCTTCCACCCCGGTACGCCGATGTCCGACCAACCCCTCTCGTACTACGACCACCAGCGGCGATACTCCGATCTCGCGGCGATCTACGGCCGCGGCGACGCACCGAACCAATGCCAGTTCCACTAAACTGGACTGCTAATTGCGAACTTGTCGGTCCCGCGATGCAGACTTGGCTCATGAGTGACGCCACTCGCCTCGCCGCCGATCCTCCGGCGAACGAAGCCACCGAGCCCGTGGCCTCCGGCCGTCCCACACCGTACGCGGTCGCGGCGACGCTGTTCGATACCGCGATCGGCTGCTGCGCGATCGCCTGGAGCAGCGCAGGGGTGATCCGATTCCAACTTCCGGAGGCGAGCCCCGCCGCCACCCGAGCGCGCATCACACGCGCTCGCGCGGGCGAGAAGCTTCACGAGCAGCCACCCACCGAAGCCATCGCCGAGGCGATCGCGGGCATCCGCGCGCACCTCTCGGGGGAACTCGACGACCTGCGTTGGATCGCCTTGGACACCAGTGGAATTCCGGAGTTCCACCGCGCCGTCTACACCGTCACACGCGCCATCGACCCAGGCCACACCCTCAGCTACGGCCAGGTCGCCCATCGCGTGGGCGCGCCAGGCGGCGCCCAGGCGGTCGGCCAGGCCCTGGGCCGCAACCCGATCCCGTTGATCATCCCGTGCCACCGTGTACTCGCCGCCGACCACGCCCTGCACGGCTTCTCCGCCCCCGGCGGCATCGACACCAAGCAGCGTCTACTGACCATCGAGCGCACACCGGGATTCGGCGAGCCCACCTTGTTCTGAGCGACCACGCCCGACCGGTGCGGCGCCCAGGTCCTGGTCTCGGAGTCATGGATACGCCAACGGACCGATGAATTCGCTCAGTTCGCATCGTCCTACGAGCGAGACATCGGCGACACCCGCCGATCCGGAACGAAAGTGAGCTGGCCATGGAGACTGTGACATCGACCGATGGCACCGTGATCGCGTTCGATCGGCAAGTCGGCGGCGACAACGGAGTCGTGATCTTGATCGGCGGCGCCTTCGGTTTCCGGAAATTCCCCAAGATGGTCGAGTTGGCCGCGGCACTCGCCGAGCAGCACCGATTGACGGTGATCAATTACGACCGACGCGGCCGCGGCGACAGCACGGATTCGCCCGGTGTCTACGACGTCGACCGCGAGATCGATGACATCGCCGCTTTGATCGAGGCCGCGGGCGGTACGGCGGCGTTGTTCGGGTGGTCCTCGGGCGCCGCGCTCGCGCTACGGGCCGCCGAGTCCGGCCGAGTGAAGGGCATCACGAAAGTCGTCGCGTTCGAGCCGCCATTCGTGGTCGACCGGGAAGGGTTCGTACCAGAGGCCGATCTGGAGGCGCGCCTGCACGAACTGATCGCCGCGGATTCTCGCGGGGACACCGTTCGGTTCTACATGACCAAAGCCATGGGACTCCCGCGTGTGATGGCCGCCGTCATGCGATTCACCCCCTTCTGGAAAGACTTGTGCGCCACCGCTCCCTCCACCGCGCACGACTGGGCTGTGATGCGCGACTTCATGCGCGGCGAGCCGCTGCGGCCCGCGGACTGGTCCGGAGTCGGTGTTCCCACCCTGGTCATCGCCGGCGGCAAATCCGACGCGCTACTGCGGAAGGGAGCCCGCGCCATCGCCGCCGCACTTCCCGATGCCGTTTTCCGGGAGATTCCCCGGCTCAGCCACAATCCGAACATCGGGATTCTCGCCCCCGTCGCGGGTTCGTTCCTTACCGGCGCCGAGCAGCCCGCCGGGTAGTACGCGGCGGCTCAGCGCAAGGGGTGCGCGCGGAAGAATTCGCACGCGTCCCCGGTGATGTAGCCGTCCTCGCAGCCGAAGTACGTCTGGATGCAGGCGTTCGTCGAGCAGCCGAGTTCGATCAATTTCTGCCTGATCCGGGCGTTGCGCTCCTGCGTCGTCTCGGTCTTCGTCGCCACTGTCGCCGAGGGACGCGCGGAACTGGTGACCGGTTGCGGCTGTCCGTCCGAGCACCCGGCGGCCAAGACCAGACCCGCCGCCGTGGCAGCGATCACCGCGGCCGCTCGCAGCGTCATTTTCCGCTCCCGGACTCTCCGCGCATCAGCGCGCCCAGGGACTCGCGATCGGTGACGTCCATCTTGATGCAGGCCCGGTAGAGATGGCCTTCGACGGTGCGCACCGAGACGGTGAGCCGGTCGGCGATCTGCCGGTTGGACAGGCCCGCGGCGACGAGGTTGGCGATCTCCCGTTCCCGCGCGGTCAAGGGCAAGGGTTGTGCGGCCTGCCGCAGCGCGGGGGTGCTCGCTCCGCCGCAGGCGGCGGCGAGCCGGTTGGCGGTGGCGGCGGACTCCAGCAACTTGCGCCGATCCCCGGCTCGCTCGTGGGCCGAGGCGGCCTGCGCCGCGGCGTCGGCGGCCGACAACAGCGCGCCGATGCGCTCGAATTCGGCGGCGACCGAGTCCAGCCCGGGTCCGTCATGGTCGGCGAGCGCCACCGCGTGCCGAGCCTGCGCCTGTACCAGCCGTCCTTCCACTCGCTCGGCCAGTTCCGCCAGTCGTCCGGAGACGGAATGGTCGCCGAAGCGGGCCGCGGTGTGCAGCGCCATGGCCTCGATGGCGTGCTGATGCGAGCGTGCGGCCGCGTCGGCGGCGCCCACCGCGATGCGGATGGCAGGCGTGACGGTTCCTTCGGCGGCGGCCAGCCAAGCGCGCGCTACTTCCAGCTGCGGTTCGTACACGGCACTGTGCCTGCCGCCCCGTGCGGTGGCGTGCGCGATCGACTCGGAGGCGTCGCCGGCCCGCCCGAGCGCCGAATACGCCTCCGCCAGACGGATTCGCGCGGGGAACATCCACGCGGCCGCGCCCTCCGCGGCCAATGCGGCCAGCGCCTGTTCCAGATTCTCGATGCCGTCCAGGAACCGGCCCTGCGCCACATCGACGGTCCCTTGCAGGATCTTCGACATGCCCCAGGCCAGATACTGGCCCGGCGAGGAGTAGCCGACGAATGCCCCGGCGCAGCGCCGCGCGGCCTCCAGATCGCCGGCGAAGGTCAGGGCGAGCACCTCGGCGTGCGTGGACATGAAGCGGTTGAGCCCGTCGATGTGCGCTTCCACCTCGTGCCCACGGGCCGCGTACTGCCTGGCCGCTTCCCCCTTGCCCATCAACGCCGACGCCAGGCCGCCGCCGAACGACGCCCACCACACCGCCCACGGCGGTGCGCCGTCGGCGGACATCACCGTCTCCGCCTCGGCGATCGCGTCGTCGACCCGGTTCTCGTTGACCAGACTCGCCGACGCCAGGCCGGTGAAGATGGCCGCGATCTTCGGATGCCGCACCTTCGCGCGCACCAGCTTCAGCACCTCGTCGGCGCGATCGGCATCGCCCATGGCCCACAACAGGTTCGCCACCCTGGTGCTGCCCCAGCGCGCCAGCTGCACCTCGTCGAGTTGGTCGGGGTCGAAGCTGGCGAGGGTGCGCTCGGCCTCGATCCGGTGCCCCTGCCACAGCAGGGCGCGCGCCAGCAGGTCGGCGGCCTCCACGCCGCCGCGCCGCTCCACCGCTGCGCGGGCGAAGCGCTCGCCCAGCGGCAGATTCGCCAATCCGATCGCGTCGGCCGCCGCCGCCTCGAACAATTCCAGATCCGCGGATTTATCACTGTCCAGCGCCAATTCGGCCAGGCGGATGCGGTCGGCGGCGGAGTTTATCCGGCGGTCCTTCAGCGACGAATACAACCTGCCGCGCAAACGCCGCGCCGAGGCGATGCCGAGCCTGCGGCGGATCACCTCACCGAACAGCGGGTGGTTGTAGCGCACGATCAGATCTTGGGAATTCTCCACCACCCGGATCACCCCGCGCGTTTCGGCGGCTTCCACCGCGTCCTCGCCCGCCAATTCGGCGAGGACGTCGAGATCGATCGGTTCGCAGAAAGTCAGCAGTTCCAGCACCCGCAGCACCGGCTCGGGCAACTGCTCGACGCGGTCCTCCAGCAGCGCGGCCAGCTCCGAGGTCACCGCCGCGCGCCCACGCAGTTGCCACACGCCGTTGACCTGACGCAGCGTGCCCGCCTCCAGCGCACCCTCCACCAAATGCCGCAGGAACAACGCGTTTCCGGCGGAGGACTCCCACATCAGATTGGCGGTGAACCCCTCGAGTTGCCCACCGAGCATCGATTCCACCAGTTCGACGCTCTGGCGCTGGGTGAACGGGCGCAGGTCGATGCGCGTCAGATGGCCGTCTTTCCACAACGAGGTGACCGCGTCCGGCACCGGGACTCCGCTGCGCACGGTGACGACGATGTGGGCGGCTTTGTCGATGGCCAGTTGCAGCAGCAGCGTGGCGGAGAGCTGATCCAGCAGATGCGCGTCGTCGACCCCGATCACCGTGTCCCCGTCGGCGAGCAACGCCTCGCGCGCCGCCGACATGAACGTGACCGGATCGTGCGCCGTATAGACGCCGACCATATGCGCGAACACCCCCAGCGGAATGCTGCGCGCCGACTCGGTGCCCGCCACCCAGCGGACATTGCCGCCGATCGCGGAGGTGGCATGCCGGGCCAGGGTGGTCTTGCCCACCCCCGCGTCACCGGTCAGTACCACGCCGACGTGCCCCGGACCGGTCAGCGCCGCACGGATCGCCTCGAATTCGCTCTCGCGCTCGATCATCGGCCAGTTCCGAGCCATGCTCTAACTGTAGTTCTTCACCGATCATGATCGAAGCCGAGCGAGCACGATAGATGTGGCGAATTTCTGGTGATCTTGCCGAATTTCCGCTGGCCCACGCGGAATTCGAACAGGTTCTAGTCGAGTACGTCGTGCCGGACGATGGTCTGATCCCGGCCGGGACCCACGCCGATGCAAGAAATCCTGGCGCCGGACAGCTCCTCCAAACGCAACACGTACGCCTGGGCGTTGGCGGGCAGCTCCTCGAAGGTGCGCGCGCCGGAAATGTCCTCCCACCAACCGGGCATTTGCTCGAAAATCGGCTTCGCGTGATGGAATTCGGTCTGCGTGGTCGGCATCTGCTCGACTCGCTCGCCGTCGATCTCATAGGCGACGCAGATCGGCACCGTCTCGAGACTGGATAGAACGTCCAGTTTGGTGAGGAAGTAGTCGGTGATGCCGTTGACCCGGGTGGCGTAGCGCGCGATCACCGCGTCGAACCAGCCGCAGCGGCGAGCGCGCCCGGTGGTGACACCGACCTCGCCGCCGGTCTTGGCCAGGTAGGCGCCGAACTCGTCGAACAGCTCGGTCGGGAACGGTCCGGAACCGACCCGGGTGGTGTAGGACTTCAGGATGCCGAGCACCGTGTTGATCTTGTTCGGTCCGATGCCCGCGCCGACCGCCGCGCCGCCCGAGGTCGGGTTCGACGACGTGACGTACGGGTAGGTGCCGTGGTCGACGTCGAGCAGGGTGCCCTGCGAACCCTCCAGCAGCACCGTCTCACCACGCTCGAGCGCGAGGTTCAGCTTCAGCCTGGTGTCGGCGATCCGGTGCTTGAAACTGTCCGCCTGGGTCAGCACCTCGTCCACCACCTGCTGCGGATCCAGCGCGCGGCGGTTGTAGATCTTGACAAGCACCTGGTTCTTGAACTCGAGCGCCGCCTCGACCTTCTGGGTGAGGATCTTCTCGTCCAGCACGTCCGCGACGCGCACGCCGACGCGCGCCACCTTGTCCTGGTAGCACGGCCCGATCCCGCGGCCGGTGGTGCCGATCTTCTTGTTGCCGAGGAAACGTTCGGTGACCTTATCGATGGCCACGTGGTACGGCATGATCAAGTGCGCGTCGGCCGAGAGCAGCAGCCCGGAGGTGTCGACGCCCCGCTGCTCCAGCCCCGCCAGCTCGTCCAGCAGCACGCCGGGATCCACGACGACACCGTTGCCGATGACATTCGTCACGCCAGGGGTCAGGATGCCGGAGGGGATCAGGTGCAGGGCGAAGTTGTCGCCGTTGGGCAGCACCACGGTGTGACCCGCGTTGTTGCCGCCCTGGTACCGGACCACCCAGTTCACCCGACCACCGAGCAGATCGGTTGCTTTGCCCTTCCCCTCGTCGCCCCACTGGGCGCCGATCAGGACGATTGCCGGCATGGTCGTGTCTCCTACGGTTCGACAGGCAACACTGGTGTGTTGCAGCTACCTGCCGTACTGAGGCGGTGGCCGGAAGCACAGTCTAGCCGACCCGGCCCCGGCGGCATCGCAGCGCATCTCGTCGTAGGCTCGACAACCGTGTGGTCGCGGCCGGGCAGGGCTAAGGTTGCACGGCACGCCGAGCGGCAGCGCGGCGGGCACGGGCGAGCCGCGGCTCGGGTTCGCCCGCCAATGGCGAGGGGCCCGACGGTGTCGGCTCGAACCGAGGAGGGTGTACGGCAGCTTGAGTACCCATGTTCTCCGCTGCGACGGCGCCCCCGTACCCATCGCGCTCGCGGCGCTGCCGACCACCCAGACGGCCGCCATCCCCGATCCCGCCGTGATCGACGAGTTGCTTCCCGTGCTGGCCGCCGACAGCCTGCCGCGCCTGATCGTGCTGGGTGAGGACGCCGCGCTGGCCGCGGTGCTCACCCATCTGATGCGCACCGAGCGCCTGCACGTGGAGATCGGGTACGTGCCGGTCGAGAAGACCTACGCCGCACGCGCCTACCAGACCGGCACCGGCAACGCCGCCGCCAAGCGCGCCATCGGAGGCAGCGCCGTCGAGACGCCACTGGTTCGCGACGACACCGGCAAGGTGCTCGCGGGCCGGGCGGTGATCACCGGCATCGGCGGCGAGCGGCTCGAGGGTGAGGCTTATGTCGACGACACCCTGCTGTTCTCCGGCGACGTGACGGCCATGCTCGTCTCGCCGTGCCTCGAACCGCCCGGGGTGCGGGCGGCCGTGCGGCGAAGGTTCCGCAAACGGCGCTGGGTCGAGGGGCGAGCGGCGCAGCTCGGCACGCCAGGCGCCATCGTGACCAGGGACGGCGTCCGCACCGATCGCCCGGTGCCGCGCTCGAGTTTCTACCGCCATCACGAACCCTGGCTGCTGGTGCGATGAGTTTCCCGACCAACCGCAGAGCGCGTGCGGTCCGGCCGAGCCCGGTGTTCCTGCTCGTGGTGGTCGTGACCGCGGTCGGCGGCGCGCTGGCCTGGGACGCCCCGCTGGACTCCACCAGAGCCAAGGCCGGTGTGTTCGTCCTCGTGGTCTTCGGTTGGGTGGTCTCGCTGTGCCTGCACGAGTTCGCGCACGCGTACTCGGCGTGGCGCGCGGGTGATCGCGAAGTGGAGTTGCGCGGCTATCTGACGCTCAACCCACTGAAGTACAGCCATCCGCTGCTGTCGATCGTGTTGCCGATGGTGTTCATCGCGCTCGGCGGGATCGGCTTGCCCGGCGGCGCGGTCTACGTGCACACGCACAATGTCGCGCCGCGCACGCAGCGGATCATCAGCGGCGCGGGGCCCGCCGTGAACGCGTTGTGCGCGGTGTTGCTGCTGGCGACCGTCCGGATCTGGGGCAGCTCGGCCACTCATCCCGCGTTCTGGTTCGGCGTCAGTTTCCTTGCCTTCCTGCAGATCACGGCGACTCTGCTGAATCTGATCCCGCTGCCGGGACTGGACGGCTACGGCATCGTCGAGCCGTCACTGAGCTACCAGACCCGGCGCTCGCTCGACCAGTTCAAGCCGTTCGGCATGTTGATCCTGTTCGCGCTGCTGTTCACGCCCGCGATCAATCAGGTGTTCTTCGACGCGGTGTACGCGCTGTTCGAACTGTCCGGTGTTCCGTCGAATTGGTCGCGCTACGGCGGCTACCTGACTCGGTTCTGGACCTGATCTCCGGCGACTCGCCGTACACGTGGGCGCGGGACCGCCCGGTCGGGTTGCCGGGCGGCCCCGCTTCTTCGCCGCTTCCGATCCGCCCCCCTTCCGGCTGCCACACCCCTTGGCCGGAAGGTCCTTTCGTCCACGTGCGAAGTGGTCGACCGCGATACCCCGCGACTCGCGGTCACATCGCAAAACTACGGCGGGATGACGCGCGGAACCCGAGTAGCGGACTACCCGAAGATCGAACTTCCGGCGCGCCGCACCGGAATCGGACCACGGTGGCACGCAAGAATGTCCGAATACCGCTGAGTAGTAGGGCTTCAGACCTCGGGCCGCACGTAGGGGTTCTTGACCGTCGGCGGCAGCAGGGCAATCGCCGAGATACGTTGCACGCCGCACACCTGCATCAGGTCTACCAGCGTCGAACGCACCTGCGCGAAGACGACGTGCGCCGAAAGGCCCGCGCCGGTTACCAGTTCCGGGCGCGCGCCCTTCGCGACCGAGCGCAGTACGCGGGCCGCCTCGGCGCGGTCGGGTTGGTCGCCGGGGTCGGCCAGCATCATCCGGCGCACCACGTCGACGGCCTGGCCCAGGCGCTCCACCTCGTCGATCAAACCGGGGTGGAGGATTTCGTCGTCGCGCACCAGAGTCAGCGAGCGCCGCAACAGGACTCGGGTGTTGCGGATGGCGTTGTCCAGCGGATCCGCCGTGGCCCTGATGCGTTCGAGCCGGGGACGGGAGTTCCAGTACAACGGCGAGATCCGGCTGATCTCGCGGCCGCCTTCCAGGGTGGCGCGCAAGGAGTCGATCTGCGGCTGAGTGGCGCGCATCGCGGTGAGCGCGCGGTGCACCTTCTCCGGATCCTGTTCGAGCAGTCCGTCGGCGCATTCGGTGATCGATCTGCCCATCACGGCGAGGATGTCCCCGGCGAGCGTCCGCGCCCTGCGCACTGGATGCAGGGGGATCGCGGCGACCACCACCACGCCGACCAGTCCGCCGACCAAGGCGTCGATCATGCGGGAGAGACCGCCGCCCGCCGAGGGCGGCAGCAACGTGGCGACCAGCACGGCGGAGCCCGCCGCCTGCACGGTGATGACCGGACCGCCGTCCAGGAACACCGCCGCGGCCATGGCGACCGCGACCACCAGCGCGATCTGCCATATGCCGGTGCCCGCGTGGGAGATGAACAGATCGCCGATGCCGATGCCGACCGCGACCCCGACCACCAGTTCCACCGAGCGACGCAGCCGCGCGCCGAAGGAGATGCCCATCGACACCACGGCGGCCGTCGGCGCGAAGAACGGCAGCGCGTGGCCGATGACGTGATGCGCGAGGAACCAGGCCAGCGCGGCGCCGACCGAACACTGGATGATCGGCAGCGCCGACCGGCGCAGCCGCGCCCACGAGGTGCGTAGCCTCGCCATGCCGCTCGCGCGGGCCACGCCGAACCGGGACATCGGGTCGAACGCACCCGTCACCCGGCCGCTACCTACCATCGAATCGCTACGCGGTGCTCCGATCACTACGACTCAGTCGAGGCCCAGCTCCGCGGCCGCCTGAGGGTCGCAGTCTTCCAGCAAGTCGAGGCAGCGAGCGTACTCGTCGGTCTCGCCGATCACCTTGGCGGCGCGGGCCAGCGCGCCGACGCTGCGCAGGAAGCCGCGATTGGGTTCGTGGCTCCACGGCACGGGACCGAAGCCCTTCCAGCCGTTGCGGCGCAGTAGATCGAGGCCGCGGTGGTAGCCGGTGCGGGCGAACGCGTACGCGGCCACGATGTCGTGGTTGACCGCCTCGTCCTGGGCTTCGCCACGAGACAGCGCCGCCTCGGCGAGGTGCGCCCAGGCGATCGAGGCGGCCGGGTGCTCGGCCGCCACCCGCACCGGATCGGCGCCGTCGAGGAGCGCGTCCTCGGCGTCGGAGAGTTCTGGTAGCAATACCGGTTGCGGTCCGAGCAGGTCACCGAACGAGGTCATGCGGTTCATTGTGCACCGCACGACGGTTTGCTCGACAGGCGACCGCCTCGCCTCCTCGCGTCACGGCGTAGGCCGAACACGGAGGTCAGGTGACGCGCCGGCATTCGTTCGGCTCGACGTGGGCTGATGCCGGACCTCGCCGGGCCGCGCCCATTAGGCTTGCCGTCGAGTTCAAACAGTTCCGCTTAGCGAGGGGTGTGCGTGTCCGACCCGAACGACGAGAAGAGCACGGCGCGAGACAGCGCCGGACCGGCCGACGCCGCCGGGGCCGACGCACGCCCCGAGGCCGCCACCGAACGTATCCCCGCCTCGGGCAAAAGCGGTTCCGCTTCGTCGGCTGCCCCCACCGAGCGCATCGCCAAGGCGCAGCGACCGGGTGCGACGCCGTCCGGCGGCGCCGCAGCAGCCGCCTCGGATGCTTCCGCGGCGAGATCGAAGGCCGGCGCGGGCACCGGTAGTCCAGCCCCTGGCGGCCAACCGAAACAGGCTCCCGGTGGCGGTCCGGTCCCCGGGAAGGACGCGAACACGGCCAAGGCGGGCACGAAACCGGCCAACGGTCCAGCGAGCGGTACGAACTCACCGGCTACGAATCCACCGGCTTCCAATGCGAGCGGCTCCGCACCCGCGGGTCCCGCGCCACAGGTTTCGACGCAGTCCGGAGCGTCCGGCGGTCCGAAGACCCCCGGCAACCAGGCGAATGCCACCAACCGGCCCGCAGCCGCGAGCCCCCGAGCGGCCGGGACCCCGGCTGGGTCCAACGCGACCAGTGGGACCAGCGCCGAAAGCACACCTGCCGCCGGTCCCTCGAGCGCGGCGAAGGCCGCTGGGGCGGCGTCAGCAGGCGGTACCGGTAAGCCGAACCCTCCTGCTTCTTCCGCGCCGTCCCCGGCGGGGCAATCAGCCGCGAAACCACCTGCGGGGCAAGTCGCAGCCAGCCGGAACACACCGCCGCCCTCCGGCCCGACCGCATCGAACGCACCCGGCGCCAAAGGCACAGCCCCTTCCGGTCCAGCGAACACCCCGGCAGGGAAACTCGGCGGCGCAGCAGCACCCAATGGCCCGGCCGCATCGAACCCGCCCGGCGCCAAAGGCACAGCCCCTTCCGGACCGGCGAACACCCCAGGGAAACTCGGCAGCACACCAACGCCCTCCGCCCCGGCCGCATCGAACCCGCCCAGCACCAAAGGCACTGCTCCATCTGGACCGGCGAACACACCAGGGAAACTCGGCAGCACACCAACGCCCTCCGCCCCGGCCGCATCGAACCCGCCCAGCACCAGAGACACAGCTCGTCCCGGACCGGCGAACAGCCCGGCAGGGAAGGTGGGCGGCGCACCGGCACCGTCCGGGCCAGGCACATCCAGCTCACGCCCAGCATCGGGCACCGATGCGGAAACGGCCGCGCCCGAGCGCGAGTCCGCGCCGGAGACCGGCGGTAGCGCCTCGAAGCCTGGTTCCGCTCCGGACCAGTCGCGCACCGTGCTGATCAAACGGGATCAGCTTCCGTCCGGTGCGGCCCCCGCGAGTGGGTCCGCTTCGAAAGACGCACCGGCGCAGCCGGATCGACCAGCGACGGACAAGGCACCCGACTCCGGCGCGAAGGCAGGACCGGCGGCCGCCTCGAAGAACGCGGCGACGGCCGAGACGACCCCGGGTACGCCGCCCGAGACCGCCGGTGCCTCTACTCCGCCCGGTGGCAAGCCTGAGGCCGAGACCGCCGCGATCCCGGGGGGCGGCGAATCCGCGACCGTCGTGATACGCAAGCCGTCGGCCGGACCGGCTCCCGCGCCGGAGCGGACCGGCGAATCCACCCCGGCCGAGGCGCAGAACCCGCCCGGTTCGGATGACGTGACGATGGCGATGCCGGTGGTCGGCCTGGACGACGCGAAGACCGTCGCGTTGCCCATCCAGCGCCCCGGCGACGGCGGCAGGCCGGGCACCGATCGCGTGGTCACTCCACCGGCGGGTCCGGTACCGGTCACCAAGCCGCCGAGCACGCCGCGTCCGGCTCCCGGTCCCAAACAGCCCGGCCCGCACGGCCCTGCCGCGCCGCCGCAGCACGGACCCGGCGTCGAGGACACCCGCCCGTCGCCGCAGCGTCCCGGCGGCAGACCGCGACAGGTGGCGACCGCACCGTCCCCCGCGGACGTCCAGCAGACCGTGCCCGCGCAGTCGATGGGGGGTCCGCGTGCTCCGCAGACCCGGCCCGTCGCGCCGCCGCAACGGATCCCCCCTGCTTCGCAGACCGCCGGTGCGACCGCCACCGGTCCCACTCGGCCCGATCGACGGCTGATCGTGCTCGGCGCGGCGGCCGTGGCAGTGATCGCGCTCATCGCGGTGATCGTGTCGCTTGTCACGATGTCCGGCGACGACTCCCCCGAGGCTCAGGTGCGCAGCGCCATCACCAGCTACACCGACGCGCTGAAGAGCGGCGATCTGGACGCGCTCCGCTCCACCACCTGCGGTCCGCTGCACGACTTCTATCAGGGCATTCCGAGCGACCAGTTCGCCGGCGTGCACAAGTTGTCGATGGAACGCAAGAACATCCCGGTGGTGGACAGCATCGACGCCATCCGCATCACCGACGCCACCGCCATCGCCCAGGCCACGGTGTACACCGAGGCCGACCCGGCGAAGCGGTCCGCACGCACCTTCGACCTGCAGCGCACCGACGACGGATGGAAGGTCTGCGATCCGCCCTCCAGCAGCCAGTAACCACCTGGCGGCGTGATAGCCGCCACGCATCGATGCCGGTCACACACGTCACACTCACCTGGTCAATGGTCCGGTCCGGCAGTAGCATGGCCGGGATCATGAGCAGGGAGCAGACGATGGCGCGGCCGGATATCGATGTCGTCCCGGTGACGCCGATCGGACAGCGATTCCGGGTGCGTGACCACTACGAGGTCGGCCGGGAGAAGGTCCGGGAATTCGCCCGCGCGGTACAGAACCACCACGCGGCGCACCAGCACGAAGCCGACGCACGCGCGCTCGGGTATCCCGGGCTCATCGCGCCGCCGACCTTCGCCTCGGTGATCGGGATGACCGGGACCAGGGCGTTGCTCGACACGGTGCTCACCGAGTACGACCTCTCCCAGTTCCTGCAGACCGATCAGGTCTTCGAGATCTACCAGCCGATCCTGGCCGGCGACCGGATGCGCAGCGAGATCGTCATCGAATCGATCCGCCAGTTCGGCGACAACGACTTCATCTTGGTGCGCTTCACGCTGAGCAACCAGCACGGCGAGGTCGCCATCGTCGGGTCGACCACGATCGTCGCGCGCCGCGGAGCCGAGGTCGACGACACGCTCGACGACATCGTCGAGAACGTCATGATGCACGGGCGCCCGGTCGAATCCCGGAGTACCGACCCCGCGCACAACGATGTGCTGGTGTCGCTCGGCGTCAGCCCGTTGGTGGAGCCGGTCGAGCACGAGTCCACGCCCGTGCACACGCTGCCCGCCTTCGACGAGCTCGCTCCTGGCGATCAGCTACCCGACCGTGCGTTCCAGCTGACCCGCGGCGACCTGGCGAACTACGCGGGCGTGTCCGGCGACGCCAATCCGATCCACTTCAGCGACCACGCCGCACAGCTGGCCGGGCTGCCGACGGTGGTCGCGCACGGCATGCTGACCATGGGCTTGGCGGGTGACTATCTCACCTCGTGGCTGGGCGATCCCACCGCGATCCAGAAGTTCAGCGTGCGCTTCTCCGGCTTCGTTCCGGTCGCCGCCGACGCGGCGGGCACGGTGGAGTTCACCGGCCGGATCAAGTCGCTGGACGCCGCCGCGCGCACCGCGACCATTCTGCTCGGCGGCTCGTCCGAGGGTCGCAAGCTGTTCGGTCGCGCGCTGGCCGAGGTCCGGCTCCGCTGACCCGAGCGGCTCACTCGCCGACGACCGAGTGCATCAGATACACGTTGTAGTCACTCCAGGTCGACATGGTGAAGTACAGATCCGGACCCGAAGACCACGGGTGGATGAAGCCGCCGTACAGCTCCGGATAGCTCAGCGCCGACACCGTCGGCGTGCTCTCCGACCACACGCCCTGCGGTGTGTCCGCCTCGCGTACGACCAGCGCCGCCTTCGTCGTGTCCAGATAGCTCATCTGCCAGACCTCGCGGGCGGCGTCGTAGCGGACCGACAGTTCACCGACAGGACCGTCCACGATCGGCGTGGCCGAGCCGAAGCCACCGACGGGGGTCCAGGTGCCATCCCGCCAATACTGGTAGGCGGTGGTGTTGAGCAGCTGGTCCTCGGGCACCCGAGCCAGGCCCACCGCGCCGAGGCGGGTGTTGGGCGTGCCGAACATGTAGACGTAACCCCCGTGCGGCACCATCGCGCTCACCTGGAAATTCGCCAGCCCGAAGATGTTGTCCCAGCGCGCGTGCGGGTCCTTCGTCCAGGTCTGGCCGTGATCGTCGGAGTAGGCGATGCCGCCGTAGTTGGTGAAGAACGTGCCGGGCAGGCTGTTCCAGGTCCGAATGGACATATAGCTCAGATACTGTCGCTCGCCCAGCGCGAAACCCGAGGTGGGAATGGTGGTGACCTCGACATTGTCGAGTTTGCGGCTGGAGAGCACCTCGGCCGCGTGGCAGCGGTCGTCGGTCACCATCCGGTCGAAGGTCACCCCGTCGGCGAGATCCCGGTCGGTGCTGAAGGCGAGGACGTTGCTGCGCCAATCCAGCCCCATGCCGCCCGGCGGATGGAAGCCGCGCCCCACGGTGTCGCCGAACGCGGTCGCGATCTCGCCCGGTGCGCTCTCCCACATGATGCCGAGGTCGGTGCCGTCCACCTGCCAGCGTTTGTCGGTGCGGTTCACCGAGTTCGCGCCGGTCAGCTTCGCCACCTCGCGAGCTGGACCGACCCGGGGCGCCGGGCGAGCCGGTGACTGCGCCGCAGGCTCGACCGGCGGCCGCACCGGCGCGGGTGGTGGGGGCACCTGGCCGGGGTCCGGGCCGGGGCCGGGAATCGCGAAGTGGAACGGTTTGGGATTGAGCAGGATTTCGGGGATCCCGAGCTGTCCGGCGAGACCCGGTGGCGCGCCGGGCAGATCGGTGAGATCCGGGCAGGGATTCGCGCAGGGATCCGGCGGGAGCTCCATCCGCGTTCGCTTCGGCGCGGATTCCGGCAGCTGTGGCGGGAGCACGGTGATCACCGGATAGGGAATCGGCACCTCCAGCGTTTTCGGCACCAAAGGCTCGTGGGTCGCCACCGGGTCGGTCGCGCACGGACCCACTCCCGCGAGAGGGCTCGCCGCTTCGGGCGCGGCGGCGGCAGGCCCGTCGGCGTAGACGAGCATTCCCGCGCCGACCACGATCGCACCGACCGCGGCGAGCATTCGCATCGCCATAGCAACCCCTCGAAATCCTTTGCGGACACGAATCTTGCAAGACGAACCAGCGGAACGACCCTACCCCGTTCGCCTTTCGAAGGCTGTCAGAACGACACGCCCAATAAATAGGACGAAATTGCCTCATTTGCAAGGTGAAACGCCCCGGATTTGCTAGCGTCCATTTCGCGACGACTCCAGTCGGGGAGAGTGGCCGCACGGAGCAGACTCCGCGCCATAGTTCGAAACCTTTGCCGCCGCGCATGTTCCATCATGCCCGGCCCCGACCAAGAACGGATCACATGAAGAACCCACTCCTGCGCGCCGTGCTCGGCATCGGCTCCGCCGGTTTGCTCGTCACCGCCGTTGTCACCCTCGGCTCGCCCGTCGCGGCGGCAGATCCACTCACCGACCTGCTCTGCGGTTCCGGATCCGCACAGTTCTGCCCACCGCAGGCGGCACCGCCGCAAACTCCGCCGCAGCCGAGCAATCCGCCGGCCCCGAACAATCCACCGGCCCCGAACAATCCGCCGCCGAACAACCTGCCCCCGCAAGCGCCCCCGAGTCCCTACTACAAGAACTGCACGGAGGTCCGCAACGCCGGTAAGGCCCCACTGCGGCGTGGACAGCCGGGTTACGCCCCCCACCTGGACCGGGACAACGACGGAATCGCTTGCGAGTGAGGCGCGCCGGACGATCCGGGAGCAGGATGGAGACGTGACCAAGTCAGTTCTCCGCGTGGCACCCGCGATCGGGGCGGCGCTGCTGGCGGCCGGAGCGTGCGCGCTCTTGCCGTCGGCGGCGTCCGCCGTCCCGCCCCCGGCCGTCGCGATCGCCGGACCGCACGACGACCATCCGATCCCGCACAATCGGTCCGGGCCGAAGGGGGACAGCGAGCGACCCGAGGAACCCGCCGAGCGGTCGCCGAAGATCTACACCGACTGCGACCAGGTGCGCGCCGAGGGCGCCGGGCCGCTGTACCGCGGGCAGCCCGGCTTCAACGCCCAGCTGGACCGGGACGGCGACGGGATCGCCTGCGACTAGTGCAGCGCCTGGAAGGTCAGGATCGTCGCGCCGATCCGGATCAGGTCGCCGTCGGCGAGCAGCACGCCGCTGTCGATCGCGTCGTCGTTGACGTAGACGCCGTTGGCCGAATGCAGATCCTTGATGAGCAGACCGGAGCGACTCGGCATGATGTGCGCGTGGTAGCGGCTGGCCCGCGGGTCCTCCAGCACCAAGTCGTTGTCGGTCATCCGCCCGATACGCAGGCCGCCCTGCGCGATCGCCACCACGCGACCGTCCGGCATCCGCAGCTGACCGCTGCGCACCGCACGCGGCACCTCGGTGACCGTCTCGGTCATCGCCGCGGCCAGGCGCTCGACCTGCCGGAGTTCGACCGTGCTCAGCGGCTCCTGCCGCAGCACGCGCTGCTCCAGGTCGATCAGCGCCGGCCCCGGGTCGATGCCGAGCTCGTCGGCGAGCACGCCGCGCACCTTCCGGCACGCCTCCAGCGCGTCCGCCTGCCGTCCGGACAGATACAGCGCGGTGATCAACTGGCCCCACAGCGGTTCACGCAACGGGTGCTCGTTGGTCATCGCCACCAGTTCGCCGATCACCGAGGACGCTCGCCCGCAAGCGATCTCGGCGTCGATCCGGGCCGCCGCGGCCAATAACCGCTCCTCGTCCATGGCGGTGGCGAACCCGTCGGCGAACTGCAATCCGGCCAGATCGGCCAGCGCCCGGCCGCTCCACTCGCGCAGCGCGGAGCCGAACAGCTGCGCCGCCCCGGCGTGATCACCCGCCTCGGCGGCACGGGCGCCCGCCTCCCGCGCCGCTTCGAAACGTCCCAGATCGCATGCGGTCTCGTCGATCTCCAACCGATAGCCCGACGACTCGGTGCGCAGCACCGTCGCCGGGTCCACCCCGGAGTTACGCAGCGCCTTGCGGATGTTGGAGACGAAGACCTGCAGGCTGGCGGCATAGGCGTCGGGCGGTTCCTCGTTCCACACCAGATCGGCGAGCGCGGCCGACGACACCGCGCGCCGCCGATTCACCGTGAGCGCGGCGAGCAGAGCTCGCGGTTTGGGCCCGCCGACGGCCACCGGTTCGCCACCGACGAGCAGCCGCACGGGCCCGAGCACGCGCACATCCAAACTCATGTGCACCAAGCCCCTGACGGGTGTATCAGGGTCAGGCGCTGATCGAGCGTCCGGCCGAGTGCAGGTCGTTGCACGCCTCCACCACACGCGCCGACATCGACGCCTCGGCCTTCTTCAGGTAGCTGCGCGGGTCGTAGGCCTTCTTGTTGCCCACTTCGCCGTCGATCTTCAGCACGCCGTCGTAGTTGGCGAACATGTGCCCGGCGACCGGCCGGGTGAACGCGTACTGGGTGTCGGTGTCGACGTTCATCTTCACCACGCCGAAGCGCAGCGAGTCCTCGATCTCGGACTTCAGCGAGCCCGAACCGCCGTGGAAGACGAAGTCGAACGGCTGCGCGTCGGCGCCGAGGCCGAGCTTGGCCGCCGCGACGCGCTGGCCCTCGGCGAGCACCTCGGGCTTGAGCACCACGTTGCCCGGCTTGTACACGCCGTGCACGTTGCCGAAGGTGGCCGCGAGCAGGTACTTGCCGTTCTCGCCCGCGCCGAGGGCGTCGATGGTCTTCTGGAAGTCCTCCGGCGAGGTGTAGAGCTTCTCGTTGATCTCGGCCTCGACGCCGTCCTCCTCACCGCCGACGACACCGATCTCGACCTCGAGAATGATGTTCGCGGCGTGGGTGGCCTTCAACAGCTCCTTGGCGATCTCGAGGTTCTCGTCGATCGGAATCGCGGAACCGTCCCACATGTGCGACTGGAACAGCGGGTTCTGGCCGGCGTTGACCCGCTCCTGGGAGATCGCCAGCAGTGGACGGACGAAAGAGTCCAGTTTGTCCTTCGGGCAGTGGTCGGTGTGCAGCGCGATGGTCACGTCGTACCTGGCCGCGACCACGTGCGCGAACTCGGCCAGCGCCACCGCGCCCGTGACCATGTCCTTCACACCCTGGCCGGAGCCGAATTCCGCGCCGCCGGTGGAGAACTGGATGATGCCGTCGCTGCCCGCGTCCGCGAAACCCTTGATGGCCGCGTTGATCGTCTCCGACGACGTGCAGTTGATGGCCGGGAATGCGAAGGAATTGGCTTTGGCCCGACCGAGCATCTCGGCGTAGACCTCCGGAGTCGCGATGGGCACTGTAAGACCTCCGTGTTGTGCGGCAAAGACCTATTTTGTCAGCCTTCACCCTAAGGCAGCGGTGTTTCGCCTGGTATGCAGGGAGGGAGTGCGCAGTTGACCCGCCGGTAATTTTGCGCACAGCACGAGCTTTTTCAGGTGGAGCCGGTACTGTGGGGCCGGTAATTTGCGCTGGCAGCTTCCGACGCGGTGGCAAGCGATGCAGGCCAGCCGTATCGGGACAGGAGGCCACGTGATTCTGCAGGCAGCGACAGAATCGGTGACGAGCAACCTCGCGTTGACCGAGTTGCTCGATCCGATGCACCTGCTCACGGAGACGTGGCTGAAGGACGCGGTGCTGCCGGCCATCCTGGTCATCGTCTTCATCGAGACCGGCTTGCTGTTCCCGATCCTGCCCGGCGACTCGCTGCTGTTCACCGGCGGCCTGCTCGCCGCGCAGCCGAATCCGCCGGTGTCGATCTGGGTGCTGGTGCCCGCCGTCGTCCTGGTCGCGTTCGCGGGAGACCAGTGCGCGTATTGGATCGGCCGGGCGATCGGGCCCGCGCTGTTCCACAAAGAGGACACCCGTTTCTTCAAGAAGCACTACGTGACGCAAACGCACGAGTTCTTCGAAAAGCACGGGCCGAAGACGATCATCCTGGCCCGCTTCGTGCCGATCGTGCGCACCTTCATGCCGGTGCTGGCCGGTGTCTCCAAGATGGACTACCGCAAGTTCGTCGCGTTCGACATCGTCGGCGCGCTGCTGTGGGGCGGCGGTGTCACGGTGCTCGGCTACTTCCTGGGCAACGTCGCGTTCATCCGGGACCACGTCGAGGCGATCTTCTTGCTCATCGTCTTCGTGTCGATCCTGCCCGGCATCAGTGCGGTGGCGAAGAAGCTGCTCGGCCGCAATGCGCAGGCGCAAGAGCAGGCCGAGGCGAAGCTGCCCGCCTCGACCAGCGAGTCCACCCGCTGAAGCCGGTGACGACGGAATCGTCGCCCCTAGCCGTGGGCAGTTTCGATCCGCTACTGTCGGCGGGCCCCGCGCTCGTCTGGACGGTGGTGCTGACCTTCGTTTTCCTCGAGTGCGCGGTGATCCTCGGGCTGTTCTTGCCCGGTGACTCGATGCTGATCACCGCGGGCATCGTGATGGCGTCGCACGCCTCGGGTGAGACGCACGTCTGGGCGCTGTCGGTGGGCGCGATGGTCGCGGCCATCGCGGGCAATCAGGTCGGCTACGTCATCGGGCACCGCACCGGACGACACCTGGTGGCCAGGAAGAACGGCAGATACATCAACGTCCGCAACCTGCAACGCGTCGCAGAGCTGCTGCATCGGCACGGCTTCGTCGCGGTGCTGATCGCCCGGTGGATCCCGTGGGTGCGCACCCTGTGCCCCTCGGTAGCGGGCGCCGCGCGGATGGACCACCGCAAGTTCACAGTCGCCAGCACGATCGGCGCGATCGTCTGGGCGCCGGTGCTGTTGCTCATCGGGTACTACGCGGGCAGCTTCCTGCAGCGCGTGCAATGGCTGATGCCGATCGTGATCGGCACGCTGGTGGTGGGCCTGATCATCGGGACGGCGCTCGGCGTGCGGCACTACCGGCAGGAGATGTCGCAACCCGCCGAGGACTTCGCGCTGGAAACGGCTCCGAGCGCCGTGCTGGAGCCCGAGGGCTGATACTCGGTCACAGCCCAGCGGCGCTGACCTGGTAGGCCGCCTCCATGAGCAGCCAGCCGGACAACTGCACCGACATGTCGCGTCCCGGCACTTTCGACGAGGTGACCGAGCCGCCGGAGGTGAGGTAACCAGCTCCCGCGCTGCCGCCGGGCAGTCGCGCGGGCTTGCTCCAGTCGTGCCCGAACAGTGGCTCGCCCTCGACTTGCAGCCGGTTCGCCCACGCCGCCTCGGCGGACGCGGTGACGATAGCGGCGGCCGCGCGGCGGTCGGCGATTTGCTGGGCGTCCTCGCCCGGCAGCATCACCGCGACCAGCGCCAGGTATCGGGCCAGGATGCCGTTGAACAGGCCGCCGTCGCCGCCGCCACCACCGTCGACCACACCGTCGGTGGTCATGTGTTCCTCGACGGCCGCGAGCAGCCGGTGCACGCGTTCGGTGTGCCTGGGTTCGCCGGTCTGCACGGCGAGCTCGGTCTCCAGGCCGAGCGCCACACCCTGGCAGTAGCTGAACACGGGACGCTCGATCTCGCCGGAGGGTAGGTGAATGCCATCCAGGATCAACCCGGTCTCCGGATCGCGCAGGGTCGCGTCCAGCCAGTCGGACATCTCCTGAGCGCGTTGGACGCGCCCGAGGCGCAACAGCGCGATCGCGGCAGGACCGTTCGCGGGCGCGTTGAAGTAGTCCGAGCCGATGCGCCAGGGCAGACCGCCGCCGACCTGCGGCTGCCAGCCGTCGTGCAGCTGCTTCTCCAGCGCGACCAGCGCACTGCGCACGTCGGTGCCCTGGGTGCGCTCGGCGCGTTCCAGCGCGATGGCGAGCCAGGCCATGTCGTCGTAGTAACGGTTGGTCCAGCCGGTGATGTTGCGGATGCGGTGTGAGCGCGCCAGCGCGGCGATTCGCCTGCGGCGCAGCGGAGTCGGCGCCCGATTCGCGGCGTCGGTCGCGCACTCGATCAGATGCGCCTGCCACCAGTAGTGCCACGCGCCGAAGATTCGCTCCCGCTTGGTCGCCGGCCAGCCGACCACACCGAGTTCGGTGCCGGGGAGCGCCCACAGCGCGCGCAGATGCCGGGAGATGATCGACGATTCGGCCATATCGGCCCGTTCGGACCACAGCGTCGCCGGCGCGACGGCCTCCCGGCCCGCCGGTGCCCGGCCCGCCGGTGCCCGGCCGGCCGGCGGACGCGGTGCCGCGGAGCCCGTCTCGGCGTGCTCCACGCTCGGCACCTCGATATCGTCGCTCCGCGAGGTCATGGGTCAATGGTGCCAGGCCAGAACGCATTTATGCGCCCGATTTGTTACGAAAGCGATGTGGAATCGTGCCGGTGGGCTTCCGGGGGCGAAGATCGCCAGCTCAGACGATCGTGCGCGGGTCCGGCGCTCACCATGCGGTCGCCGGATCGGCGTGTTGCCGGATCCAGGCGTGCATGGCGATCCCGGCGGCCACGCCCGCGTTGATGCTGCGGGTCGAGCCGAACTGCGCGATCGACACCGTCATCACGGCGGCCTGCTTGGCATGGTCGGTGACACCGGGGCCTTCCTGGCCGAACAGCAGTAGGCACGCGCGCGGCAGCGTAACCGTCTCCAGCGGCACCGAACCCGGCACGTTGTCGACGGCGACCACGGTCAGGCCCGCGCGCTCGCTGAACGCCAGCAGTTCGCCGATGTCGGCGTGGTGGCGGATGTGCTGGTAGCGATCGGTCACCATGGCGCCCCGGCGATTCCAGCGCCGACGCCCGACGATGTGCACGGCCGCGGCGGCGAAGGCGTTCGCCGTGCGGACCACCGTGCCGATGTTCGCGTCGTGCCCGAAATTCTCGATCGCGACGTGGAACGGGTGCCTACGCCGGTCGATATCGGCCACGATGGCCTCGCGGCTCCAGTAGCGGTAGGCGTCGACCACGTTGCGGCGGTCGCCACCGGCCAGCAGTTCGGGATCGAGACGCGGATCATCCGGCGGCGGCTCGGCGTGCTCGCTCGCCCACGGACCGACGCCGTTGGGGTGCTCGCCCCACTCCGTCGGGCCGGGTAGATCCTGCTCCGCCGCGTCCGGCGCTGGGTGACTCACCTTCATGATGCTAATTCCGGGCACCGCGCCCGCGACGCGTGGCTCAGTAGCCGGACGAGCTTCCCGCGAACACGCCGACCAGGGCGAGCACCAACATCAACAGCAGGAACAGCAGGCTCACGCACAGCAGCCCGGTCGCGATGATGCCGCAGATGTATCCCGCGTTGACATTCCCCCGGCCACCGATGGTTCCACCGGACGCGTCGATCTCGTTGAGCGCCCGCTTGCCCATCACCCACGCGAAAGGTCCGATGAACTGACACAGCACGAGACTCAGGATGCCCAGGATCAAGATCGTGGTGGATTGCGGGTGGTCCGGTACTCCGTAGGCCCCATAGGCTGGATAGCCGTACGGCGGCGGCTGCGGCGGGTAGCTCATCAGCAGGATCGTAGTAGGTGTGGCTGCCTACACCACTTTTTCGGCGGTCGGCTCCATCGACCCCCGGAATCGCCGCGACCACCATGGATTCCATGACCGAGACACACACCGAACCGACCCTCGTGCTCGACGCGCCGGCCAGTGCGCCGGAACCGGAAGAGCATGTCCTTCGATCGGTCCTGCTCGCACCCGTGCGCGCCCGGTTCTGGAAGGAACTCGTCTACGTTCTCACCGTTTTCGTGCTTGGCTGCCTGGCCGTCGCCTACCTGTTCCTCGGCTTCGGCGGCGGGCTGTATCTCGCGATCACCGTCATCGGCCTGCCGGTGCTGGCAGGCGTGCTGCTCGGCGGACGGCTGTGGGGCCGGGTCTACCGCGCCCTGGCCAAAGATCTGCTCGGCATCGTCGTCGCGCCGCCCCCGCCGTTCGCACCCGCGTCCGGCCTGATCGGATTCTTCCGCAGCGCCTTCACCGATCGGGCGGCATGGCGAGCGGCATTGTTCCTGCTCGCGCAGGCGGTGCTCGGCGTCGCGGTGGGTTACCTGGTGCTCGTCGGGGTGGCGATGACCATGTTCACCGCGCTCTCCCCGATCCCATGGGCACTGATCCGCCCGACGAATGTCGACGAGAACGGTGTCGAGCACCAGTCGATGGTCCAGTTCGGCGGTCTCTACCTCGACAGCTGGCCGAAAGTGCTGGCGTTCGCACTGGTGGGAGCGCTCGGCTGCCTGGCGCTGCCCTGGCTGCTGCGCGGCGTCTGCTGGTTGCACGGGCTGTTGACGATCGCGCTGCTCGGCGCGACGACCCGCGATCGCCGAGTGACCGAGTTGCAGGAGAGCAGGCGCACCGCCGTCGAGGACTCCGCGGCCACGCTGCGCAGACTGGAACGCGACCTGCACGACGGTACTCAGGCCAGACTGGTCACCATCGCGATGGCGCTGGGCCGTGCGGAGGATCGGCTGGCCGCGGGCGGCGATCCCAGCGACCTCATCGCCGAGGCGCGTGCGGGTTCCAAGGAGGCGCTGACCGAACTGCGCGAACTGGTGCGCGGAATCCACCCGCCCGCATTGGAATTGGGGCTCGGACCGGCGCTGGAGACGCTGGCGGCGCGCTGCTCGGTGCCGGTGCAGCTGCGGGTGCATCTGCCCGAACGGCCCACTCCGGCCATCGAAGCGATCGCGTATTTCTCGGTGGCCGAATTGCTGACGAACGTGGTGCGGCACGCGCGGGCCACCAGCGCGTGGGTCTCGGCGCTGCCGGGTGACGGGCGGACGATCGCGGTAACAGTGCGGGACAACGGTATCGGCGGCGTGATGACGCCCGTCGACGGCGCGCTCGGCGCGGGCAGCGGGTTGTCCGGCCTCGCGGCGCGGGCCCGCACCGTCGACGGGACGCTGACCGTGCACAGCCCGGCCGGTGGGCCGACGGTGGTGACGATTCTGCTGCCGCTGGCGGGGTCACGATGAGTGACGGACTACGCCTCGTGATCGCCGAGGACAGCGCCATCCTGCGCGACGGGCTCGCCGGGCTGCTGACCGAACGCGGCCACGAGGTGGTCGCCATGGTCGGCGACGCGACCACTCTCGCCGACGTGGTCGGCACACATAACCCCGATGTCGTCGTGGTGGACGTGCGGATGCCGCCCAGCTACACCGACGAGGGGCTTCTGGCCGCCATCGAATTGCGCCGCAAATACCCGATGACCGGCGTACTGGTGTTCTCCCAGTGGGTCGAGACCCGCTATGCCACGGAATTGCTGGCCGGTGGCGCGAGCGGCGTGGGCTACCTGCTCAAGGACCGGGTCGCCGACGTCCGTGACTTCGTGGACGCGCTGCACCGCGTGGCCACCGGAGGGACCGCGCTCGACCCGGAGGTGGTGAGTCAATTGATGGGCGCCTCACGTCAGCAGGATGCGCTGGCCCGCCTCACCCCGCGCGAACGCGAGGTGCTCGAGCTGATGGCCCAAGGCCTGTCCAACAGCGCCATCGCCGCCGCGCTGACCGTCACCGAGCGGGCGGTGGAAAAGCACATCGGCAATATCTTCCTCAAGCTCGACCTACCGCCCTCCGACACTCACCACCGCCGCGTCCTGGCGGTATTGCGACTCAAGGGCTGACGGCGCTGTGGTTTGTCGGCACGTTATGCCAGACTGGCCCCAACGCGGTATCCGTGCGGGGAGGGGAGGAAGCGATGACCGTCGACGTGAACTGGCCTGATCATCTGCTGACCCTGGAGGACTGGATTGCGCTGCCGGAGGACAGCAGCCGAAATTACGAGCTTGTCGAGGGGGTTCTGGTCGTGTCACCGAAGCCGGTGTCGCAACATCAGCGCGCTGTCTTGCGGCTGGGCCCGCAGTTGGAACCGCAACTGCCCGACACCCACGGCGTGCTGGCCGATACCGAAGTGGTGATCGACGCAGGCTCGGTGCCGACCATCCGAGTTCCGGACATTCTCGTGGTGCCCGAAGCTGGTATCGAGGCCAACCTGCCGCGCTATGATGCGGCCGACGTGCTGCTCGCCGTGGAGATTCTGTCGCCCGGTTCACGACGTACCGATCGAGTGACGAAATTCTTCGAGTACGCCGAGGCGGGTATCGAATACTACTGGCTGATCGACCTCGACAAACCCACAAGCCTTGTCGCCTACCACCTCATCGGCCGCGACTACGAACTCGTCGCCGAACAATCCGGCACCGTAACAGTCGACATTGCCGGAACCCCGATCACAATCGACCTCCCCGCGCTGACCAGCAGCCGAGCGGGCCGATAGCGCTTTCCACCGCCCGTTCCGGGCCTATCCTGGAGGTCTGGCACTCGGGGTGGAGGCTGGTATGGATCACGAGCGGATACTGCGCACGGTGCTCGGGGTGACCGCCGGGTATCTGATCCTGCTGGCGCTGTGGTTGGGGTGGGTGGTGCATCGGACGCCGCCGGGGACGGTGCCGTATCAGATCGTGGCGTTGGTCGGGTTGTTCGGTTCGTGCGTCGGCATCGGGATGATGCTCGCCGGACGGCCGTCCAAGGCGGATCGCCGCTTGTGGCGGCACGGGCTGGAAGGCTGGGCGACCGTCGAGGGCGTGCACCCACTCGAGCGCACCGACCATTACACGGAGCTCACCGAGCTGGATCTGGAACTGACCGTACCGGGCTCCGAGAGTTACCGCGGCACTGTGGTTTTCGACGCCACCCCGGCCGACAAACCCCGGCTCGCGGTCGGCGAGATCCTCTCCATCCGCGTCGACCCGGCGAACCGGGATCGCATCATTCTGGTGCTGTGAGCACCGGCTTCACGTGCGCTTTCGGATCGGCGAGCAGGTACTGCGCGGCCGCGTAGGTCGCCAGGATCACGCCTTCGGCCACCCGCCGGGTCCGCTCGCCGCGCGCGAACAACCGCCGCAGCACGATCAGCCCGTCCGAGACGGTGAACAGCAGCGCTCCGATGCCGAGGCGGCTGCGCGGATCGGTACCGGGAATGTTCACTCCCGCAATGTTTTTCGTGGCGGGCGCCAGCGCAGGGTCCGACGCGAGCACGGCCGCGGTACCCAAGGTGACGCCGTACGCGGTCAGCGGCGCGGCCACCGAAGGGGCCTTCTTCCGCAGCAACCCGGCCGCACCCAGCCAGGCGGCCACCCGCGGTACGGCCACCCCGGCGGCGGGCCTGCCACCCATCCGCCACCACAGCGTGGAGTATCCGGCCTGCATCACCGCGAACGACGAGGCGCCCGCGATCAGCCTGCGATCGTCGTCCGGATCGATGAGCAGGATGTCGCCGACCGTGGCCGCGCCCAGCGACCCGATCAGCACCGTGCGCTCGGTGGACGGCAGCTCTCGGCCTTCGGTGGCCACGTCCGCCGCGAGCAGCGGCATCAGCAGCGGCTTCGCGATCCACTGCGCCTTCTCCCGCCCGGTGACGGCGCCGAAGACGGTGAGCGCCGCCGCCGCGAGATATCCGGCTCGGAACGGCCGCATGGTCAGAAGCTCGGCTCGGCGGGCGCGGGCGGCAGCGTGACGACTTGTCCCGCGTAACTCAGCCCCGCGCCGAAGCCGAGCAGCAACGCCGTCTGCCCGCCCTTGGCCTTGCCGGTGACCAGCATTTCCTCGATCGCGAGCGGAATGGACGCGGCGGAGGTGTTTCCGGTGTTCTCGATGTCGTTGGCCATCGGGATCTCGTCGGCCAGCCCGAGATTCTTCTTCATCAGCTCGTTGATCCGGGCATTGGCCTGATGCGGGACGAAGACCTCGATGTCCTCCTTGGCCACGCCGGAGACCTCGAGCGCGGTGGACAGCGCGCGCGGCAGGGTGACCGCGGCCCAGCGGAAGACGCGGGGGCCCTCCATCCGCAGCGACATCCGGCCGACCGGATCCACCGCCGGGTCGAGCCCCTGCATGGCCTGAGCGCGCTGCATGTACTCGAGGAAATCGATGTCCTGCATGATCGCTGCGGCGTTCTCGCCGTCGCTGCCCCACACGGTCGGCGAGATGCCGTTCTCGTCGCTCGGGCCGACCACGACCGCGCCCGCGCCGTCACCGAAGATCATCGCGGTGCCGCGGTCGGTGGGGTCGAGTCCGACGGTCATCGTCTCGGCGCCGATGAGCAGGACGTACTCGGCGGAACCGGATCGGATCATGTCGGCGGCCACGCCGAGGCCGTATCCGAAGCCGCCGCAGCCGGAGGTCAGGTCGAAAGCGGGGACGCCGTTCATGCCGATGTCATAGGCCACCTGCGGCGCGCCGTGCGGGGTGAGGGTCAGCCAGCTGGAGGTGGCCAGGATCACGGCGCCGATCTTCGACCGGTCGACGCCGCTGTTGACGATCGCGCGCTCGCCCGCCGCCGCCGCGATCGACCGGAGCGTCTCGTCACCGCTGATCCAGCGCCGGTTGCGGACGCCGGTGCGCTCGAAGATCCACTCGTCGGTGGAATCCAGGACCTCGCAGACCTCCGCGTTGCTGACCAGGCGTTCGGGTCGGTAAGCGCCGATTCCGAGCATCGCGACGTTCTCGCGGCTCCTGTTGACTGCAATGCTCACCACTGGAGACTCACACGACCCTTCACCTTCGAAGACTTACACCTCTTCCAGGCTATCCCAGGGCGAGATCCTTCAAGCCGAGGATCGACCGGTACTCCAGACCTTCCGCGGCAATCACCTGGTCGGCGCCGGTTTCCCGGTCGACGACGGTGGCGACGCCGACCACGGTAGCGCCCGCAGCGCGCAACGCGCGCACCGCGGTCAGGGGCGAATTGCCGGTCGTCGTGGTGTCCTCCACGACCAGCACCCGCTTGCCCACGACATCGGGGCCTTCGATCTGGCGCTGCATGCCGTGCGACTTCGCGGCCTTGCGCACCACGAAGGCGTCGATCGGGCGGCCGGGCGCGTGCAGCACGGCCAGCGCCACCGGGTCCGCGCCCATGGTCAGGCCGCCGACGGCGTCGAAGTCCCAGTCCGCGACGAGTTCGCGCAGCAGCTTGCCGATCAGCGGGCCCGCGCCGTGGTGCAGCGTCGCGCGGCGCAGGTCGACGTAGTAGTCGGCCTCTTTGCCCGAGGACAGGGTCACCCGGCCGTGCACGACGGCGAGCTCGCGTACCAGCGCGGCCAGCCGGTCCCTGTCGTTGGTAATCACGTCGATCATGTCAAGTCCTTCCGCGTGCGTTGAACAGCCCGCGATTGAGCCGGGCCCCCAGGGTTCGCGGGATCATTCCGGCGACGGTGGTGAGCGCTTTGTACTGCACACCGGGCACGCTGAGCACCCGGCCCTTCTCCAGATCACGCAGTGAGCCGGCGACTACCTGGTCGACGCTCAGCCACAACGCTTTCGGCAGCGAGGACATCTCGATGCCTGCTCGCTGGTGGAATTCCGTGCGGACGAATCCCGGGCACAGGGCTTGGACCCGGACTCCGGTCCCGGCCAATCCGCCTGCCAACCCTTCCGTGAAGGATACGACGTATGCCTTGGACGCCGAGTACGTCGACCCTCGTCCGGGAATCAGGCCCGCCACGCTGGCCACGTTGACGACGCAGCCGTTGGCCGCCGCGATCATCGGCGGCAGCGCGGCCCTGGTGAGCCGCACCACGGAGGTGACGTTGACGTCCAGTTGCGCCTGCAACTGCTCGGGCGGCAATGTCCAGAACTCCCCTGACCGCGCGAAACCGGCGTTGTTCACCAGGAATTCGACGCCGTCGGCCAGCCGCGCCGCGACCCGCTCGCGATCCTCGGCCCCGGCCAGGTCGGCGACGAGCAGCTCCGAGCGGGTACCGAAGTGGTGTTCCATCTCGGTCGCGAGGGCGGTGAGCCGCTGCTCGTCCCTGGCGGCCAGCACCAAGTCGTAGCCGAGGGAGGCCAGCCGGGTCGCGTAACCGCGGCCGATACCCGAGGTCGGTCCGGTGATCAAAGCCACCGGGCGGGTGGCGCCGGGCAGCCGGGGATGCTCGGTCATGACGGCGCGATCGATGGCAGTCGCTCGGGTCCGACCGCGGTGGGCGCGCGGCCGGTCACTTCGGCACGGGTCCCTGGTAGGGGCGGAAGCCGGGATGGAACGGTCCACCGGGCGGGTCGGCGGGCCGCTGCCGCGACTCGGAGTCGGCCCGGCCCTCGGCGCGCTCGTCGCGTTCCTCATGTGACCGAGGCCCGTCGTCCTCGCGCACGCGGGCGCGGGTGTTCGGCACGACGGCCAGCGACGGGCGGCGCGCCGGTTCCGATCCCCGCTCCTCGGCTCGCTCGCCGGCGTGGGAGTCTTCATCGGACCGCTCGTCGCCTTCGGCCTCCGGGCGCGCACGGTCGCCCGCGTCGTCCTCGGGGCCCCGGACGTTCTCGCCCCGCTGACGCTCGCGAGGCCGGGAGCGGCCCGGCTCGGGGCCGCCGTCGTCGAAGTGCGGCTCGCTGACCGGTGGCAGCACGTGCAGCAGGCCGGACAGGCGCAGCACCGCGTCGATCGCGCCTTCCCAGTCCTTCGGGGTGGTGCCGACCAGCAGCATGCCCAGCGTCCAGTTGCCCTCGCTCCAGAGCATCTGTACGGAGTCCGGAAGATTCTCGATGAACGCGACCATGCGCTGATCGACCGCATGCCTGGCGATTTCGGGATTGGTCGCGAACACCACGCGATCACCGATGGCGCCGAGCAGTTCCAGATCGTGGTCCTTGGGCGGCGCGGCCGTCTTCAGCCGCATGTCCACGTCGATGTCCGAACCGATCTGGCGGCGGACCGCGACCAGCGTCGCGGAGTCCTCCAAGTCGAACAGCACGAACTTCTCGCCCTTGCGGATGCCGGAGACCACGTCGACCGCGGAGAGATAGCCCAGTTTGGTCAGCGCGCCCCGCCGCCACGTGGACGGCAGCGCGGGTTCCACGGACACATAGGTATAGCCCTGCGACTTCGCCCACACCTGTCGCGCGTGACCGGTCCGCTGACGCTGGAGCCGATCGAAATACAGCAGCACGATCGCACCCACGAGCGCGATCGCCGCCAACCCGAACCACATTGCCGTCATCGACGCCTAGCCTAATGGTCCCGGCCGGACATGGTCCGTCATTACCCCCGGCGCTTCGCGCGGGCCGCGCCCGGCGCGGCTCATCGTCCGCCGCCGGGCAGCGAGGTACCGATGATGACCTTCGCCTGGATCGATCCGTCCGCGGCCTTGTCGCCCTGGATCAGCACCAGCTCACCGGTGGCGAGATCGGATACTTTCGTGCCCGACAAGGCGATCACCTGCGTCTTGGCGTCCGTGCGCACCGTGATGGTGTTGCCCATCACCGAACTCACCGTCAGGGTGCCCCCGTCGTTCGCGGTGATGGTGCCCATGGTCGCGCCGAGCCCGTCGGCATCGCCGAGGCCGGGCACGCTGGGCAACCCGCTCGGTGGGGTCGGCTGGGCGTTCCTGGTTCCCGGCGCCGGTCTCGTGGTGACGCGCGTCGTCGGTGCCGCCGCGGTGTCGGCCGAGCCGGAATCGCTTGCGCCAAGCAGCACGCCCGAGACCACCCCGATCGCACCGATGAGCAACACGACGCCGATGCCGAGGGCGATCCACAGACCGGTGTTGCGCCGCGGCGGCTGCGGTGGTGGTCCCTGCGGCACTCCCCCGGCAGGCGGCATCGCGCCGCCGGGCGGCCCCGCCGCACCCGGAGCGGTGTCCGGATAGGCGGCCCACTGGGAGTCGTAGGACGGGAACGCGCGCGTCGCGTTCGTCGGGGGTGGGCCCCAGGATCCGTACTGCTCCGTCGGGGGATATTCCGACGGAGCGCCGGCGCCGTACGCGTCGGGATACGCCGTGGTGTGCGCCGGGCCCCCGTAGCCGGACTTGCCCGGCGGACCCAGGTGCTCGGTCGGTGCATCCTCCGGCCGCTGTCCCCAGGGATCGTTCGGGTTGGTCATGGCTTCCAGGGTAAGCGGCCCCGCACGCGCGGGGCCGCTTGCTCGCTCATCACCTTCCGACGATCAGACCGTCCCCGTCGGGGCTGACGGCCACCTTGACGCTGTCGCCGTCGGTGACCTCGCCCGCGAGCAACTCCTTGGCGAGGGAGTCGCCGATGGCCTGCTGGATCAGCCTGCGCAACGGACGAGCGCCATAGGAGGGGTCGTAACCGCGCACGGCGAGCCAGAACCGAGCCGAATCGCTGACCTCCAGCTTCAGCCTGCGTTGCGCCAGGCGCTTCTGCAGCTGATCGAGCTGTATGTCGACGATCTGCTCCAACTGCTCCTCGTCGAGCGCGTGGAACATGACCACGTCGTCGAGGCGGTTGAGGAACTCCGGCTTGAAGGCCGAACGCACCGCGTTCATGACGAACTCCTGGTCACCACCCGCACCCAGGTTCGAGGTGAGGATGAGGATGGTGTTGCGGAAGTCCACCGTGCGGCCTTGGCCGTCGGTGAGCCTGCCCTCGTCGAGCACCTGGAGCAGGATGTCGAACACGTCCGGGTGCGCCTTCTCGATCTCGTCGAACAGCACCACCGTGTAGGGCCTGCGCCGCACCGCCTCGGTGAGCTGGCCGCCCTGGTCGTAACCGACGTAGCCGGGCGGGGCGCCGACCAGCCGGGCCACCGAGTGCTTCTCGCTGTACTCGCTCATGTCGATGCGGACCATGGCGCGCTCGTCGTCGAACAGGAAGTCCGCCAACGCTTTCGCCAGCTCCGTCTTGCCGACGCCGGTCGGGCCGACGAACATGAACGAGCCGGTGGGGCGATTCGGATCGGCGACACCCGCGCGCGCCCGGCGCACCGCGTCGGACACCGCCTGCACCGCCTCGGTCTGACCGACCACGCGGCGACCCAGCTCCTCCTCCATGCGCAGCAGCTTCTGGGTCTCGCCTTCCAGCATCCGGCCCACCGGAATGCCGGTCCACGACGACACCACCTCGGCGATGTCGTCCGGGCCGACTTCTTCCTTGAGCATCACCTCGCCGTCGCCCGCGGTGGCCGAGGACTGCTCGGCCTGAGCGAGCTGCTTCTCCAGCGCGGGGATCCGGCCGTAGCGCAGTTCGGCCGCCTTGCCCAGATCACCGTCGCGCTCGGCGCGTTCGGATTCGCCGCGCAGCGCTTCCAGTTGCTCCTTGAGCGTGCGCACCTGGTCGATCGCACTCTTCTCGTTCTGCCAACGGGTGGTCAGCTGATTGAGCTTCTCCCGGTCGTCGGCGAGTTCGGCGCGCAGCTTCTCCAGCCGCTGCTTGGAGGCCTCGTCGGTCTCCTTGGCGAGGGCGACCTCCTCGATTTCCAGGCGGCGCACCGCGCGCTCCACCTCGTCGATCTCCACCGGGCGGGAGTCGATCTCCATGCGCAACCGCGAGGCCGACTCGTCTACCAGGTCGATCGCCTTGTCCGGCAGGAACCGGGAGGTGATGTAGCGGTCCGACAGCGTAGCCGCGGCGACCAGCGCGGAGTCGGTGATGCGCACACCGTGGTGCACCTCGTAGCGATCCTTGATGCCGCGCAGGATGCCGATGGTGTCCTCCACCGACGGCTCGCCGACCAGCACCTGCTGGAAGCGCCGCTCCAGGGCGGCGTCCTTCTCGATGTGCTGGCGGTATTCCTCCAGCGTGGTCGCGCCGACCAGGCGCAGCTCGCCGCGGGCCAGCATCGGCTTGATCATGTTGCCCGCGTCCATCGCCGATTCACCGGTGGCGCCCGCGCCGACGATGGTGTGCAGCTCGTCGATGAACGTGATGATCTGGCCCGCGCTGTTCTTGATGTCCTCAAGCACGGCCTTGAGCCGCTCCTCGAACTCGCCGCGGTACTTCGCGCCCGCGACCATCGCGCCGAGGTCGAGCGCCACGACGGACTTGCCGCGCAGCGACTCCGGGACGTCGCCCGCCACGATGCGCTGGGCGAGCCCCTCGACGATGGCCGTCTTGCCGACACCCGGCTCGCCGATCAGCACCGGGTTGTTCTTGGTGCGACGGCTCAAAACCTGTACCACCCGGCGGATCTCGGTGTCCCGGCCGATGACCGGGTCGAGTTTGCCGTGGCGGGCGGCGTCGGTGAGGTCGGTGGAGTACTTCTCCAGCGCCTGGTAGCTGCCCTCCGGATCGGGGCTGGTCACCCGGGCGCTGCCACGCACCGCGGTGAACGCCGCACGCAGCGCGTCGGCGGTGGCGCCGTACTTGGTGAGCAGCATCGTCACGTCGGAGTCGCCTTGGGCGAGACCGACCATCACGTGCTCGGTGGAGACGTATTCGTCGCCGAGTTCGGTGGCCAGGCGCTGCGCCGCGGTGATCGCGGCGAGCGCCTCGCGGCCCAGCTGCGGTGTGGTGGTGGCGCCGGTCGCCTGCGGCAGCCGGTCCACGATGGCCTGTGCCTCGTTGCGCACGACCGCCGGATCCGTTCCGACGGCCTTCAGCAAGGGCGCGGCGATGCCGTCGGTCTGGTCCAGCAACGCCACCAGCAAGTGCGCCGGACGAATCTCCGGGTTGCCCGCGGCGGAGGCCGCCTGCAGGGCGGCGGTCAGTGCGGCCTGGGTCTTGGTGGTGGGATTGAACGAGTCCACGAGTCACCTTCCTACTAGTCGAGTCGATTCGTACGGCGCCGAGCGTGTTCGCCCGGCCGAAGCCGTCGCTTCGTCCCGCTCCGCCTTCGGCTCGGCGCCGTTCCTACCCGTCCAACGTCCGAAAGGTTGAGTCTGTTCCGCTCAAGTTTCAGATTCTTCGCCACGCCGCTCCGATGCCGCCGGATCGTGTCGAACGCTACGCCCCGGCACCGGCGAAAGCGACGCCCCGCGACACCGCCGATGCGATGATTCCGCACGTCGGCGACCTTCGGATGCCTACGATGACCTCGGCCGTCAGTTGTTGCAGCACTCTTCACCCCGACTCAAGGAGCGAATGGATGCGCGCGATCGTGGTACGGAAGTTCGGAGCGACGCCGGAACTGGCCGAGATGCCGATGCCCGAGCCGGGCCCCGGATCCGTGCGGGTCCAACTCCAGGCGGCCGGGGTGAATCCCTTCGACCGGAAGGTGGCCTCCGGCCTCCTGGAAGGCAAACTGCCGCACGACTTTCCGCTGATCCTCGGAGTCGACGGGGCGGGCACGGTCGCCACGATCGGCGCGGGCGTCAGCCGGTTCGCCATCGGCGACCGGGTGGTCGGCAAGTTCCTCACACCGCCGGTGGGCCACGGCAGTTTCGCCGAGTACGCGGTGCTCCCTGAGGGCGGCACGCTGGTGCCGATCCCGCCGGGCGTGACCACCGTCGCCGCCGCCGCGCTGCCGACGGCCGGGGTGACCGCGCAGGACCTCGTGGACGCCACCCACATCCACCCGGGCCAGACCGTGCTGATCGTGGGCGCGACCGGCGGCGTCGGCTCCTTCTTGGTGCAGCTGGCCAATATCGCCGGCGCGCACGTCATCGCCACGGCACGCGGCGACTCCGCCGATCAGATGACCCGCTTGGGCGCGGCCGAGACGGTGGACTACACCGCGGGACCGGTGCGCGACCAGGTCGCCGCCGCGCATCCGGACGGCATCGACGTGCTGTTCGATCTGGTGAGCCCGCCCGAGGCGCTGGCGGAGCTGACCACGCTGGTCCGCGACGGCGGCACCGTCTACTCCACCACCTTCGCGGCTGACGAGGACGCGCTGCGCGCACGGTCGCTGAAAGGGGGCAACATCGAATCCAAGGGGAAAGCGCCGGAGCTGGCACGGCTGATCCAGCGCGTCGCCGCCGGTGACGTGGTCGTGCCGATCGACGCGACCGTCCCGCTCGCGGAGGGACCGGCGGTCATCGGAGCGCCCGGCGCACGCGGCAAGACCGTGCTCGCCATCTGAGCGATACCGGCCCGCCACGCCGGGGTCGGGCGTCCCGCGAGACCACCAGGAGGTGTGTGACGAGCACTCGACCGCCCCAATTCGGTCTGTTCCTGATCCCGGAGGCCGACGACTTCCGCAGGCTCGCCGAGCTGAGCGTGTACGCCGACGTGTCCGGGCTCGACCTGATCGGGATCCAGGACCATCCCTACCAGCGCCGTTTCCTGGACACCTGGACGCTGATCACCGCTCTCGTCGCGCGCACCGAGCGGATCACCTTCTTCCCCGACGTGGCGAACCTGCCGCTGCGCAACCCCGCGTTGCTCGCGAAGGCGGTGGCCTCGCTCGACATCATCAGCGACGGCCGGATCCAGCTCGGTCTCGGCGCGGGCGCGTTCTGGGACGCCGTCGCCGGGATGGGCGGACCGCGCCGAACCGGCGGCGAGGCGGTACGCGCCCTGGCCGAGGCGATCGCGGTGATCCGCGCCTTGTGGAGCGACGAGCGATCGGTCCGGGTGCCCGGCGCCTTCTACTCCCTGGCGGGCGCGCATCCAGGCCCCCGGCCGCGGCACGAGCCCGGCATCTGGCTCGGTTCGCGCGGGCCGCGCATGCTCGAGCTCACCGGACGCGCCGCCGACGGCTGGGTGCCGTCCGCCGCGTGGGCGCCGCCGGAGTTCCTCGCCGAAGCGGGCGAGCGGATCGATGCCGCCGCCGCGGCGGCGGGCCGGGATCCGCTGACGGTGCGGCGGGTGCTGAACGTATCGGGCACCATCACCGCGGACGGGTCCGATCGCGGCTTCCTGGAGGGCCCGCCCCAGCGCTGGGTCGACGACCTGCTCGCCCTGCACCGTGACCAGCGGATCGACGGTTTCGTCTTCTGGCCGACCGAGGGGGAACCGGTCGAGCAGATCCGTCGTTATACCGAGCAGGTCGTGCCTGCGGTGCGTACCGGCGCCGGAACCTGACCGGCCGGAAACGGCATCCTCCGGTCCCGCATCGACGCGGAAATCCGGCCCGGCCCACCCACGACGGCGGTACCCGACGGGTCAGCGGCATCCGCCGTTTGCCCACCGATTACCGTTTGCCCGGGTCGCACGGCACCAACGGGCGCAGCCGGACGTAGTCCGTCTCCAGCACGGGCGTGGCCGCAGCGAAGGCGAAGGTTCGCTTTATACCCACACGACCACGGCATTTTCGGGGATACTTGTCGGCGGGAGACCGCCGGTAACGGGTATGTCCCCGGGCAGAACTGAGGGAAAGGAAGCTCCACGTCGTGGATGCGCGTTCGGCTGCGCTGGTCCGCGCCAATTTTCGTTCGGTGATCGAGTCGCCGAATGGACCCGAGCGGTTGGTCAGTGCGTTCTACGGACATTTGTTCGCCGAGAACCCACGGTTGCGCGAATTGTTCCCACCCGCCATGGAGATGCAGGCCAAACGGATCGCCACGGCCATCCAGTACGTCCTCGATCACCTGGAGGACTGGGACCGCGCGCAGAAGTTCCTGGAGCAACTCGCTCGCGACCATCGCAAGTACGGCGTGGAGGCCGCGCACTACGACATAGCGGGCCGTGCGCTGCTGGCGGCGTTCCGCGTCTACAACGGCGCGGCGTGGAATCGGAGCCTGGAGGAGGGCTGGCGCGACATCACCATCCTGATCTCCGCGTCCATGGCCATCGGCGCCAACTCCGACAAGTCGCAGCCGGTGTGGGAGGCCACCGTGGTCGGCCATCGCCGCGTGCTGGAGGACCTGGCCATCGTGCGCCTGCAGTCCGATGGGCCGGTGCCCTACCAGGCCGGGCAGTACGTGCCGGTCACCATTCCGCAGCGGCCCAAGATGTGGCGCTATTTCTCTCCCGCCATCCCGTCCAACCCGTACGGCGAGATCGAGTTCCACGTGCGCAAGATCCGCGGCGGCTGGGTGAGCCCCGCGATCGTCAACGAGACCAGGGTCGGCGACCGATGGCGGATCGCGGGCCCGCTCGGCGGACTGCACGTCGACCGGGACAGCGGCCGCGACGTGCTCATGATCGGCGCGGGCACCGGCATCGCCCCGCTGCGCGCCCAGCTGATCGAAATGGGCCAGCGCGGCATCAACCCGCGAGTGCACTTCTTCATCGGCGGCCGCTATCCCTGCGACCTGTACGACGTGGAGAACATGTGGCAGCTCTCGCAGAGCAACCCGTGGCTGACCATCGTTCCGGTGTGCGAGCAGAAGACCAACCCGTGGTGGTACCCGCATCCGCCGCAGGACGCACCGTACGGCATGCACCGGCGCCTGATCGGTAACCTTGGCGCCGTGGTCGCGAGCTTCGGCGCGTGGGAAGACCGGCAGATCCAGATCGCCGGCTCGGCCCGGATGATCGCGGACACCCGGCGCGCGCTCATCGCGGTCGGCACGCCGGAGCAGAACATCAGCTGCGACCCTGTGTAAGAAGGAGGCCCCGTTGGGGGATCCGAGCATGCTCGGCAATGGTCATCAGGCGCCGGAGTGGACTTCGACCGTGGTCGGCCATCATCGCCTGCGACACGATCTCGCGGTGATCCGCCTGATCGGAGAGTTCGTGCCGTTCGCCGCCGGACAGTCGGTCGAAGTCCGGGTGCCGCAGCATCCCGGCGTGCGCCGCAGGCTGTCCCCCGCGCTGCCGCCGTCCCTGGACGGCAAACTGGAGTTCCACGTGCGCACGGTGCCCGGCGGCTGGTGCAGCGCCGCGATCGTCGCCGACACCCAGCCGGGCGACGAGTGGCGGATCGGCGCTCCGGCAGGCGGGTTCTGGGTCGACCCCGACGGCGACGAGGTGGTGATGATCGCGGGCGGTACGGGATTGGCGCCCATGCGCGCTCAGATCCTCGAGCTGGCGCGCAAGCCGTCGCCGCCGCCCACCTACCTCTTCGTCGGGGGGCGTTCCCCCCGCGACCTGTACGCCTCGGACATGCTCTACCTGCTGGCCGCCGAATTGCCTTGGCTCACGGTGATTCCGGTGGTGGAGAACCCGGAGGATCCGAGCTGGGTCGACGACTGGTACGAGCAGTCCCGCGTCGACATCGGCTTCGCACCCGACGACCTGCTCTACGGCACCCTCGCCGAAGTCCTCGGCTCCCACGGCGCTTTCCTCGAACACCAAGTACTCGTCTGCGGCTCCCCGGCCATGGTCCAAACCACGGTCGACCGCCTCCTCGAAACCGGAACTCCGCCGGAGCGAATCCAGTTCGAGGGGCTCTGACCGATCAGCAGATCGATACAGCAGCCGTGGTATTGCCACCATCGGATATCCCGAGGCTGCAACAACGGCGAGCCCCTGGGAGCGCGGTCATCACCTGACGCGCCCGGCGCACCGCAACCACGTCTTTCGAGCGAAGCGAGACCGAGCATCCGCCGTTCGCGCCGAAGGCGCGGCCGAACAACACAGCCCGCGAACACCCGGCGCCGCAGGCGCCGGACTAATACAACGGGTCGTGGCGGATGTTCTTCGCCAGGGTTCCGGCTGCCATGAGTCGGAACTTGGTGGTCTGCACCATCGAGGGTGAGCCGACGATCTGCACGTCGCGGTCGGACCATGCGCCGAAACTGGCGACGACCTTGCCGATCTGGCCGGTGACGCGGGGTTCCAGGCCCGGCCAGGTGGTGCGCGGCTCCTCCGGTTCCGGGTACCACCAGGGGTTTTCGTCGTGCTCGCTCACCGGCGTGACCGTGAGCCAGCGGTTGGCCATCGCCAGCTTGCTCAGGGTCTCCAGGTCGTAGAGGTCGCAGGGGTGGTGGCCGCCGACAAACAGATGCACCTTCGGATTGGTCCGCCGCATCGCCATCGACATCAGCTGCGCGCGCAGCGGCGCGATTCCGGTGCCGCAGCCGACCATCAGCATCTTGCGTTTGGCGTTGCGCGGAACGCCGAGGCCGCCGAGTGGCGAGCCGAGCAGCCATTGGTCGCCGACGACAGTCTGGCCGACGATGGCCGAGCTGACCCAGCCGCCGAGCACGCTGCGGACGTGGAACTCGATCTCACCGTTGGCATTCGCCGGCACGGCGGGCGAGAGATAGCGCCACATGCGCGGCCGCGACGGAACCTGCACGCTCAAGTACTGGCCCGCGGCATAGCGCATCGGCTGATCCAGTTGCAGCCGGACGACGACCAGGTTGCGCAGCACCTCGCGGCGCTCGATCACCGTGCCGGTCCACACCGACGGCGTGGTCTCCTTCTCCGCCGCGCCGATCATGGTGTCGGAGATGATCTGCAGGCCCTCGTCCCAGGCGCGGTCCACCTCGTCGGTCCACATCTCGGTGCCCGCGAACACCTTCACGGCGTTCTTCAGCGCGGTGGCGACGGCGGCGTAGTGCGCGGGCTGCACGCCGTATTTGCGGTGGTCCCTGCCGAGCTGAGCCAGGAAGGGCAGCAGCTTGTCGGGCTCCTCCAACCGATCCAGTGCATAGGAGATCGCCTTGACCAGCCGGTCGCGCTGGGAGTCCATCGCGGCGGGAAAGAAATCGCGGACGTGCGGGTAGTCGGTGAACAAGATCGCGTAGAACGATCTCGCCAGTTTCTCCGGCCCCCCATCCTCCGCAGCAACCGCCTTGAACGTAGTTCTGATCAAAGCGACAGTGCGTGAATCCATTGGTCTCACAACCCCATTTCGCACTCGTTCACGAACCATGCCGGCGAGTGAGGTGCTGCGGGGCCACTCGACAGCAGCCGATGGCAAGGAGTGTAGGCGAGGTTTGCCAGCAACGGAATCTTTCGAAGGAACATACCGCGCTCAATTTCGTCGAAACGAGGATACCCAGGGCGACACGCCAGAGAAACCGACTGCAAGACCGGGGATTCGGCACAAAATCAGTCGTGTGCATACCGAATTGGTAAGGCCCTCTTGTGGAATTACGTCCCGATTGGTCTGTTCTAGCGACTTCAGGGCAACATGGCGTCCATCCGAGGTGGATCGAATCGGGTAGGCCGAACCGGTTACGTAAACTGATCTATGGTGAAAAGGTCCAGTTGATTCGACAACGAAATAGATGATGCCGCATCACTTCCGCCGAACATGTTCTGGTTTATCTTCAGCAAATATTTGTGACAATGCCCGCGCACGACGACGGCCCCGGCGCCGGATCGCGATGTGCGACCGAGGCCGGGGCCGTCGTCGTGCCGGTTATCGTCTGCGCTGACCGTCCTCACGACGATGCCGCGGCTGCCAGACGACCAGCGCGGTACTGCGCTGCTGCGGAGCGAGATCCGGACGGTACGCCGCCCGCGTCCGCTCCAGCTCGGCCGACAGTTCCGCGACCTGCTGGCGCAGTTCCTCCACCTGATTGGTCAGTTCGATGATGCGCTTGATGCCCGCCAGGTTGACGCCCTCGTCCTGGGACAGCCGCTGCACCTCGCGCAGCAGCTCCACGTCCCGGGCCGAGTAGCGCCGACCACCGCCCGAAGTACGTTGCGGCGTGACCAGTCCCAGACGGTCATACGTGCGCAGCGTCTGCGCGTGCATGCCGGCCAGCTGGGCCGCGACCGAGATCATGAAGAACTCGGCCCGCGACCCGCCGGACGCGTTCTTCGGTTCGGAGGACATCACGCACCTGCCCATCCCGCACGTGGGTCGAAGCCGCCGGCCCGTTCCGCCTCCTGGTAGCGCTTCAGCGCCTCGACGGCGTCGTTGTCCAGCTTCTGCGGAATCGCGACCTTCACCGTTACCAGTAGGTCGCCCGCGCCGCCGCCGCGCTTGGGCACGCCACGGCCGCGCACCCGCAAGGTGCGGCCGTCGGCGGTACCCGGAGGCACCTTGACGCCGACCCGGCCGTCCAGAGTGGGCACCGAAACCGTTGTACCGAGGACCAATTCACTGTAACTGACCGGCAGAACCAGGGTCAGGTCGTCGCCGTTGCGGCCGAAGACCTTGTCCTGGCTGACGTGGACGGTGACATACAGGTCGCCCGAGGGCGCCCCGCGCAGCCCCGCCTCGCCCTGACCGGCCAGCCGGATCCGTTGACCGTCACCGACTCCGGGAGGAATCCGCACCGTGATGGTGCGCGTGCGGTTCTGGATGCCGCTGCCCTGGCAGTCGAGGCACGGGTCGTCGATGATCGACCCGCTGCCCCGGCACTCGTCGCACGGCTCGCTGAAGCCGAACGCGCCCTGGTTGCGGCTGACGATGCCGGTCCCGTTGCAGATCGGGCAGACTCGCGGACTCGTGCCCGGTTTGGCGCCGCTGCCGTGACACGTCGTGCACGGCGAGGGGCTGGTCATCCGCAGCGGGACCGTGACGCCCTGGGCCGCTTCCCGGAAACCGAGCGTCGTCTCGGTCTCCACGTCGGCCCCGCGCCTGGGGCGGCTCGACGACCGCGTGCCGCCCCGGTTGAACAGACCGCCGAGCAGGTCGCCGAGGCCACCGTCGGCGGCACCGGCGGCGCCGCCGAAGATGTCCCCGAGGTTGAACTCCTGCGAGAAGCCGCCACCGGTACCGCCGCCGAAGCCACCGCGACCGTAGCCGCCACCCGCGAAGAGCTTGCGGGTGTCGTCGTACTCCTTGCGCTTGGCCGGATCCGACAGCACGGCGTGCGCCTCGCTGACGGCCTTGAACCGCTCCTCGGCTTTGGTGTCACCGGGGTTGGCGTCCGGATGCAAGTCCCTGGCGAGCTTGCGATAGGCCTTCTTGATCTCGTCCTGCGAGGCGCCGGAGGAAATACCCAGCTCCTTGTAGAAGTCCTTTTCGATCCACTCCCGTTGGCTCACCGAGCATCTCCTCCTCTCGCGTCCTTATTGATCGTTCGCGCCGGCATCAACATCCGATGCCTCTTCAGTAGGTTGAACAGCGTTTTCCGTCAGATCGGCTACGCCGTCGGTTACCCCGACGAGCGCGTGCCGAAGCACCCTATCGCCGAAGCGATAGCCTTTGCGCATCACAATGCCGATCACCGGGTCGTGGCCGGAGCCCTCGTGCTGCACGGCCTCGTGCAGGGTCGGGTCGAAAGGCTCGCCCTCTGAACCGAACTCCTCGAGACCCTGCTTGAGCAGCGCGGCCGACAGCTTGTCGGCCACCGACCGCAGCGGACCCGATTCCAGGTCGCCGTGCGCCCGCGCGCGGTCGAGATCGTCGAGCACGCCGAGCAACTCGGTGACCACCGACGCCTTGGCGTTGTCGATGACGGCCTTGCGGTCGCGCTCGACCCGGCGCCGGTAGTTGGCGTACTCGGCGGTCAGCCGCTGCAGGTCGGCGGTGCGCTCGGCGAGCTCGCCGCTGATAGTGTCGGCGAGGGCGTCGTCGTTGTCGATGTCCACGCCCTCGTCCACCTGCGGGGCCTGCGCGGCCGCGGCGCCGTTGTCCGCGGCCTGCTGCCTGACGTCACCGGTCTCCGGATCGATCTTCCGGTTGTCGACGAAGGTGATCGGCTCCTTCTCGGAGTTGTCCTCGGTCACTTCTTCTCCGTGTCGACCGGCTCGTCCACGACCTCGGCGTCCACGACCTGGTCATCCGACGCGGCGCTGGTCGCGCCGTCGCCCTGCGCGGCGGCGTCCGCGGCGGAGGCCTCGTAGATGGCCTGGCCGAGCGCCTGCGACTCGGTGGCCAGCTTCTCGACGGCCGCCTTGACCGCAGCGATGTCGGTGCCCTTCAGAGCCTCGTTCGCCTCGGCGATGGCCGCCTCCACCTTGGTCTTGACGTCCGCGGGGACCTTGTCCTCGTTCTCCTTGATGAACTTCTCGGTCTGGTGGACCAGCGACTCGGCCTGGTTGCGGGTCTCCGCCTCCTCGCGACGCGCCTTGTCCTCGGCCGCGTGCGCCTCGGCGTCCTTGACCATCCGATCGATCTCCTCCTTGGACAGGCCGGAGCCGTCCTGGATCTTGATCGTGTTCTCCTTGCCGGTGCCCTTGTCCTTCGCGGTGACGTGCACGATGCCGTTGGCGTCGATGTCGAAGGTGACCTCGATCTGCGGCACGCCGCGCGGGGCGGGCGGGATGCCGGTCAGCTCGAAGGAGCCGAGCAGCTTGTTGTGCGAGGCGATCTCGCGCTCACCCTGGAACACCTGGATCTGCACCGACGGCTGGTTGTCGTCAGCCGTGGTGAAGGTCTCCGAGCGCTTGGTCGGGATGGTGGTGTTGCGCTCGATGAGCTTGGTCATCACGCCGCCCTTGGTCTCGATGCCCAGCGACAGCGGGGTCACGTCGAGCAGCAGGACGTCCTTGACCTCACCCTTGAGCACACCGGCCTGCAGGGCGGCGCCGACGGCGACGACCTCGTCCGGGTTCACGCCCTTGTTGGGCTCCTTGCCACCGGTCAGCTCGCGCACCAGGTCGGTGACGGCCGGCATACGGGTGGAACCGCCGACGAGCACCACGTGGTCGATGTCGGACACCTTGATGCCCGCGTCCTTGATCACGGACTGGAACGGCGCGCGGGTGCGGTCGAGCAGGTCCGAGGTGATCTTCTGGAACTCGGCGCGAGTCAGCTGCTCGTCGAGGAACAGCGGGTTCTTCTCCGCGTCGACGGTGATGTAGGGCAGGTTGATCGAGGTGCTCTGCGAGGAGCTCAGCTCGATCTTGGCCTTCTCGGCGGCCTCACGCAGCCGCTGCATGGCCATCTTGTCCTTGGTGAGGTCGATGCCCGAGCTGGCCTTGAACTTGTCGACCAGCCACTGCACGACCCGCTCGTCCCAGTCGTCACCACCGAGGTGGTTGTCGCCGGAGGTGGCGCGGACCTCGACGACGCCCTCGCCGATTTCCAGCAGCGAGACGTCGAAGGTGCCGCCACCGAGGTCGAAGACCAGGATGGTCTGTTCCTTGTCGCCCTTGTCCAGGCCGTAGGCGAGCGCCGCGGCGGTGGGCTCGTTGACGATGCGCAGGACGTTCAGGCCCGCGATCTGGCCTGCTTCCTTCGTGGCCTGCCGCTGGGCGTCCTCGAAGTAGGCGGGCACGGTGATGACCGCGTCGGTGATCTCCTCACCGAGGTAGGACTCCGCGTCGCGCTTGAGCTTCATCAGCACGCGCGCGCTGATCTCCTGCGGCGTGTACTTCTTGTCGTCGATGTCCACCGACCAGTCGGTGCCGATGTGCCGCTTGACGGAGCGAATGGTGCGGTCGACGTTGGTGACGGCCTGGTTCTTCGCCGGCTGGCCGACCAGTACCTCGCCGTTCTTCGCGAACGCGACGATCGACGGGGTGGTGCGCGATCCTTCCGAGTTGGCGACGACGACCGGTTCACCGCCTTCGAGAACGGCGACGACCGAGTTCGTGGTCCCGAGGTCGATTCCGACCGCACGAGCCATAGTGGTTCCTCCTAATTGACGTACCGATATGTGTAGGTGCCGGGCGAAACCGCCCTCGGCGTCCGCTGCGGGACGCCGCGAGACCTCGCCCCTAGCACCTCACGGAGCACGGCCCCAGCAACACTGAGCGTGGTCGGCTCAATCCTGCCTCGCAGGAGTCTCGGAGTCAACCGAAACTTGAGTCGTACACACTCAATCTTGTCGACAGGCTCAACGGACGACTCGCGCGTTTAATTCCCGGACAGCGACGCACATGCGTGACCTGCCACACACTTCCGGCGCGGCGAGGAAGCCATGGAGGGCAGGAATCAGCGGGAGAGTCCGGGATGAATGCCCGGTTCCAGCCCGTTCGTCGCCGCGAGCCGCTGCAACAGCCGCAACAAGGTGGCGCGGTCGGCCGCCTCGAATTCGCGCAGCAGGTCGGACTCGAGTCCGTCGACGACACGTTGAGCCCGGGCCAGCAGATCATGCGCGGCGGGCAGCAGGTAGACGGCGTGCGCCCGGCGGTCGGCCGGATGCTTGCGGCGCTCGACCAGGCCGCGCTTCTCCAGCTCGTCGACCAACCCGACCATCACGTTGCGATGGATGCCCAGCGTCTCGCACAGCTGCTGCTGCGACTGGCCGTCGTGCTCGCGCAGCACGCGCAACGTGCCGAAATGCCTGGGACCGATGCCGAGCGGGGCCAACCCGTCGCTGAAGCGGTACGCGGTGTGGAACCCGAGCTGCCCGAGCAGAAAGGCGACGTGGTCGGACAGCGGCGTCGGATCGGCTTCGGGCACTCCCCGATCATAGCATTAACGCACCTTTCATGATTGCCATATTGATTGATAATCACTCGAGGTGCATAGTTTGGGAGTCGGTACTTCCCTCCCATCCGAAAGAGGCCCTCATGGAACCCGACCTCACTACTCGTCCCCCTACCGATTCCCGCCGCTGGATCGCGTTCGCGGTCGTGCTCGCCGCGGGATTCATGGACTTGCTCGACGTCACGATCGTCAATGTCGCCGTGCCGAGCATCCAGGCCGATCTGCACGCCGCGTACTCGCAGATCGAATGGATCGTCGCGGCCTACGTGCTCGCCTTCGCCGCCGTGCTGATCACCGGCGGCAGGCTCGGCGACATCTTCGGCCGCAAACGGATCTTCCTGATCGGCATGGCCGGCTTCACGCTCGCCTCGGCGGCCTGCGGCCTGAGCACCGATCCGGCCATGTTGATCGCCGCACGCTTCGTGCAGGGCGCGATGGCCGGGCTCATGGTGCCGCAGATCCTGGCGATCATCCGCGTCACCTTCGCCGACCACGAGCGCGGGCGGGCCATCGCGCTCTACAGCGGCGTCGGCGGGTCCGCCTCCGCGGTCGGTCTCTCGCTCGGCGGCCTGCTGGTGCAGTGGGACCTGTTCGACCTGGTGTGGCGGCCGATCTTCCTGGTCAACGTCCCGGTGGGCATTCTCGCGCTCGGCGCGGCCGCGGCGGTGATGAAGGAGTCCCGCTCGCCCGCCGCGCCGCGCTTGGACGTGGTCGGCATGATCCTGGCCATCGGCGCGGTGCTCCTGCTCGTCTACCCGCTGGCCGAGGGGCGCAGACTCGACTGGCCCGCTTGGACATTCGTCATGATGGCCGCCTCCGCCGCGACCTTCGCGGTGTTCGTCGCGTATGAGCGGTACCGGGCGCGGACGGTCGGCTCACCCCTGGTCGACTTGACGCTGTTCCGGTCTCGGCCGTTCGCGATCGGGCTGGGCAGCTGGCTGCTTTTCTGGATCGGACTCGGCGGGTTCTTCCTGGTGTGGACGCTGTTCATGCAGGCGGGACTGGGCTGGACGCCGATGCGAGCCGGGCTGACCGCCGTGTTCTTCGCGGTCGGCGCGGGGATCGGCGCCGGAGTCTCGGTGAGCGTGCTCGCGCCGCGGTTCGGCAGGCGGGTGCTGATCGTCGGCGGCCTGGTCAACGCCGCGGGCTTCGGCCTCTACGGCTGGCTGGCCACGCACTACGGCGCGGAGATCGCCTCGTGGCAGATGGTCTTCCCGCTGATCGTCACCGGTGCCGGATTCGGCATGGTGGTCGCGCCGACCATCGACTTACTGCTCGGCCAGGTGCCCGCGCGGGAAGCGGGCTCGGCGTCCGGTCTGCTCAATACCGGGCAGCAACTCGGCACGGCTCTGGGCGTCGCGCTCGTGGGCGTGGTGTTCTTCACCCAGCTCGACCACGATTCGGCACGCGGGGTCGACACGGTCGCGCCGGAGGTTCGCGCCGAACTCGCCGCGGTAGGCGTGCCCGAGCAGGCGCGGGACGAGATCCTCGCGAACTTCCGCGCCTGCGTGCTGGATCGATCCGCGCAGGTCGATCCGACCGTGGTGCCGGACAGCTGCCGGGCCGGCGCGGAGCGGAGCTCCAGCGGCGTCGGTCAGGTACTCACGACGGCGGGCATGCGGGCGAACGCGGTGAACTTCGCGAATACTTTCGAGCGCACCCTCTGGTACGGCATCGGCGTCCTGGCGCTGGTCTGCCTGGGCTTCCTCGCGCTGCCGCGCAGTGCCAAGCTCGAACACCACGAGATCGATATCGATGCGACGGACCCGCAACCGGTAGGGGTGTGAGCGAGATGGACCTTCTGATCATCGGCCGCAGCAGGAACACCGTGGACGCCGCCGTCGAGCGGGTTCGGGCCGCCGGGTTCTCCGCGCGCGGTGTCACCACCGACGACGAGGCGCTCGCGGCACTCGACACCGGAGAGTTCGCCCATCTGCTGATCGGCGGCGGGGTGGAGAAGAGGTCGCGGCCCGCGCTGAAGGAGGTTGCCGGACGGCACGGTGTCGCCGTGCACGAAGCTCGTCGCCATGGCCGCGACGTCGCCGACTACCTCGAGCAGGAGGTGTACCCGCGGCTGCGCGGCGCTTGACTGAAGCCGCAACCGAAAGCGCCTCGGCCCGTTGAGTCTACGGCCGAGGCAGCCACGGGGTGCGCCCTGCCGCAGTAGGGTGGCGGCGGGGCGCCCCGGCCGAGGCGCCCACCGTGCGCCGTCGATCCGAGGAGTCGTCATGAGGGCCGCCGTCGTCACCGCCGCCGAATTCGAGGTCACGGAACTGCCCACGCCCCGGCCCGGTGCGGGTCAACTGCTGATCGACGTGGCACGCTGCGGTATCTGCGGCTCGGACCTGCATGCCCGCACCCACGCCGACGACCTGGCCGACCTGGCCGTGGCCACGGGCTACGAGCACTTCATGCGTTCGGATCAGAGCGTGGTGCTCGGCCACGAATTCAGCGGCACGGTGGTCGATTACGGGCCGGACTGCCGGAAGAGGTGGAAGACGGGAACGCCGGTGGTATCGCTGCCGATCGTCCGGCACGGCAGGCAACCCCACTTGGTGGGACTGTCGACGGCGGCGCCCGGCGGCTACGCCGAACAGGTGGTGGTCCAGGAATCGATGACCATGCCGGTGCCCAACGGCTTGTCCGCCGAACACGCCGCGTTGACCGAGCCCATGGCCGTGGCCTGGCACGCCGTGCGCCGGGGCCGGGTGGGCAAGGGACAGACCGCGTTCGTCATCGGCTGCGGGCCGATCGGGCTCGCGGTGATCAGCATGCTGAAAGCCGCGGGCGTGCGCACCGTGGTGGCCAGCGACTTCTCGCCGCGCCGACGGGAACTGGCGACGGCATGCGGCGCCGACGTCGTGGTCGACCCGGCGACCGAATCGCCCTGGACGGCCGCCCCGAAGAAGGGGCGGATCAACGGCGTCACCGATATCCTCGGACTCGGATTCGACGCCATGGATCGCCTGCGGCGGGTACCGAACCTGCCGTGGTGGTATGTCTTCCGGCTGGCTCACACGTTGAACGCGGGACCGGCCGGTCCGGTCATCTTCGAATGTGTCGGCGTACCGGGAATCATCGACCAGATCCTCACGGCCGCGCCGCCCCTCTCGCGTGTGGTGGTGGTCGGGGTCTGTATGGAGACCGACCGCTTCCATCCCGCCATGGCGATCAACAAGGAGATCGAACTGCGGTTCGTCCTCGGCTACGACCCCGGCGAGTTCCGCGACACCTTGCACATGCTCGCCGAGGGAAAGGTCGACCCGAGCCCCTTGATCACCGGGACCGTCGGTCTGGACGGCGTCGCGGACGCCTTCACCGCCCTCGGCAACCCGGAGCGGCACGCGAAGATCCTGATCGACCCGCGCGGTGCGGGCACCGCGCTGATCTGAGCGCGCTCGGTCAGGGCGCGGCGGCGAGAACCTCGTCGGCGATCTTCTCGTCCAGTGTCACCCGCACCAGGGCCGCGGCGAGATCCGCGGTGTGGTGGTTCGGCGCAAGGCGGGCCAGCCGGTCGGGATCTTCCGGCAACTGGACGCGCTTGGCGCCGCGCAGGGCTCGCTCGTCGAAATGGGGCTGGACCCAGGGCCAGGTGTCCTGGACCTCGCGTAGGAAGATGTCGGCGCCGGTGGGGCCGATGCCGTCGAACTCCTGGAGCAGTTCGGCCGCGCGCCGCGGGTCGTTGTCCGCCTTCTTCGCCAGCTCGCGCAGATCACCGTGGTAGCGGTCGAGCACGCGCGTGGCGTTGTGGCCCAGCCTCGTCGCGGTGCTCTCGTCGTAGCGGCGATAGTTTCCCCGCCCCAGCGCGTCGACCAGCTCCTGCCAGTCGGCGTCCGCCACCCGGTGCGGCGTCCGATAGCCGCTGCCGATCAGCTCACGGGTGGCCCCGATCGCGATCTCGGCGGAGATGCGGGCACTGAGCAGCTGGGAAAGCATGAGCAGCTGGAACAGTGCGGCCGGTTTGTCGTCGAGCGTGATACCCGCTTCCTCGGCATATCCCGTGCCCGCACGGACGAGCAATTCGTGTACGACGTCCTCTTGGCTCATCGTTACCTCCTCTCGCTACCAGGGCGCATACCCGGGCCCACGTCGACTACACCGCCCTACATGGCGTGGATACGACGTCCCCGCAGGTCACCGCGCCGCCGGGGCGATCATTCCGGCAGCACGCTCAGGGTGCCCTCCGCGCTGCGAGCGGCGGTCAGGCAGGCCGTGGCGGTGAACTGGTCGGCGAGCGGGTGACGTGCCCGCGCGCGCCATTTCCGGACCGCGGCCATCGCTTGGGCACGCTGCGCGGGGAGCGGTGCGTCGATCGGGAGGCCAAGGCGCAGATGGGGTGCGATCCCGGAGCCGCCGATGAGGCGGTGCAGTTCGGCGAGATCGTCCGCGGGCAGCGCCAGCTCGTCGGTGCGCAGGCGGCCGAGCAGGCGCAGCTCGGCGAAACCGTGCACATCCGCGAGCAGGGTGCGCACCCTGGGCAGCAGGCGATCGGCCGGGGTGCCTCGATAGGCGGTCAGCACCCGGGCCAGCGCGGTCAGCGCGGAATGCGCTTTGAGCTGATCGGCGCGCTGACCGAACTGCACGTCGAGCACCGAGCGCAGTTCGTCCACGCCGCTGCGGCTGGTCAATTCCGCGGCCAGCGTGGCCGAATCGCGCACGCCGAGCCGGATCAGCGTGACCGCCATCCGGATGCCGAACAACCCGAACCGCTCGGCCAGCTGCGCGCGCAGTTCCGGCGGCACCGGAAGCGGCACGTCGGCGCGCGCGAAACGGTCCGCCGAGAGCAACGCGGCGCTCAGTTCGTCGACCGGGACCCGCGCCAGCGCCTCGAAAGCCGCGAACTCCTGCTGACGCAGCGTCGCCGCGGCGAACGCGAGCAGGCCGGCGACCGGGATCACCGCCTGGCACAGACCCGTCCGTTCCAATTCCCCGGCGAAACGCGTGGCGACGTCACGCGCCGAGTGCAGCGCATCGATCCGGCCCGCCCCGATCTCGTCGGCCCGCGAGACCACGCCGACGATGCCGAGCGGGCCGGGCGCCCCCGGTCCACCGTTGGCCACGGCGGTTCCGGCGCCCACGCGCTCGAGAAACTGCACGTCTGTCGCGTCCAGCCGGCGCAGCAGGTAGACCACCGCGTCGGCGCCCGGGATGGCGACGCTCTGCTCGGACCGCTCGTCGTCCGCGCCGGGCGTCAGCAGACGCGCGGTGCGCCGCGACACCTCGCGCGACAGCGACGACGTGCCGGGGGTGTCGATGATGGTGGTGTGCGCGAGCGTCGCGGCGGGCCACTCGACTTCGAGATGATCGACCTCGCGCGGAGCCGGGGCGTTCCAGTTGAGCCGCTCCAGGTCGAAGGTCAGCCCGTGCGTCCCGCTGCCACGGCGAACCACGACATGCGCGCGGGCCCCGTCGGGGGCGTACGCCGTCACGCTTGGTGTGGAGCCGTACCGATACCAGGTGACGACCCTGGTGCACTCGGTCGCGTCGGTCGGGGCGATGTCCTGTCCGACAAGCGAATTCAGCAGTGTGGACTTGCCCGCCTTGATCGAACCGGCGAGCGCCACCCGCAGCGGCTGATCCAATCGGCGGGCGCAGTCGGCCAGCAGGGCACGAGGCCGCGGCTCGCCCGCGAGCGCCGCTTGCGCCGCCCCGACCAGCCGATGCGCCTCGGCGACGATTCCCGGCACCGGGCCACCATCACGTCTCACGGGGTTACCGTACCGGCGGGTCCCATCGGTAGTGCGTTCTGCATGGCATCGGCGTATCGGCGCAGTTCGGCGACCACGCGCAGCTGCTGTTCCAGTTGCGCACCGCGTTCGGCGCGGCGGGTGGCGACCATGGACGCCGCTTCCTGCGCGGCCCGCAGCGACTCATCGATCGAGCGCAGGCTGCGTTCGGCGACGCCGGCGTAGTGGTCGCGCAACGCGCGGTGGATCCGGTGCAGTCGATCCTTCGACTCCTTGCCCGCCTGGAACGCCACATCGTCGACGAACCGGCGCACCGCCGCCTTCGCCTCGTTGCGCCGCTTGGCCAGCCTGGCCTGCTTGTCGTCCCGGAAAGCCTTGCCGCCCACGATCAAACCGGCGCCGATCGAGATCGGGTTGAGCATGGCGAGCCCGGCGAAGGTGGTGGCCAGCCCGACCATGAGCACGCCGCCGTAGGAGCCGCGCATTCCGACGAGCAGTTTGCTGCCGAGACCGATGTCGGGTTCCAGATCGGCGAGCGTGCCGGTGATGGCACGGCCGGTGTCGGCGCCTGCGCCGGGGCGCACGTCCGGCAGGTCGACGGCGCCGAGTTCGGAGAAGTGCTCGGCGACGCGCTCGGCGAGTTGAATCGCTCGCGCGTGGGTCCACAGCAGATTGTCGCCGAGCGCGGTATCGACGGTGCCGGTGAGGTGTTCGGCGATACGGTCCCAGTGCCTGCCCGGATCGTGCTCGTCGATCCATTCCTCGGTGCTGCGCGCGAGATTGCGCAGACGGTCGCGCAGGTCGTGGTCGACGTCTCCGGCGAGGTCGGTGATGCCGTCGGCGAGCGTCTGCTGCCAGGCGGCGGTCCTGCGGTGCAGTTCCTCCGCCGCGGAACGGGCGGATTGCAGCTCGCGCACCGCCGCCGCGCCCTGGGCGGGATCGCGGACCGCGACCAGCTCGCTGCCCAGAGCCAGCGCGAGATGCTCTGCCGCGGAGCGGATGTCGCGGGCCACGGCGGTGCGGGTGGCGAGCTGATCGCGCGCAACCACCTGGTCGCGCAGGAAGGTGTACAGCACGCCGAAGCCGGATTCGACGCCCAGCTGCGCGTCCTGCAACCGCATCGCGTGACTGCGCAGCAGCGACGACACCGGGATCATCGGCACGTCGAGGCCGGCCCGCGCGAGATGGCCCAGATCGGCCTCGTGCACCTGGCGCCAGTGCGGGTACAGGTCGGTCTTGGTGAGCAGCAGCGCCACCGTCGGGCACAGTTCCCGCACCTGCCGCAGGAACGCCAGCTCGGGCTCGGTGAGTTCGGTCGACGCGTCCGACAGCACCAGGACCGCGTCCGCGGCGGGCACCAGTCCGAGCACGCCCGCCGCGTGAGCGTTGCCGTGCCCGCCGACGCCGGGAGTATCGATCAGCACGATGCCATCGGCCAACAACGCGTTGGGGATCTGGACCTCGAGCCGCACGATCCGACGTCCCTGCGCGAGCGGGGCGCGATGATCGATCGCACCGATCTCGGCGATCGGCACCGTCACCCTGGTCTCCGCGCCGCTGGAGTCGCCGTGCGCCGCGAGGACCAGCTCCGCGCGCGGCTCCGGACCGTGCGCGAGCAGCATCGGCACCGCGGTTGTGGCGTCGTCGCCCACCGGGCAGATGTCCAGGTTCAGCAGCGCGTTGACGAAACGGCTCTTGCCCTGGTCCAGCTGCCCGGCGACGACGATGCGCCGCCGCGGGTCGCGGACCCGGTCGGCCGCCACTTCGAGGCGGCCGACCAGATCGTTGCGGCCCGCGGCACGGGCCGCCGCGATGGTTTCACCGAGTACCGACAGCAGCGGTACCGCCGGTGGAGTGGCGTTCGGCGCGGGTGTCCCCATCGCGGTATGGACCTCTTTCCGTATTACCGGGCAACTGTCAGTGCAGGAATGTATCGCCACCCAGCTCGGCGCCCGCCGAACCGCTCAACTCCGTGCCCGCATGGGTGTCGCCGAACAGGCCTGCGTCGGCATGGCCGCCCGCGGTGCTGTCCAAGCCCGAACCGAAGGCGCTCGACACATCCAGCGAGGACCAGGTGTGCGCGGTCGAGCCGACGCTGCCGCCGAGACCCGCACCCGTGTCAACGGCACCGTGCGCCGCGCCGCCGGCGGAGCCCGCCAGTCCGGCGCCCGCGTCCGCCGCGCCGCTCACGGTCGAGTGCGCCGCACCGCTGAGGCCGCCCGTCGCGTCGAGACCCGTGGAGAGACCGGAAGCCGCGTGCGAACCGGCGCCGATACCGCTGTCCAGACTCGAACCGAGATGCGCTCCCGCGCTGGACGCGCCTTCCAGACCACTCGACAGACCCGCACCCGCGCTGCCCGCAGCGCCGAGACCGGTGGACAAGCCGGTCTCCAAGCCCGAACCAGCCGCACCCTCGATCCCGGTGGAAAGTCCGGAGCCGAGTCCCGCACCGGCTTCAGCGGCCGTGCCCAGTCCGGCCGACAAACCCGAAGCGAGTCCGGCACCAGCGTGAGTTCCCGCATCGAGCCCAGCCGAAAGCCCCGAAGCGAGTCCGGTACCCGCCTGAGCTCCCGCATCGAGCCCAGCCGAAAGCCCCGAAGCGAGTCCGGTACCCGCCTGAGCTCCCGCATCGAGCCCAGCCGAAAGCCCCGAACCCAGCCCCGCACCTGCCTGCGCACCGCCGTCGATGGCACCGGTCAGCCCGGCTCCAAGGCCGGTACCGGCGTGTGCCCCACCGCCCACGCCGGTGGACAGGGCCCCATCGAGGCCGGCGGACAAGCCCGTCTCCAGGCCGCTCGCCCCGTGGACTCCGGCGTCGAGCGCCCCGCCCAGACCGGTCCCGAGGCCCGCACCGGCCTGCCCGCCGGTGTGCAGGGAGCTGTCCAGTCCGCCGCCGAGCTCCGCTCCGGTGTTCACGGCCGCGCCGAGACCCGTCGCGAGTCCGGTCTCCAGGCCCGCCGTCGCCTGCGTTCCGAGGCTTCCGGCACCACCGATGGCGGAGGAGAAGTTGCTTCCGAGTCCGGCGGCCAGGTTGCCGGAACCCTGCGCGGCGGTGTCGATTCCGCCGGTGAGCCCGGTCGTCGCCTGCCCGGTGGCATCGAGCGCGCCTCCGAGCCCGGTCTCCAGACCCGACCCGATCTGCGCACCCGCGTCGGCCGCCCCGTGCAACCCGGTGGACACCCCGGCGCCGAGACCGGCACCCGCCTGCGCACCGCTGCCGAGAGCCGCGTCCAAACCGGTGGTCACCCCACCGGCTCCGTTCACCGCGCCCTCCAGACCCGCACCCGCGGCGCCCCCGAGATTCGCACCAAGACCGTTCGACGCATCGACAGCACCGTTCAGACCCGCACCAAGACCCGTCGCGGCGCCAGCGGAACCATCCACAGCGCCTCCAAGATTCGCGCCCAAGCCGGTCGTCGCATCAACAGCACCGCCAAGATTCGCACCAAGCCCCGTGGCGGCACCCGCAGCACCCTCCAGACCCGCACCGACACCAGCGGTCAAATCCGTAGCAGCGCCGGCGGAACCACCCACAGCACCGCCGAGACCCGCACCAAGCCCCGTGGCGGCACCCGCAGCACCCTCCAGACCCGCACCGACACCGGCGGTCAAATCCGTAGCGGCACCAACTGAACCATCCACAGCACCTCCCAGGCTCCCACCCAAGCCGGTCGTCGCATCGACAGCGCCGCCGAGACCCGCACCGACGCCCGCGGTCAAGTCCGTAGCAGCGCCGGCGGAACCATCCACAGCGCCTCCGAGGTTCGCGCCGAAGCCGGTTGTCGCGTCGAGAGCGCCCTCGAGACCCGCATCGAGATCCGTGGCGGCACCCGCAGCGCCCTCCAGACCCGCACCGAGCCCCGTCGTGGCATCGACCGCACCCCCAATGCCCGCACTGAGACCAGTCGTCGTATCAACGGCCCCTTCGAGGCCTGTACCCACGCCGGTACCGAGATCCGCCACCCCGCCGATCGCGCTCTCGAGGCCTGCGGTCAGATCGGTCGTCGCACCCGCAGCTCCGCCGATGCCCGCCCCCAGACCCGTGCTGACATCAGCCACACCACCCAAGCCCGCGCCGAGGCCGGTCGTCGCATCGACGGCACCGTTCAGCCCAGCGCCCAGACCTGCGCCCGCCTCTGCGCCGGCACCCAGCGCCGCATCCACACCCGTAGCCAAGCCACCCGCCGCATCGACAGCTCCCCCCACACCCGCACCGAGACCGGTCGTCGCATCAACGGCACCCTCCAGGCCCGCGCCGACACCGGCACCGAGCCCCGTGGTCAGATCAGTTGCCGCACTCGCAGCTCCCTCGAGACCTGCGGCGACATCAGCCGCACCACCGACGGCGCCACCCAAGCCCGCGCCGAGACCGGTCGTCGCATCGACAGCTCCCCCGACACCCGCACCGAGCCCCGCGGTTACGTCGGTCGCCGCGCCCAGACCACCCTCCAGGCCCGCGCCCACACCGGTGGTGAGGTCCACCGCACCACCGACCGCGCTGTCCAGACCCGCGCCGAGGGCGGTCGTCGCGTCGACAGCCCCCCCAAGACCGGCACCCAGGCCCGAGGTCACATCGGTCGCCGCGCCCAGACCACCTTCCAGGCCCGCGTTCAATCCCGCGGAGATGTCCGTGGCACCCTGCACAGCGCCTTCCAGACCGGCGCCGACACCCGTCGTGATGTCCGCCGCGCCACCGATGGCGGTTTCCAGGCCCGCGCCGAGCCCGGTCGTCGCGTCGACAGCACTCCCGATACCCGCACCGAGATCAGCACCCGTCTGCACACTGCCGCCGATACCCCCGGTCAGGCCGGTTGCCGCGTCCACCGCGCCTCCCAGGCCCGCGCCGAGCCCGGTCGTCAAACCGGTCGTCGCGTCGATCACACCGCCGAGGCCCGCGCCCGCCTGCGCACCCGTGCCCAAAGCGGCGTCCAGGCCTGTGGTCAGACCGGCTGCGGCGTCCACCGCGCCTTGCAGCCCCGCGCCTAGTCCGGCACCCAGGTCCGCTGCCCCGTTCACCGCGCCTTCCAGCCCGGCGCCCAGTCCCGCTGCCCCGTTCACCGCGCCTTCCAGCCCGGCGCCCAAGCCCACCGCCGCGTCCGCCGCGCCTTCCAGGCCCGCGCCGAGGCCGGCGCCCGCGTCTATGCCGGTGGAGAGGCCGGTCTCCAGGCCGGCGGCGATGTCGCCCAGCCCTTGGGCGTCGGCGTTCAGGTCGAGGCCCGCGCCGATACCGCTGATCACCTGAGCGCCCGCGCCGAGCAGGCCGCCCACGGCGGCGGACAGGTCGGCGCCCGCGTTCACCACGGTCTCGAGGCCCGCCGCCAGCCCCGCGCCCAGACCCGCGCCGAGCTCCAGGCCGGTTTCGATCGCGGTGTTCAGTCCGGCACCCACGTCCACGCCCGTACCGACACCGAGGTCGACGTCGAGCCCGCCACCCGCACCGGCACCCAGATCCACGCCGAGATCGGTGCCGAGGTCGACTCCGGCATCCGCCACCGCCGCCGCGCCCACGGTGCTCGCCGCACCGATCGCGGCGGCCGTGCCGGTCTGCGCGCCCGCGGCCACGATGGACTGCAACTGGGAACCGCCGGTGACCAGAGCCGACTCGGCGACCATCGGGGCGCAGAGGGCGATGTCCTCCGGCGTCACCGCGCTCAGGCCTGCGGCGGCCAGCGCCTGGGTCGGGTTGGCGCAGTAGGCGACCGCGGCCTCTTGGTTCCGCAGCAGACCGAGGATGAACTCCAGAATCGCGTTGGGTGTCATGAGAATCTTCTCCTGAGTCCCGGCGGACCTCGCTGATCCGCAGTCGTTGGAATGCAAATCACGCTAGGAGCGCATCGCGTTACGCCGAAACGGGGCGGACCCCTACGACCGGCCGGGGCCGCCGGATAGGGGTGGGAGCGGAATTAGGGGAATTTCCCTAAACGTCCCCCTAACGAAGTAACGGCGGATGGCCAGCAACCGACAGAACGGTTGCGTCGGCAACCACAACGCCCAGCGCACGATCTCGGACATGCAGCAGCGACACCGGAACAGACAGCTTCTCGAACGGGGTTCTCGAATGACACAGCGCCTGGCGCTCGGCATCACTGTCGGAGCGTCGAATTCGGTCGCCGTGGCGGCAACGGAGGATGGCGACGACGGCCTCGGCCGGTCCGGCGGCGGCTACCTACGCTCGCATCCGAGCGTGCTGCGGCTGTCGCCGGATATGGCGCCCATGCTCGGCGCGGGCGCCGGCTCCACCGGCCGCCATTCCAGCGACGTTCTGCTGGAGGGTTTCCTCGCCAGGGTCGGCGACCCGGTCGGCATCCTCGCCGAGGACGGCTCATCTTATTCCGCCCCCGACCTGGTGGCGACCTCGATCGGCTGCCTGGTCGACGAGATCGCCGCCGAGAGCGGCCCGAGCGGCGTTCAGGCGACGGTCGCCTGCCACCCGGCCTGGTGGTCGCGGCACACCGTCGACGTCCAGCGCGACGCCCTCGAGCGGGCCGGACTCGGCGAGGTGACGCTGGTGCCGGAACCCACCGCCGCGATCCGCTGGCTCGACGCCGCGCACGGCAGGGCCGACGACGGGGCGGTGATCGTCTTCGATCTCGGCGCGACCGGCTCGACCGTCTCGGTGGTCCGTACCGGCGAGCACGCCAGCCTGCTCGGCACACCGTTGCGCAGCACCGACGTCGCCGGCGCGGAATTCGATCTGCTGACCATGCGCTATGTCCTGGCTAATGCGGTGCTCGCCGCGGATTTCGATCCGTTCGATCCAATGGTGGAACGCGGATTATCGGCATTGCGCGAGCACTGCAGGAAAGCGAAAGAAGAGCTTTCCATAAATACCGCGACCGTTGTTCCGGTGCGTGTTGACCCCGCGGATCCGCAGGGCAGCACCGTGCGTCTGGTGCGCGGTGAACTGGAAGACCTGCTGCGCGGACCGCTGCTGAGTGCGATGGACCTGATCCGCGACGCCGTGCACCGCGCCGGGCTCGATATCGGCGACGTCGGCCGCGTCCTGCTCACCGGAGGAGGAGGCGCCATACCGTTGGTCGCCGAACTCGTCTCCTCCGAGTTCGGATTGCCGGTCGTGGCGGCCCCGGATCCCGAGCACACCACGGCACGCGGCGCGGCGCTGCTGGCCGCCGACCTGCTCGCCGCCGAGACCGACCAACTCCCCATGGTCGATCCGGTGGTCGAGGACGAGACCGTGCCGCAGCCCCGAGCGCTGCCCTCGGCGGGACTGGCGGCGCTGCCCGAGGAGCGGCTTGCGCGCAGGCGCGCACTGATCAGCAGGCAGCGCATCGCGGTGGTAGCCGGTATCGCGGCCGCCATCGGCCTGCTGGCGACCGGCACGCTCGCGATCGGGACCAGCATCCAGTCCGGCCAGGACAACCCCGCCTCGACCGAGCAGTCCGGCACCGGCGCCGTCCAGGTCGCCGCGACGACGGGCGCGCAGACGGGCACGGAATCCGCATCTTCCGGTGTCGCCGCCACGGACTCGGCGAGCGCCACCGGCCGACCGTGGGCAAGGAACGAGGCGCCGCAGGCCGGTTCGCCTTCGTCCGCAGCTCAGGGCACGACCGCGGCCGTGGTGAAGAGCGAACAGAATCCCGATCAACCTGCCCCCGCGCCCGCCGTGGACTCCCCGGCGCAGCAACCCGCGCCGCAGCCGCAATCCCAACAGCCGTCTCCTGCTCCCGCGCCCGCACCGGCGCCGACCATCCCACCCGCGCCGACCCAGCAACAGCCCCGGCCTACACCGCCGACCGCCCCGAGCCTGCCGACCGGCGGGCTGGGCGACACCCTCGGCACGGTGCTGCGCGCTCCCGGAGAGATCCTGGGAGGCTCCGGTGGCTGATACCGCCTTCGACACCCTCCCCTGCGCCCGCGACATCTTCCGCGATCTGGATTCCGCCGACGACCAACCGGTGGTCTACCTGATCCGCGGCCGGTCCCAGACCGGCAAGTCGACGCTGCTCGCGGAGATCCGGGCTCGTCTGCGCGCCCGCGGCGTCCCGTTGCAGGACGACATCGCCGCGCTCCAGCACGCGCATGCGCGCAACGGCGCGCACCCCGTGCACCACACGACGAGCACCGCGGGCGTGACGACCGACATAGCCCGCCCCGCGCTGATCATCGACAATGCCCACACGCTTGGCCGACTCGATCTCGAATACCTCTGCGCCGCAGTGGAATCCGGGCATCGAACGATGGTGATCGCCGCGCAGCCGCGCCCGCACGACCCGCGGCTGCGGATGCTCGCCGACGCCGTCGCCCGGCGTGGTCGCGTGGTCGACCTGCGCCCGCTGGGCGTCGCGGACATGGCGCCGTTCGCCCGAGAACTGGGCATGATGGTGCCGCGTCAGGTCGCGCAGCACATTCATGTGCAGACCGCGGGTATCCGCGGCGGCGTGGTGGCCGCGCTGACAGCCGCCTGCTCGGCGCGTCTGGACGCGGGCATCACCGCCGTCGACACGGCCGTCGCCGCGTGGGCGCGCGGGTTGCTGGACAACCTCGCGCCCGACCTGCTGGAGACCCTGGTTGTCGCCACGACGGGCACCGGCCTGGATTCCAGCGAGCTCACCGAGGTGCTCGGCGTGGAGCAGGCCGTCGCGCAGGATCTCATCGACCGAGCCAGGGCCAGCGCCCTGGTGACCGACGCCGACCTGCTGCTGGAACCCGCCGTTGCCCCACTGCGCACGCTGCTCGGCGACCGCAGGTTCGTCGCGGTCGAGCGCCGGTTGCTCGGCGCCCGGCTGGAGGCGGGCCTGCTGCGCGACCGCACCGCCTTGCAATTGGCCGAGTCCGGCGTCCGCGATCCGCGGCTCGCCTCTTTCCTCGTCGACGCCGCCGAGCAAGCCGGTCGCGACGCGGTTCGCTATTACGCCGCGGCGGCGGCCGCGGGTGCGGAACTGGATCTGATCGCGCTGCGCTGGGCCGAGGCGGCCGCCAGGACCGGCGACGGCGAGACCGCCATGCGCCTGGCCGAGCCGATGCTGGCGCGGTCGGGCAGCACGGGCGCGGAACTCGCCACGGCGGTGCGGATCTGCGCGGCGGTGCTCACCCGCCGGGGCCTGGTCGGTCGCGCGGCGCAGCTGTACACCTGGCTCGGGGGGCACCGGGTCGGCCCGGACTGGGCCGTCGGCGCCACGGTGTTGTGCCTGGCGGGCGACGCGACAGGCGCGCGGGAGATGTCCTCCTCGGCGACGAAGTGGCCGCCTACCGAAGCGGGCGCGCACGCGCGGCTGATCGCGACCGCGCTCGCGGACACCATCGAACCGGGCAACAACACCGCCGCCGCGGTATCGGCGCTGGTCCAGGCCGCCCATGCGGACGCGGGCGTGGACCGCTTCCTGCCTTGCACGGCGGCCTCCATCGCCACGCTGCTCTCGCTCGGCACCGGCGAGCCCCGCCGCGCCCAGGACGCGTTGCGGCGAGCCACGGCGAGCGGCCTGCGCTGCCATCAACTCGACGTGCTCGCGGCTTGGACGGCGATGCTCGGCGGCGACGAGCGCGCCGCCGCGGCCACCGTGGCCGCGCTCGACCACGATCGGCTCGACGTCCGGGACCGCCTGCTCGCGCACGGCGTCGCGGTCGGTCTCGCCCGGCGCAGCGGCGACCACACCGCGCTGGCCCGTGCGTGGCAGGCGGCGTATCCGTTGTTCGACGACGTGCAGACCGACCTGCTGGCGCTGCTGCCGATCGGCGAACTATGGCTGGCCGCCATCCGGATGCGCGACGAACGACGGATCGCGCCCTTGGTGGACGCCGCGCTGGCGCTGCTGCGTCGCTTGGACGATCCGCCCGCGTGGTCCAACGCCTTCCACTGGTACGGCGTGCAGGCCGCGATCGCCCACGAGAGCCCCGAGGAGCTGCTGCCGCACGCGCGCGCGTTGAAAGCCGCGGCCGAGGCGGGTGACCGGCACGCCGCCGTACTCGCCGACGCGGGCCGTACCTGGGTGCTGGTGCTGCGCGGCCAGGTGGTCAGCGCGCCGGTCCACGCGGCGGTCGCCGCTCTCACCGAAATCGGCATGACCTGGGACGGCGCCCGGCTGGCCAGCGAGGCGGCGCTCGCGGCGCCCGACTCGGCGACGGCCACCGCGCTGCTCAAACTGGCCCGCACGGTTCGCGCCGACGCCCGTCCGCAGGAGCCGCAGGCTCGACAGGCGGCCCCGGCCGCGCACAACGGCGACACCCCGCCGCCCGTGCCGCCGCAGACCGCGATTCTCAGCGAACGGGAACGCGAAGTGGCCGAGCTGGTTCTGCTCGGGCTCACCTATCGGGAGATCGGTGCGCGCCTGTACATTTCGGCGAAGACGGTCGAGCACCACGTCGCGCGCATCCGACGCCGGGTCGGTGCCCGTTCCCGTTCGGAGTTATTGTCGATGCTCCGCGCCATGGGACACGGTTCGCTTCTGGTGTGACCGGGTGCGGTTCCGTCAGCGGGAACGCCGAAGCGAGGTAGGTGAGGATGGCCACTGGGGTTGGCCTGCGCGTCGCCGACGACGAGTGCACGGCGGTCATCGTCACCGACGGTGACGAGCAGCCGGAGTACATCGTCCGGGAGTCGGTACTGCACATGTCCGAGGACGGTGACGCCGAATTGGGCGGTCCCCCGCCCACGGAGGAGTCCCACTCGATCAGCGGCTTCGTGGCCGCCGTCGGCGACCCGGCGGGTATCCCCGTCGACGACGGTGAGGCGTACCGCGCCGAAGACCTCGTCGCGACCGCCCTGTTCTGCCTGATCAACCTGGCCGCCGAACATCTCAGCGGAGCGGCCGAGTTCTACGCGACGCATCCGGCGGACTGGCCCGCCGAGCAGGTGCGTTCGCTGCGTGACGCGCTGGACTACCTCGGTCTGCGCTCGGTGCTGCTGGTCAGCGAGGGTGAATTGCCCAGCGCCCAAACCGGAGCCGACGGAAGATCGTTCGCCCACGACGCGGCCAGAGGGGCGCTGGCGGCGGTGCTCGCCACTCCGGCAGGGGCCACCCCGCCGGACCCGTCCACCGCGGAGAACTCGACGGTGGACACCATCATCATCCCGGCCGTGCCCGCCGCCGACGCGCAGCCGCAGGCGTACTCGGCGGCCATGCCGATCGCCGAGCCGATCGCGGCCACCGAAACGAAGCAGGTCGAGCAACAACCACAGCCGGCGGTTCCAGCGCGGCAACCGAAACGCACGCCGCTGGTGATCGCGGGCGCCGCGGCGATCGGCCTGGTGCTCGGCGGCATCGTGGTGGCCATGCTGCTGCGCGACGGCAGCGAGACGCCGGTGCCGCCGCTGCCCGACGCCAAGTCCGAGCCGACGTCGGTGCTCCCGGCCCCGCCGCCGGTCGTGACCACCACGGCGACCACCACCACCGAGACGTCCGAGCCACCGGTGGTGACCGAGACCACGACGCCGGAACCGACCACGACGACGCCGGAACCGACCACCACGACGCCGCCCACCACCACGCCGACCACCACCCCCACTCGGACTTCGACGACGCGGACCATCACGCCCACGACCAATCCGTTCGGTCAGCAGCTGCCGCAGATCCCGACCATCCCCGGAATGGGAATACCGGGTAGTCGGTGATTAGTAGCGTCCTTCTCGGGTTTGTGGCTTAGAGTGTTGCGCTGACCGGGTTGTCGGATGATTTTCCACACACCGGTCGATTGCTGGACGAAGACTGTGTGCCAACGGATTCTGCCCGTGGCCACGGATTTAGCTGGCACGTGCGTGCCGACGAAGGGACTTCATGCGCAAGTTGGTGGCGCGTCGCGCCGCGGTCAAAGCTGTCGCCATCGCATCGACCGTTCTCCTGACTCCCTTGTTCGGCACGACCACCGCCTCGGCGGTACCCGAAGCACCGGCGCAGCTGGCCGCGGACAATCTCCCTCCGGAACTCGTGCAGGCCATCGCGCGGGATCTGAAGATGACCCCGACGGAATACCTGGACCGCGCCGCGCGCGCCCAGCAGCTGCGTGACTACGCGCGCGGATTCCGTTCGGAGCGGCCGGATTCCTACGCGGGCGCCTGGATCGGCGCCGACGGCAAGCCCGTCATGGCGGTCACCTCGCTGGACGCCGCCAAGATCGCCGCGGCCGACGGATACCAGACCCGGCTGGCCCCCGTGTCGGCGGACAGCCTGGAAGGCTCGCTGGTGCAACTCAACCAGTGGATCACCGGCCTGCCGCGCGAGATCTCGCAGGCGATCAACTCCGTGGCCATCGACTTCCTGAACAGTCAGCTGGTGCTCAGCGTCGCCAACACGCCCGCGGGTCACATGCTCAACCTGCCGACGCTCCTGGCCAACATCAAGGTCATCCTGTCGCCGAACAGCGGCGGACCGGTCGAGCGCAGGCCGATGGGCGGCGACACCTACATCAGTGCACCCGGTTCGCTCCAGGACTCGTCGCTGCGCGCCGTCGACGTGTGCTCGTTCGGGTTCAACAGCGTCGACGCCTCCGGCAACGCGCTGAACATCAGTGCGGGCCACTGTGATCCGAACCTGGGCAAGGGCAACCAGGAGGCGGGCGTCTACCTGCCGAACGTCCGGGACATCCCGGCCAGCCCCGAACTGGGCACCTTCGTGCGCGCCTCGCTGGGCGGACAGTCCGCGCTGGACTACTCGGTGATCAAGCTGAACGAACGCGCGGTGCGGGCGGGCATGGACCAGCCCTCGGTGCGCGGCGCCAACGGCACGACGCTGGCGATCACCGGCACCGCCGACCCGATCACCGGCGCCCCGGTCTGCAAGTCCGGTCAGTCGTCCACGTTCACCTGCGGCTTCGTCGTCGCCGACCGGGTGGAGACCCAGCTCTACACCGCCGAGGGAGAGAGCAAGACCGTGCGCGGCTTCGCCAGCTCGGCCTGCACGCTCGGCGGCGACAGCGGCGGCGCGATCGTGTCCGGCACGCTGGCGCTCGGCATCACCAGTGGCTCCAACGCCGCGGACGCGCCGAACTGCAACGAGGCCAACGTCGCGCTCGCGCAGTACGGCGGCACCGCGTCCCTCGGCATCCCGATCCGGGCGATCCTGGCCGACATCGACGCCTCCTCCGGTGGCGGAATCGGCAGCGGAATCAGCGTGCGGACCCGGCCGAACGCGAGCTGAGCGCGCACCCGCGTGGTGTGGCGATCGGCATACTCCCGGTCGGAGGGCTATGAGCGAGTCGGGAACCACAAGATGAGTAGGCATCCCGCGTCAAACCCCATATAGTCTGCTCATGCTCCTGCCACGTATAGGACCTCCCCGATCGACTGCGCGACAGACCGTAATCCGAAAGACAGTGATCGCCGCCTCGGCGGCGATACTGCTGTTCGGGCCCACGGCGGCAGTAGCGACGGCTCAACCCGACCATGCTCCCGGTCTGCCCGCCGAGCTGGTCGCCGCGGTGACCCGCGATTTGAAGATCTCGCCCGACGAGTACCTGCACCGCGCGGAGCTGGCGCAGCAGGTCGCCGCGTTCGCCACCACCGCCCAGCGGCAGTACCCGGCCGTGTTCGGCGGCTCCTGGTTGGATGACGCGGGCAAGGCGGTCGTGGCGCTGGCGCAGGGCCCCGGCGCCGACGAGGCGAAGAAGGCCGCGGAGTCGGCCGGTTTCGAGGTCCGTAACGTCGCCAAGAGCGAAGCGGCCCTGCGTGGCGAGAAGAGCGCGTTCGAGCGCTGGCTGGAGGGTCAGCCGGAGTCGGTGCGGTCGCTGGTGCGCGGCGCGGTGGTGGACACCGTGAACAACGCGATCGCGGTCCGCGTGGACCAGGTGGGTCTGCCGATGCCGAACTTCATCGACCCGGCGCGCGTCATCGTGATGGCCCCGCCGGTGGCGGGCGAGCAGGGCACTCTCCAGGCCGGTGACATCGCGGGCGACGCGCGCGGCGCGCTCGCGGGCGGCGACGGCTACGCCTCGGTCGCCGGACGCAGCTCGCTGCGCTGCTCGCTCGGCTTCAACGGCACCGATCGCAACGGCAACACGGTGAACATCACCGCGGGCCACTGCAACCCGGACATCCCGTCCGCGGGTAGCGGCAACGCCGCGGGCGTCTACGAGATGAACGGCGACCGCCTGGGCGCGCAGCTCGGCGTCTTCCAGAAGTCGGTGCTCGGCGAGCAGGACTACTCGATCATCCGGATCAACGACCAGGCCAAGGACCGCTTCGCCAACAACGGCGTTCGTGCGCCCGGCGCGGCTCCGATTCCGGTCGACGGCGTGGCGACCCCGGTGGTCGGCGCTCCGGTGTGCAAGTCCGGTGCGCGCACCGGCTTCAGCTGCGGCGTGGTCAACGCCGTCGACCAGACCGTGCAGGTCGGCGACCGGGAGCTCACCCAGAGCTTCTCGGCCAACATCTGCGCGCTGCCCGGCGACAGCGGCGGCCCGATCGTGACCGGCCGGTTGGCGCTCGGCATCTCCAGCGCGTCGTCGGTGGCCGACTACCCGATCTGCGAGATCCCGAACCTGATCGGCGCGCTCACCGGTAACGTGCCGCAGCTGTTCGCGCAGCCGGTGCACGTGGTGCTCTCCGACAACCCGGGACTGCGCGTCCGCACCAACTGACCGCGGGAACGCGCGAAAGGCCGGCAGCGTCGAGCTGTCGGCCTTTCGCCGTCTCAGGGGCTTTCCACTGCCCTTACGCGGCCCGCAGGGGGAAACGCCACATGGCATGCGGTAGCGGTCCGGCATCCTGGACCGCATGTGTTTGGTGTTGATCGGCTGGCGCGCGCACCCGGAATACCGGTTGATCGTGGCCGCCAACCGGGACGAGTTCTATACCCGGCCGACCGAGTCCATGCGTTGGTGGCCGGAAGCGCCCGGTCTGCTCGCCGGACGCGACACCGGGGCGATCGGCCGGGCGGAGGGCGAACCGCCCGGCACCTGGCTCGGCCTGAGCACCCATCCGCACGCCGACAATCGCTTCGCGGCCGTCACGAACGTGCGAAATCCCGCCGATCAACGTCTCGATGCCCGTTCCCGTGGCGCGCTGCTGATGGATTTCCTGCGCGGCGCGTCCGACCGCGGTCCGGCGGGCGAGTTCCCCGGGCCGGAGAAGTACGTGCTCGACGTCGCCGCGGGACCCGACGACTACAACGGCTACAACTTGGTGGTCTCCGACCTGCGCACGCTGTGGTGGCATTCCAATCGCAGCGCCGCGGAACCGCGCGAACTCGCCGCGGGCTTCCACGGGCTCTCCAACGGCACATTCGTCACGTCGGCTGGTCCGAGCCTGGCGGAAACCGATCTGATCGCTCCACAGCCCATCTGGCCCAAGATCCGGGCGGGTGTGCGCGGACTGCGCGAGGTCGTGCGCACCGAGCCCGGTGCGGTGGACCGCTACTTCGAAGTGCTGGCCGACCGCACCGAAGCCGCTGACGACGAACTTCCGCGCACCGGCGTCCCGTATGAGATGGAGCGGGCGCTGTCGGCCAGGTTCGTCGCGCACACCGTGCACGGGACAAGGGCGAGCACGGTGCTGGTCGTCCGCGAGGACGGGACGTTCGAAATGGTGGAGCGCTCGTTCGGCCCGCTGGGCGAGGAACTGGGCGAGAACGTCGTCCGCGGCCTGCTGGATCTGACCGGGTAAACGACCGGCGGCCCGCCCTCCGAAGGAGAGCGGGCCGCCGAGAATCCGACGAGCGGGTGAGACCGAGGGCTTACTTCGGCTCGCTCGGCTTGTCCGCCCACTTGGTGGTGCCTTCCGGCGCCTGCAGCGTGTTGATCAGGTCGATACCCGCGACAGCGAGCATCGGTCCGCCGACCGCAACGGTGCCGAGGATGCCGCCGATGCCCGCGCCCGCGATCGCGGCCGGGATGCAGCCGACGCCGAGGAACGGCAGGCCGAGGATGCAGCCGATCACCGCACCGCCGATGACGCCGACGGCGGTGCCGAGGAAGCCACCGACGGCGGTCGCGATGCCGAACTGGCTGGCGAACTCGTTCTGCGCGCGCTGGTTCTCGATCGGCGAGGCGATCGGCTGCGCCACGACGTTGACCGCGTTGGCCGGCTTGTCCTTGGGAACGGTGACACCCTGCTCAGGCGTCAGCTCGAGCACCGTGTTGTCTTCCTTCACGATCGGCTTCACCGGGACGACGGTGTCGGCGACCTTGAAGGCGATCGGCAGTGTCAGGACTGCGTTGCCCTGCGAATCCTTGATCCGGTAGACGTCGTCTTCCTTGACGTCCTCGGACGACTTGGCCAGCTCGAATGTTCCCCCCTTGAGCGTCGTCACGACGGTCTTCTCCACCAGCTTGACCGAGTACCGGATCGGGTCGGGCGTAGCAGCGGCCGGCTCGGCATGGGCGGTCCCCAGTCCGATGGTCATCGCACCGATGACCATCGCGGCCGCCGCGGTGGTTCTGCGGAGTTTCAATTCAGTTTCCAATCCATCATCAGGTCGTGCGTTACCGCTGGTCTTCAGCACGCGAGAGCTCTGTACAGCAAATCCGGGTGGTCGGCTCCGGATCCTCCCCGAGCGGTGTGAAGACGGTCGTGGCAATCAGAACGTCGTGAGCCTAATAGAACGCCGCGTTTTAAGCGAGATCCCTTATCAGGCATGGGGACTAAGCCAATCCTTACCGACTGGACGGAATGCTTCGCCGTTTACGGTGGTGGTCGACCACTCGCCAGCGCGATCTGGGCAATTTACTGTGACATTCATCACAGGTAAATAGAGGGTCAAGCCCCAGCATATGGGGCTATAGCCCAAAAGCCCGATCGTACGATGGACATGGTTGTTACTGGCGGGTAACTTGCTGCCGGTTAGGATACGAGCCAACCGAGGCGGTAGCAGAACCAGCCGCGCTCGTTGTGCCTCTAAAGAAAGGTCGCACATGAATGCCCTGACAGTGACGCTGGGCACGATTGGGGCGGCGCTCAGCCTCCTGTGTTGGGCGTCGTTCATCGGCGGCGTCCGCAATATCGCGCGCGCCATCATGATCGGACAGCCCGCGCCGGACCGTTGGCGGCCCTTCTTTCCGCGCTTCAAGCAGATGCTCGTGGAGTTCATCGCGCACACGCGGATGAACAAATTCCGCACCGTCGGCTGGGCGCACTGGCTGGTGATGATCGGCTTCATCGGCGGAGCCATGCTGTGGTTCGAGGCCTACGGGCAGACGTTCGACCCCGCGTTCCACTGGCCGATCATCGGCAACCTGGCGATCTACCACCTGTGGGACGAGATCCTGGGCATCGGCACCGTGGTCGGCATCCTCACGCTGATCATCCTGCGGCAGCTCAACCACCCGCGTCTGCCGGAGCGCCTTTCCCGGTTCAGCGGTTCCAAGTTCGGCCCGGCCTACGTCATCGAGGCGATCGTGCTGCTCGAGGGCCTCGGCATGATCTTCGTGAAGGCGGGCAAGATCGCCGCCTACGGCCACTCCGACCCGGCCACCGACTTCTTCACCATGCAGGTGGCGAAGCTGCTGCCCGCGAACACCACGATGGTGGCGCTGTTCGCTTTCGTGAAGCTGATGTCCGGCATGGCGTTCCTGTACTACGTCGGCCGCAACGTCACCTGGGGCGTGGCCTGGCACCGGTTCTCCGCGTTCTTCAACATCTACTTCAAGCGTGAGGACGACGGCGGCGTCGCGCTGGGCGCGGCCAAGCCGATGATGTCGAAGGGCAAGCCGGTCGACATGGAGACCGCCGACCCCGACACCGACACCTTCGGCGCGGGCCGGATCGAGGACTTCTCCTGGAAGGGCTGGCTGGACTTCACCACCTGCACCGAGTGCGGTCGCTGCCAGTCGCAGTGCCCCGCCTGGAACACCGGCAAGCCGCTGTCGCCGAAGCTGCTGATCATGTCGCTGCGCGACCACGGGTACGCCAAGGCCCCCTACCTGCTGGCCGGTGGCCGCAAGGACATGGGTGGCGACGAGGTCGGCCTGGTCGACGCCGAGGGCAACCCGAACGAAGCGAAGCTCGCCAAGATCTCGGAGGCCGCCAAGGCCGAGGCCGAGCGGCCGCTGGTCGGCGGCGAGGACGTGGGCGGCATCATCGATCCCGAGGTGCTGTGGAGCTGCACCACCTGCGGCGCGTGCGTCGAGCAGTGCCCGGTGGACATCGAGCACGTCGACCACATCATCGACATGCGCCGCTATCAGGTGCTGATCGAGTCCGAGTTCCCGTCCGAGCTCGCGGGCCTGTTCAAGAACCTGGAGAACAAGGGCAACCCCTGGGGCCAGAACGCCAAGGACCGGCTCAACTGGATCAACGAGCTCGATTTCCAGATCCCGGTCTTCGGCCAGGACGCCGACAGCTTCGACGGCTACGAGTACCTGTTCTGGGTCGGCTGCGCGGGCGCCTACGAGGACCGCGCCAAGAAGACCACCAAGGCGGTCGCCGAACTGCTGGCCACCGCGGGCGTGAAATTCATGGTGCTCGGCGCGGAGGAGACCTGCACCGGCGACTCCGCTCGCCGCGCGGGTAACGAGTTCCTGTTCCAGCAGCTGGCCCAGCAGAATATCGAGCTGCTGAACTCGGTGTTCGAGGGCGTCGAGGATCGCAAGAAGAAGATCGTCGTCACCTGTGCGCACTGCTTCAACGCGCTGAACAACGAGTACCCGCAGGTCGGCGGCAACTACGAGGTCGTGCACCACACGCAGCTGCTCAACCGCCTGGTGCGGCAGAAGCAGCTGGTCCCGGTGGCCTCGGTGTCGCAGAACGTCACCTACCACGACCCTTGCTACCTGGGTCGGCACAACAAGATCTACAACGCGCCGCGTGAGCTGATGGCCGCGTCCGGCTCCAACCTGGTCGAGATGCCCCGGCACGGCGAGCGATCCATGTGCTGTGGCGCCGGTGGCGCCCGGATGTGGATGGAGGAGCAGCTCGGCAAGCGCGTCAACATCGACCGCGTGGACGAGGCGCTGACCACCTCGCCCGCGAAGATCGCGACCGGCTGCCCGTTCTGCCGCGTGATGCTGACCGACGGCGTCACCGCGCGCCAGGAGAAGGGTGAGGGCGAAGGCGTCGAGGTGGTGGACGTCGCCCAGCTGATGCTGGACGCCATCGAGCGCGTCGAGCCCGCGGTGCTGACCGAGAACCTGACCGTCATCCAGGAGCCGAAGGCGCCCGAGGTGGAGCCCGAACCGGAGCCGGAGCCCGAACCCGCCCCGGCCGCCGAAGCTCCCGCCAAGGCCGCGCCGACCGGCGGCGGTCTGGCCATGAAGGGCCCGGCGAAAGCGCCCGGTGGCGGCGGTCTCGCCATGAAGGGCCCGGCCAAGGCACCCGGTGGCGGACTCGGCATGAAGGGTGCGGCCAAGGCGCCCGGCGCCAAGGCCCCCGCCGCGGAAACGGCGGAGGCCGAGGCCACGTCGGCGCCTGCCGCTCCGGTCAAGGGTCTGGCCATGAAGGGCCCCGCGAAGGCGCCCGGTGGTCTGGGGATGAAGGGCGGAGCCAAGGCACCCGGCGCCAAGGCCGCTGCGGCGCCCGCCGCCGAAGCCCCGGCCGAGGCTCCCGCGACCGAAGCCCCCGCGGCCAAGCCGGCCAAGGGATTGGGCATGAAGGGCGGCGCGAAGGCGCCCGGTGGTGGTCTCACCATGAAGGGCGCGGCCAAGGCTCCCGGCGCGAAGGCCCCGGCAGCCGAGGCAACGGCCGTCGAGACGGCTACGGAACCGGCCGAAGCCACGACCGCAGCCGCGCCGACCGAGACCAAGCCCACGGTGCCCGCCAAGGGTCTGGCCATGAAGTCGGGCTTCAAGCGACCCGGCCCCAAGGCCCCCGGCAAGGCAACCCCGGCACCGGCCCCGAAGGATGCGGCTCCCACCGAGCCGGCTCCGGTGGAGCAGGCCCCCGCCGCGGAAGCCCCTGCGGCAAAGCCCGAACCCGCCGCCGAACCGGAGCAGACCAACGGTGCGAGCGGCAACGGCGCACCCGAAGTCGCGCCGCCCAGCGCCAAGCCCGGCGGTCTCGGCTTCAAGGCCGGTGCGAAAGCGCCGGGCCGCAAGAGCTGAGCCCACAACAACTCCATACCGACATCGGCCGGGTCCGGGAACGGACCCGGCCGAGTCATATCAGGAGCAGGTAGGCGCTAGGAGCAAGCCACAGCGGTGAAACGGCCCAGAACCCGCCCGACCGGTCCGGCCGGGGTTGTGAGTCCCGGCCGGAGACTCGAACTACGGTCTGGTCAGTGCCGCGTAGCGAGCGAGATGTTCGTCGGTCGAGCCGAATTCGTGCTCGATCACGGTGAGGCGCTTGAAGTAGTGGCCGATGGCCAGCTCTTCGGTCATGCCCATCGCGCCGTGCAGTTGCACGGCGTTCTGCCCGATGAACCGCGCCGCCCTGGCGACGGTGACCTTCGCCGCCGAGACGGCGCGGGCCCGGTCGCCTGCGGAGGCGCGCAGGGAATGGACGACCAGGTGGACCGCCGCGATGGCCTGCTCGAGTTCGATGTACATGTCGACCATGCGATGTTGCAGCACCTGGAAGCTGCCGATCGGCTGGCCGAACTGCTCGCGCTGCTTGGCGTAGTCGATGGTGTCGGCGAGCACTTTGCGCATGCAGCCGACCGCCTCGGCGCAGATCGCCGCGGTCGCTTCCGCGATGGTCGGCTCGATGACCGTCCAGCCGTCGGACTCCGTGCCGAGCAGCGCGTCGGAGGGCAGACGCAAGCCGGTGAACACGAGATCGGCGGCGGTCCGGTCGTCGATGGTGCGGTAGGCGTGCACCTCGACTCCGGCGGGCGGAGCGCTCGCGTCGAATTCGAGCCGGAACAGCGAGATACCTGCCTCGTCGCGTCGTTCGCCGGATGTGCGCGCGGTGATCACCAGGTCGGTGGCCAGCGGTGCGCTGGTCACCACGGTCTTCGCGCCGTCGAGCACCCAGGTGTCGCCGTCGCGGCGGGCGGTGGTCGACACGTCGTGCAAAGCGTGTCCCGATGACGGTTCCAGCGCGGCGAACGCGATGCGCGCGTCACCGGACACGATCCGGCGCAGCACGGCGTCGGCCTGCTCGCCACCGGAACGCTCGAGCAGACCGGCGCCGAGCACGACCGTGTCCACGAACGGCTCGACCACCAGTGCACGGCCGAGTTCCTCGGCGATCACCATGAGTTCGACGGGGCCGCCGCCGGTGCCGTCCACCCGCTCGGGCAGGGTCGCGCCGAGGATGCCGAGTTCGTCGGCGAATCCGCGCCAGATCGCGGGCTGCCAGCCCGTCTCCGATTTCGCCGACGCGCGGCTCTTCTCCAGGTCGTAGCGGGCGCCGAGATATCCGGCGATCGCGGAGCGGAGCATTTCCTGCTCGTCGGTAAGCGTGAAGTCCATCAGAGTCCCAATGCTGCTTTGGCGAGGATGTTTCGCTGAATCTCGTTGCTGCCCGCGTAGATCGAGCCCGCTCGGTCGTTGAAGTACTTCAGCGGCGCGACGGCCTGCCAGTCCGCGCCGCTGCGGTAGCCGTCGGCGGGCGGCGTGAACTGGGCGATCGGGCCACCCGGCTTGGTGGCGTGCGGCTGGTAGACGCGACCGCGCGGGCCCGCGGCCTCCAGCGCCAGCTCGGTGAGCTTCTGGCTGAGTTCGGTGCCGAGGATCTTCAGGATGGAGGACGCCGGGCCCGGGTTCTTCCCCTGCGCCATCGCGGAAATCGTGCGGTATTCCAGGATTTCGAGCACCTCGGTGCGGATCCGCAAGTCCGCCAGCTTCGCCGCGAACGCGCGGTCGTCGATCAGCGGGTTGCCGTCCGGGCCGGGCTGCCGCGCCGCTTCGGCGGCGATGTCCTGGGCCATGACCTGCAGCCACGGCGCGGCCGCTCCGCCCCGCTCGTGCACCAGCAGGTACTTCGCGACGGTCCACCCGTCATCGATCCGGCCGAGCACATTGGTCTTCGGCACTCGCACGTTGTCGAAGAAGACCTGGTTCTGCACCTGCTCGCCCGAGGTCATCACCAGCGGCCGGATCTCGATGCCCGGCGCGGTCATGTCGATCAGCAGGAACGTGATGCCCTGTTGTTTCTTACCCGTGCGCGAGGTGCGCACGAGGCAGAAGATCCAGTTCGCCTCGGTGGCGTGGGTGGTCCAGATCTTGCTGCCGGTGCATACGAAGTCCTCGCCGTCGTCGACGGCGGCCATGGCCAGCGCGGCCAGGTCCGATCCGGCCTCGGGCTCGGAGTAGCCCTGGCAGAAGAAGACCTCGCCGGTGAGGATGCGCGGCAGATAGAACGCCTTCTGTTCCGGGGTGCCGAACGCGATGATGGCCGGGGCCACCATCCTGATGCCCATCGGCGACAGCGCGGGTGCGCCGGCCAGCGCCGATTCCCGCTGGAAGATGTAGTGCTGGGTCAGGCTCCAGTCGCATCCGCCGTGTTCCACCGGCCAGGCGGGCGCCGCCCAGCCGCGCTCGTGCAGGATGCGCTGCCATTCCGTGCTCGCCTCGTGGTCGGGATACACGCTCGTCGCCAAGCGCCCGGCCCGCCGCAACTCCGGCGTCAGCTTCGCGTCGAGGAATCCGCGCACCTCGTCCCGAAACGCCAGATCCTCCGCTGACCAGTCGTAATCCATCTGCCCTCCCGGAGGGTGTGCACCGTTGCTTCCCTGGCGACCATCCCGCCACCACGCGACAGAATGTACGGCCGCCTCTTTCACCGAGTCAAACTGAAGTCATATGCCAGCACATCCTCAACCTGGTGCGACCGGCACTCCCGAGTGCTTCAGCAGTCCTCGAAGAAGGCCTTCAGGTAGCCCACCGATTGGTAGACGTAGTCGTAGGCCCAGCGGGGGATGGAGAGGGCGGGTTCGGGGTCGGCGAAGAGGAGTTCTCCGTCCCAGCACCTTTGCAAGACGTAGCGGGCTCGAGAGATGTGGGGGGTGAAGGTGACGACGATGACCCGGTGCCAATTGTGGGCGCGGGCGAGGCGGGCGAGTTCGCGGCCCTCGCCGCGGGTGGTGCGGGGAGACGGGTCGAAGCACTGCACCTCGAAGCTGTAGCCGCCGTGACAGATGCGGTTCAGCATGGCGCTGTTCTCATAGGGATTGGAGAACACCACCCGTGGCGCGAATCCCTCACGCGCCAAGCGCAGGCCCAGCTGTTCGCGTCCGTCGTGCGCACCGCCGAGCACGAGAACGGCGTCCGCCCGCGCGGGCGGATCGATCCGCGGACGCACGTAGACCGGCCACAGCGCCACCGCGGCGACGACTACCACCAGACCGGCACAGAGCCCGGTCCAGGCCAACCGACGACGTCGCACAGGCCGATGCTAGCCGGGTGCCGCGCGAGCATCACGCCAGGTCACGGCGTCCGGATCAGCGATGTCGCCGCATGTACACCTGCTGTTGCCCGGACCCTTGCCTCGCTGACGTGGCGTGGCCATCGGCGGGGCTTACCAATCGATCATGCGATGCACAGTCTTCGGAACCGGGTATCTCGGGGCCACGCACGCGGCGTGCATGGCCGAACTCGGGCACGACGTCATCGGAGTGGACGTGGACCCGGGCAAGGTCGCGAAGCTGTCCGACGGAGTGGTGCCGTTCTACGAACCGGGCCTGGAGGATGTGCTTCGTCGCAACCTCGATGCGGGCCGACTGCGGTTCACCACCTCCTACGCCGAGGCGGCCGCACACGCCGATGTGCATTTCCTCGGTGTGGGCACGCCGCAGAAGAAGGGTGAGTACGCCGCCGACTTGAAATACGTGCACGCGGTGGTGGATACCCTCGCCCCGCTACTGGAACGTCCCTCGGTGATCATCGGCAAGTCGACGGTTCCGGTCGGCACGGCGGACGCGCTGGGAGCCCGCGCTCGCGCGCTGACTTCCACCGACGTCGAGGTGGCGTGGAATCCGGAATTCCTCCGAGAAGGCTTCGCGGTCAAGGACACTCTGCGGCCGGACCGATTGGTCCTCGGAGTCGACCGGGAGCGCGCCGCCGCCGGGTGGGTCGAGGATCTGGTGCGCGAGATCTACGCCGACCTCATCGCCGCCGAGGTCCCGTTCCTGCTCACCGACCTGTCCACAGCGGAATTGGTGAAGGTCTCGGCGAACGCCTTTCTGGCGACGAAGATCTCGTTCATCAACGCGGTGTCGGAGGTCTGCGAAGCGACCGGCGCCGACGTGACCATGCTGGCCGACGCCCTCGGCTACGACGCGCGCATCGGCCGTCGGTTCCTCAACGCCGGACTGGGTTTCGGCGGCGGATGTCTGCCGAAGGACATCCGGGCGTTCATGGCCCGCTCCGGCGAACTCGGCGCCGACCACGCCGTCGCCTTCCTGCGCGAGGTGGACAACATCAATATGCGCCGACGGACCAAGGTGGTCGACATGGCCGCCCGCGCCTGCGGCGGCTCACTGCTCGGGGCCAACGTGGCGGTACTCGGCGCGGCTTTCAAACCGGAATCCGACGACGTCCGCGACTCGCCCGCGTTGAACGTGGCTGGCATGATCCAGCTGCACGGCGCCGTGGTGACCGTCTACGATCCCAAGGCGCTGGAGAATTCGCGCCGGGTGTTCCCCACCCTGAACTACGCGACCTCGGTCACCGAGGCGTGCGAACGCGCCGACGTGGTGCTCGTGCTCACCGAGTGGGACGAATTCACCGCGCTGCGCCCGCAAGACCTGGACCGGGTGGTGCGTGCCCGCTCGATCATCGACGGCCGGAACTGTCTCAATCGTGCCACCTGGAGAGCAGCCGGATGGGTGTACGCGGGACTCGGTACACCGTAGAGTTGCGGAGCGAGGCGGGCTACTGCCAGACAGACGACCAGTCCTGCCTTAAGCACAGCTGATCGCCGACGGTAGGGTCCGTCCAGCGGGTCTCCGCCGACGGACGGCGCAGGCTCGCATGTCGTGAAGTGTGAAACGAGATGGGCAGCTGATGAGTTCGGTACTGGGAGTTTCGGTGGGGGCCGGCGCTGTCCGTATGGCGCGACCACACGCCGGAAACCCCCACGGGCATGTCTCCCCGCATTCCTTCGATCTGCAGACCATTCCGGTCGTCGACCAAAGCATGGAAGAGTTGGCGGCAGAGGCCATCGGAGTCACCCTGGAGGCCACGCCGGGTATCGGCGCCACCGCCATCGCCTACCGCAGTGAGCAGCACGCCCGCGCCATTCGCGCCGCCATGGCGCGTCAGCAGCTGACCAATTACGAACTCGTGCCCGAGATCGCGGCCGCACTCGAGTTCGCCCAGGCCACCGGCGATATCCGGGGCATCTCCTCGCTGGTCGTCTACGACCTGGGCAGTTCGGGCCTGACGGTAAGCGTGGTCGACACGCAGACCCGTGAGGTCCGGCACAGCGAGCGCACCAGCGACATCAGCGGCGACTATCTCGACTCGTTGATCCGGGAGCAGCAGATCGCCTCGGGGCGGATCGCGCACCCGCCGAACGCCGCGGGCCTGGCCGCGCTGGACGCGCTGTGCCGCGAGGCCAAAGAGCAGCTCACCACCAACACCGCGGTGGCGCTGCCGAGCGAGCAGGGTTTGGTGCTGCTCGCGCAGGAGAACTTCGAATCGCTGATCATGCTGGCCATCGAGTCGTCGGCGCGCATGGCGCGCGACGTGATCGTGCGCTCGGACCGCCCGGTGCACGGCGTGCTCGCGATCGGCGGTTGCGCCCGGATCCCGTTGGTGGCCAAGGTGCTCGAACGCTGGATGGGCGTGCCCGTCATCGTGCCGGACAGCCCGGAGACCGTGATGGCTCGCGGCGCCGCGCTGCTGGCCAGACCGGTCCGCAAGGAAACGCCGACGGCGGGCGCCACGCTGGACGACGAGCTGTCACCCGCATGGTTGTCGGCTCCGACCCAGCGCGGCAAGCGCGAGATCAGCGGTGCGGTGCTGACCGTCAGCGCGCTGGCCGTGGTCGCCGCGATCGGGCTCGGCCTCGGTTACGGACCGCAGGTGCTGGAACGGGATTCACACACCAGCGAAGGATCACCGTCGCTGTCGCCCACCACCACACCGCGCACGACCAGCTTGGACCCGCAGATCGCGGTCGCGCCGGGCACCACGGAATCGCCCGCGCACGAGTCGCTCGCCGCGCCGCCGCCGAACCGGCGGCAGACCACCAGCGAGGCGCCGCCGACACCCGGCCCGAACACCATCGTGGTGCCGGGCCTTCCGCCGATCGTGGTTCCCACGATCCCGCCGGAGGTCTTCCCCTTCCCTCCGCCGCCGCAGCGCTGAGCCGGGCGGCCGCGGCCGCACAACTCCTGACGAGACGGGAAACGGGGGAGTTCAGACCCTCGCGTGCCGTGCGCGACGCGGGCGCGGCGCGGGGGTTGGTTCCTTGGTCGTGAACGGGCGGGCCAGCAGCACCGCGATGCCGGTGGTCAACGGCACCGAGAGCGCCAGCGCGATACCGCCGACCGCCGAGCGCGCGATCTCGATGGCAACGGCGTCACCGGTCAGCACGTCGCGGATGGACCGCCCCGCCACGCTGAACAGCAGCAACAGCGGCAGCGCCCCACCGGCGTAGGCGAGCACCAGCGTGTAGACGGTACTGGCGATGTGGTCGCGCCCCACGCGCATGGCGGCGGCGAAAACCTCGCGCCGGGAGGCCGACCGGTCGATGGCGGCCAGCTCGAACGCGGCGGACGCCTGGGTGATGGTGACGTCGTTGAGCACACCGAGCGAACCGATGATGAATCCGGCCAGCAGCAATCCGGTGATACTGACGTGCTCGATGTAGGTCGCGACGTTCGTGTTCTGCTCTTCGGAAAGGCCGGTGAGATGGGTCATCTCGATGGTGAGCCAGGACAACGCGGCGGCGAGCAGCATCGAGGTCAGCGTGCCGAGCAGCGCCGAACTGGTGCGCAGGTTCACCCCGTGCGCCAGATACAGCACCGCGTACAGGATCAGGGCGCCCGCGACCAAGGCGACCGGGATCGCCGGTTTGCCGTCCAGCAGGGCGGGCAGCAGGAACAGCACCAGGACGGCGAAGGCGAACACCAGGCCCAGCAGCGCGCGGACGCCACGCCAGCGCGCCACCGCGATGATCACCACGACGAAAGCCACCACGATCAGCGTGAGCGGCAGCCCGCGCGAGTAGTCCTCGAACGAGTACAGCGGCGTCCCGCTGGGATCGGTCTGGCGGACCAGCCGCAGTTCGTCACCGGCGTGCAGGTCGGGTTGCCCTGGGCCCGGTGCGATTTCCAGCAGCGTGCGGTTGCCCTTGTGCGGTCCGGATTCGATCGAGATCAGGCTGCGCTGGCAGGTGTAGGCGTTGTTGCGCGGCGGTTCGGGCTTGTCGACGAAGACCTTGCCCAGTGAAGAGCTGCCGCACGGCCCGATGTCCTGCAGCACTACGGTGCCCGCCTCGGTCTGTACCGCGCCGCCGCCCGCGTTCTGCATCGGCAGCGGGATATCGATGTGCTGCTTGCTCGGCCACAGCGCGATCGCGCCGATGACCACGACGATCCCGATGGCGGTGAGCAGCCCGATGACCACGCGCGCCGCGGTCGCGCCGATCGCGATCGGTCCCGAATGATCGTGGTGATGGTGGTGGTCGCTCACCGCGCTCCTCTGTCCGATGTGTTTGCGCCCGGAGCGAGCCTAAAGGATTTCATTTTCAAGACCGTCGCGGCGGTTACCTAACACAGCGGAGACGCGGTTGATGTGAACCGATCACGGGAAAAAAGGAGTTAGAGGGGGGCGGCGGAGAGCAGGGGGATGTCTCCGCCGCCCGCAGGGCAGGCGGCCCAGGGGGGTAGGCGGCCTAACCCGAGGTCGGATATGCCCAGGGGGGGTAGGCAATCCGACCGGGCACTCTGAGTGCCGAGGACCACTGTACACAAAAGTACTTCTTTTGCGCTAGCTAGTCGCCAAATCCGACGGGTATCCGTACATCGAGTTTGTTTCCAGGCCAGAAGCGGGGCGATTATATTGTCCAGCTCCGGGCTTCCCGCTACTGGCGATAGCTGGACAGGAAGTTGCCGAAGCGTTCGATCGCGACCGCGAGATCGCGGGCCCAGGGCAGTGTGACGATCCGCAGGTGGTCGTGGCGCGGCCAGTTGAAGCCGGTGCCCTGCACCATCAGGATCTTCTCCTGCAGCAGCAGATCCAGGATCAGCTTGGAGTCGTCGTGGATCTCGTACACATTCGGATCCAGCTTCGGGAACGCGTAGAGCGCGCCCTTCGGCTTCACGCACGACACGCCGGGGATCATGTTCAACCGCTCCCAGGCGACGTCGCGCTGTTCGAGCAGCCGCCCGCCGGGCAGGATCAGGTCCTCGATGCTCTGATGACCGCCGAGCGCGACCTGAATCGCGTGCTGCGCGGGCACGTTCGGACACAACCGCGAGGAGGCGAGCAGGTCGATGCCCTCCAGGAACCCGGCCGCGTGCTCCTTCGGGCCCGTGATCGCCAACCAACCCGACCGGTAACCCGCGACCCGGTAGGCCTTGGACAGCCCGTTGAAGGTCAGGCACAGCAGGTCGGGCGCCACGGTGGCCAGCGAGATGTGCTTGGCGTCGTCATAGAGGATCTTGTCGTAGATCTCGTCGGCGAGCAGCAACAGCTGATGCTTGCGAGCCAGGTCGGCGATCTGCTGGAGCACTTCGGCGGAGTACACCGCGCCGGTGGGGTTGTTCGGGTTGATCACCAGCAGCGCTTTGGTCTTGTCGGTGATCTTCGATTCGATGTCGGCGATATCGGGCTGCCAGCCGTTGGCCTCGTCACACAGGTAGTGCACCGGCGTGCCGCCCGCCAGGCTGGTCATGGCGGTCCACAGCGGGTAGTCCGGCGCCGGGATCAGCACCTCGTCACCGTTGTCCAGCAGGGCCTGCATGGTGATGGTGATCAGCTCGGATACGCCGTTGCCGAGGTAGACGCCGTCCACGTCCAGCTCGGGGAAGCCGGGCACGAGTTCGTAGCGGGTCACGATCGCGCGCCGCGCGGAGAGGATGCCTTTGGATTCGGAGTAGCCCTGGGCATACGGCAGCGCCGCGATGATGTCGCGCATGATCACGTCGGGCGCCTCGAACCCGAACGGGGCGGGGTTGCCGATATTCAGTTTGAGGATGCGGTGGCCCTCGGCCTCCAGCCGTGCCGCGTGCGCGTGTACCGGTCCACGGATCTCGTAGACGACGTTCTGCAGCTTCGTGGACTGCTCCAGAACACGCGGGGGATGGTGCGGATGCTGAGGACTCACCCGTCCCATGGTGCCATCCGTCGCAACTGGATAAACCGCCTGTCCGAGCTCTCCACGGGCCGCCACGCCCACGACGGCGGCCGCGGCCCCGCCGGGTGTGACGCGTCACTCAATGGGCCGCGCCGGGCGGGATCCCCTTGGCCGCCGTCGAGCCGCAGAATTCCTCGATCCGCTCGTCCAGCCTGCGCGCCTCGACCGAGTCGCGGAAAGCCGGAGCCGCGATCCGCCTGCGCACACCGGTCAACCGCTCCTCGAGCTGCGCGATGCGCTTGGCCTCGTCGAGGCCGAGCACCGGCTGCAGCGCCTCGGCCGCGCCGTCCAGGCTGCCGTTGATCAGGTGGGCAGCCGCGCAGTCGACCCTGGCAAGCGCCTCCGCGCCGTAGGAACGCTGTTCGGACGGGCCGTTCGAATAGAGTTCGATGGCCCGCTGGGTGGCGCCGAGCGCGGGCTCCGCCTGACCGAGGTGGATGTAGGTGGCGCCAGCGTAGTAGTTGGCCTTGGCCTCGTTGAACCCGAAGACGCCGCCCACCTCGTCGTGCAGCGTGTCGGTCGCGGCGATCTCGCGCGCGTCGTCGGCCGCCCGCACGCAGCGATCGGTGTCGGCGGCGCTGCCAAGCGCCGACCAGATGCGCGCCTCGATATTGAGCAGTCGCACCTGCGCGGTCGCGGATTCCGCGAACTCCTGCCCGCTCTGGGCGAGCTGGACCGCCCGGCGCGGCCGCTGCGACCAGTACTCGATCAGCGCGTGCATGCCGCGGGTCCAGGCCCGAAGCCCGTTGTGCCCGCACAACTCCGCATAGGCCCACGCGGCCCGGACCTGCTCGCCCGCCGCGTCGTAGTAGCCGAGATCGGTGCTGGCGTTGGCGAGCAGACCCGAGAGGGTGCCCGCCAAAAGATACAGATGACCGGTATCGGCGGGCCGCTGATGGCCTTCCAGCAACCGATACACCCGGCGCCGCACCCGCACCATTTCCACCATCATCGGCACCGGCGGAATGCGCACGTAGTCGTTCGCGATGCGCACGACATCCGCGTCGAGCTGGTCCAAAGTGCTCGCACCGACATTGGTGCTCTCGGCCTTGCCGGCGTGCTCGCTGGCCTCGTGGGCAGCCGCCATGATCAGATCCCTCTCCGAAATCGCTGCCAACGCAGCACCTCTCATCGCACCGGCGTCTATGAGAGCCAAAAGGTCCGCGTCGCTCGAATAATGAACGCGCGCCGAGGCGTCGGCACGCGCATCGAATCCCGGCGGGACGGTTCGATCGATCGCGGGCTTATCGATCAATGCCGCGAACCGCGCCCGCACCACATCGTCGGACCTGGCCAGTGAGGTATCCAGAGCGGCTTGGTTGATCGGTCGTGGATGAACCCGGACGCCCCCGGCTTCCCACTTCGACACCAAGCGTTCGTGCACACCCAAATGGGCGGCGAATTCCCTGATGCTCATCCGCTTGGCATCGCGAAGGGCACGGGCCTCTTTGCCTGACCAATGCGTGACCACGGTGTCATCCCTTCCGAACGAACTCCTTCCAGAGTACGAGCGGTTTGTGAGCGCGGCCACAGGTGAAATACGGCCCGTATCAAAGGCAGCGGAAGGGCAGCGCAAGGCGGGTGAGCGGGCGATGCCGAATCGCGCGGCGGGCCGGGACCATTGAGTCGGAAGGCAAGGAGTTCGCCGTGAATGTCGAGAAACTCAGGACCGTGGACGATTGGGTGGCGTTCTATCGGCACGAGTTCGGACTGCCGGTCACCGAGCGGGGCGGTTTCGCCATGCTGCCGATCACCGGACGCGTTTGCGTCGTCCACCTGCCGACCGCGCGTGCCGAGAAGGTGCGCGCCGCACTGGAACAGCAGGGAACGAGGGGTCCCATGTTGGCCAGGCAGATCCGATGGAGTTTCCTCGCCGAGCCCGACAGCCGACCGGGACCGCAGGTGCTCGAGGTGCTCAATCGGCTGGATATCGGCCTGCCCGCCGTCGGCAGCGCCGTGATGTTGCCGACCGGCCTCGGCCGCTGGACCCGGGAAGGGTGCTTCTGGGTCAGCCCGCCGAGCCGCGGTGACACGCTCCCACCGCTGTCCGTCATCCTCACAACGGCGCTCGCGGTGGGAGCGGGCGGCGGGGACTGATCACCTCCGCGGTCGGTTCCCCGCCGCCGTCCGCCGGGTCCGCTTCTCCCCCACAGTCGACGAAGCGGACTCGGCCCCGGTCAGCGGGCTTCGGCGGCGTCGATCGCGGCGGCCGGAATCGGGAAGTTCAGATAGGACCGCGACGGAGTCGGTCCGCGCTGGCCCTGGTACTTCGAGCCCGCCACGGCACTGCCGTACGGGTGCTCGGCCGGGCTGGTCAGCCTGAGCAGGCACAGCTGACCGATCTTCATGCCGGGCCACAGCGTGATCGGCAGATTCGCCACGTTGGACAGCTCCAGCGTGATGTGCCCGCTGAACCCGGGATCGATGAAGCCGGCGGTCGAGTGGGTCAGCAGACCCAATCGGCCCAGACTGGACTTGCCCTCCAAGCGTCCGGCCAGATCATCCGGCAGCGTGCACACCTCGAGGGTGGAGCCGAGCACGAATTCGCCGGGATGCAGCACGAACGGCTCGCCCTCGCCCGGCTCGACCAGGCTGGTGAGTTCGTCCTGCCGCTGCGCCGGATCGATGTGGGTGTAGCGGGTGTTGTTGAACACCCGGAACATCCGGTCCAGGCGCACGTCGATGCTCGAGGGCTGGATCAGGTTCTCCAGCAGCGGCTCGACGCCGAGACGCCCAGCGGCGATCTCCGCGCGGATGTCACGATCGGAAAGCAGCACGCGACGAGCGTAGCGCCTGCTCGACGGGGCTCCTCAGCCGCACAGTGATACGGAGAGACCGATATCCTCGCATTCATTCGGGCGGTGCCGCCCGCGATGGAAGGGATGAACCATGACCGAGGGCTCGCTGTTCGACCTGACCGGCCACGTCGCCGTCGTCACCGGAGGCAACTCCGGCATCGGTCTCGGATTCGCCCGGGGTCTCGCGCGGGCCGGGGCCGATGTCTGCGTCGTCGGCCGCAACGCCGAACGCAACGAGGCGGCCGCCGCCGAATTGCGCTCGTTCGGCGGGCGGGTGCTCGCCCTGAGCTGCGACGTCGGCGAGGAACAGCAAGTGATCGACACCATCGGCCGCGCGGCCGCGCAACTCGGCCGCATCGACTCCTGCTTCGTGAACGCCGGAGTCAGCCAGGGATTCATTCCGTTCGTGGATACCGATCTCACGGAATTCCGCCGAGTCACCTCTCTCAATCTCGACGCCGCGTTCGTGACGCTGCGTGAAGCGGCGAAAGCAATGCTCGCCCAGGGCGAGGGTGGCAGTCTGGTCGCCACCGCGAGTTTGGCCGCCCACCAGGGCGTTCCGCGCGGGCAGTCCTATGCGGCCAGCAAGGCGGGGTTGATCGCCATGGTCAACTCGATCGCGGTGGAGCTGGCCAAGCACGGCATCCGTGCGAACTCCGTGCTGCCCGGCTGGGTCGAGACGCCGATGACCGAAGGGGCCTTCGCGTGGGACCGTTTCCGCGAACGCGTCCACCCGAGGATCCCGGTCCGCCGCTGGGGCCTGCCGAGCGATTTCGAATCCGTCGCCGTCTACCTCGCCAGCCCCACCAGCGGGTACCACACCGGCGACACTCTGCTGATCGACGGCGGTTACAGCAAGTTCTGACGCGCTTCGGCCGCGGTGGTGTCATGCCAGCTGGGAAGGAGCCGGTTACCTTCGAGCGTCGGAGGTGGCAACGTGGAGGAGTGACCTCCCCTCGCATTAGCGGCATCATCGGGGTGCTCACCGCGTTGCTGGTGGTGTGCGCCGCGGCTCTCACGGCGGGCGTGGTCGGGAATCACGGTCCCGGCGGGTTCGATCGCGGCATCACCGACTGGGCCGTCGCGCACCGCAACGGCACGCTGACCCCGATAGCGGTGGCGATCAGCCTGCTGGGCGGCACGCTCGCCATGACCGCCCTGGCCACCGCCACCTGCCTGGTCCTGTCCTGGCGGCGGCGCTGGACGGCGGCAGCGCTCGTCGCGATCACCGGGCTCGGCGGCGGCCTACTGGTCCGAGGCGGCAAGAAACTCACCGACCGAGACCGCCCACCCCTCGAAGAACACCTGATCAGTGTGTCCAACCAGGCGTACCCCTCCGGGCACAGCATGGGCTCGTTCGTCGTGGTCGGCATCGTCCTCGCGGTCGCGCTCCCCGCCATACACGGCCCCGCCCTGCGCGCCTGGACCGCGATCGCCGCCGCGCTCTTCGTCATCGCGGTCGGCCTGTCGCGGATCTACCTCGGCGTCCACTGGGCGACGGACGTCCTCGGCGGTTGGTGCTTCGGGGCGCTGTGGCTCATCCTCTGCCTGAGCTTGTACCGGTACTTGGTACGCGCCGACCGGGGTACATCGGCCAATCGACGGGAACTCGACACCAGACGGCCGGACGATGCGAGTGCTTCCTCGAACTACCGGCGGGCATAGCGAACAGTGCGATAAGGCCGACGACCAATGCCCTGACTTCTGCCACCGGTACAAGCTGCGCTTTTCCCACCCTGAGCGCGGCTTCTGCTACAGTCTCGATTGGCACTTTTGCCTCTGCCGATGTAGTTCAATGGTAGAACTTCTGCTTCCCAAGCAGACAGCGCGGGTTCGATTCCCGTCATCGGCTCCACGCGAAACCCGCCCTGACCAGGGCGGGTTTTCCCTTTGACTAGCGAACGAGTAATCGTGTGGTTCCTGCCAAACGCCCATTCCCGTTGCTGCAGCCGGCATCGACGTCCGATGCGGCGGCCATTCGCACCAACGACTGGACGGCGTTCCGGCAACTGGAGAACTTGCACGACCACTGGACTCTGAAGTCATGGGCGCCCGGCCGGTCCGGCTACTACTGGTATCTCACTTTCGACGATCCCGCGCTGACCGATCTCGCCGAGCGGTGTCAGAAGACCCTCGCCGACGGTGGGATCGACCTGGTGCCCCTCGATGCTCTGCACATGACTCTGCTGAGCGTCGGCAAGGTAGGCGAAGTATCGGATGAACAACTCGCGGGTATCGCGGAGACCGCACGTGCACGACTCGCCGATATCGCACCGTTCGACCTCGAGGTAGGACCGCTCACCGGATCATCGAGTGCGCTGCGATTCTCTGTCGCCCCGTGGCACAACCTACTCACGTTGCACCACGCGCTTCGTGCGGCGACCGCCGCACACCGGCCCACGAGTCGCCTCGCCGAGACGACCGACTTTCGGCCACACATCGGAATCGGCTACCTCAACAGACCCCGGAACTCTGCGGCGCTGATCACCGAAGTCGCCGCGCTGCGGGATCTGCCGCCGGTCACCGTGCGCGTCAGCAAGGTCGACCTGGTCGAGCTGCGCCGCGACGGCCGCCGGTATCGCTGGACCGACCACGCCGTGCTCCCGCTCGGCTGAGCGGTTACCCCTCCGGCGCGGAGAACTCCCGCGCGGATGACGACCACGCCCGCAGCGAACCGAGGTACTCGTCCGAACCACGCGCGCGGATCGCTCCGATAATCGCTCCGAGCTCGTGCGCCCGCTGCCAGACCGAGCGAATCGGGCGATCGCTGGACGTGTTGAGCGCCTCGACTCCGAGGTACGCGGCCCGCTCGACATCGCGGCAACCGGCGCCGAGCATCGCTGCCGCCATGTCGAGACGCACCAGAGATCGGCTCCATACCGAGTCCGAGTCGGCGACTCGATCCTCGACCTGCTGGCCGTACCCGAGACAGCGCTGGTACTCACCTGCCGAAAGGAATGCGGTGGCAGCGTTTGCCATGATCCGCGCCTCGCCGTAGGGAGCGAAAGTGAGAGCGGGCGTGAGGCCGGGGCCGGTATCGAGCGCGGAAGCCGTGGTGGTCGCAGCGGCGATCGCGGCCGCGACGCCGGTCGAGTCGCCCACCTTTCCGAGAGCGCGAGCCAGCCCGTTCGAGTACAGGCGGATGGATTGCGGCCCACCGTCTGCCAAGTCCAGCCCCTCGTAGGCCGCCCGGACCGCCGCCGCGTAGTCGCCTTGGTAGTAGGCACAGAAGCTCTCGGTGCCTTTCACCCATGCCTGTAGATCGGTGTCGCCGAGCAATTGGCCGATAGCGAACGCCTCGCGGCAGTACATCCGGGCGTGCCCGAAACGTCCGCGGTTGACCGCCATGTACCCGAGCACGCCCGACAGTCGGCCGGCGATGGAGTAGAGCGCACGAAGCTGCGCAGGGTGTCGACGCTGCCCGAGCATCGCCTCGACCTGGTGACGTGCTGTGATCACTTCGGGTGCCAGCCGGCGCGGCCCTTCAAATTCGTAGCGGTGTACGACGTCGTCGACTGCCAGCATCAGGATGTCGAGAACGTTGTCGTCCGTGTCTATTTCGGTCAAAGCCTGGACCCGCTGTGCGATATCGGTGGGATTCTCGAAAGTGTCGGCGACCGTGCGCATGCTTGCGGAGCGCGGCCCCGGCATGAGCGCGGCTTCGAACCGCGCCCGCTCAGAATCGGTTAGCCGATCGAGCATGGTGTCCATCGCTGCGGCGTATCTGCCTGACAGCTCTATAGTTTCGCGCCGCGTCTCCCACTTGCGTACCGCTGCAACAGTGAAGCCGATGATCTCGGCGAACTCCGGCTGGCTGACACGCAACGCCGCAGTGCGTAGAGCACGAACCTCGACCCCCGTCCACTTGGTCACGATCATCTGATCTGCCCATCTGTGTGTTCGTCCGTGAACGTCAGCGTAGGTCTTCCGTAGTAGTCGCGTGGCTTCAATAGCCGGTATTTCCGCTGGAAAGTACCGGTAGGCGCCCGACGCCGGGTGATGCCGGTCCGTCGGCGGCACCGTACCGCCAGCCGACGGCGAGAGCCCCGGCGCCGGGTGCACACCAACCACATCGACCAGCGAGGACGGTATGACCGCGAAGGACGATTCCCCTGATCTCACCGCCGTGCGCGCCGCCTTCTCCGCCGACGATGCTGCCAAGCTCGCCATCGCAAGGACCGAGGGACCCCTGTGGATGGCTGTGGATAAACCGCAGACCTGGGTATTCGTCGACGAGAACGGTACGCAAGGCGATGAGTTCAGAATCGCAGGCCCGGTTTTCGGAACACCGGAGCTCTACCAGGGGGATGCCGAATGAACGGGTGGATCACTTTCGCGATCGGTATCGGCGCCGCGCTCCTGGTGATGGCCCCCGCAGTCGCGGCCTCGCTGTGGTGGCAGGTTCCCCCGGATCACGACACCATGGAGGGGCGTGTCGCCGCACCCCGCACAGGCGACAGATCATGGGCTGTGGGTTGCCTGGCCGATACCCCCGACGTCGCAGAGGCGCACATGATGATGCAGCGGCACCGAAGCTGCGATATCACCGCATGCCGCCGGAAGCAGGCAGCCTGGCAAACACTCATCGATACGGGCAGAATCCGGCCGGACGCCTCGCGGCAAAGATAGGCACCATCAGTCGAGTGGCCCATGGTTGAGACGAATCGCGAGTAGCCCCTCCGTCATGTGCCACTCAACGAAGTGCCGGGCGGTTACCGCCGCTGGGGGTGGTGTGGGTTACAGGCAGTAGTGGGCGCCGCTGGACAGGGCGTGCACGAGGCAGGCCAGAGACTGGGCGTCGCCCGAGCCCGAGGAGACGCCGACAGGAGTCGCCTGAGTGCCGACGGGAGCCGGTTGCGGGCTCGACATGGGCTTCAGAGGTAATCCGCTGGATGTAACCGTGGCGTTCGCCCAACCTGCACGTGCTGCAAGAGAGATTGCAACGGCGGCGATGACTTTCAACGTCGTGCGGACCACCACATCACCGGCCTCTACGGTGGTGGTTGAGGATGGGGTGACGGCGCGATGCCTCGAGACACTAGAAGGCGTATCGGAGTATTCGGTTGGCTTGCCGAGACAGTCCTGAGCTGAGGGCTATGGCGCGGGTTACCGCGCGTAACGGTTGTGGGAATAGGTCGACTTCGCCGGCGCGGGTGAGAAGTTGTTCTTCGATCAGTGTCAGGCGGGCGCCCCAGGTTTCGGGTTCGTGGGCGTCGTCGAATCCTTGGGCGGCGCTGATGCCGAGGGCCTTGATCGACGGGTGGTATTTCATGGCCCAGGCGGCGAAACGGGTGTAGCCGTTGAGGGCGAGCTCACCGGTCGGGAAGTGTGTGGTCGCCTCGCGGATCAGGGTGTGGAACGTGTCGCCGGGCAGGAAAGGCAGCAGGCCCTCGGCGACGATCATGGCTGGTCGATCGGCGGGCAGCTGCTGAGTCCAGCCCGGCTGGGTGAGATCGACGCCCAGCGGATGGGGGCTGTGCGGAAGCAACTGTCGGCGCAGTTCGATGACCTCAGGGTAATCGACGTCGTACCAGTCGACATCGGCGGGTGGATCGCATCGGAGCATGCGGGTGTCCAGGCCGCAGCCGAGATCGAGTACCACCGCATTTCGGTGCATGGCGGTGAACGCGCGTACCGCGTCGTCGAGTTTTTTCGCGCGTAGCGCCGTTCCGCAGATGAGGCTGGGTTTCAGCTCGAGTTCGGTGAAGTCGTAGTCGATCCGGTCGGCCAGCTCGGCCTGGTGGGTGTCGCCCAGGATCGGGGTGCGGGTGGTCGCGTCCAGTGCTCGGGCTTGCAGGGTGAGGAGCAGGGTTTCCTGAATCGGGTCGAGGTCGGGTCGGATTCGGAGCACGATCGGTCCTTCAGGTGGTGGTGTCCGTGTGTCGGGCGGCGATGTCGCGCAGCCAGGTCAATGCCTGCTGAGCGGCCCGGATGCGTTCGGTGAGAGCGGGATCGGTGCCGCCGACCAAGGAGAGTCCGTCCTCGGCGATGTCGCCGAAGGCGCCCAGGCCGGCGATTTTGCGATGGATGACCTTCTCCCAGGCGTCGTCCTCGATGCGGTAGTAGGCGGTGCGGTCACCGGGGATCCGCACCTTGCGGACGAGGCCGATGGTGGTCAGCAGGCGCATGTTGGAGGTCAGCGAGGCGCGGCTGGCGTGGATCGCCTCGGCAATCTGGCCGGCGGATTGCTCCGGCGGATCGCAGATCATCAGTAGGCCGAGGATTCGCCCGGTGATGGGGGGCAGTGCCCATTCCTCGACGCAGAAGGTAGCGACTCGCTCCACCCACTCCAGCGTGGCGTGCTGTCGATCCGGTTCCGGCATGCTGTGTCCTCCTGCGCTGTACTCGGCTCGATTACTGTGGCATAGCGGTCACCGACTCCCGGGTCGGCTCCGGGGTGGGAGCGACGAGGCGGGTCCGGCGCAGGTGCCGGTCGAACCACTCGACGGCCAGAGCCATGGCCTCCTCCAGCCCGGGACCGGTGTAGAGACCGAGCACGTCGTAAGGCAGGATCTCGAGTCGTTTCGGCTCGCCGGCCTTGGCGAAGGCGCTCTGTGCCTCCTCGAGCATGTGGTACGGATCCCAGCCGCCGTTGGCGATCATCAGCAGCGGGGTCGGCGCCAGGCGATGAATGAGGTCCTCCGGCGCAAAGGTCAGCAGATGTTCGGCGGAGTCGAGGGTCTTCTCGTTCCGGTAGTTCGGGAACATCTCGGCGGCGAGATCCGGTGCGCTCTCGATGTTTTCCCCCCGCAGCGTCAGGTGCGGCACCCGAGCACTGTCGTGGCCGACATATCGGCGCTCCCAGTCCTCGTCCAACCGGTCCCGCAGCGCGGCTACGCCCTCCCTGCCGAGCAGCCGCTCGAGATATCGCCATCCGTTCCACACGCTCGGGCTCTGCACCACAACACATTTCACGCGCCGGTCCAATACCGCGGCCTGCGTCGCCACCGAGCCCCCGATGCTGACACCCCAGAGTCCGATCCGATTCGGGTCCGCCTCCGGGCGGGTTTGCAGATACGACACCGCGCTACGAAAATCTTCCGTCTGTCGCTGCGGGTAGTCCTGGCCGCGAGGTTGCCCCGCGCTGGCCCCGACCGTGCGATAGTCGATCGCCAGTACCGCGAACCCCGCCCGCACGAAATACGGTGCGAACACTCGCAACGCCTCTTTCACCATCACCCCTGAGTGCCCCAGCACCAGACCGGGGACCGGACCGTCCGCCGCGGGCAAATACAGATCACCAGCACACGCGGTGCCAAGGCTGTTGAACGTCACTTGCTCGATATGGAGATCCATCAAAGCTCCCGTCGTTGCTAGTGATTTCAGTCTTCACTGAAACGACTAGCAATGTCAACTTCGCCCCCGAAACCCGTTGCCGATGCGATCAATACGCCGTGGACTGCCGCCGAACGAACGACCTATGAGGCGCGCGGTGGTATCCGACGCACCAGCGGATGCGTTGCGCCGATCGCCGACTCCGTGGACCCGTCGGGACCCGGCGCCGCAGACCTCGACCACCGAGGCATCGTGTCGTCGCCCCTCCCTCGACCACCACCGAAAGTGAGCCGGAGCCGACTATCCGACGGTCTCGAATGACGGGGGTAACCACTCCGTGATGTGCCACTCAACGAGGTCCCAGGCGGTAGAGGGAAGTCGTTTCGCGGGTGCGGGCGTGGTGGAGTGGAGAGGTGGGGTTGTGGGCTCGGTGGTGGGTGGGGCGGGTCGTCAGTTGGGCGGTGATGTGGAGGCCTGCGGTTGTGATGCGGTCGAGGAGTTCGTCGTGGGGGCGCAGGCCTAAGTGTTCGGGGAGGTCGGAGAGGATCAGCCAGCCTTCGCCGCCGGGGCGCAAGTGGGCGCGGAGGCCGGAGAGGAAGGTATACAGCATGGACGAGTTCTCGTCGTATACGCCGCTTTCCAGGATCGAGGTAGGTGCGGCGGGGAGCCAGGGGGGATTGCACACCACCAGGTCGGCCTTGCCGTCCGGGAAGAGAGCCGGGCCTTGCACGGCGATGGATGACAGGCCCAGTCGGTCGAGGTTGGCGCGGGCACAGGTCAGCGCACGGGAACTCTTGTCGGTGGCTGTGATTCGAGTGCAACCGCGGCGGGCCAGAACGGCGGCGAGCACGCCGGTGCCCGTGCCGAGATCGAAGGCTGTCTCGGTCCGCGCGGGTAGCGGCGCGGCTGCGACCAGATCGACGTACTCGCCCCGGACCGGGGAGAACACACCGTAGTGCGGATGAATGCGGTCGCCGAGCGCGGGCACGTACACACCCTTCTCTCGCCACTGCGCCGCCCCCAGCACGCCGAGCAACTCGGTGAGCGCGACCACCGTACGCCCCCGCGCCGCGCCGTACGCTTCGGTGCAGGCGCGCCGCGCATCGGGAGCGCGACGCAACGCCAGCGAATAGTCGTCTTCCAGCAGCACGAGCAACTTGCCGAGCACTTCCGCGCGCCGCCGACGAGACGCGCGATACCGGCGGAACGCCTCGGCCGGATCGTCGCCCAGCGAAACCTTCCGCTCGACCCGCCGACCCATCGCCCGCAGCAACTGCCGCGCATTGTGGAAATCACCGCGCCACAGCAGGCCGGTCCCCGCTCGCGCCATTCGGCAAGCCGCTTCGGCAGTCGTCCAGTCGTTCACCACCACGAGGGAATCGGGTGGTGGCGCGCCATTCTCGGAATGCCAACGGGCGCTCGGGCAGGTGTTGTCCTCGGTCCAGGAAACGGTGGACACCGCGTACTCCTCGTGTACGAACGTGCAAAGGGCACGAAGAGCACCTCGACGCGGAGACGCGAAATCGCCTGTGCTGCTATCGCACAGGGGCCATCAGGTCGCCTGTTTACGCCCGCGACGAAGTGCGCGGGAAATCACCGAGAACCATCCCGAGCGACATAGCCGGACCTTTCCGTAGGAGACGCCTGAGTCTCCCACAGCGCCGCCGGTACAGCCCAACCATGGGCCGTGAGAGGTCGTCCGGTCGCTTCGACCGGCGACTTGCGTCACGCAGCTTGATGTCAGGTCTTGCAAGGACGCCGTCGCGTCCCCTGCACGACCGGACGGACCCCACCGCGTTCTGGCGAGTGAACCAGCCCCTCAGGCCGCCCCGTTCGCCGATTCCGCGTGCAGTCGGCGGAACTTGCTGCCGTGGAAAACGAGCGGGTCCACGTCGGTGCGGGTGGCGATGCGGTGGATGCGGAGGATGACCACCGCGTGGTCGCCTGCCGGGACGTGCGCTTCCTGGACGCCCTCGATCCAGGCGGACGCGCCATCGATGAACACGGCGTCGCCGGAACCGCGGTGAAGCTGGATATCGCGGAAGCGATCGCCGTCGCGGGTGCCGAGCGAGCGGGCGGCGGCCTGCTGGTCGGTGCCGAGCAGGCTGAGACCGAGGTGGCTCGCGGCGGCGAGCTTGGGCCAGGTGGCCGACGAGTTCTGCACGCAGAACGAGACCAGGGGCGGATCGAGCGAGACGGGCACGAACGTGCTCACCGCCAGACCGTGCGGGGTTCCGTCGATTTCGGCGCACACGGCGACGACGCCGCTGGGGAAGTTGGCGAAGGCGCGACGCAGACCGGCTCCGTCGGCGGGGAATTCGAACAGGTCATGCATGATTCGCAGCTTTCGAGCTGTGGGCCAGTGCCTGGGCGACCGAACGCCACCGACCACTGTACCGGTCGATGACGCCGTCCTCGGCGAATGTGCGATCGGACAGGTAGAGCCCGGGCAACGCGGCGGTGGCCCCGATTTCGACGAGCACGGGCTTGAGCAGCAGGTCGGGCGCGAGAGCGTGGGCCGGTCCCGCGCCGAGCATCACCGGGACCGCGAGCACGCCTTCCAGGCCGGTCCCGCCCTCGAACTGTTCGAGGAACAGCTTGAGCAGACCGGTGTAGGTCGCCTTGAAGGTGGGGCTGGCGAAGACGACGAGCTCCGAGCCCGCCACGGTGCGCACCGCCTCGGCTACGGCCGGGTCACCCCAGCTGAGCAGCGCGGGACCGAACTCGACCAGGTCGATCACGGTGGGCTCCACCTCAGGTCGCAGCCCCCTCGCGACCAGGGTGGCCGCGGTGAGCGTGCGTGAGGCGGGTTTCGGATTTCCGACGACGACAGTGACTGCCATTTCGTCTCCTTTCAGATCACACCGTGGAGCGGTGGCGCGGCGTCGTGCAGCAGGGCCCTGCCGATGTGCTGGTATTTCCAGCGCACCGGATCGTGCAGGGTGTGCGTGCGCGCGTTGCGCCAGAAGTGGTGCAGATTGAGATCCGCCGCCGCGCTGCGCGTTCCGCCGACCTCGAACAGTGCGGCGGACACGTCGTTGGCGGCGCGGTCGGCGAGTATCTTGGCGGTCGCTACGGCCAGCGACGACTGGGCGATGTTCGCGGCGCTCGGATCGATCCGGATAGCCGCGTCCAATGCCCATCCGGCCGACGAGAGCGTCGCCTCGGCGGCGGTCACCGCGACGGACAATTCACCGAAGCGCTGGATCAACAGGGGGTCGTCCACCGCGTTCGCCACCCCCGCCTCGAACCACGGACGACTCTTCGTGCGCACGAATTCCGTTGCCGCGGTGAGGGCGCCTCGGGCGATGCCGGTGTCGATGGCGGCGTGCAGCAACTGGGCGAACGCGCCATAGCCGGTGGGTGCGCGCACCGCGCCGGAGCGGGGAATCACCTGGTCACGATCGACGAGCACACCGTCGAACGACACCGTTCCGCTACCGGTGGTGCGCTGCCCGATCCCGTTCCAGTCGTCCACGACGCGCACGCCGGGAGTGTTGGCGGGCAGGTAGACGATGTACTCCCCGGGTTCGAGACCGCTGCGCCCCTCCGGGTCGTCCAGCCGGGTCAGCACCGCGAACAGATCGGCGAACAGCGAGCCGGTGCAGTAGTACTTCGCGCCGTCCACCCGGAATCGATCATCGACCGGCCGCAAGGTGGTTGCGATGTCGGCGACGGTCGCGCCGCCGCGCTCGGACTGCGCGTTGGCGATGCGCCCGCCGTCGAGCACCCGCCCGAAGTACCGCTCCTGCTGCTGGGCCGTACCCGCGAGCCGGAGCAGGTTCACATACACGAAGTGGCTGTGCGGGATCTGCGCGATGTTGGGGTCGGCCGTGGCGAGAATCCGCGTCACTTCCCCGACCGCGCTGGGCGGCAGATCCGCGCCGCCGTGCGCGGCGGGGACGGTGATCGCGAGCAGACCGCTGGCCGCCAGCCGATCGACCTCCGCGTACGGCAGCGCGCGCTCCCGGTCGCGTTCGGCGGCTCCCGGCGCGAAGTCCGCCGCGAGCCGCTGTGCGACCGCGAACGCTTGTGCCGCCGACAGGATGCGATCGGCGGCGACCGCGGTCATCAGTTCACCGCCGCGACGGGCCGCTGCGCGGCTTCCAGCTCACGCACCAGCGGGAGCACCTTCGCGCCGAAGTACTCGATCTCCTCCTGGAAGTGCAGGAAGCCGCCGAGAATCAGGTCGACGCCGAGCTGCTTGTAGGCGACGATCCGCTCGGCCACCTGCTCCGGCGTGCCGATCAGCTGGGTGCGGAAACCGTCGTTGTACTGCACCAGGTCCTCGAACGTGGAATCGGCCCACATGCCCTTGCGGTCCTTGGTGGACGCGCCCGCCTGCTGCACCGCGTCGCGGAAGCCTTCCACCGCGGGCTTGTTCGCCTTCTCGACGATCTCGCGCAGGGTGTCGCGAGCTTCCCGCTCGGTATCACGGGCGATGATGAAGCCGTTGAGCCCGAATCTCACCTCGCGGTCGTGGGCGCGGGCGACGGCGCGCAGGTCGTCGAGTTGCTCGGTGACGCCGTCGAAGTCCTTGCCGTTGGAGAAGTACCAGTCGGCGTAGCGGCCGCCGTTGCGCCGTGCGGCGGTCGAGTTGCCGCCCTGGAAGAGTTCGGGATTCGGCCGCTCCGGGGTGTTCAGCGGCTTCGGCTTCAGGGTGAAGTCCCGGATGCGGTAGAAGTCGCCGCCGTAGTTCACGTTGTCCTCGGTCCAGATCTTGCGGATCACCTCGAGGAATTCGGCGCTGCGCCGGTAGCGCTCGTCGTGCTCGAGCCACGGCTCGCCGAGCGCGGTGAATTCACCGGCGAACCAGCCGGACACGACGTTGATGGCGAACCGGCCATTCGACAAGTGGTCGGCGGTGGCGCCGAACTTGGCCAGTACCGCCGGATGCCACAGCCCGGGATGCACGGCCGCGATGACCTTCAGCCGCTCGGTCGCGCCGAGCAGCGCGAGACTGAACGAGGTCGATTCGTGCTGGTACTCCGCGCCGTAGGAGGCGGTGTAGCGCACCTGGGACAGCGCGTAATCGAAGCCGTTGTTCTCCGCTGTCTGGGCGAGCTTCTTGTTGTACTCGAAATCCCAGCTGGTGCGTTGTTCGATATCGCTGGTGACCAGTCCCCCGCTGACGTTGGGCACCCAGTAGGCGAACCGGATCTGCTCGGCGATCTGCTCCGTGGTCATAGCTGCTCCATGGTTATCGGGGGTAGCCGTCGGATCGGAGGCCGGACGCCACGCGTGCGTCCGGCGCTCCTTCCACTCCAGCACCGGCCCCCGGTCGGGACGAGGTTTTGAATCTGCGCGATTCGGATCAGGCGTCGGCGAGCGCGGGCGAGTAGCTCGACCTGGCGAACTTGCCCGCGGGCGCGAACCGGCCCAGTAGTGCGGCGGCGTCCTCGCCGGTGACCCGCGTGATGAACTCGTTGACCGCTTCCGGCGAGTCGACCGGCAGGAACGGCTGCGGCCGGTGCAGCAGGCCGACCAGCGCCGAAGCGAACGCCGGGTCGACGGCCGCCGCGGCGAAGAACGCGTTGCCGACCTCGGCCAGTTCGGGATCGCTGAGGAACAGCCTGGTCACCTTGTTCGCCGCATCCGCGCGCGCGGCGAGGAACGCGGCGTACTGCCGCGCGATCCACGCCTCGTCGAACGGTCCTTCGTGCACGGCGGCCGCCGCGACCAGACGCTGCGCCTGGATCAGGCCGCTCTGCGCGCCCTGCCCGGCGATCGGATCGTAGGCGATGGCGGTGTCACCCAGCGCGGCGACCACGTGGCCCCCCGCGGTGCGCCCGACCCCCGACCGCACGACCGGGCGCACCGCGCCCTTCAGCCACGAGTGCGGATCCTCGGGGATGGTCTCGGTGGCCAGCACCTCCGGCAGGTCCCACTCGATGTAGTCGCGGTAGAGGTCCTGCACGATCCGGTGCGCCGACTCGGCGGAGTCGGCCCCGGCGAATCGCTTCTCCCAGTCACTGCCGGGCCGCGCCCAGCCGAGGAAGGCCCAGCTCGGCCCCGCGTCCTTGTGCAGGTACGGGCCCCACCAGCCCTCGCCTTGGTCGGCGAGGATGGAGAAGCCGCTGTGCGCGCCGCCCGCCACGCTGCGATGCGCGAAAACATCTTCGTCGTGGCCGATCCCGGTGACGACGACGGTGAGCAAGGACCGCTGCGGCGCGTCGTAGGGCGTGCGCTGCGCGTCGACGGGGAACAGGTCCGACAGCCCGCCGCGGCCGGTCGCGACCAGGGTGAGGTCGTTGGCGGCGGCGATACCGTCGAGCGTCTCCGGCGTCACTTGCTCGACCGCGAACCGGCCGCCGCGCTCCAGGAACGCGGTGAGCCGCTCGTCGGCCTTGAGCCGGGTGTCCACCGCCACGCCGACGTATCCGTCGAAATGGCCGTCGAATTGGATCAATTCGGGACGATCGGGGCCCGGTCCGGCGATGCGTACGCTCAAGCCGGTGTGCCGGGGCGCCCGCGCGGTGTAGCTGTCCAATCCGAGCGCGGCCTCGGCCTGCTGGGTCTCGCCGAATTCCAGCGCGGTGCCGGTGGCGGGCACGTCGTCGCGTAATGCGCGCTGATCGCGCTCACTGTAAAGGGTGACGTCGAAACCGGCGTCGAGAAGTCCTAGCGCCGCAGTGACGCCGGTCTGTCCGGCGCCGATTACCGCGGCCGAACGAGTGGAACGGGATACGGGTTGCTGCGAAGTCATGCAGGGATGATGCGATGGGCGCGCGGTGCTCGCAGAGTGTTGCGATCACCGAGAATCAATAAGCAGACAGCGAATTCGCAGCGCGTACCATTCTGGCCATGTCGTTTGTCGTCGCCGGCCTGACCGGAGACCGCACCGAGCAGTACCGCCAGCTCGTCGCCCAAGCCGAAGCGCTGGTCGCGGGCGAGACCGACCGCATCGCCAACGCCGCCAATCTCGCCGCATTGGTATTCCACGCCCTACCCGATGTGAATTGGGTGGGTTTCTATTTCTACGACGGTCGGGAACTGGTGGTCGGCCCGTTCCAGGGCAAACCCGCGTGTGTGCGCATCGCGCTGGGAAAAGGCGTCTGTGGCACGGCGGCGCAAACCAGAACCACTCAACTCGTGCCCGACGTGCACGCATTCGAGGGGCACATCGCGTGCGACGCCGATACACGTTCGGAAATTGTCGTACCGCTGGTCCGCGACGATGCGCTGATCGGGGTATTCGACCTCGACAGTCCGCGGCCTGGGCGGTTCGACGACATCGATCGTGCGGGGCTGGAAGTGGTAGCCGAGATATTTCTCGCGGCGATCTGATTCGTCGGCCGTAGAGCCGGACGGCGCCGGGCCCCGAAGGCTCCGACTCCGAACCGCTTCCCTGGCGTTGTCCGCACACCGGAGCGAGCGGGACCTCGGCGGTCCACTGCGGGCCGCGCACCCGGCCCACCTCGACCACTGGGGATTCCGGGCTAATCGGAGTCGGGGAGTATGTCCAGGAAAACGCGCATATCCTCGGCCTCCGGGACGCCGAGATTCGCATACAGGCTCATCGCGGTGCCGGCGTATTCGCGCGCTCGCCCGACGTCGCCGAGATCTCGATACGCGCGAGCCAGCCCGTCGTTGGCGCGCGCCCGCTCGGGTAGGTTCAGTACCTCGTCGGCCAATGTCAGCGCGGTGCCGTGCTGTTCGGTCGCCGTGCCCGGATCGCCTGCGGTGCGGTCTGTCTCGCCGAGTCCGTTGAGGGCGGACGCTTCGTCACCACGACTGCCCAGCATCCGATACAGGTCACGAGCCCGAGAGTGGTTGTGCCTGGCCTCGTCCAGCAGGTCGTTGCGGCGGCACAGCGACCCCAGATAGTTCAGGACCAACGCCTCGCCGCGCTTATTGCCCACCTCGCGGTGCAGTGCCAGCGCGCGGTCGAGATGTTCGCGGGCGTCGCGGTACTGATTGTTGTCGGCACCGAGCAACATGCCGAGGTTGCCGAGCACGTGCGCCTCGCCGACTCGGTTGCCCAGGCGGTTGGCGAGATCGAGCGCGTCGCGCAGGTATCGCCCGGCCTGGTCGTAGTCCCGTTTACGCCACGCGACATTCCCGAGCGTGTTCAGCGCTCTGGCCTCTTGATAGCGATCGCCGGAGAGGCGGGCGACCCGCAATGCCGCTCGCGAATGCGTCGTCGCCAGCTCGTAATCGCCTTGTCGCCAGCAGGCCCAGCCCAGGTCGGTCAATGCCCTGGCCTCGCCGATCGAATCGGCCAGCTCTCGACTCGCCAGCAGTGCCACCTGGTGCAAGCGTGCGGCGTCGGAGTGGCGGGAGTTGCCGTCGAGATAGGGACGCAGGGTTTCCGCCGTGTCTCTGGCGTGCGCGGGCGTTCCGTGTTCGGACGCATAGGCCGCAGTGGTGACGAGATTTTCGCGTTCGGCGTCGAGCCACTCGGCCGCGGCCTCGGCGTCGTCCAGCGGCGTCACCCGGGCCGCGGAGGGCGGCAGCGGTTGGCGGTGACCGGCGCTGTAGGGGAACAGCAGATCCACCGCCGCCCGCGCGGTATGCAGGTAGTGATCGAAAAGCCGTGACAGTGCGACGGCACGGGCATCGTCGGATTCGTCCACCGACACCATGGCGCGGGCATGCTGACGCAGCAAGTCGTGAAAGGTGTATCGGCCGGGCTCGTATTGAGCTATCACGTGGACGTCGAGGAGGCCTTCCAACAGCATTTCGGCGTCGTCCACCGAGGTACCGGCGAGCGCCGCCGCGGCGACGGGATCGATATCCCGCCCGGGGTGCAGGCCGAGCAGCCGGAACATCCGCTGCCCGTCCGCGCGAAGCTGCCGATAGGAGAGGTTGAACGCGGCAACGACACCCCGCTCGGCCGTCGACAATTCGGCGAGTCTGCGCCGCTCGCCACGCAGCCGCCCCGCCAGATAGCCGACGGTCCACTGTGGGCGGTGCAGTAGTCGAGCGGCGGCGATCCGAACCGCCAGTGGCAGAAACCCGCACAGGTGCAGCACGTCCAGCACTGCGAGCGGTTCGGCGGTGGCGCGCTCGCCCACGATTCGCTCGAAGAGGTCGACAGCATCGCGTGCCGGCAGTGGCTCGACCGACAGCGGCCGAGCACCGTCCAGGTCGACCAGCCGCCGCCTGCTGGTTATCAGGACGAGACTGTCCGTCCCGCCGGGCAGCAACGGCCGGACTTGATCGGCATCCACAGCGTTGTCCAGCACCGCGACCACTCGCCGCCCAGTTAGTTCCGACCGCCACAGCGCACCGCGCTCGGCGGTGGTCTGCGGAATACGTTCGGCGGGGATTCCGATCTGGCGTAGCAGGATTTCGAGCGCCGTATCTGTCGCGACCGGTTGGCTGTCGATCGTGTGCGCTTGGAGGTCGATGAACAGCTGACCGTCGGGGAATCGGTCCGCTACCCGGTGCGCGGTGTGGACGGCGAGCGCGGTCTTGCCGATGCCCGCCATGCCGTCGATCGTGGCGATGGTTCCCGCGGTGCCGGTGAGTGGTGCCAGGAGATGCCCGAGTTCGGCGTCTCGGCCGGCGAAATCCGGGATGTCGTATGGCAAGAAGTTCGCACTACGCGGCACAGGTTCGGTGTGTGCGGCCGGTGCCGTTACATGTGTGGCCGGTTCGACGTCGTCCCGCAATACCGCCTGTTCCAGCGCGACGAAGGCGCGTCCCGGATCCAGCCCCTGCGCCTGCGCGAGTGCCGTCCGGAACGATCGTGCGGCGGCGAGCGCATCGACCTGACGTCCCGCCCGATGCAGTGCGAGTATCAGTTGACCGGCCAGCTTCTCCCGCAGCGGGTTCGCGGACACCATAGCTGCCAACTCGTCGAGCACCGCCTCGTGCCTGCCCAGCCCGAGTTCTACCTCGGTCAACTGTTCGAACGCCGCCAACTGCTTCTCCTGCAGGCGGCGCCGCACGGACGCGACGTAGTCAGCGTTCAGATCGGCGAGCGCCTCGCCGTGCCACAGCGCCAGCGCCGCGCGCAGTTCCGCCACCGCGGCCTCGGGCTCGGAAGCGGCCAGCAATCGGCCTGCACCGATCCGGCTGGTGAATTCCGCGAGATCCAACTGCCCCGGCCCCGGCAGCGCAACGTATCCGGCGGGTCTGGTCTGCAGTACCTGGGCCGCGTTTGCTTCGCGCAACACCTTCCGGATCGCCGTCACCGCGGCGTGGATCTGCGAGCGCGCAGTGTCCGGGGGATCCGCACCCCAGATGGCCTCGATGATTCGGGCCGCGCTGCAGACTCTTCCGACATTGACCAGGAGATAGGCGAACACCGCACGATGTCTTGGCGCCACAGCCGACTCGCAGCCGTCGACCACGATCTTCATTGGTCCGAGGACCGTAAAACGCGCACCCATCTCGGCTCCATACAACACCCATCGTGAAGGCATCGCAAAAGTATCAACGGGCCATAACACGCTGTTCCCATGCCGCAAATGCCCCCGATAGACCCGGAGAACGCGGGTGACGCTGCCGGGCACCTCTTCACTGTCAGCCAGCAGCTGTTCGGCGTCACACCGAACAACGTGAAGGTGATGGCGCAAAGCCCTGCCGCCCTGCGGGGGTATGTCGCCCTCACCGAAGCGCTCGGCGGCAGCGAGATGCCGGCGTTCGCACGTTCCGCCGTCGGGCTGCTGGTCGCCCAGGAGCACGGGTGTGACTACTGCCTTTCGGCGCACAGCTTCCTCGGCAGCCGTCTCGCGGGGATGACCGAGGGCGAGCTCAGCGACGCCCGATTCGGCTCGGCCGACGACCCGAAATGCGCGGCGATCCTGGCCTTTGCGGCGGCGCTGATCCGCCGCCGCGGCGCAGTCACCGACGACGAACTCTGCACAGCCCAGGCGGAACTGGCGCCTACCGAACTCGTCGACGTCATCGCTCATGTGGCGCTGGCGATCTTCGACAACTACCTCGTCCTGGCCGGGCGGGTGGACATCGACTGGCCGTTGGTCCGGCATACGGACCACGCCCACGACACAAAGGAAACGGAATGACTACGCAAGACAGCGCGATCGCGGTAGCGGGCGCCACCGGACGGCTCGGCCGCCACGTCGTCGACGTGCTCACCGAGTCAGGGCACAAGGTCGTGGCGATGGCGCGGTCGACCGGAGTGGATGTGGTCACCGGTGCCGGACTCGCCGAAGCGTTCCACGGCGTGACCGCAGTGATCGATGCATCGAGCACGCCGTCCTTCGAACAGCAGGCAGCCACCGATTTCTTCACCGCCTCGGCCCGCAACCTGCACGCGGCCGCGCAGGCGGCCGGAGTGCGGCGGATCGTGGCCGTGTCCATCATCGGCATCGACGGCTCCACCGCTGGATACAACGCCGCGAAGCTGGTGCACGAGCAGGCACTGCTGGCGGGCCCGGTGCCGACGCGAATTCTGCGGGCCGCGCAGTTCCACGAGCTCGTCGAACAGATGATGCATTGGGGTGCACAAGGTTCGGTGATCTACCTCCCGAAGATGCGTACCCAACTGGTCTCCGCACGCGCGGTCGCCGAACAGCTGGCCGAATTCGCGACCGGCGCATGGTCGGCGCGCCAAGGAGGCCCCTTCCCGGAGATTGCCGGACCGCGCGCCGAATACCTGGCCGAGATGGCCCGGCTGGTGACCGCGCGACGTGGGGACGACAGGTCGATCGAGGAGGTCAGCGATCCGGCCAACCCCGACCGCGACCTGTACGAGAGCGGCGCTCTGCTCCCCGGGCCGGATGCCGTCCTGTCCGGTCCGAGCTTCGCCGACTGGCTCGACCAGCAGGCGCGCAGCCACCACTGATTTTGGATTATCAACGTCCCGAGAGGAACACCTGACATGAATGCTCGCATGAAGAACCCCGCCATGGTCCTGCCTGACGCGATGAAGGGAATCAACACCCTCTACAAGGCCACTTACCAGGGCGGAGTCTCCGCCGAACTGCTGGAATTGGTTGCGCTGCGGGTCAGCCAGATCAATGGATGCAGCGCCTGTGTGCACTCACACCTGGCGGGCGGTCGTAAGGCGGGGGTCGGCGACGAGAAGCTGTTCGCCGTCGCCGCGTGGCGAGAATCGGCGGAGTTCGGTGCGGATGAGCGCGCGGCGCTGCTGCTGGCAGAGGTCGCCACCCGGATCGCCGACAAGTCCGAGGATGCCGTGCCAGACGCCGTGTGGGACGAGATCGCCGATCACTACGACGAAAACCAGCTCTCCGCAGTCATTCTCATGATTGCGCTGACCAACTTCTTCAATCGCCTCAACACCAGCATCAAGGAGCCCGCGGGCGCGAGCTGGGCCTGAGCGGAGTATGACGATGACTTCACAGAACTCGCGATCAGATGCGGTTTCCCGGATCCGGACCGCCGCGTATTGGGCGACGACCCTGCCGGTTGCCGCCGAGATGTTCAAAGGCGGCATGTGGGACCTGACCCGGGAGCCGTTCGCGGTCGAAACCTTCGATCAGTTGGGCTACCCCAGATATTTCTTGACGATTCAAGGAATCTGCAAACTGCCCATGGCCGCAGTGCTGGTGGCCCCGGGAATGCCGCGGCTCAAGGAGTGGGTCTACGCCGGATCCCTCGCCGTCTATCTCGGCGGCGCGGCCTCGCACCTGGCGAACGGCAATCCACGCAAATTCGCCATGCCCGCAACGGCGCTCGCCGGGTTCGCGGCCGCTTCCTGGGCGCTGCGGCCGACGGCGCGCCGCGATCCGAGCCCCGACCCGATCCGGTCGACCTTGCGGATCGGGCGGGGCATCCTGCATGCCCTGCTCTCCGCACCGCCGCCGGAAGCGGCGCGTCCGTGAGCGCCGACCCCGTCGGCGCAACCGATCCATACCGTTCCACCAGGAGAAACCCATGACCCTCGACATGACGACGATGTACGCCATGCACAACGCGCTGCGGCGCGAACTCGAATACATCGCCGAAATCACCGATCGGATCGACGACGATCCGCGCAAGATCCTCGCCACCGCCGCAGGTTGGCAAATGTTCACCAAATCCCTACTGGTGCATCACACCGCTGAGGACGACGCGCTGTGGCCGGTGATGCGGCAGACGCTCGCCGAGCGACCCGACGAGTTGGCACTACTGGACGCCATGGAGGCCGAGCACGCCGTCATCGATCCGCTGCTCGAGCAGATCGACGCGACCTTCGCCGATCCCGAGGGTGGGCCGGAACGCCTCGGCGGTCTGCTCGATGCCTTGGCGACCGGGTTGACCGGGCACCTGAAGCACGAGGAGGGCGAGGCGTTGCCGCTGATTCAGGCGGTCGTGACACCGGAGCAGTGGCAAGCGTTCGGTCAGTTGCATGGCAGCCGTATCGGTCCTGCGGCTCCGCAACTGATTCCGTGGCTGCTGGACGGTGCCGACGAGCAGACGGTCCAAGTGCTGCTCGCGCCGCTGCCGGAGCCGGTGCGTGCCGCGTACCGCGATCAGTGGCGGCCCGCGTATGCCGCGCTCGATCGGTGGAGTGCGAGCACCGCGACTTTGTGAAGGCCGCAAGCCGCCCTCGGACGGGTATCGAGACCGAGGGCGGTGCGCGTCGGCGGTTCGAGCTCACGGTGCCGACCCGGCAAGCTTCGATTAAAGTACCGGACGGTATTGAGATGAGGGCATAGGCGATCATGCCGGGTTCTGCCGGACGTGGCGGCGTCGACGGAAACCTGTGATCGTTGAGGAGAACCGTCGGATGCGCAGTCCTACCTATGACGAGGTCAAGGCGGCCGCCGAACGTATCGCCGGTGTCGTCCGGCCCTTGACCGTCGCGCCGATGGGTCGGCAATCGGAGGACGAGCAGGCACTCGGTTCCCTCCGGCCGTCGGCTGGGACGGGCGGCGCCGAAATCTTCCTGGGACTCGAATTCCTGCAGCACACCGGCTCTTTCAAGGCTCGCGGCGCGGCCAACCTGATGGCAGGACTGATCGAAACCGGGTCTATGCCGGCAGCCGGTATCGTCTCCGCCACCGGTGCTAATGCGGATATCGGATTTGCTTGGGCCGCAAAAATTTTCGGCGTGCGGGCGACCGTTTTCCTTGCCGGTTCGACGCCCCGGGCCAAGGTAGCCTGGCTGCGCGCGTTGGGCGCTGAGGTTCGGTTGGCAGGCGAAGCGCAGGACAACGCAAGGGAATCCGCCCACGATTTCATGACGAGCACAGGTGCGATCGACGCCTACAGCTACGACGACAACCTGACCTCGGCCGGTGCGGGCACCATTCTGCTCGAATTCATGGACGCGGTAGCCGGGTTGGACACGATCGTCCTCGCGGTCGGCGCTGGCGGCATGTTTTCCGGAATCACCGCGGTCGCGGACTATTTCGGCATCAGAGTGGTCGGCGCGGAACCAGATGGCAGCCGGGCGCTCAATGCCGCATTGGCCGCAGGCACGGTGCTCGACGTGAGCGTGGATTCCATCGCGGCCGATTCTCTCGGCGCGCCGAGGGTTTCCGCCGCCGCGCTGGCCTGGGCCGAATCCACAGACGTGCGCTCGGTGGTCGTCGACGACGATGCGATCGTACGGGCGCGTCGGCAGCTGTGGGACCGGCATCGACTCGTCGTCGAACACGGCTCGGCGACCGGCTTGGCGGCACTGGCTACCCGGGCATACCAGCCACGCGACGGTGAACGGATCGGTGTCGTGTTGTGCGGAGCCAATACCGATCCCAGCGACCTCGTCGACTGAGCGATCCCTCGCGGGTCCCGGCCCTGGTCCGAGCGCCCGCCTTCGAGTACGGGCGAAGGCTGCCACATCGCCATAACTGCGTCACCATCAAGAGCTCGCCTCGACCGTCAGTCCCGGCCGAGAGACCGTATCCGGCAAGGCTGTCGATCCCAGGCCGCCCAGCCGGTAGCTCGCGCCGCGATGTTCCGTGGGCAATCGATCACCCGCGCCGAACAGTGCGTTGCGTAGCGTGCCCGGCGTGTACGCGCCTCGGGCGGTCAGTACCGGGACGACGTGCCGGACGATGTCTTCGAACGTTCCCGGTGTGATCGCGTAGGCCAGGTTGAAGCCGTCCAGGTCGGTTTCGCCGGCCCATTCCTGGAGCAGGTCGGCGACCGTCTCCCCGGAACCGACGAAGACCGGGCCCATGCCGCCGATGCCGGCCCACTTGCCGATGTCGCGGACGGTCCATTCCCGCCCGTCGTCGTCGAATTCCTGGAACGCCGCCACCGCCGACTGAATCGCGTTGCTTTCGACTTGGCCGATCGGGTCGTCGAGGTCGTAGCGGGACAGATCGATGCCCATCCAGCCGGACATGAACACCAAGCCGCCCTCGACACTGGCGTAGGACAGGTACTCCTCGTGCTTGCGCCGCGCCCCCTCGTCGGTCGCGTCGGTGATGATCGTCGCGAGCGCGTAGATGCGCGCGGCGTCACGGGCGCGGCCTGCCGCCGCAAGCGCGTCCCTGATCCGGGAAACCGTCTGCGCGAGCACTCGTTTCGACGGACCGGCGATGAAGATGGCCTCGGCGTTCTCGGCCGCGAAACGCACCCCGCGCGGAGACGCGCCCGCCTGGTAGATCACCGGCGTGCGTTGCGGCGACGGCTCCGACAGGTGGATGCCCGGCACCGTGTAGTGCGTGCCGCGATGACCGATGTGGTGCACCTTGGCCGGGTCCACGTAGACGCCCGCGGTCGCGTCGCGGACCACCGCGTCGTCCTCCCACGAGCCTTCCCACAGCTTGTACAGCACCTCGAGGTATTCATCGGCCTGGTTGTAGCGCTCGTCGTGGTCGAGCTGGTCGGCCGCGCCGAAATTGCGTGCGGCCGAAGGCAGGTAGCCGGTCACCACATTCCAGCCCAGCCTGCCGTTGGTGAGATGGTCCAGCGTGGACAGCCGCCGCGCGAACGGGTACGGGTGCTCGAATCCGGTGCCGGTGGTGATGCCGAACCCGAGATGCTCGGTCACCGCCGCCATGGCGGAGACCAGCAGCAGCGGGTCGGCAACCGGGATCTGCGCGCCTTGGCGCAGCGCGGCGATGTCGTTGCCGCCGTAGACGTCGTAGGTACCCAGGACGTCGGCGATGAAGATGCCGTCGAAGCGGCCGCGTTCGAGCAGCTTCGCCAGCTCCGTCCAGTAGCCCAGCTCCTTGTAGCGGTGCGACTGGTCGTCGGGATGCCGCCACAGCCCCGGGGACTGGTGGGCGACGCAGTTCATGTCGAATGCGTTGAACCGGATCCGGCGCGTCACTGCGCGGCTCCTCCGGCCGGTGTACGCTCGCCCGCGCTCCAGGCGAACGGCAGATCGGCGCCGTTGAGCAGGTGATCGCCGATCGCCCGCGCCTTCTGAATCGCCGGGTTGTGCACCGAGATGGTGCGGGCGTTACGCCAGTGCCGATCCAGCCGCAGTTGTTCGGAAACGACCGATGCGCCACCCACTTCGAACAGCAGCGATGTGGCGGGCAGCACCAGATCGATGACGGCGAGCTGGGCCCGGGCCGCCGCGAGTTCGGCGGCCACCACCGCGCTCTCGTCCTTCGCGCCGCCCGCCAGCACGTGGTCGAGCACGTCGGCGACGGCGAGCACACTGGCCTCGGCGGCGAACGCGGCCGCCGACAGCCGCCCGATCACCTGTTGCACCAGCGGATCGTGCCGCGGCAGGTCGGCGGCGGAGTGTGTGTAGCCGCGGGTACGCGCCGCGACCCAGTCTCGGATATCGCGCTCGGCGCGCTTGGCGATGCCCGCAAGCACCGCGAGCTGGACCAGTTGCAGGTAGGAGGTCGCGTAGGTCGGTCCGGGCGCGCCGTAGCCGGGGCCGAGGATCCGGTCTTCGCTTACCGCCACATCGGTGAATTCCGTTGTTCCACTGGCCGTCAGCCGCTGGCCGAAGCCGTCCCAGTCGTCGTGCTGACGCACTCCCTCGGCGTTCGCGTCCACCAGCACCCCGACGCGCTCACCGTTCCGGTCGGCGGCGGCCAGAATGTAGTCCGCGTACAGCGATCCCGTGCTGTAGTACTTGACACCATTGAGCAGCCAGCGCCCGCCGTCCTCGGTCAGCGTGGTGCGGTAGCGGTCCACCGCGCCGACACCTGGTTCGGTGATCGCGTTGCCCACCAGCGTGCCTTCGGCCACCGCGCGCAGCCACCGCTCCCGCTCGGACCCTTGCTCCGCAAGGAGTTGATCCTCGACGAACGAGAAGTGCACTCGCAGCGCTTGCGGCAGATTCGATTCCGCGGCGGCGAGTTCGATGAGCAACCGGAACAGCTGCCGGACGGTGACGCCGTAGCCGCCGAACTCGACCGGAACGCGCAGCGCGCCGAATTTCGCCGCGCGCAGCAGTCCGACCTCGTCGTAAGGAAGCGTGCGATCGATTTCTCGCGTCACGGCGCCCTGGGCGATCCGGTCGAAGATCGGGCCGAAGATCGCATCCAGTTCGGAATCGGTAGTGGATTTCGCCTCGGTGGTCGTCATCAGCCCACCATCGCGCACCCCGCGCGGTCGCTCACGGGTTGCGCGCAGCGCGATCGAAATGCTCGCCGAAGCGGGGAGATCGACCGCTCAGGTGCGCGAGGTCGCGGCCAGGTCGACTTGTCCGCGTGCGTTGGACAGCGCGGTGACGACGCAGGTGCCGAGTCACATGCGCTGTCGCGGGCGACGCGGTGCCGCTGTCGGTACCCGCCGCTACAGTCGCGACGTGGCTGGTTCGCGGTACTCGTTCACGGCGGAAGTGTGGGAACACCAGGGGAATGCCGCTTGGCATTTCGTGTCGCTGCCCGCAGACGTGGCCGACGAGATCGAGGAGCGGTACGCCCATCGTTCGGGCGGATTCGGCGCCGTGCGGGTGCATGTGGTCGTCGGCGGCTCCCGGTGGTCCACTTCGCTGTTTCCGGACAAGTCGCGCGCGACCTACGTCTTGCCGATGAAGAAAGCGGTGCGGGTCGCCGAGGGGCTCGAAGCCGGATCGGCCGCGCGAATCGAGCTCACTGTCGCGCTGTGATCAGCGAAGCTCCGGCGGGCGCTCAGTATTCGGCCGGACGCCCCGCGAACCCTCCTGCGGCGACCTTGCGCCTGCTCGCACTTCGCTTGACCGCCACCACCACGATCACGAGCACACCGAGCACGACGCCGCCGAAACCCAGGGCGAGCGCACCGAGCAGCGTGCCGACGAACGAGGAGCCGAGCCCTTGTCCGATGGCGACCGTCACCTCGGAACTCCCGGCCGTGGTCACGCGATAGGCGCCCGGCTTCGCGGCATCGAACGAGAACCCGGCACGTCCCTCGTGGCTGCCGAAGGAATAGGTGACTGCCGAGTCGTACTTCCGCAACTCCGCATGCTTGCCGTCCGGATCGAGCACCCGCAGGTTGACCGTGCCGGAGGGGCCCCGCGACGATGCTCCGGAGTACTCCAAATACACCGTGTAGCCGCCCGACTCCGCCAAGTTCACCATCCCGGAGCCGGGCACCTTGACCCGCTGGAAGTCATCGATCCGGCCCGAGGTCTGCAGGAAGCCGAAAGCGCCGAGGATGATCCCGCCGATGATGCCGACGCCGATCAGCGCGCCACCCAGCGCGAACCAGCGACCCGACGGGGTGATCGGTTGCGCCGCGGGTGATCCCACCGGGTTCGGCGATGTCGGAAAAGGCGGCTGTGACACGGTCGAATCCTCGGCTTCTGGTCGACACCCGAGTCGACGTAGCGACAGCGTACGGTCTGATCAACCGCCTCGCTACGCGAATCGTCGACCGCCCCGGCGGGCCGGAACTCAGCGCGTCTGAGCCGCCGACATGCACTCGCTCGCGATACGACCGCTGGCGGCGCGCGCCTTGTCCGCGTCCTCTTTGCTCATCCCCAGCGTTTCCTGGTTGGGAGACTTGGTGTCGTACTCGTCGCTGATCATGATCCGCAGTCCGGCCTGCGAAATGCCCTGGTCGACGAACACTTTCGCCGCGCATTCGGCCAGTTGCTTGTTCTTGAGGCCCTTGTCCTGCAACGACTTGGCGAGATCGGCCTGCGTCACCGTGGGCGCCGCCGTGTCCTTGTCGCTGCCGCATGCCGCGAGCACCGGCAGCGCGATCAGCGCCGCGGCGATCATGCAGATCCGCACCTGACTCCTCTTCCTCGACTGACCACTGTCGGTGGCGTGGCCACCATAATGCCGTCCGGCCTTCAGCGGTAGTCGTGCGCGGTCTTTGCCCAGGAGGCCTCAGAGGTCCATGGCCGCGCGCAACGCGGTGTCGAGCCGTTCCAGCGTGTCGGTGTCCACCACGTCCACCCGCTCGGCCAGCCAACCGCGGAAGATGCGCCCGATGTTCCCGGCATGCACCCAGCCGTGTTCCTCCACCGGAACCGCGAGGATGTCCTGCGGATCGTCCTCGAGCACCTCGGCCGCGATCAACCAGGGGCGCGGCGATTCGTTGATGCCGTCACTGCTGATGAGCACGACCGTTCGGCGGCGCGGCGAACCATGCGGGTTGTAGATCCACAGTTCACCCCGACGCACGCATCGCCTCCTCAGCGGCCGCCAGTTCGGCCGCGTCCGCGGCGGCCTCGGCGGTCACATCCGACACCGGACCGACCCCGGTGCGCACGGCCTCCCGTCGCGCGGCCTTCGAAATCCAAGCCGACGGCGACATTCCCGCGCGGGCGGCCGCCTGCTCGGCATACGACCAAGCGGCTTCGTCCAGCGAAAGGGTGACCTTACGCGTTGCCATACCAATTATCCTACCGATATTGCCGGGTCCGGCACCAGCCCTCGGCGACGACCGCGTCAGCGCGATCTGGGCGATTCCCAGCGCGCCACCGGAAGCGACCCGCACTGCTCGCTGCCGGTGAGCACGTGGCGGCCGCCACGGCGCTGCTGATATTCAGCGCAACGCGAGCGACGTCTCGGACTCGACGCGGGTCAGCTTTTCCGGGTTGCCGACGAAGTAGAGGCCGGTGATGTGGCCGTCCTCGATGTGGAAGGCCATGATGCCGTCGAGCACGCCGTCCAGGCGCAGCGCCAGTGCCGGGTGTCCGTTGATCAGAATGGTTTCGCAGCTGAGCTCGGCCTGGACCTTGCCGGTGCCGCCGGTGATGTAGCGGGCGACCTTCTCCGCACCGATGACGGGGTGCAGCGCGGCTCGCTTGATACCGCCGCCGTCGCTCATGAGGACGACATGCGGCGCGAGGACGTCGAGCAGGCCTTGTGGATCCCCTGATTCGAGCGCGCGCCCGAACGCCTCCACCGACGCGCGGGTCTGGCTGGGCGATACCACCGAACGCGGGCGGCGGGCCTCGACGTGGCGGCGGGCGCGGTGCGCGATCTGGCGGACGGTCGGCGGGTTCTTGCCGACCGCGGCCGCGATCTCCTCGTAGCCGAGGTCGAAGACCTCGCGCAACACGAAGACAGCACGTTCGGTGGGCGAGAGCGTCTCGAGGACGAGCATCATCGCCATCGAGATGTTCTCGGCGAGTTCGACATGCTCGGCGACGTCGGGTGCGGTGAGCATCGGCTCGGGCAGCCAGGGGCCGACGTATGCCTCTCTGCGGCGCTTCATCGTGCGTAGCCGGTTGAGCGACTGCCGGGTAGTGATCCGGACCAAATAGGCACGTTCGTCGTCCACCTGTTCGGTGTCGGCTTTCACCCAGCGCAGCCAGGTCTCCTGCAGCACGTCCTCGGCGTCGGCGGACGAGCCGAGCATCTCGTAGGCGACGGTGAACAACAGGTCGCGGTGGGCGACGAAAGCCTCGGTCGCGTGGTCGCTCATCTTCTCGACCCTTCTCCTCGGTGGTTGGCTGCGTTCGATCCGGGCCGTCAGCTCGTGAAAGGTTCGAGGGCGAACCGGCCCCACGCGATGAACACCGCGACCGCGAGATATACCGAGTTCAGCACGACGAACTTGGACTGCCCGAGCCGGCCGTGGGTGATCATCGCGCCGACCATGAGCCCGACCCAGCAGACCGCCGTGACCGGCACCAGCACCGGCGCGATGTCGAGCACGGCGGGCAGGATCAGACCGGCCGCCGCCAGGATCTGCAGGAGGCCCAGACCTTTGACGAAGCCGTCGCCGGCCGTCGCGGTCCATTCCCCGCCGGGTGACGCGGCGAGCTTCTCTCGCGGAACGAACGCCTTGGTGATGCCGCCGAAGAGGGCGAGCGCGGCCAACAGTGCCGTCGCGATCCACAGTGCGATGTTCATCGGGAACTCCTTCGTCTCTAATACCTCGGCATTCAGACACCGCGCGAGCGGGCACCGTGACATTCGGTGAGCTGAATCACACAGCGGGGGTGGCGCATCGACCCGCACAGCCGGAGATCGACGCGCCCGGCGACTATGACCTTGGGTGAACCGCCTGCGCGATACCAACTGATGACAGGTGACTGCTGTTAGGGTTGGCGCATGACGACGTTGCACCATCACCGCGTCGGCGCGGGCGAGCCGCTCGTGCTGGTACACGGGGTCGGGAGCCGGTGGCAGGTGTGGGAGCCGATCATCGACACACTGGCCGCGTCGTACGAAGTGATCGCCGTCGACCTGCCCGGCTTCGGCGGTTCGACGCACCCGCTCGCGCACAACACGGTGCCCAACCTCACCGACGCGCTCGCCGAATTCCTCGCCGCGCAGGGGATCGAACAACCGCATCTCGCGGGGAACTCGATGGGCGGGCTGATCACACTGGAATTGGGCGCTCGCGGGCTGGCTCGCTCGGTGACCGCCTACTCCCCGATCGGCTTCTGGGACACCGCCGGTCGCGTGTGGTGTCAGCAGTCGCTGGGCAAGTCACGGGCGTTGGCGCGCAAACTGCGGCCCGCCCTGCCGTCCGTCCTCGGCACCGCCGCGGGCCGGACCGTCTTCCTCTCCCTGGTCTTCGGCAAACCCTGGGCGCTGGATGCGAAGGTGGCGCTGGACACGGCCATCGGCGCTGCGGACGCGGCCGGATTCGACGAGGCGATCGCCTCGTTCACCGATGTCCGGCTGCCCGAAATCGACTCCCTCGCCGACATTCCGGTGACCATCGCATGGGGCAGCCGCGACATCCTGCTCACCTACGCGACCCAGAGCCGCAAGGCGCGCAGCGTGCTACCGGACGCCGAGCACGTCACGCTGCACGGCAGCGGGCACACGCCGTTCTTCGACGACCCGGCCGGATGCGCCCAGGTGCTGCTCGAGACGATCACCCGCCAGCGCTAGACGCCCGTCCGTTCAGCCCGCGGGCGGGTCGAGCAACGTGTCAGCGGACGCCGTGCCGAGCAAGACGCGCACGGCATTACCCCACCGGTGCTGAAGAATCCGGTTGCGGGACACGTCCCCGGTGAGCAGCACCCGCAGGGCCGATCCGGTCATGATCTCGATGGTGAACTCGGTGATCGTAGGCACGCGGGGATCGTCGGGGAACTCGCGCCGGAAGCTGTCGCGAATGCTGGTGTGCATCAGTTCGAACAAGCGGACCTCGAGCGGCAGGAAGGCCGCCCGCAGTTCCGGGTCGGTTCGCGCGCCCACCCACATCTCCAGCGCCGCCCAGAACGACGGGCCGCTGAGCATCCGCATGGTCAGCTCGACGGCCGTCTCCAGCCGGTCCGCGTCGTCCGGGATCGCTTCGAACTCGCTTGTCAGCTGGTCGAAACGGCGTCGCGCCACATGCTCGACGGCGCCGGCGAGCAGATCGGCCCTGGTGGGGAAATAATGCTGCAACGTTCCCCGCGGCACACCTGCCCGCTTCTGCACCTCGAGCGTGGTCGTGCCCGCGTAACCGACCTCGACCAGGCTCTCCACCGCCGCGTCCAGCAGCCGCGTGCGCATGCGCTCCCTGCGCTGCGCCTGCGGCTGCCGGACGTGTCCCGGCCCGCCCGTCAGCGACCCTGCCACTGGGGCTCGCGCTTCTGCGCGAACGCCAGCGCGCCTTCGGCGGCGTCCTTGGAAATCAATGCGGGCAGCGCGATTTCGCCCTGCTTCGCGAATCCCTCCGCGACCGGCCAATCCGGCGACTCGTCGATGATGCGCTTGCTCGCGGCCACCGCGAGTGGTGCGGCGGCGACGATCTCGGCCGCGAATTCGAGCGCCACCGACAGCGCCGCACCCGGCTCGGTGACCCGGTTGACCAGGCCGAGCTGGTAGAGCCGCTCGGCGCCGATCCGGCCTCCGGTGAGCGCGAGTTCGGCGGCGGTGCTGCGCGGCAGCCGCTGGGTCAGGCGCAGCACGCCACCGCCCGCCGCCACCAGACCGCGCTTGACTTCGGGAATGCCGAACTGCGCGTCGCGCGCGGCGACGATGAGGTCGCCCGCGAGCGCCAGCTCGAAACCACCGGCCAGCGCGAAACCCTCGACGGCGGAGATCATCGGTTTCGCCGGGGGTTTCGCCGTGATGCCGAGCGGGCCGCGGCGCTGCGTCATCGGCATCTCGCCTTTCGACGCGGCCACGAGATCCATTCCGGCGCTGAAGGTCCCGCCCGCACCGGTGAGCACGAGCACGCGCGCGGCGGAATCGGCTTCGAACTCGTCGACGGCGGCCTCGATGGCCTGCGCGGTGGCCAGGTTGATCGCGTTGCGCGCCTCGGGACGGTTGACCGTGAGCACGGTGATCGCGTCGCGCCGCTCGATCAGGACCGAGTCGTTCATCGGGCGCTCCTCTCGGTGAGCAGGGTGAACGTGTCCGCGGCGATCTCGGCGTCCGCGCCGAGCGGGTCGCCCGCGGTGAACGCCGCGAGGGTGTCGGCATCCGACGCCCGGACCAGTATGCGGGTCCCCGCCGGTGTCAGTGCGCTCACCACAACGGCTTCCGGCTCGTCGGCACGGTCGGGCGCGGGACCCTTGCGGTAGGCGACGGTGTACGCCTCGACCGTGGCCGGACCGGTGTACCCGGGCGCGGGTTCCCGCCGCGCCGCCGGCACATCCGCCTCGATGGCACGGAACAGCCGCTCGGGCGGCTTCGCCGAGTACACCCCGACGCCGTGCTTGGTGCTGTACCAACCGAGCGCCGTCGCCAGGCCGTATGCGCCGGGGTCCGCGCGGAGGACGCCGGACAGCGTCGCGATCGAATGCGTCGCGTAGTTGTTGCCAGGGCCGCCCGCGAAGGTGAGACCACCGGTGACCGACAGTGGCCGGGCCGGATCGTCGATCGGCAGGCCGAGTTCCTCGGCCGCGATCTGCACCGCCACCGGGAAGCAGGAGTACAGGTCGACGTGGGCGACATCGTCTATCGCGATTCCCGCGGCGCCGAGCGCCGCCTTCCCCGCCGCGGCGATCGCGGGCGATCGAGACATGTCCGCTCGTTCGGAGACGAACCATTCGTCGGTCGCGGTGGCGCCTGCATGCGGGAACACCCATCGGTCTCGCGGCACACCGGCGGCCTCGGCCGCCGCCGCGCTGCACAGGATGAGCCCGGCGCCCAGGTCCACGGTCAGGTTGGCGATCAGCAGCTTCGGATACGGCGTCGACACCATCCGGTTGGCGGGCGCCGGCGTCGCCAGGTCGGCGGCAGCCTGCGCGGCGGGCTGCCACGCGTACGGATTGCGTGCCGCGACCTCCGACAGCCGCGACCACAGTCCGCCGATCCGCTCGCGGTGCGCGGCTTCGCTCGACCCCAACCTGCGGCGCAGGGCCGTCTCCATGAGCGCGTAGAAGTACACCGGGCCCCACAGCCCCGCGGCGGTTTCCATGTCCGAGTTCGGACCACGATCGGAGCCGACGATCTCGTCCGGGGTTACGTCGTCCGGCTGCTCCGGCCAGTCCACCGCCGCGCCGGAGCGGGCGGCCGTGTTCCCGGAGTACACCGCTTCGGCTCCGGTGAGCAGGGCGACCTCCGAGCGGCCGTCGGCGATGGCCTGCGCGACGGCGTTGAGCAGCCGCTGCGGCGCGTCACCGCCGAAACGCACCGACTGCACGGTCCTCCTCGGGCTGACGCCCAGTTCAGCCGCGACGAGCGCGCCCAGGTCGCCGTAGGGGCGGCTGACCGGGGCGACGGCGGCGATCACATCGGCCGAACGCAGCAATCGGTCGCCGACGCCGCTATCGGCGCCCGCGCGGCGCAAGGATTCGGCGGCGAGTTCGACCGGGCCGGGCAGGCCCGGCGCACCCGGTCGGTGTACGACCTGCCCGGCGCCGACGAGCACCGGCGTCCTCGGGTCCATTCCGGCTGGCAGCATGCGACCTCCGCTCCATAACCGTCAACGTTGACGGTAACTCGAGTCCGATTAGAACAGAGCCCCGGCGCCACGGCAACAGTGCGCGCCAGACAACTGACTCACGAGTAAGATCCGAGCATGGGCACCAACATCGCAGTGCGGTTCGACGACCACCGGGCGTACGTCACGCTGGACCGGCCGGACAAGCACAACGGCCTGACCATCGACATGCTCCACGAGCTGGTTGCCAGCGCGAAGCTGGTGGCCCGCCGCAGCGATGTGCGTGCGGTCATTCTGTCCGGCAACGGACCCAGCTTCAGCAGCGGTCTGGATATCTCCGCGGCAATCAGCGATCCATTGGCAATCGTTCGGAATTTCGTGCCGCTACCCTGGCGCGGCACCAATGCCTTCCAGGAGGCGTGCTGGGCTTGGCGCCGCCTGCCGGTGCCGGTGATAGCCGCCGTGCACGGGCGCTGCTACGGCGGCGGGCTCCAGCTCGCGCTCGCCGCCGACGTCCGTTTCGCCACCCCCGACGCGGAGTTCTCCGTCATGGAAGCCAAACACGGGCTGATCCCGGATATGACCGGCGCTGCAACACTATCCAGGCTGATCGGCATCGACAAAGCCCTCTTGCTCACGATGACCGCGGACGTAGTGGACGCGGACTACGCCGCGCGGATCGGCTTGGTCACCGAGCTGACGCCGGACCCCGTGGCGGAGGCGGAGAAACTCGCCGACCGCCTTGCGACGCGGTCGCCGCACGCGGTCGCCGCCGCCAAACGACTCTTCGAGAAGTCGTGGCAAGCATCCACCCGGCGAACCCTGGCCGTCGAGCGCGCGACCCAACTTCCTTTGATTCTCCGCAAGGCGCGCAGCCGCCCTCCCAAGAATTAGCTACAAATTCGCTAGTCTGCTGGAGAACCCTCCCCGCGACTGGTTCCGCTGCTACCATTTGCACGATTTGCCAGCCAGTCGACTAGTGGTGCGCGGCACACTGCGAAGGGTCTGTGTATCGCGGGACGTCCGTGTTTCGCACCGCTCTCGGGAAGAAACCGGAGGGCTCACAGATCGTGATCAAGACCGCATCCTTCCTGCTCTCGGCGCTGGCGGGCGCCTCGGCCCTGCTCTTCACGGCGACCACACCCGCCATCGCGAACCCGAACGCCATCAATCCGATCCCGGTGCTCAACGGCACGACCGGATTGCCGAATCTGCTCGGCCGCACCAAGGCGGTCTTCCAGGTGACCGGTATGGCCAGCCCGAACAACACTCAGACCTACAACGTCCTCGGCACCGATCTCGGCATCATGTGGGACAACGGGCACGGCGAAATGCTCACGGCGTTCGGCGACACCGCAGGCGTCGGTTTCCCGAATCTGCTCGCGGGCAGCATGTGGGCCTGGCGCAGCAATATCCTGCTGCGCAGCCACACCACCGATCCGGCCGAGGGCGTCTATTTCGACAGCGTGGTGCGCGACGTGTTCGGGCAGGCGCGCGATCTGATCGCCAGCCCGAAGATCCCGTTCCTGGAGATCAGCCGCATCCCGACCGCGGGCGTCGCCGTCGACGGCGTGCAGTACATGAGCCTGATGTCCGTGCGGACCTGGGACGACGTCGGCCAGTGGAGCACCAACTTCTCCGGTCTCGCCGTCTCCGGGGACAACGGCGAGACCTGGGCCGAACTGCCGGAAACACGGCGGAACAACGAGGGCGGAGACGCCAACTTCCAGATGAACGCCTTCCTCGCCGACGGCGGGTACATCTACGAATACGGCACGCGGTCCGGACGCAATCACACCGCGCACGTCGCCCGCGTGCGCGCGCACGACATCGGAAATCTCGCCGAATACGAATACTGGGACGGCCACGCCTGGCGGAAGAACGACGTGAACGCCGCCGCGCCCATCATGTTCGGCGTCGGCGAACTGTCGGTGATGTACAACGCCTATCTGGGGCAATACATTTCGCTGACCACCGATCGATTCAACTCCGTGGTGATGCGGCGCGCCCCCGATCCGGTCGGGCCGTGGAGCGATCCCGAAGTACTGATCGACACCCGCGAATTGCCCACCGCCTACGCGCCTTCCATCTTTCCGTACCAGACCGGGCGCGATCTGTACTTCCTCACGACCGTGCACAGCCAGTACAACGTCCTGCTGATGCGCACGACGCTGTGACCGGGAACCCGGCGATCCGACGCGGCGCTTGACCTCAACAAAGGTTTATGTACGAGGCTGCACCGCGTTGGATCGTTCACGTTTCCGGGAGGCACCATGCTCAGCACCACCGTCGACATCCGCGCCTGGTTGCGCGACAACGCCGTCGCGATCGACAGCACCGATCCGGACTCGCCCGGTACCGAACTCGACGGCCTGATCACGCGGCTCGCCACCGCCACGGTGGTCGGGCTCGGCGAGTCGACGCGGTTCTCCCGCCAGACTTTCGGTGTGCGCGAGCGGCTGCTGCGCGGGCTCGTCGAACGACACGGCTTCCGCGCACTGGCCATCCAGGACAGCGCGCGTTCCGGCGAACGGTGGGACCGGTTCGTCACCGCGGGCGCGGGCGACCCCGAATCGGTGCTCGCCGGCGCCTGGCGTCCGTGGCGTACCGAGGAATCGGTGGCCACGCTGCGCTGGATCCGCGCGTACAACCTGGCGCACCCGGACGACCCGGTGCGGATCTTCGGCGTCGAACCGCCCCGTGCCGAACCGAGCGACTACGACGCGGTACTCGACTACGTGCGCCGCGCGGCTCCCGACCGGCTCGCCGCGATCGAGGCGCATCTCGCGCCGATCCGCACCGCGCATCAAGTCGACGAACATGTCCAGCGCCATCAAGGCACCCACCCCGGCCGCCCGTTCGCCGAGCACGCCGAAGACGCCCTCGAGCTGCTCACGGCATTGCCGGATACCGGCGAGCGCGCCTCGGCGCTCACCCACGCCCGCCTGATCCGCGACTTCCACCGGCAGAGCGTCGCGAGCCAAGGGTTCGCCAGGGACGAACGGCCGTCGGCCGAGACGGTGCTGGAATGGCAGCGCTCGACCGGCGCGAAGATCGTCTACTGGGACGGCCTCGCGCACACCACCAGCCTTCCGATCGTCTTCGGTACGGCCGAATTCCGCGGCACCGGAAGTCATTTGCGCACTGAGCTGGGCGAACGATACGTGTCCGTCGGCATCGGCTTCCATCACGGCGACCTCGGCGCGGCCGTGGCGCCCAATCCGCAACCGGACCTGGTGGACGCCGCGCTGGGCGAAGTCGAGCTGCCCGCCTACTACGTCGACCTGCACGCCGCCGCGCCGGAACCGGTCCATGATTGGCTGACCGGCCCGGCGAAGCTGCGCACCATCAGCGGCGTCTACGACCCGGCCGCCGACGCCACGGCCAACATCCGGCTTTCGTCGCTCGCCGATGCGTTCGACGTGCTGATCCACGTACGCGAGACCACGCCGGTGCACTGGCTCTCGCAGGTATCGGACTGACTCGGGCAACCCCACGAAGCGCGGGTGGCCCGATCAATAGACTCGAAATATGGATGCGGCCGACTGGGACGAGCGCTACGCGCAAACGGAATTGGTCTGGGGCGCACCGCCGAACAACACCGTGGTGGAGCACGTCTACGGGTTGGAACGCCGTGCGCCCCTCCAAGCCGCCACACCCGAGGGCGATGCGCCGGAGTTCCCGCGCGCTCTCGATCTGGCGTGCGGCGAGGGCCGCAACGCCCTGTGGCTCGCCACGCACGGCTGGCAGGTGCACGCCGTCGACTACTCACAAGTCGGCATCGACAAAGGCCGCACGGTGGCGTCGCGGCTGTCCCGCTCGGTCCGCAATCGCATCACCTGGCAGTGCGCCGACGTCACCGATTTGGACGAAGCGGGGATCACCGGACCGTTCGAGCTGGTCTTGATGGTCTTCCTGCACCTGCCCGCCGAGCAGCGCCGCGCTTTGGTGCGCACGGCGGCCGGGCTGCTGGCTCCGGAAGGCACCCTGCTCGTACTCGGCCACGACACCACCAACATCACCGACGGCTGCGGCGGGCCGCAGGACCCGGCCATCCTGTTCACCCCTGACGACATCGTCGCCGACCTCGGCCCGCTCGCGGCGGCGAGCGAGGTGCGCGTCCGCATCGCCGACCGCGTCTACCGGCCCACCGAAACGGGCGACGCCATCGACGCGCTGGTCATCGCCACCCGACCGGCCGAATAGGACTCAGGACCAGCGCTCCAGCCACGGAGTCACGGTCTCGGCGATCAGGTCGAAGCCCGCACGGAAGGCGTGCGGCTGTCCTGGGATGACGCGCACTTCGGCGGCGTCGGCGGGGTCGGGAATGCCGAACGGGTCGTTCGCCCCGTTGACGACGACCACCTCGATGTCTCCCGGCGCGAGCAGTTCATCCCGGCGCGAGTTCTCCGGCTTGCCCGGCGGATGCAGCGGGAACGAGAGCGCGAGAACGCCACGGACCCGTGCCGCGACGGCGGTACGACAAGCCACCCGCGCCCCGTTGCTGCGCCCACCCTGGATCACCGGGATGCGCTTGCGCCCGCGCAGCCGCGCGACGATCTCCAGCCAGGCCTCGTCCTGCTTGACCGCCGAACCCGGCGCCCGCCGCCCAGCCACCCGATACGGCTGCACCACCCGCGCGACCCCACCCCCCAGCCGCAACGCGACGTCACGCACCGCGAGCAGGTCCTTCGCCTCCACCCCTCCCCCCGCACCATGCGTGAGCAGCAGCAGAAACGCGGGCCTGCGCGGCTGTTCGAGCTCGACCTCAGCCGGCCCCGCACTCGTCTCGATCAGCATTGTGCTCATTCTGCCGCGCCGGCCCCCCGAAGCCGCACCGTCGCTCCCCGCGTGATCGACCTGCGACTATCGGAGCAAGCGGCGGCCGTCGCCCACCCCGACCACGTCTTTCGAGCGAAGCGAGACCGAGCATCCGCCGTTCGCGCGAAGGCGCGGCAAATCAAACACTGTAAAACGCGTCACATTGCCTGCTCAGCTCTTTGCGCAATCATTACCGGCCGGTAATATGTTTCATAAGTTACCCGCGAGTAGCATGCGGAAAACCGGCACGACTACCCGGTGGAGCGAACAACGGGCGGGAACGGCAACCATACCGACCGCACCAACTCAACGGAGAGTGAGTACTGACAATGGGTCACTACAAGAGCAACGTCCGCGACCTGGAGTTCAACCTCTTCGAGGTTCTCGGCCTCGGGTCGATCCTGGACAGCGGCGCCTACGGCGATCTCGACACCGACACGGTGAAGGAGATGCTCAACGAGGTGCGCCGCCTGGCCGAGGGTCCGCTCGGTGAGTCGTTCGCCGACGCCGACCGTAACCCCCCGGTCTTCGACCCCGAGAACCACACGGTCACGCTGCCGGAGTCGTTCAAGAAGAGCTACCGCACCCTGCAGGACGGCGGCTGGGACAAGCTCGGCATCGCCGAGGAGCTCGGCGGCCTGCCGATCCCGCGCGCCGCGTACTGGGCGATCGCCGAACTGATCCTGGGCGCGCAGCCCGCCGCCTTCATGTACGCCGCGGGCCCCGGCTTCGCGAACATCTTCTACAACAACGCCACCGACGAGCAGAAGAAGTGGGCGGAGATCGCCGCCGAGCAGGGTTGGGGCGCCACGATGGTGCTGACCGAGCCCGACGCCGGTTCCGACGTCGGCGCCGGTCGCACCAAGGCGATCAAGCAGGAAGACGGCACCTGGCACATCGAGGGCGTGAAGCGGTTCATCACCTCCGCCGACTCCGACGACCTGTTCCCGAACATCATGCACCTGGTGCTGGCCCGCCCCGAGGGCGCGGGACCGGGCACCAAGGGCCTGTCGCTGTTCTTCGTACCGAAGTTCCACTTCGACCACGAGACCGGTGAGCTGGGCGAGCGCAACGGCGTGTTCGTCACCAACGTCGAGCACAAGATGGGCCTGAAGGTCTCGGCCACCTGTGAGGTCACCTTCGGCGGTCACGGCATCCCGGCCAAGGGCTGGCTGGTCGGCGAGGTGCACAACGGCATCGCGCAGATGTTCGACGTCATCGAGCACGCTCGCATGATGGTGGGCACCAAGGCCATCGCGACCCTGTCGACCGGTTACCTGAACGCGCGGGACTACGCCAAGGAGCGGGTCCAGGGCGCCGACCTGACCAAGATGACCGACAAGGCCGCGCCGCGCGTGACCATCACCCACCACCCGGATGTCCGTCGCTCGCTGGCCACCCAGAAGGCGTACGCCGAGGGCCTGCGCGCGGTGTACCTGTACACCGCCGCTCACCAGAACGCCGATGTCGCCCAGCACGTTTCCGGTGCGGACGCCGACCTGGCCGCGCGGGTCAACGACCTGCTGCTGCCGATCGTCAAGGGCGTCGGCTCGGAGCGGGCCTACCAGTACCTGACCGAGTCGCTGCAGACCCTGGGCGGTTCGGGCTTCCTGCAGGACTACCCGATCGAGCAGTACATCCGCGACGCGAAGATCGACTCGCTCTACGAGGGCACCACCGCGATCCAGGCGCAGGACTTCTTCTTCCGCAAGATCGCTCGTGACCGCGGCGTCGCGCTGGCCCACGTGGCCGGTCAGGTGCAGAAGTTCATCGACGCCGAGGCGGGCAACGGCCGCCTGAAGGGCGAGCGCAAGCTGCTGGCCACCGCGCTGGAGGACGTGCAGGCCATGGCCGCCACGCTCACCGGCCACCTGATGGGCGCCCAGGAGCAGCCGAGCGAGCTGTACAAGGTCGGCCTCGGTTCGGTGCGCTTCCTGCTCTCGGTCGGTGACCTGCTCATCGGCTGGCAGCTGCTGCGTCAGGCCGAGGTCGCCATCGCGGCCCTCGACAACGGCGCGACCGGCGCCGACGCGGCGTTCTACAACGGCAAGATCGCGGTCGCGCAGTTCTTCGCCCGCAACGTCCTGCCGGAGCTGACCGCCACCCGCGCGGTGCTGTCCAACCTGGACAACGACATCATGGAGCTGGACGAAGCCGCGTTCTGACCTTCGTTCCACCGCAACGGCACAACGGCCCGGAGATCCTCTCCGGGCCGTTGTCGTCTACATTTGTCGATTCGTGACGTTCGATCACCGCTCGACGCCGATTCTCTCCGGTAGATTGCGTGCTCCCGGGGAGCGACAAGAGCCTCCCGCTTCCCACAGTTCGGCACGAGAATTGTCGGCAGAGGTGCCCGAGGTGACGCGCAACGCAACTGGCATCGGCGCCTATCTGCGCGAACGACGCCTCGCCGCGGGGCTGACGCCCGCCCATCTCGCCGAGCGGGCCGAGCTCACCGAAGCGGTGCTCGATCAGATCGAGACAGGCGCGGTGGCGCCGAATCAGCCACTGCTGCAACAGCTGTTCGACGCGCTGGAGGTGCCGATCTGGTACCGCAAACATATCGTCGTACTGTCGCTGCCGAATTTCTTCACGGACGCCTACGGACCCGGCCCCGACGTGCCCACTCCGGACGACCAGGCCGACCTGCACAGCTTCCCCGACCCGGCCTGCTACCAGCGGATGCCGACGCAGGACCTGGTGGCAGCCAATTCCGCCTACGAACGCGCCTTTCCAGGTGCCCTCCCCCGAGGAAACGTGCTGGAGTGGATGTTCCTCGACGCGGCGGCCCGCCGGGTGATGGTGGACTGGGCCGTGGAAGCGCACCTGCTCGTCGACGCCTTCCGTATCCTGTCTCCGCTCGCGCCGCGCGAGCGCGTCGAGGAGATCGCCGAACGTTGCCGCCGCTCCCCTGATTGGGATCGCATGTGGACCACCGAAGTGCGTCCCGCCGACCTCCCCCGCCGCCGATTGCAGGTGCGCGATCCAGCCTCGAGACGGGTCCGATCGATGAGCATGCGGGTCTACAGCCCAGAACTACCCGAGCGCCCGTGGTGGCTTTACCGGCTGGTGACGATCGGCCGAACGCGCTGAGTCCACCCACCGATGTAGGCGACATCGCGGCGGCGAACGGGCAGAATGACCGAGCAGACTGCGTCCCAGAGGAAGGGAATTGCCGGATGACTCGATCGCTGTCCGCACTCACCGGGGCCGGCGCGCTAGCCGCGGTCTTGGCGCTGGTCGCCGCCACGCCCGCCGGAGCCGACCCGAACAACGTCATTCCGATTCCGGCGATCAACGGCATTCACGGCCTGCCGGACCTGCCCGGGCCTGCCAGAGCGGTGTTCCAGGTGACCGGCATGGACAGCCCGAATCGGACCCAGAACGTCAACGTGCTCGGCACGGATCTCGGCATCATGTGGGACGACGGCAACGGCCGCATGATCACCGCCTTCGGCGACAGCGCGGGCATCGGGATCCCGAATCTCCTCGCGGGCAGCATCTGGGCCTGGACCAGCAATGTGCTGTTCCGCAGCTCCAGGCACGATCCGGCCGACGGCATCATCTTCGACGACGTGGTGCCGAATCCCATACCCAGCCCCAAGATTCCCGGCATCGAGATCAGCCTGATTCCCACCGCGGGCATCTCGGTGGGCGGCGTGCAGTACATGAGCTTGATGTCGGTGCGCGAATGGGGTGACCACGGGAAGTGGAACACCAACTTCTCCACCCTCGCCGCCTCCGGTGACGGCGGCACCACGTGGGCCCAGCTCACCCACACGCGGCGCGCGAACGTCGACGGCCACGAGAACTTCCAGCAGAACGCCTTCTTGAAGGCGAATGGCTACGTCTACCGCTACGGCACCCCAGCAGGGCGCAACAATCCCGGATTCGTCTCTCGCGCCAAGGAAAGCGATATCGCGAATATCGACGCCTACGAATACTGGGACGGCAGAGAATGGAAGCCCACCGACGCCAAGACGGCGGCTCCGATCGTCGGCGGCGTCGCGGAACTCTCGGTGATGTGGAACGACTATCTGGGCCAGTACGTCATGTTGACCACCGATCCGGCCAACAGCGTCGTCCTGCGCACCGCACCGGCTCCGGAAGGGCCGTGGAGCGAACCGCGCATCCTCATCGACGCCCGCGCGCTTCCCACCGCGTACGCGCCGATGATCTATCCGTATCAAACCGGCCGCGACCTCTACTTCGTGGTCACCCAGCACACCCAGTACAACGTGTTGCTGATGCGAACTCCGTTGTGAAGACGACGAATCCGCCCCTCCGGTGCGTGGCGGGGCGGATTCGGGAACCGCGTGCTCGGGGCTATTCCCTCACTCGCACTTGACGATCGGAATCGGGTCGTACTTCACCGTGCGGGTCTTTCGAGACACTTCGCGGCCGGTTTTGTGGTCGGTGATGACGCGGGTGTCGGAGATGGTGAAACCGGGGCCACCTTCGGAGGCGATGCAGTCCTTGCCCTTGGGCAAGGTGACCGTGTTGGGTTCGGTCGGTTTGGTCTTCTCGCCGGTGATGGACTCGACGTCGACCGTCTTCGTGCCCCACAGTCGCACGGTGATCTCGGTGGCGGTCGCCGAGGTTTCGATGTAGATGCCGGTCTGGGTGTTGTTGCGGAATTTCAGGTCGATCACGCCGTCGAAGACGGTGGCCTCGCGGGCGGCGGGGTAGCGGGAGATGTAGTAGCTGTGCTCGGTGTGACCCGCGTCCTCGAGACCCGCGAAATACGCCGCGTTGTAGAGCGTGGTGGCGAACTGGCTGATGCCGCCGCCGACGGCGGTGCTGGGACGACCGTGGTCGATGATGCCGGACTCGACGTATCCCTCCGCCGTGCCGCGTGGACCGGTGAAGTCGTTGAGCGAGAACGTGTCTCCCGGCTTCACGATCGCGCCGTCGACCTTCTTGGCCACGGTGCGGATGTTGACCCCGGAGGGGCCGCTGAAACCACCGGTAGTGAACGATCCGACGGGTTCGACCACGCCGAGCCCCTGTGCGGCCTCGGTGGTCAGCTTCGGTTCGACCCGTTCGTAGACCACCTGCGCGGTCCGCTCGCCCGGCGCGGTCAGCAACGCGGTGAGCTGTTCGAAGGTCTTGGGCCAGTTGATCTTGTCGCCGATCACGGCGGGGACGACGGACGCCTTGCCACCCGCCACCGCGAACGTCGCGTCTTTCGGTTCGACCTCCGTGGTGGCCAGTTGCGGCCCGAGTAGACCGGTCGCGGCGTCCTGATTCACCGACGCGGCGAGACCGCCTTGCCCGTCCGGCGCGAAGGCCAGCACGGACGCGATCTGCTCCGGATCGAGCCTGCCCGAGGCGCCCTTGCCCGCGAACGCGATCGGCGAGCGCACCGCGGGCTGGGCGATCTCGCGCAGGGCCTTGTCCACGGCCTCCGGACGCACCTGCAGCGGCGCGGGGACGACAGGAAGGTCCACTGTGGCGCCGGCGACCCACTGCTCGGCCAATTCCGTACGCGCGGCGGCGACATCGAGCACCCGGCCCGGAACCGGAGGCACCGCGACGGGTTCGGCATTGCGGAAGGTGATGGTGCCCTCCACCGACGGCCGGTCGTGCACCCGCAGTTCGGTGAGTTGGCGATCCAGGGCCGGTTCGTCGATCGCACTGACGATCGACACTTCGCGGGTGGTGAAGAAGGAGGCGAGCCGGGTGAACGGGTTGAGCGGCTGGGACCCGATCCGCGACCAGGTGGCGTCCCAGTCGACGGCCAGTCCGGCGGCGCTCGGCACGATGCGGGTCTGCACGTCGCCGATGCGCAGCGGCAGTTCGCGGCCCGCCCTGGGATCCAGTTCGGCGCGCAGCTTCGCATCGGCCGCGGCTTTGTCCATGCCGCCGATGTCGACACCGGCGACGACGGTGCCACGCGCGACCTCGCCCGAGGACATCACCCAGTCCACCACGTAGCCGAGACCGGCGACCGCCAGCACCGCGCCCACCGCGATACCCACCCGGCGCACGACGGCGCTGTCCAGGCGTTTCGACGGCGGGGGCGAGATCGGGCGACGCGCGGGCGCACGGCGAGGTGCGGGTGGCGGGGGCCGTCTCCGGGTAGTTTGCAGAGGCTGGGTGAGCTGTTCGTCGCCGGTCCAAGCGACCGACCGGTCCGCCGCCTGGGGCCGCTCCGCCCCGAGAAGCTGGCGCCATCCGACTTCGCCACCAGCCTGTGGGCCGCGTCCTCCGGTGCTCGGCTGGCTCGTCACGAACCGTCCTCCCCGTTCGATTGAATTGTGGACCCGCACCGCTGCGCGTCCCTGCCAACGATAGTGGTCCACACCGACAGTGCTCGCCACAGCTCGGGCATAGCGCACATTCCGCGCGAAGAACCGGGTACACCACACAAAGAGGCCCGCGCAGTTGCCGGGTCGGGGGTCAGGCAACTGCGCGGTGCCGATCTGTTTATCGGGCTGTAGCGGGCGGCGTTACACCCGCGAACCGAACCGTGATCGATCCCACGCGGAAGAATCGAGACGACCCCGCCGCAAGACTTGGCTACACGAGGGAGATGGATGGCATGCAGCTGGGAATGATCGGCCTCGGCCGGATGGGCGCCAACATCGTGCGCCGCATCGTCGGGGACGGACACACCGCCGTCGGATACGAACGTCGCTCCGCGCACATCGACGAACTGCGCGCCGAGCTCGGGGACGGCTTCCGGGGCAGCACCGACCTCACCGAGTTCGTCGGCATGCTGGAGACGCCGCGCGTGGTGTGGGTCATGATCCCCGCCGGGGCCACCGGTGCGGTGATCGAGCAGGTCGCCGAGCTGCTCGAACCGGGCGACATCGTCATCGACGGCGGCAACAGCCGCTACCACGAGGACCTCGTGCGCGCCGAGCGCTTGCGGCCCAAGGGCATCCACTACGTGGACATCGGCACTTCGGGCGGGGTTTTCGGGCGGACTCGCGGCTTCTGCCTGATGATCGGCGGCGAATCCGAGCCAGTGAAGCACCTGGACCCACTGCTGAAATCCATCGCGCCGGGCCTCGGGGCGGCGGAGCGGACGCCGGGACGCGGCGGCGAGCCGTCCACGGCCGAGCTGGGTTATCTGCACTGCGGACCGGTAGGGGCGGGCCACTTCGTGAAAATGGTGCACAACGGCATCGAGTACGGGGCGATGGCCGCCTACGCCGAAGGGCTGAACGTCCTGCGCCGGGCCAACTACGGCGCCGAGCACACGGGCGAGTTCTCCGCGGAGGAGACGCCCCTGGAACATCCCGAGTACTACCGGTACGACCTGGACATCCCCGAGATCACCGAGGTGTGGCGGCGGGGGTCGGTGGTCGCGTCCTGGCTGCTGGACCTCACCGCGGCCGCGCTGCACGCGGACCCGAGCCTGGATTCCTACAGCGGCCGGGTATCCGATTCCGGCGAGGGTCGCTGGACGGTCGATGCCGCCATCGACACCGGCGTGCCCGTCCCTGTGCTGGCTTCGGCTTTGTTCGCGCGATTCTCCTCGCGGGGCGAAGCGGTGTACGCGGACAAAGTGCTCTCGGCGATGCGCAAAGCGTTCGGCGGGCACCTCGAGCTGCCCGGCGAGTAGGGCGCAGGTGGTCCGACCGGAATTCCGGTCGGACCACCTCGCGGTGTCGATCGGTCAGCGCTCGAGGATCGCCACGACGCCCTGGCCACCCGCGGCGCAGATGGAGATCAGCGCGCGGCCGGAGCCCTTCTCGGCCAGCTGCTTCGCGGTGGCGGCGACGATACGGCCGCCGGTCGCGGCGAACGGGTGACCCGCGGCCAGCGACGATCCGTTGACGTTCAGCTTGCTGCGATCGATCGAGCCCAGCGCGCCGTCGAGGCCGAGGCGCTCCTTGCAGTAGGCGTCGGACTCCCACGCGGTCAGGGTGGCCAGCACCACCGAGGCGAACGCCTCGTGGATCTCGTAGTAGTCGAAGTCCTGCAAGGTCAGGCCGTTGCGGGCGAGCAGGCGCGGCACCGCGTAGGTCGGGGCCATCAGCAGGCCGTCGGGCCCGTGGATGTAGTCGACCGCGGCGACCTCGCTGTCCACCAGGTGCGCCAGTACGGGCAGCTTGCGCTCGGCGGCCCACTCCTCGCTGGACAGCAGCACCGCGGAGGCGCCGTCGGTGAGCGGGGTGGAGTTGCCCGCGGTCATGGTCGCGTCACCGGCTTTGACGCCGAAGACCGGCTTCAGCGTCGCCAGCTTCTCGATCGAGGAATTCGGCCGCAGGTTGTCGTCGCGGGTCAGGCCGAGGAACGGCGTGATCAGGTCATCGAAGAAACCGCGGTCGTAGGCGGCCGCCATGTTCTTGTGCGACAGATAGGCCAGCTCGTCCTGCGCCTCGCGCGGGATGCCGAATTCCTTGGCGGTGATGGCGGCGTGCTCGCCCATGGACAGCCCGGTGCGCGGCTCGGCGTTGCGCGGGATCTCGATGCCGAGCATGCTCGGGCGCAGCTGGCCGACCAGCTTGAGGCGGTCTTTGTTGGTCTTGGCGCGGTTGGCGTCGAGCATCCACTCGCGCATGCCCTCGCTGACGCCGATCGGGGCGTCGGAGGTGGTGTCGGTACCGCCGCCGACGCCTGCTTCGATCCGGCCCGCGGCGATCGCGTCGCCGACGGTGACGATCGCCTGCAGGCCGGTGCCGCAGGCCAGCTGCAGGTCGTGCGCCGGGGTGTAGGGGCTGAGCTTGCTGCCGAGCACGCTCTCCCGGATCAGGCCGTGCTCGCCGACCCGCTTGAGCACGGCGCCGCCGACGACCATGCCGAGCCGCTCGCCCTGCAGGCCGAAACGGCTGACCAGCCCGTCCAGCGCGGCGGTGAACATGTCCTGGTTGGAGGCGTGCGCGTACGCCTTGTCGGAGCGAGCGAACGGAATCCGGTTGCCACCGACGATCGCGACCGGGCGGGTGGTCCTACCGGTCTTGGCGGCACTCTTCGCCGAACGGGCTTTGCTAGTCACTCGAGTCTCCAAGGTCTCGTGGATGGGTGTCCCGGCGGCCCGGTGGAGCACGGATATCTCCGCGCTGCTCGGCGCCCCGTCGCGGTTGTTTACATTAAACTTACTCTGGAGTAAGTTTAATGTCGACACATACCCCCGCAAAAGTGCGCCAGCAGACCACGCCGGGGCGATACCCCAGACCCGAGAGCCAGAACTCAGAAAAGGTAGGAATAGTGGCAGCCAGCAAGAGCAAGGGTGCTCCCAACCTCTATGGATCGTTCGTACACTCCGCGCCTGGCGCGTTCCTGGCCGGCAAGCTCGGCCTTCCGAAGCCGGAGAAGCTGCGCCGCTACGTCAAAGGCGAGCCGCCGCTGTCCGGGCCGGTGCTGATCGGCGGCAAGGGCCGCGTCGCCGAGCCGGTGCGCGCCCTGCTGTCGGACTACACCTTCGCCGACGCGCTGAGCCAGGGCACCAAGTACGGCGCCCTGGTATTCGACGCCACCGGCGTCGGCACCATCGAGGACCTCTCGCAACTGTTCGAGTTCTTCCAGCCCGCCCTGCGCAGCCTCACCTCCTCCGGACGCATCGTGGTCATCGGCACCACTCCCGAGCTGGCTTCCGGCATCGACGAGCAGATCGCGCAGCGCGCACTGGAGGGCTTCACCCGCTCGGTGGCCAAGGAACTGCTGCGCGGCTCGACCGCCCAGCTGGTCTATTTGCACCCGGAGGCGTCCGCGGCGGCGACCGGCCTGGAGTCGACCCTGCGCTTCCTGCTCTCGGCCAAGTCGGCGTTCGTCGACGGCCAGGTCATCCGGGTCGGCAAGGACGACGCGAGCGCGCCCGCCGACTGGGACCGCCCGCTGGACGGCAAGGTCGCGGTGGTGACCGGCGCCGCGCGCGGCATCGGCGCCACCATCGCCGAGGTGTTCGCCCGCGACGGGGCCCAGGTGATCGTGGCCGACATCCCGGCGGCGGGCGAGGCGCTGTCGCAGACCGCGAACAAGGTGGGCGGCACCGCGCTCGCGCTCGACGTCACCGCGCCCGACGCGGCGGAGAAGCTGGCCGAGTTCGCCACCGAACGTTTCGGCGGCATCGATATCGTCGTGCACAACGCGGGCATCACCCGGGACAAGCTGCTGGCGAACATGGACGAGGGCCGCTGGAACGCGGTCATCAACGTCAACCTGGCCGCTCCGCACCGGATCACCGAGGGGCTGGTGGCCAAGGGCGCGCTGAAGGAGGGCGGTCGCGTGATCGACGTGTCCTCGATCGCGGGCATCGCGGGTAACCGCGGGCAGACCAACTACGGCGCGTCCAAGGCGGGCGTCATCGGCATGGTGAACGCGGAGGCGCCGAAGCTGGCGGAGAAGAACATCACCATCAACGCCGTCGCGCCGGGTTTCATCGAGACCGCGATGACCGCCGCCATCCCGCTGGCCACCAGGGAAGCGGGCCGGCTGATGAGTTCGCTGCTGCAGGGCGGCCAGACCGTCGACGTCGCCGAGACCATCGCCTACTTCGCGAGCCCGGCGTCGAGCGCGGTGACCGGCAACGTCGTGCGGGTCTGCGGACAGAGCCTGATCGGAGCATGATGGCCCAGGCTCCGGCAGGCAAGGAGAAGACCCAGGTGATCGCCCTCACCGAACCGCCGAAGAACAACCGCCTGTTCGTCAAGGCGGCGCTCGGCGCGGTGCCGCTGCTGTCGGCGCGCAAGCCGACGCTGCCGGACCGGGCCGTCCGGCTCGACGGGCTGCGGGTGGACCCGGATCATCTGGCCGCCTACTGCCGCGCGACCGGGCTGCGGTTCGGCGACGCGCTGCCGCTGACCTACCCGTTCATCCTCACCTTCCCGCTGGCGATGCAACTGGTGGTGGCGCGGGACTTCCCGTTCGTGGCGGTGGGCGCGGTGCACGCGCAGAACGTCATCGAGCGCACCCGCGAGATCTCGGTGAGCGAGCCGCTGGACATCCGCACCCACATCGAGAACCTGCGCGAGCACCCGAAGGGCCTGCTCGTGGACGCGATCAGCGATGTGAAGGTGGGCCGGGAGCAGGTGTGGCACCAGGTCACCACGTTCCTGCACCAGCAGCGCACCTCGCTGTCGGGCGGGCCGAAACCGGAGCCCAAACCGGAGGAGGTTCCGCCGCCGCCGCTGCGCACCCTGCGGGTGGATCAGAAGACGATCACCCGGTACGCGGCCGCGTCCGGTGACCACAATCCGATCCACACTTCGGCATTGGGCGCCAAGGCGTTCGGCTTCTCGCGATCGATCGCCCACGGCATGTGGTCGGCGGCGACGATTCTCGGGGCGGTCGAGGGACGCATTCCGGAGCAGACCACGTACTCGGTCAAGTTCGGCAAGCCGATCCTGCTGCCCTCCGCCGTCAACCTGTATGCCGATCAGGTCGAAGGCGGTTGGGATCTGGCGCTGCTCCACCCGAAGAAGGGGTACCCGCACCTGACGGCGACCCTGCGCTGAACGTTCCGCGAAGCCGCATCCCGATTCCCACGAATCAGGATGCGGCTTCGCGCTTTTCAGCGAGATCGGCCGTGCCTTTCGCACGGGAGCGGCCGGCTCGCCGCTCCAGCACGGATCAGCAGTCGCAACCGCAGTCGCAGCAATTGCAATCCCCGCAATCGCAACAACTGCAATCACACCCGCCGCAATCTCCGCAATCTCCGCAGTCGCAGTTCTTGATCCACGCGTCCTTGCGTTCGCCCGTACACGGTTGCGTGTGGTCGGCGCAGCACGCGTAGCCGGTGCAGTAAGCGCCCAGGATGAGCGCGAGAGATTCACCGATGCCAGGGCGGCGGGTCGGCGGGCGGTGGCGGGTTCCGTGCGCGTGGGCGCGGATGTCGGCCCCTTCGGGCGACACCGAGCAAGTGTGGGCGGCGAACGCGCCGAGCCCGCCGCCGAGCCGCCGCAGCACCGCGGTCAGCGGGTCGAGCAGCATCCAGCGTACGGTGGGAACCCGGCTGAGTTCGGCCGCCGCGACGGCCGCGCGCAGGCGCGAATTCGACTGCCGCATCAGGTCGTAGGCCTCGGGCAGGCTGGTTCCAGTAGCCGCGAGAGGGTTGAAGCGGTCGTGGGCGGCGTCATCGTCATAGTCGGTTACGGCGTCGGCTAGATGCGCGATCCGGCCGAACTGCCATCCCGCCTCCCGCAGCGCGTCGACGTTGTCCGTGCGGTCGGCCAAGACAGCTGTGTGGGCGAAGAACTCCGACGCGCACAGCTGAGTGGGTGCGGTCAACCGGTCGATCGGGTCGGCCGACGGCGACATCGCGGAACGCCAATGCGAGGAATGGGCAAGGGATTCCGGCGCGAAACCAGCCCCGCCCACGGCGACCAGCTCCTTCGCCTCCTGCTCCAAACGCACCTGCGCGGCGAGCGCCGCGACGAGCGGTTCGACGTCCAGACCGATTCGGTCCGCGCCCGCGCGAGCCTCGCGGTGCCATCGCGTCGCGGCTTTCGCCAGCGGCCCGCGCGCGAGCGCGACCACCTCACCGTCGTCCACGTGATCGCGAATCTTGGCCGCCGCCAACAACAACGACGCGGTGGTGGCGAGCTGGACGCCGGGCGCGCCCGCGGCGACCACCGACGCGCGGCGCATTCCGCGCAGCGGGCACGGCGCCGCGGTGGTGCGTGCCGCCGGTCCGGACTGGGCCTCGGTGAGCATGCTCAGCACCAGCGCGTCCTTGTTGGTGGTGGCGCGGGCGAGCTGACCGTGCCCGTCGCGCAAGCCGAGACACAAACCGCACAGATGCGCCCGCCATTCGGCCGCATCGATTCCATACTTCTGAGCGCCGTGCGCACACGGCCTGAGCAACCCGAACAATTCCGCCCCGTTTCTCCCCGGCTCTTCGGACGAGCCGGTCCGCGCTGTGCGAACTCACGCACTTTGGCAGGAGGGGCGGCGCGGAAGCAACCGATCCGGGCGATGGGCGGGCTACTCGGTTTTCTTCCGTCCGGCGAGACCGCGCCAGGCCAGATCATCGAGCAGGTCGACGGCCTCGGCGACCTCGATCCGGCCGCTGGCCAGCCGGTCGGCGATGGCCTCGCCCGCGCCGATCACGGCGACCGCGACGACGTCGAAGTTCGTCCCCGGCTCGGCGTGCTTGGCGCTGGACTCCAGCAGTTTTGCGGTCAGCTCGATGACGCGTTCGCGCGCGTTCTCGATCTCCGAGGCGAACGCCTGCTGGCCGATGGCCTGCCGGTAGAGCACTTGCCAGGAGCGCCGGTTGCGGTCGACGAAGCCGAGGAAGCCCTCCAGCGCGGTGCGCACCTGCTCGTGCGGCGTGAGCAGCGGGTTGCCCGCGGGCGCGACGGATTCGATGAACCGCAGCCCCTCGCGCTGGATGCAGGCGCGGAACAGTTCGTCCTTGGAGCCGTAGTACAGATACAGCATCGGCTTCGAGATCTTCGCCTCGGCGGCGATCGCGTCCATCGACGTGTCGTGGAAGCCTTTACGCGAGAAGACCTCCACGGCGGCGTCGAGCATCTGCTGCTCGCGTACCGCCCGCGGAAGCCGCTTCGTACCGCCCGCCATCCACACTCCTACCACAGGTGAATCTCATATATTACTCCAAGGTAAGTTCCGGCGGTCCGATTTGCTCACCAGTCGCCCGACCCGACCGTGCGGCGCGCCTCAGCAGCGCGGCAACGCACCTTTGTACGCGGCCAACCGCAACACCGAAGCATCCACCTGGGCCATCGGCAGCCGCCCACTCGAAACCGCCTGCTCCAGCCGGTCGAGCACCTGGGGCACCGCGTCGGTGGTGATCCACAAGGCGCTGTCCGCGCCGGCGACCAATGCGGCCTCGACGGCGTCCTCGATCGACATCCGGCTGGTGATCGCGGCCATGCCACCGAGATCGTCGGTGAAGATCGGTCCCTGGAACGGCGCGGCTCCGTAGCCGGTGCCCTCGCGCAGCAAACGCATCGCTTCCGGGCTGATGCTGGCCGGGACGTTGGGTGTGGTCAATCCGGGCACGTCGAGGTGACCGACCATGACGGCCGCGCCCGAGCCGATCAGGTTGCGGAACGGCACCAGGTCCGTGTTCTGCATCTGGTCCAGCGGCGGGGTGCGCACCGCGCCGGTGTGCGAGTCGCCCGAACCGGATCCGTGACCGGGGAAGTGCTTCATCACCGTGCCGACGCCGACCTCGCGCATGGCGCGGATGTAGGCGTCCGCGTAGCGGGTGACCACGTCCGGGTCGTCGGAGAAGGAGCGGTCGCCGATGACGGAGTCGTCCGGCTGGGAACTGACGTCGACGTCGGGAGCGAAATCCACCGTCACACCGAGATTCTTCAGCGCGCGACCCCTGGTCAGCGTCGCACTATAAAACTCATCGGGGCTCATGGTCTGCGCCGTCTGCCGCGCCGAGGGCGCCGCGCCGATCAGGTCGCGCACCCGCGAGACCCGGCCGCCCTCCTCATCGATGGTCACTATCAGCGGCACCTTGGCAGCCTGCTTCACCTGCTCGATCTGGCCGGAGGCGAGCAGCGCCTGGTCGGTCCAGCCGCCCACGAAGATGCCGCCGATCTGCTCGTTGCGCACCACGTTCGTGGCGTCGGCCGCACCGGTGACGCCGACCGTCAGCAACTGGGCGAGCTTCTGGCGGGTGGTGAACTGCGCGAGGTATCCCGCGTTGCAGTCCGGCGGCGCCGAGCTGGTGACGGGGACCGCGGCGGTGGTCGCGTCCGTGGTGGTGGTTGTGCTCGATGGGGCCGACTCGGTGGAGCCACCGTTCGAGCAGGCGGTCGCGACCGCGGCGAGTACGGCGAGTACGAGCAGAGGCGTCTTCCGCATAGAGGTCAACCGTACTCGCCGCGACGTGCGCGACCGCAGTCGCTACGTCCCTACCGAGCAGGCAACTCGGGTGCGGCCGCGAACCCGCAGGTAGACCCCCGAAAACAAGCGCTCGACGCGGGCCTCCAGGGGTAATCTCGAGGTGTCGCCGTGCGTCCTTTCCAGGAGGTCATCGTGCCCTGCGATCTGATGCTCATCGCCTACGACGGCTCCGAGAACGCCAAGCGCGCTGTCGAATACGCCGGGCGATTCCTCACCGCCGACCGGGCCATCGTGCTCACCGCCTGGGAGCCCATGGTGCGGCAAGCGGCTCGCCTGTCCGGGCTGTCGGGAGTGATGCAACCGGAATGGGTGCCGGACGACGAGATCGAGGACATCGCCTACGTCGACGCGCGCGCCATCAACGCCGAGGGCGTGCGGCTGGCCGAACTGGTGGGTCTCAACGCCGAGGCGCGCACCGCCGAATGCGCCACCACCATCTGGAACGCCATCGTCGACTGCGCCGACGAACTGGACGTCGACATCATCGTGGCAGGCACCCGTGGCGCCACCGGCATCCGCGCGCTGCTGCACAGCAGCGTCGCGGACGCCGTCCTCAAGCATTGTCACCGCCCGGTCCTGCTCGTCCCGCCCGGCAAGAGCTCGTGATCGCACTCGCGTGAGATATGGATCGCTCCACCGCTGTGGGGCGCGGCGACGGGGTTACGCGTACCTCCGCCTTCGCTCCGGCCATGCGCGGGCTGAGGACGGACCACGTCCGACCGCACCCACTAGGTTGGGGGCATGGATGGGTTCCTGCTTGCCCGGGCCGACGGGGTTGTTCGTGGTCACGGGACCCGGGTCTGCTTCGACGACGCGCGACGAGCGCGGGCGGCGCTGCTGGACGGCAGTGCGCGGCTGGTCGTCGGCGCGCTGCCCTTCGATCCACGGGAGCCTGCCGCGCTGAGCGTGCCGGAGCGCGCCGTGCACACCGCTGGTCCATGGCGGCCCGCCGCGTTGCCCGAGCTGCCGCCGGTGCGCGTGGTGACCGAGGTCCCGAGCCCGGCCGAGCATGTGGCGCGGGTGACCAAGTTGGTCGAGCAGCTCAACGATCCCGCACAACCGCTGCGCAAGGTGGTCGCGGCGCGGTCGGTGCTGGCCGAGGCGCAGTCCGCGCTCGACCCGGAAGTCGTCGCGGGACACCTGCTGACCCGGCATCCGCACGCGAACGTCTTCGCGGTCGATCTCACCCCCGCCGGACGCCCCGGTGCGACGCTGGTCGGCGCGACGCCCGAAGTGCTGATCGCCCGGCAGGGCGACACGGTGACGCTGCGCCCACTGGCGGGCACCGCGCCACGGCGAGCCGATCCGGAAGCCGACGCCGCTCAGGCCGGGGAACTGCTGGCGAGCACCAAGAATCGGGACGAGCACGCCTTCGTGATCGACTGGATCCGCGAGCGGCTCGCGCCGGTCTGCGCCGAGCTGTCGATTCCGGAGAGCCCGGAACTGATCAGCACCCATGAGGTGTGGCATCTGGCGACACCCGTCACCGGGCGGCTGCGCGACAGCACGATCACGGCATTGGACCTGGCGCTGCTGCTGCACCCAACGCCCGCGGTCTGCGGCACCCCCACCGGCCTGGCGCTGGACACCATCACGCACCTCGAGGACGACCGCGGCTTCTACGGCGGCGCCGTCGGCTGGTGCGACGCCGACGGCGACGGCGTCTGGGTGGTCGCGATCCGCTGCGCGGAACTCTCGGCCGACGGTCGCGCGGTGCGGGCGTACGCGGGCGGCGGCATCGTCGCGGCCTCCGACCCGCAGGCGGAACTCGACGAGACCACCGCGAAACTGCGCACCCTGCTCGGCGCGCTGCACTGCGCTCTCCCCGCCCGCTGACGCGGCCGCTTTCCGGGCAGTCCGTCGGGCGCTCCAGCGTCGGCCGGGGCGCGTTCAGCGGAGATTCGGCGGCCTGAACGCATACAAATACCGGACGCCCTGCTAGGTTGGCCGGGAACGTGCCTGCATCGACGTATTGGAGTACCGCGATGAAGTTTGCTGTCCCGGGTGTTGCGAGTGCCGTCGCGGGCGCCGTGCTGGGCGTGCTCAGCGTCTTCCTCATCACCATGGCGGTCCAGCAGAACTCGCGGCCGGAGATCGATCGCAGCGGAGACAAGGACTCCTCGCTGCTGAACAACGTTGAGTACGGCAGCCGCTGACCCGCTGACCTCCGCTTCACCCGCCGACTCGCTCGGATCGTCCGGGGCGCCGGGGCAGCACAGCACCGCGCCGCTGGGCAGACGTTGGTTCGCCGCGACCGTCGTCGTGGCGTTCCTGCTGACCTTCGTGCAGGCTCCCGGCCTCACGGTCGCCGACACGAAATACGACCTGGCGCAGAATCCGCTCGGCTTCCTGGAACGCGCGAGCCATCTGTGGAGCAGCCAGGCGCCGATGGGTCAGGTGCAGAACCAGGCCTATGGCTACTTCTTCCCGCACGGCGCGTTCTTCTCGCTCGGCCATCTGCTGGGCGCGCCCGCCTGGGTGACGCAGCGGATCTGGTGGGCGCTGCTGCTGCTCGCCGGATTCTGGGGGATCGTGCGCCTGTGCGAGGCGCTCGGCATCGGCACGCGCGGCTCACGCGTCGTCGCCGCGCTCGCCTTCGCGTTGTCGCCGCGAGTGCTGACCACCGTCGGGTCGATCTCCTCGGAGACGCTGCCGATGATGCTGGCGCCGTGGGTGCTGCTCGCGCCCGCCGCGCTCGGCGTCGCCGGGCGCGAGCGGCGGCGGGGCGGGGCCGAGTCCGCCGCGGGCAGTGCGCTGGCGCTGGCTCTGATGGGCTCGGTCAACGCGGTCGCGACCGTGGCCGCCTTTTTGCCTGCGCTGCTGTGGTGGGCGGCTGCTTCGCCTGTGACCGGCCGTGGACGGACTGCGTCCGACGGCGCCCGAGCGGGCTTCTCTCGCTACAACCAGCGTTGGTGGCGCTTCACCGCCGCCTGGATCCCGCTGCTGGTGCTGGCCACCTTCTGGTGGGCGGTGCCGTTGCTGCTGCTCGGCAAGGTGAGTCCGCCGTTCCTGGACTACATCGAGTCCTCGGGCGTGACCACGCAGTGGGCCTCGCTCGGCGAGGTGCTGCGCGGCACCGACAGCTGGACGCCGTTCGTCTCGCCGGAACGCATCGCGGGCGCGGTGCTGGTCACCCAGCCTGCGGCGGTGCTGGCCACCGGGCTGGTCGCGGCGGCGGGCATGGCGGGGCTGGCCCTGCGGTCCATGCCGTATCGCGGCAGGCTCGTCCTGATCCTGTGTGTCGGGCTGGTCGGCATCAGCGCCGGGTTCGTCGGTGAACTGAGCGGACCGTTCGCGGAGTCGGTGCGCGTCTTCCTGGACTCCGGCGGCGCCCCGCTGCGCAACGTGCACAAGCTGGAGCCGTTGATCCGCATCCCGCTCGTGCTGGGGCTGGCGCAGCTGCTCGCCCGGGTTCCGCTGCCCGCCTCGGTACCGCTGAAGTCTTGGCGGAGCGCTTTCGCGCACCCGGAGCGGGACCGCGCGGTCGCGATCGCGGCGCTGATCCTCACCGCGCTGGCCCTGTCCACCTCGCTGGCCTGGACCGGCAAACTCGCCCCGCGCGGCGCCTACGACCGGGTACCCGCGTACTGGCAGCAGACCGCGGACTGGCTCGAGCACAACGCCGCCGATACGCGCGCCCTGGTGGTGCCCGGCGCGCCCTTCGGCAGTCAGGTCTGGGGACTCACGCGCGACGAACCACTGCAAGCGCTGGCCCGAACGCCGTGGGCGATCCGCGACGCGGTGCCGCTGAACCCGCCCGGCACCATCCGCGCGATGGATTCGGTGCAGCGGCTCATCGCCGACGGCAGGCCATCGGCCGGACTGGCCGCGACGCTGAGCGCCCAAGGGATCGGCGTCGTCGTCCTGCGCAACGACCTCGATCCGGAGACCTCCCGCTCGACCCGGCCGATGCTGGCCCATCAGGCGCTCGACGGGTCGCCCGGGCTGCACAAGGTGGCCGAGTTCGGCAACCCCATCGAATCGGTGGTGATCGCCGACGACCTGGTGGCCGACGGTGACCTGCGCCCGCCGTACCCGGCGATCGAGATCTACCGGGTGGACGCGCCGGGCCACGGGACACCCGCGGAAGTGCGTAGCGGCACCGGCGCGCCCGAGGCTTTCCCCGGCGCGTACACCGTCCCGCTCGGAGACGTCCCGGTCATCCAGGGCGGCCCCGAAGTGCTCGAGCGGATGCGCCGCGATCCCGGCCTCGCCCGGACACCCGCCTTGCTCGCCGCCGACGCGACCGAGGCCGGGTTGCCGCTCGGCCCGGTGACGGTCACGGATACGCCGATGGATCGCGAAGCCGATTTCGGCCGGGTGGACAACCACAACTCCGCGTTGCGCGCACCCGACGACGCGCGCCGCACCTTCAACCTGGTCCCCGACTATCCGGTGCCAGGCACCGAATTGGTGCGCGGCGCGTGGTCGGGCGCCACTGTCACCGCGTCGAGCTCGGCCGCCGACGCCACCCAGCTCGGCGGCGCGGCCCCGGGAAGTTCCACCGCGGCCGTCGTCGACGGCGATCCGTCCACCGCATGGATCAGCAACGGCACCGAGCCCGCCCTCGGCCAATGGCTCCGGCTCGATCTCGACCACCCGATCAAGGCCGGGCAACTGAACCTGACCACCAGTTCGGCCGCCATCGGCGACCCGGTCAAATGGATCGAGGTGCGCACCGCGAACGGCACCGTTTCGGTGCGGGTGCCCGAACCCGGCGCGCCGGTCTCGGTTTCGCTCCCCGCAGGCCGCACCGAGTGGCTGAAGATCACCGCGATTCGCACCGAGAACGGTTCCTCGGGAGGGCAATTCGGGATCAGCGAACTCACGCTGGACGATTACTCGACGCGCAACGCGCCCGTCCGCGTCGACATCAGGCATCGCACCGTGGTGCCGTCGGCTCCCGCGGGCGCACCGGTGCGGGAATGGGATCTCGGTCAGGAATTCCCCGGCCGCAGCGCCTGTTTCGACGCGCCCGACCGGGTGCGTTGCAGTAAAGGTCTCGCCTTGGCCCCGGAGGAACCGGGGGCGTTTCAGCGCACGCTGACCGTCCCGGAACCGATGTCGGTCGCCCCGGAACTGACCGTCCGAACCCGGCAAGGTCCGGCACTGGAGGCGCTGCTCACCGACCACGCCAGGCCGGTGGCCCGGGGCAAGGCCGACGTCGGCGACCTGCGCGGGGCCGCATTCGCCGCGACCGACGGCGATCCGCGCACGAGCTGGACCGCACCGGAGGACTCGGTCCGCGAGCCGACCGCAGGCAGGCCGACGCTCACCCTCGAGTTGCCCGAGCCCACGCTGGTGACCGGCCTCGAACTGACTCCCTCGCTCGGCGGTCTGCCCGCCGCGCCCACCTCGGTGACGGTCAACCTCGGCGACGGCCCGCAGGTGCGCGAGCTGGACGACGACGGCCGGGGCGCGCCGACGCGGATCTCCCTGCATCCCACGGTGACCGACCGCATCGAGTTGAGCATGCGGACCTGGCAGCCGGTGCTGGACAAGACCGCGCTGGGTTTCGTCCAGACCCAGCCGCCCGGACTGGCCGAGGTGACGGTCATCGGACCGGACTACCCGGAGGCCGCCGCGCTGGACCGCGAGATCACCGTCCCGTGCGCACTCGGCCCGACGATCGACACGGGCGGCCGGACGCTGCGCACCACGGTCACCGCCACCGTCGGCGAATTGCGGTCCGGGGCGCCGGTTCCCGCCCGGGTGTGTACGGACGAAGCGGACACACCGGAACTCACGCTGCCGCAAGGCCGGGCCGACGTGGCGGTCGGTCCGACCGACCTCTTCTTCGTGGATCGCCTGCGCCTGAACCGAACCGGGGCGGAAGCCGCCGCCGCACCGCCGACGAACGCGGGCGACCGCCTGCTCGTGCTGCCGCTGAGCACCAATGTCGGATGGCGCGCGACCAGCGCGGACGGGCGCGTGCTCGAACCCGTGGTGGTCGACGGCTGGCAGCAAGCCTGGCTGCTGCCTGCCGATGCCACCGGCCCGGTGACGATCACCTTCCCGGTCGACCGGTGGTATCGCCTTGCCATCTTCGGCGGATTGCTGCTGCTCCTTCCGCTCGCGGTGCTGGCCGTTCCCCGCCGCGCGCGGCCTGCCGCGGGTATGCCTACCGACCAGGCGAATTCGAGCACCGAAGTGCCCGGCACCTGGGGCCGTCGCTGGATGGGCGCGATCGGGCTCACCGGCGCGGCCACCGTGATCGCAGGTCCGGTGGGTGGTGCCGCCACGGTGATCGCCTTGGCCGCAACGCGTTTCACGCGATTTGTCACACCGCGCGCGCTCGTCGTCGTCGCGGGCATGGGCACCATGCTGTCCGCTGCCGCGCTGTCCACGGGCCCGTGGCGTTCGCCCGACCGTTATATGGGCGGCTCCGTGCTGGTGCAGCTGCCCGCAGTGCTCGCGATCATCGCGGTGGGCATCGCGGCGCTGCCTCGGCCGAAACACGCCGATCGGCCCGGCGCGGTCCGGCCGGACGAAACCGATCCGCCGACCGGAGAGCACTGACCCGCGGCCCGCGCGCCGGCCGGCGACCTCGGCCCGCGCGAAGCGCGGCAGCGCCGCTGGACAAGACCCCATTCGCCGTGCGCCGCAACGGCACCCGTTGCTAACGTGACCACGCGTGAACACCTGTGCCGAATGCGGTTTCGTCTACGACTTGGCTTCGGCGGCCGACGTGCCGTCGCTGGCGCGGGAGCACGCCGTGGAATACGCCGACCTGCTCGGCGCCGACAGCGTCAAGTTGCGCGAGCGCGGCAAGCCCGATGTGTGGTCGCCGCTGGAGTACGCCTGCCATGTCCGGGATGTGCTGCTGGCCCAGCGCGAACGCGTGCTGGCCGCTCGCCGTTCGGACAACCCGCCCATCACCGCGATGGGCCGGGACGAACGAGTCGAGCACGACGGCTACGCCCAGCAGAATCCCGCCGACGTGGCCCGCCAGATCCGTGACGCCGCCCTGCTGTTCGCCAACGTGCTGGAGCGACTGGGCGACGACGATTGGGAACGCACCCTCGGCTTCCCCTACCCCGAACCCGCGGATCGCTCCCTGCGCTGGCTGGCGGTGCACACCCTGCACGAGCTGCGCCACCACCTGATGGACATCCACCGGCAACTCGACGGCTGACTTCGAGCGGGACCCGCCGATCAGGGCGCGGGCTCGGGTTCGGAGCTCCGTCGCACCCGGTCCCGGCGGCGAGCCCAGCGCCGCACCGGCTCCTCCACCAGCGCATAGCTGGCCGCGGCGACCGGAAGGGTGATGGCGACCGTGAGAACAAGGACGTAACCGAAGTCGCCCTGGAAGGGCAGGATGCCGAACACCGGGAAGACGATCGACAGCACCGCGAGGTGCCAGATGAAGATGCCGTAGGACCAGCGTCCGAGCGTCGCGGCCACCGGCGACTCCAGCCAGCGATGCCCGCGCGCGTCCGGGTCCCGCAGCACCAGCGGCGCGAGCAGCGCGAAGCCGATGATCGCGCCCAGCCCCATCTTCACCGCGTACTGCCATGGTTCGGCCCGGGTCAGACCCGCCGGACCGGCCAGATCGGTAGCCGCGAGCAGGAAGGCCACCGCCGCGACGGCCCACATCAGGGGCTGATTCCCGCCGAATTTCCACCAGCGTGATAGCCGAACGCTATGTTCGGCGAGCTCCGCGAGGAGCATGCCCGCGGCGAACCAGGGCAGATATCCGGGCAGCCAGTTGTCCGCGTGGATCGCGTCGGGTGTCGGGACCGGAATGAAATTCCAGCCGAGACTGATGAGGGCGACGGCGACCAGCACCGGCACCCGCCACCGCGCCGCCGGTCCGCGCAGGCGCACCAGCGCGAACGCCAGCAACGGCAGCACCAGATAGAAGGCCACCTCCACCGAGAGGCTCCACATCTGCGTGAGGCCGTCGGTGAGCGTCAGCGGCACGAATACCTGCAACAGCGCCAGGTTCGACACCCAGACCCGAAGGCCCGCGGTTCCGGCGGCGCTTGGCAGCAGCACCAGGACCGCGCACACCACCACCCAGTACGCGGGCAGGATGCGGGCGGCACGATGCCGCAGGTAGTAGCCCACGGGCGGAGCGGTGTCGAGCCCGCGCGCCGCCGCCGCGTGCGGACGCCAGAGCAGGAAGCCGGACAGTGCGAAGAACACCGCCACCGCCATGTCGAACCGGCCCCACACCCGTCCGACGACCGGCGTGCCCGCTGCGCCGGTCTGGAAGGCGACATGGGTCAGCAGCACACCGAGCGCGGCCATACCGCGCATGCCTTCCAAGGCAGGCACGAACGCGCGGGGGCGCACCCGTTCGGTCGCGGGCGCGGTGCTGGGCAGGGTTGCGGTCATCGGGCTCCAGTCTGCCTCGGCGGGTCCACAGTTGATAACCCGACGTTTCAGATTTCGCGCTAGACTCGGGCGATTTCTCGGCCGTTTCCGGCCTCGACGCCGCATGGTACGACATCGGACTGTTAGTGTCGGGGCTCACGAGTGCCGCGGCGTGCCCGCAGTACTCGCCGGAGCGACCTGTGTTCTACGACGAGGAGAGTTTGCATGGCACTGAGTGCCGGTACCAGAAGGACGGTGGCCTGCCTGCTCGTGGGTCTCGGCGCGTTGCTGATCGTCGCCGCAATCATGATCCCGACCTACACCGTCGACAAACTGGCGAAAACTCCCCTCGACTTGGAGATCACCACTATCGCGACGAACCAGCAGAATGAGGACAGCCTGGTACTCGACTCCAAGTCGCTGACCGCTCCGGAAGGCTCGGCGAAGGTCGACACCAACGTCCCGCTGGTCTCGCAGCGCTTCCTCACCGTCGAGGACCCGGCCGACGCCCACCAGATGACGGTGCAGGCGGGCCAGACGCTGCGGCGCATCGACAAGCAGGGCGACACCGGCCTGCTCACCGCGACCGTCGACCGGGTGACCATCGACCGGGTGACCGGTGAGCCCGTCAGCACCCAGCCGAACGGTTCGATCGCGGTGACCGCGAACCTGGAGGGCCAGAGCATCGCGGAGCCGGTGCAGCACACCGGTCTGCAGTACCGATTCCCGATCGGCACCGAGAAGAAGACCTACCCGTACTTCGATCTCAACGTTCGCAAGACCTTCGACGCGAACTTCATCGAAGAGACCGAGATCAACAACACGAAGGTCTACCACTTCCAGATGTCGGTGCCCGCCACCAGCCTCTGGGACGTCGTGCAGGCGCCGACCAACCGGCTGAGCCTGCCCGCCGCCAAGTGGGGCGTCGAGGGCGGCGATGCCCCGGTGACCATGACCCGCTACTACACCAACACCCGTGACCTGTGGGTGGAGCCGCAGACCGGCACGGTCGTCAAGGGCGGCGAGGCGCTGCACCTCTACTACTCGCGCACCGCGGACAAGCCGGAGGTCACCGCGCTGAAGTCGCACCTGGTGTTCGACGAGAACACGATCGAGTCGCAGCTGTCGGTGGCCAAGGAGAACATCGACAAGCTGTCGCTGTACGGCCGGATCCTGCCGATCATCCTGGGCGTCCTCGGTGTGATCGCGCTGATCGTCGGTGTGGTTCTCGGCATTCGCGGCGGCTCGGCTCCGACGCCCGCGCGGGCGGGCGGGGCCCCGTTCCAGCGTCCGGGCGGTTCGGCTCCGACCAGCCCGGCCCCGCGCGTCAACCGCGGCGCCGACGACGCACCGACCGAACAGATTCGGATCGATAAGCAGCCCTGACCGGCTGAGCGTTCCTGAATTCGGCTCCCCCGCCCTCCGGCGGGGGAGCCGAATTCGTTTCGGTCAGCCGACCGGGCGCAGCGGTTCGGGGCGCGCCGTGTGGTCGGCCGCGCGCAGGACCATGACGGCGACCACGACGGTGGTGGTGGCCGCGACCGATACCGCCGTGGTGATCAGCGCCGGAATCGAGCGGGCCAGCGACAGCATCAGGGTGACTTCGACGACCAGGCCCAGCCAGGTGACCAGTGCGAGGGAAGTGCGGTCGACGGCGATGGCCGAGAGCACCGCGCCTTGCAGCACGGCCAGCAGCGCGCCGTGCAACGCGAACAACCACAGCAGGCCCTGGATCGGGGCATAGTCCTCGCCCGCGAGCAGCGGGGCGAGCGGCGCGGCCAGCGCGGCCCCGAGCACGGCGACGAGACCGATGCCGCTGAGCACCGCCAGCGCGGCCCGGATCGCGCTCGCCGAGTGCGTCGGCTGCGCCATTCGCGGATAGAGCACGACACCGACCGCCTGCGGCAGCCAGAAGGCGATCTTCGTGGCGATGGTGCCAAGGGCGTAACGGCTGGCGTCCACGTCGTCGAGCACGATCCGGACCACGATCAGGTCCGCCGACGAGAGAGCCATCATCGCCGCCTGCACTTGGGCGGCCCGCAGGACCGGCAGCACTCCGGGCGCGGAGACCTCGCCGGGTTCGTTTCGGGCGCGCTCGGACGGCGCACCTGCGACGATCCTGGCCAGCACTGCCGCCGTCGCGATGCCGCATGCGGCGGCCCACAGCGCGATCGTCGCGCCGCCGCCCAGCGCGAGAATTATCAGCGCGGGCGCGACCCGGGCGACCCCGGCGGCGCCGAGCACGACTCCCAGCGCTCGAAACCGCTTGCTGCCCTGCAGCACGCCCTGCTCGCCGGACAACAGCACCAGCGCGGGCGCCGCACCCAGTGCCGCCGCGGTGGCGGCCACTCCGGCGTGCAACGTGACGGCGACCAGCGGCACCAGCACCGCGGCCACCAGGGCGACGATCACCGCGCAGCGCCACTGCAGCCCGCGCAGCGCCGCCGTTCCCGCGCCGCGAACGAGTTCCCTGGCCACCACGTTCTGCAACGCCAGCGCGGGCACCGCGCACAGCAGCTGGACGGCGAGCAGACTCGCGAACTCGCTGTACCCGGTGACGCCCAGCCACCGCCCGGCCAGCAGTTGTAGCAGATACCCGGCGACGTTCGCGGTCATCGCACCGGCCGTCACCCACGTCAGATCCGCCACCACAGGAAACCGACGGACAGCAGACACGCCGCCCATCGTCCCACTCGCACGGACCACCGCCCGTCGCGCCCCGCCGGACCATGGGACAGGCAATGCGCTCGCCGGCGTCCCGACAGTTTTCGGCCTCGACAGACTCGCGACCACACAGCACCCACCCTGGTCCTCGTCATCCTCGCGGCAGCACATCACCCCAGATCAGACGGTGCGCCCGCCAGCTGATACCGGAGTACGGCCGGCTGCGACGGCGCTGGTACACAGCACCCCCGCGGTCCCCCCGGATTCAGCCGTGACATTTCCGCGCCGACGCCGCTGGATCGGCGGCGGTGGTGGCCGGGACGTACAGTGCTCAGGCGTGAGCGGGAGCAGTCGGACTCGAGCGGTGGTCGCGGCATACAGCGCGGCCGGTGCGCTGCTCGTCGCCGGGCCGTTGCTCGCGCCGGGGTATCTGTTGTTGCGAGACGCGGTGAGCACGCCGCGCAACTATCCGACCGACGCGGCGCTCGGCCTCGGCGACGCCGCGCCACGGGCGGTGCCACAGGACGCTCTGCTCGCGGCGCTGACGTCGTTCGCGGACGGCGGGCTGGTGGTCAAGGCGATTCTGCTCGTCGCACTGTGGGCCGCGGCGTACGGAGCGGCGACGCTCGCGCGTGAATTGCTGCGCGCGTCGCTCGGCCCGCAACTGGTCGCCGCGACGGTCGCGTTGTGGAATCCGTACGTGGCCGAGCGGCTGCTCCAGGGACACTGGAGCCTGCTCGCGGGCTATGCGGCGTTGCCGTGGACAGCGCTGGCCGCTTACCGCCTTCGAGGTACGGCCACTGCGAAGCGACGCCGACGGATCCCTTCGAACACACCCGCCTCGGCCGACACCACCGAGTCCACCCCGCACGGCGAACCGCTGGGCACCCCGGACACAATCGAGCACCCCAGCGAAGCGCCTGCTGACATCACCGGTAACGGCCCGCGTTCCGAAACAGCTGTCCCAGGGGAAGCGCCGGCGACTACGCACCACGTGTCCGATCGTGCGAGCGGAGTCGCACCGACCGAGGCCCGTGAGCACACCGGGTCGACCGGCCGAGCCGAACCACCACTGGCTACGCGCCACTCACCCGGACACCCCGGCGGGGTAGCGGCAGCCGAGCCCCACTGGCAACCAGCCGCGCCCGGCTCCTCCCATCGTTCCGACGACACCGCTCCGGCCGATTCAGCCGAACATCCGCGCAACTCCGTACCAACCGGCACGGCGGGCGAAGGCGGGCCGAATCGGCTCAGCGTCACAGCGGCGCCGCGCGCGACCGTCCGAACGGCAACCACCTGGGCGGCCCTGGCCGGATCGCTCGCAGCGGCCGGACTCACTCCGACCGGAGCGCTGCTGGCGGGCGTGACCGCTTTCGCCCTGGTCCATCGACGTCAACTCGCCGCGACGTTCGTCCTCTGGCTGGCCGCCTCCGCGCCATGGCTGGCCGCGACCGCGCTGTCCGGCGCGGGCGCGGAGCCATCCGATCCCGCGGGTATCGCGGCCTTCGCCGCGCGGGCCGAACCCGGTTTGGGCACGCTCGGGAGCCTGGCCGGTCTCGGCGGGATCTGGAACGCCGAGGCGGTACCGGACTCGCGCACCACACCGCTGGCGGCGATCGGCACGCTGGTACTGCTGGCGATAGTCGTGCTGGGCGTGCGCTCCGTCGCCACCGGCGGCCCCGATCCCGACAACCGCCACGTCCGCCGGGCATTGCTGCTGCTCGCCGTGATCGCGATCCTGTTCCCCGCGCTCGGCGCGACCGCGTGGGGCATGCACGCACTGGAATGGCTGGTCGCCCACGTTCCCGGCGCGGGTCTACTGCGCGACACCCAGAAGTACGCGGCCTTGGCCATGCCCGCTTTCGCGTTGTGCGCGGCGGCGGGGTGCGTGGTGACGGCTCGGCGTCTTTCCCGCGCGGACGCGACGACCGCCCGGCCCGCGACGGCGTCTCCGGCCACGACGGCAACGGTCACAGCGGTATTCGTGGCGCTTCTGGTGTTGCCGCTCTACGACCTCGCCTGGGGCGTCGGTGGAGCCGTCCGGCCCGTGCACTATCCCGCCGGCTGGCAGCAGGTCGCCGCAAGGATGGACGGTCCGGGCGACGTCGCGGTGCTGCCGGGCGGAATGTTCCGCAAGTTCCGCTACAGCGGCGCGGCTCCCGTGCTCGACCCCGCCCCGCGCATGCTGCCCAACGACGTCTTGCAGACGGGCGAACTCCCGGTGCGCGGACGCACCGTCTCCGGTGAAGGCGCCCGCGCACGAGAAGTGGAGAACCTGCTGCTCCACGGCGGCGCGCCCGCGGACCTCGCCCGCCTCGGCGTTGGCTGGATCCTCGTCGAACGGACCACCCCTGGACCGGTCGGCGCATCGGCGTCGACTCTCGCCCAGGTCGAACAGGTCTACGAGGACGCGGACCTGGCGCTGTATCGCGTGCCCGGTGTCGTCGAGCGCGGTACCTCGACGACCACACAACGCTCCGTCGCCGCCGCGGCCCACTTGCTCTGGGTCGCGGTGCTCGTCGCAAGCTCACTTACCGCTCTGGGCGCACGATTCCGCTCGAGATCACGGAACTGACGCACGATTTCAGTCCACCGTCCGCGGCGCGATCAACCCGCTCGTGTGCTCGCCGCGGGCGGCCGCCGCCAATACTTCGTAGACTCCGTTTCCGGTTTGCTCCCAAGAGAATTCGCGCGCGCGGGCGCGGGCCTTCTCCCCCATGACCGTGCGCGCGCCGGGATCGTCCAGCAGGTCGCCGACGGCGTCGGCCAACTGGGCGACGTCGTCGACCAGGATTCCGGTGGCGCCGTCCACAATGGAATCGGTGAGCCCGCGCGAGCTGCGATAGCCGACCGTCGGAACACCGTGCTGTGCCGCCTCGATCACCGCGAGCCCCCACCCCTCCTTCCGGGAAGGCAGCACATGCACCCAGGCGCGCGCGAGGAGTTCGTGCTTGCGGCGCTCGTCCACGTGCCCATGGAAGGTGACGGCGTCGGCGATACCGAGTTCGCGGGCGTTGTCCCGCAAGTTGTCCGCCCACCAGCCGCCGCCGATCACGTCGAGGCGCAGACCCGGGATGCGGTCGCGCAGCCGGGCCACGGCCGCGAGCGCGTCCTCGATCTGCTTGTGCGGCACCAGCCGGGACAGCACCACGACAGTTGGTGTGGGAGTGCGGGTTTCCGCGGCGCCGGTGGGTGCGTCCACTGGAACAGGTTCGGCCCCGTTGCGAACCACCGCGATTCGGGAGCGGTCCACACCGAGGGTGGCCAGCTCTTCCGCCGACGGCAGTGAAACGGTCAGGTATTGATTGCGGCGGTGCACGCGGGGCGACAGCCACGACTCGATCCACCAGCCGACGCGGCCGACCAGCCGACCCGCGACCGGCCACTGCTCCCGGTGACCGTGGTGCACCAGCACCACCGACGGGGCCGCGGTGACGGCGGTGGCGAAGAACGGTATGCCGTTCTGGGTGTCGATCACCGCGTCCGGCCGCACGCCGCGCAACGGGCCGAGACCGATCCTGCCCAGGAGGAGCGCGGCCAGCGCTCGCGGGTACACCGTGTAGCGTCCGCCCGCCCTGCTGATGGTGATGCCGTCGACGTGTTCGCGCCGCGGCGCCCCCGGATAGCGGGCGGTACGGAGGGTGACTCGAACCCCGCGCGCCGCGAGCTGCGCGCCGACCTGCTCGAGGTACCGCTCGCTGCCGCCGCCCTGTGGGTGCCCGGTGTCGCGCCAGCAGAGCAGGAGGACTTCGCGCACGGTGGAGCTTCTCTCGGTCAGTAGGTCCCGGTGGGAATGTCGGACGTCGCGCTACACCCTATCCCGAGCACCCGCCCGAGCAGGCCGGCATCCGGGTTGTGCGAGACTCGGCGCCGTGCTCAAAGCCGCGAAGACGCCGACACGCAGGAGTTCGCCTCGGTTCGCCCGCCGGGCGACCCTGCGCCGGTCGCTGCGACTGCTCGGCAGTTTCCGGTTCGAGCAGACCGACCCGGCCCTGTTCTACGGAGGTCTGGCCGCCGACAGCGCGGCGCTGATCGCCGACTTCTACGCCGATCTCACCGGCCGGTCGCTGGACGGGGCGACGATACTCGACGTCGGCGGCGGTCCGGGCTACTTCGCGGACGAGTTCGCCCGTACGGGGGCTCGCTACATTCCGGTGGAGCCCGACCCGACGGAGATGCACGCCGCGGGCCTTTCCGTGGCGGGCGCGGTCCGCGGGTCCGGGATGGCGCTGCCGTTCCGCGACGACGCGATCGACATCTGTTTCTCGTCGAACGTCGCCGAACATGTCTCGAAGCCGTGGGTGATGGCCGACGAGATGGTGCGGGTGACCAGGCCGGGCGGGCTGATGGTGCTCTCCTACACGGTGTGGCACGGCCCGTTCGGCGGCCACGAGACCGGGCCGTGGCACTACCTCGGTGGCGAGTACGCCGCCCGGCGGTATCGGCGCAAGCACGGGCGCGAACCCAAGAACAGGTTCGGCACGTCGCTGTTCGCGGTGCGGGCCGCTGACGGATTGCGCTGGGCGGCACGTACTCCGGCGGAGGTGCACACGGTCTTCCCGCGCTACCACCCCCGCTGGGCGTGGTGGTTGATCCGGGTGCCGATGGTGCGTGAGTTACTTGTGAGCAATCTGGTCGTGGTGGCAACCAAAAGTTAGCCGAAGTACGGCTCCAGCCATCCGCGACGCCAGTGCCGCTTCCCACAGGGAGCGTGCACGGGCTCGCTCCACGGCGATTCGCGCATCGCCAACCCGACGGTCTCGAGCGTGGTGAGCCCGACCAGGTCGGCCAGCATCCCTACGGCGGCGACCGCCTCCGCGGCCTGCATAGCCGCCGTCGCCTGCTCGATTGTCAGGGTGCGTCCGGGTAGGAACGAGACCACCCACCCGCCGCTGCCGACACTCTTAGCCTGATGCTCGGTTTGATCACTGGTCATCAGCGACCGGCCGATCACTTGCACCGCCATGACTCGGACTCCCCAGTTTGCGGTAACGATTCGGTAATGGAGCGAGCTGATATGTCGATACAGCATCCCCCTTCCAGCAACAGAACGCAATAGTGCGTTCTGCGAAAAGCGAACCGAGAGGTCGGGATTCACACTGGCCAGGGCGTCGCCGCGCCGCAAAACTGGAACAGGTTACAGACAATGCGGAGGCAAAACTGTAACGTGTTCTCATGCACTACGACAGCTTGTTCATCGGCGGCCGCTGGACCGCGCCAGCCACCGCCGAGCGCATCCAGGTCATCTCGCCGGCCACGGTCGAGCCGGTGGGCAGCGTCCCCGCGGTGAGCCGGGCGGATGTCGACGCCGCGGTCGCCGCGGCCAGGCACGCCTTCGATCACGGACCGTGGCCCGCCACGCCCCCGAAGGAGCGAGCCGAGGTACTCACCCGCGCCGCCCGGCTGATCGAACAGCGTTCCGCCGATCTGCTCGCCGCGCTGACCGCCGAGGTCGGCGCGCCGCAAATGATCGCGATGACGCTGAACCAGCTGCCCGCGGTCGCCGCACTGGACGCCTACGCGGCCCTGGCGGAGTCCTTCCCGTGGTCGGAGACCCGGGTGGGCGGGTTCGGCACCACTCGGGTCACCCGCGAGCCGCGCGGTGTCGTCGCGGCGGTGACCGCGTGGAACGTCCCTCTGTTCCTCGCGGTCAACAAGCTCGCGCCCGCCCTGCTGGCCGGTTGCACCATCGTGCTCAAGCCCGCCCCGCTGACTCCGCTCACGGCGAACCTGGTCGCCGACATCTTCACCGAGGCGGGCCTGCCCGAAGGCGTGCTCTCGGTGCTGCCCGCCGAGCCCGACGCGGCCGAGTACCTCGTCTCACACCCCGGCGTGGACAAGGTGACCTTCACCGGAAGCACCGCGGTCGGCCGCAAGATCGGCGCCATCGCCACCGGTCAGCTCAAGAGCGTCTCGCTCGAACTCGGCGGCAAGTCGGCGGCGATCCTGCTGCCCGATATGGACGTCGCGGCCAATATCCCGGTGCTCGCGTTCTCCGGCCTGATGAACAGCGGGCAGGGCTGTGTCGCGCAGACCCGCATCCTCGCCCCGCGCAGCCGGTACGACGAGATTCTCGACGCGCTGGTCGAACACGTGAAGACGATGAAGGTGGGCGACCCGAACGACCCGAGCGTGCAGCTGGGTCCGCTGATCTCCGAACGCCAGCGCGATCGGGTCGAGGGCTACATCGCCAAGGGCAAGGCCGAGGGAGCGCGACTCGTGCTCGGCGGCGGTCGCCCGGAGGGGCTGGACCGGGGCTGGTTCGTCGAGCCGACGATCTTCGCCGACGTGGACAACAAGTCGACCATCGCCCAAGAGGAGATCTTCGGACCGGTGCTTTCGGTCATCCCGTACGAGACCGAGGACGAGGCCGTGGCCATCGCCAACGACTCGGTCTACGGTCTCGCGGGCTCGGTGTGGACGACCGATATCGAACACGGCGCCGAGATCGCGGCGCGGGTGCGCACCGGCACCTACGCGATCAATTGGTACGCGTTCGATCCGAGTTCGCCGTTCGGCGGTTACAAAGCCTCCGGACTCGGCCGCGAGAACGGCCCGGAGGGTCTCGATTCGTTCTGCGAGCAGAAGTCGCTGCTCATGCCGCTCGGCTGGACCGGCTGATCACTCCGGTGGCATGACCACACGCAGCAGCGGAGCACGGTTGCCGTAACGCCGGGGTGGTGCGTCGACGATCTCGACGCGCCACCCGGGCGGCAGCACCGCGCGCAGCCGTCCCGCGGCCCGGCGCAGCGGGGTACTCACGGTCTCGAACTCGAATTCGGCCACCATCGGGGCAATCGACATCGTCATCTCCGGATCGGCCATGCTCCATCCACCTCTCGCGTCGATCTCGCCGTGCGCCGCGGCATCGCGGGTCCGATATCGGTAGGGAAGTCGTTCAGTCGATCAGTTAACCGCCAGTAATCCGACTGGGTGATGCGGAAGGAAGAACACGCCAAGCATAGGTTACGAATACACGAAATCTCTCGACAAGATCATTACCCCCTTTCCCATCCGGCTAAACCGATCGGTCCGTGGGAATTTCGCGAACTAGAGTGTGACGCGGGACACCGATCCGACCGCCCGACTCCCGAGCGCCGAGGTCGGCACAACCGAATCATCTCCCCCGCAAGGTTATTCGCCGCACCAGGCACTTCACCCCGGTGCGTTCACCGGCCCAGCGACCGGCGATACGCGGCCGGTGTCGCGCCCGTCGCCGCACGCAGGTGCGCCCGGAGCGCGGTGACGCTGCCGAACCCGGCCTTTACCGCGACGACTTCCACTGGCAAACGCGTGGTTTCCAGAAGCTCGCGCGCCCGTGCGGTGCGCTGGGCATCCAGCCACCGCCGCGGCGTGGTGCCGACTTGCGCCTTGAAACGGCGGATGAAGGTCCGCTCGCTCATCAGCGCGTGCGCGGCCAGCGCCGAAACATCCACCGCCACAGCTGGTTCCGCCACCGCCCAGGCCATCGTCGCGGCGAGACCGCCCTCGGTACGCGCGGCGGGTGCGTCCGGAATGTATTGCGCCTGACCGCCTTCCCGGTGCGGCGCGGTGACGTTCCACCTGGCCAGCTCCGCCGCCGCGTGCGCGCCCAGCTCGCGGCGGACGATGTGCAGGCACAGATCGAGACCCGCCGACAGCCCGGCCGACGTCAGCACGTCACCGTCATCGACGTAGAGGGCCGTCGGGTCCAAACGCACCGCCGGATACAGTTCGGCGAACTCGTCGCAATAGGCCCAGTGCGTAGTCACGCGTCGTCCGTCCAGCAGCCCGGCCTCGGCCAGGACGAACGCGCCGACGCAGATGCTCACCATGGTCGCGCCCCGCGCGGCCGCGCCGCGCAATGCGACGAGCGCCTCCCGTGGGGTGGGCAGCGTCGGGATACCGATGCCGGGCACGACGACGACATCGGCTTCCGCCAACGCCTCCAGCCCGTGCTCCACGCGCAATTCGAAGCCGTTGGGTGTCCACACCGGACCGGGACGCACCCCACAGGTCCGCATCTCGAACCCGGACGGCTCGCCGGTCTTGCCCGGCCCGTGCCGGAACGCCTGAACAGCACAGGCCAGGTCGAAGGCCATCACCCCGTCCAGCGCGAGCGCCACGACTTGCTTCATCGTCCCCAGTTTGGCACGAATCCGAGCAATACTGTCATTTCCGCCACTCGCCGCGGATCCGGACACACGCTTGACTTCAGTGCACACCGAGTTCCGACCAGAAGGAGGAATCGTGGCCGCACCGACGGGCCTCGACTGGGCATGGGCCACCCGCACCGGGGGCGCTCTGTCGAAAGAGCAACGCCGCGCGTTGGCCGTCGCGACCGCCCGCACGCTGCCCGCCATGGCGCCCAACCGGCTCCGGCTGGCACTGGGCAGGCGGGGACGCGGGCGGCTGGAGTTCGCCGGCCTGCGGTTACCCGACTCCCAGCTCGCCGTCGCGGCGGAGACCGAGGCGCGGGAGTCGCTGTCGCCGCACGTGCTGAACCATTCGCTGCGGACCTACTACTTCGGACGGGTCCTGGCGGATCTCGACGGCGCCGCCTACGACGACGAGCTCGTCTACGTCTCCTGTCTACTGCACGACCTGCAACTCGAACATCCCACGCCCGGACGGTGTTTCGCCGTGGTCGGCGGCGAACGGGCGGCCGCCGTCGCACTGGGCGCGGGCGCGCCGCCAGAACGGGCCGAAGCGATCGGCGCGGCCATCGCCGCCCACATCACGCCCGGGGTCGCCGACGATCTCGGCGACCCCGGCGGCTTCGTCTCCGCGGGAGCCTCGGTGGACGTACTCGGGACGCGACTGGCGGAACTGGACCGCGAGTGGGTCGCCGAACTGCTGCGGCGGCACCCGCGACTGGAGTTCGTACGGCATGTCGTCGCCGCCTTCCGAGCGGAAGCGAAGGCGATGCCGAAAGGCCGGATTCATTGGCTCAACAGGGCGGGTTTCCTGGCCATGATCCGGATGTCCCCGTTCGCCGAATAACCAAGCCGCCCCGTCAGACCGATCGGTATGCTCAACGTTATGAACGGTGTCACCGGCATCGCAAGCGCACGGCACAAGCTTGCTCGCGCGGGACACCACATCAATGACCTCGAACGCATGATCTCGGAATACCAGAACGCGAACCAGGTCGAAGTCCGAGTCGACCTTTCCCCGAGCCTGGAATACGAGAACGAGATCGATTGTCAGGTAGCCGCGGTGAGCGTATCCGAGGTGCCCGACGAGTGGGGACTGATCACCGGTGACGCGCTCACCAACTCGAGGGCCGCCCTCGACCACGCCGTCTACCCGCACGCGGAGCATTTCCCGATCCTGCTGAGCAGCACGGACAGCAGGGGTGAGGAGATATGCGTTCAGGAGATATTCGACGCCACGACCACAGCGATAATTCTCCGCCATCAGCCATATAACGATCCGCAGCCGACACATCACCCACTCGGACTTCTCCGCGAACTCGTCGACCGTGACGCGCACCGCCGAGTGCTCGTCACCAACTCGTTCAGGACCGAGCTGATTTTCGCACCATCGGATGACTACGAAGTCGTGGATATTCCAGGACTGGCAGTCCACGAACTCGTGCCGGGAGCTGTTTTCAAGCATTTCCGTTTGAAGCTTCGCCCTGGGTTCACACAATCTCAGCTCACATACAACAACCGACTCGTGGCGACTGTCGTCGTCAATGTTCCCGATACCGATGACGATGTGCCCCTCGTCGCGTGTATGAGATCGATTCACACACGAGTGTCGGAAATTTTGGATCAGCTCGAAGCCCTCGGGATTCTATAACCGCCACGGTGTCGCCGTTTCCGGCAGCCATGATCCGCGATCTCCGCGCGGTAGAGCGACGACCGCGCTGGACGACAAGCCATGGTTCGTGGAGTGCGGACCGCGCGGAGTGGTCCGGCGAGCTCCACGGCCGACCGCGATGCTCGAAGGGCGCTTCCGGACCGCGCTGAACACGGAAACGTTTGTCTCGCAGAACAAATCGCCCGCACCATCTGCCGGATGGTGCGGGCGAATGCTACTTTGGGTGGAGTGTCAGCCCAGACGCTGCTTGAGCGCCTCGAACTCGTCACGCACGCCGGAAGGCAGCTTGTCGCCGACGAACTCGAACCACTCTTCGATCAGCGGGATCTCCTTGCGCCACTCGTCGGCGTTCACGACGAGCGCCTCGTCGACGTCCTTGGGGTCGACATCCAGTCCCTCCAGGTCGAGCTGCGCGGCGGTCGGCACGTTGCCGATCGCGGTCGCCTCGGCGTGGGCGGAACCCTCGATACGGCCGATGATCCACTCCAGCACGCGGGAGTTCTCACCGAAGCCCGGCCACAGGAAGCGGCCGTCGCCGCCGCGGCGGAACCAGTTCACGTAGAAGATCTTCGGCAGCTTGCCCGCGTCGGCGTTCTTGCCGACGTTGATCCAATGGCCCAGGTAGTCCCCGACGTGGTAGCCGAGGAACGGCAACATGGCCATCGGGTCGCGGCGGACGGTGCCGACCTTGCCCTCGGCGGCCGCGGTCTGCTCGGAGGACAGCGTCGCGCCCATGAACACACCGTGCTGCCAGTCGAAGGACTCGGTGACCAGCGGGACGGTGGTCTTGCGGCGGCCGCCGAACAGGATCGCCGAGATCGGCACGCCCTGCGGGTCGTCCCACTCGGGCGCCAGGATCGGGCACTGCGCCATCGGCGTGCAGTAGCGGGAGTTCGGGTGCGCGGCCAGCGTCTCGGTCTCGCGCTGGTACCAGTCGTTGCCCTTCCAGTCGATCAGGTGATCGGGCTCGCCTTCCAGGCCCTCCCACCACACATCGCCGTCATCGGTCAGGGCGACGTTGGTGTAGACGGTGTTGCCCGCCTCCACGGTCGCCATGGCGTTCGGGTTGGAGCTGCGGTTGGTGCCCGGCGCGACGCCGAAGAAGCCGAACTCGGGGTTCACCGCGTAGAGACGGCCGTCCTTGCCGAAGCGCATCCAGGCGATGTCGTCGCCCAAGGTCTCCGCGCGCCAGCCCGGCACCGTCGGCTGGATCATCGCGAGGTTGGTCTTGCCACAGGCGCTGGGGAACGCGGCGGCGATGTAGTAGGCCTTGTTCTCCGGGGAGATCAGCTTCAGGATCAGCATGTGCTCGGCCAGCCAGCCCTCGTCGTGGGCCATCGCCGAGGCGATCCGCAGCGAGTAGCACTTCTTGCCGAGCAGCGCGTTGCCGCCGTAGCCGGAGCCGTAGCTCCAGATCTCCCGATCCTCGGGGAAGTGGGTGATGTACTTGGTGTCGTTGCACGGCCACGGCACGTCGGCCTGGCCGTCGGCCAGCGGCGCGCCCACGGAGTGCAGCGCCTTCACGAACGGGCGGTCGGCGCCCAGCTTCTCCAGGGCGGCGGCGCCCATGCGGGTCATCACGCGCATCGACACGACGACGTACTCGGAGTCGGTGATCTCGACGCCCAGCTTCGGGTCCTCGGCGCCCAGCGGGCCCATGCAGAACGGCACCACGTACATGGTGCGGCCCTTCATCGACCCGCGGTACAGCTCGGTCATCGTGGCGCGCATCTCGGTCGGGTCGACCCAGTTGTTGGTCGGGCCCGCGTCGGCCTCGGTCTTCGAACAGATGTAGGTGCGCGACTCCACCCGGGCCACGTCGGAGGGATCGGAGAGGGCGAGGAAGGAGTTCGGCTTCTTCTTCTCGTCCAGCCGCTTGAACGTCCCCGCCGCGACGAGCTGCTCGGTGAGCCGCTCCCATTCCTCGTCGGAGCCGTCTGCCCACACCACTCGATCCGGCTGGGTGAGTTCGGCGACTTCTTGTACCCAGGCGAGTAGTTCGCTGTGCTCGGTCGGCGCCTTGCCGTCGGATCCACGAAGACCAGGAATGGTCGCTGACGTCATGAAAACTCTCCTGAGATGGGCGGCTGTTCGATGCTCCGCCGCCTGGCCCTAGGCCCATGACCAGCGCGAATGCACCGAGCGCCACCGTTGGCGGGAAGGCGCCCGCTCCGACCGGTCGAACGCGCACCCCAGGAGGGCGGCAGATCAGGACTTAGCGGACGCCCAAGTTCCTGAATAGAGGTTAACGCGATGTGACGGCCGGTACGGTATCGGGTTCCTCACTGTGTACCCAATTGGTCGTTCGTTTCAACAGGCGCGATCCAGCGATCGAGGATCCGGACGTCGCGCTCGCATGCGGCGAGCTGCCCCGGCTGCTCGGCCGCCATCCGGCGCAATTCGGCCTCCAGCCGGGCCACCCTGCGATCCGTCTCGACCATTCGCGCGGTGCTTGCCTGGACCACGTGATCGGCCAAAGTGGTCTCCGCTTCCACGAGTGCGGTCACCACGCGCTGCTCGAGCTGCGCTTTTACGTTGACCAACGCGTCGGCGACCCATTGCCGGATGTGCGCTCGATCGGCCAGCTGGCGGCGTGCTCGGACCACCCACGCCGCCGCACCGCCGCCGAGCAGCAACGTTACCGGCACGCTCGCGACGTCGAGGGCCGATACCAGGGAAAACGGAGCAACCAGCAAGCGACCCAGACCGACACCGGCCGACGCGCCGAGCGCGATCATAAGGTGATCTTCGACACCCCGATGGCGTGGCTCGGGATCCGGGCCGACCCGAGGGGCCTGGTCGCGGCGCCGCGTAGGCGAACCCCGATCCGTGCTCTCGATCCGGGCGCTCAGTTCGGCGATGCGCTGGTCGATGACGTGGTCGAGGGCGCCGGTCAGTTCGGTGACGGACTGCTGCAGCCGAGTGGGGTAGCCGCCGAGCTCGGCGGGCCGCAGCCGGTCCAGCTCGGCGCGCACGGCGGTGTGCAGCGCCCGGATGCTCGCGCCGATCTCGGTCATCAGGTCCACCCGGGCCAGGTGCAGCTGCCCGCGCAGGGTGGACATCGCGGTGGCGCGCCCCCCGTCGCGACCGGCCAACAGAAGGGCGCGCTCCTCGCGCAGCCGGGCCGCTTCGGCGCCGGAGCGCAGCACCGCCACCTGTTCGGCCACCCGTCGACGCGTGTCGGCGAGGACCCGGCCGGTCACCGCACCCGGCCGGTCACCGCCTGCGGCGGCTGCCGCGGTGAGCCGCGCGTGCAATGCGCCGACACCGGAGCGATCGAGCAGTCCGGCGTCGCCCGCGGCGCGTGCGGCGGCCGCGAGCCGCGCCGAGACCGGCACGATGTCCAGATCGCCCGCGCCCGACGCGGCGAGCAACTCCAGGTCGCGCTCCCGCACGGCGTGCCAGTCCCGGTGGGCGTGGACGCCGTTCATCGCGAGCAGCAGGCGGGCGCCGTCCGCGCGCAACCGATCGACCACCCCGAGCGTGTCCGCGCCGATGATGGTGCCCGCGTCGAGCAGGATCAACGCCACCGCGGGCGGGGCGGACTCCGATACGGCGTCGGCGCGGGGTTCCGACAGCGTGAGGCGCGGTTCGAACCGGGCCAACTCGGTGCGCAACAAGGTCGTGTTGACGTCGGCGGGGCCGATCACCGTGACCGCACGAGCGCCACCGGAGTCGTGCACCGCGCGCAGCAGCGCCATACCTTGCGGATTCCATCGCTCCACCACGGCCGCGAGCTCGGGGACGAGCGCGGCGGGGCGCTCGGCTTCGCCGTCGGCGGAGTCGCCCGCCGTGTAAGAAGGCGGATCCACCGCGGCAGCCGCACCAGGCGACGCCGATTCCGGCGGCTCAGAGACCGGCACTGCTCATCCGTTCCCATAGTCGGACGTACCCGTTGTGCACCCGCAACGCGGCGCGGCGGGCGGCCGGGGGCATATCGCTGGTGACGACCGCGTGCCAGCGCGTGGCGCGGGCAAGCGCATCGTCGGCGTCGGAAGGAGCGGGCGCGGAATACCCTGCGGCGAGATGGGCCACTTCGGGCCCCGCCAGGCCCGCGCAGAGTCCGAGCCAGACGGCGTCGTCGCTGTACAGATAGGACTCCAGGAGGTCGCGCGCCCGGCCGCCCTCCTCCGGGACCGCGCGGGCGGCGAGCCGGGCCAGCTCGTCGAGCAGCTCGCCGCCGCGCAGCGCGGACACTTGTTCGTAGCGGCGGTGCAGCAACTGGTGGAGCGCGTCGATGCCGCTGGCCGCGTGCAAGATCTGCAGCAGCGCCTGCGGAGCGAGATCCGGATCGTGCCGTAGGGCCGTGCACGCGCAGGCCACGCCGTACAGATCCCAGCGGCGCAGCAGTTCCTCGCGCTCGGCGGCATCCGGACCCGGTGCGACGAACAGGTCCGGCGCGAGGAGCAACGCGGGGTCGGCTTCGGTGGCGAGTTTGCGCAGCAGGTCCAGCTCCGCGCCGGTCAGCGCGCCCGCCCTGGTGCGCATCGCGAGCGAGGCGACCACCGGAACCACCGGAAGCCGCAGCTGGCTGCCGTACTGCTGGGCCGAGGCCACGGCATCGCCCCAGCGAGAGCCGATCGCGTCGGCTTTGTTCAGCACCGCGATCGTGCGCTGCGGCGGCAGCGTGGCCAGCACCCTCCGATCGGCCGGCGTCGGCGCGGCCGACAGCACGTAGACGACGATGTCGGCGTCGAGGTCGGGGTCGGGCGCATCCGGCCGGTCCACCGGATCGGTCTCCACCGCAGACATGAGCGCGAGCGCGTGCAGCACCGTTGTCCGCCCCGCGTGCGCGCGCCCGGTCACCTGGATGCGCGGCGGCTTGCGCCACGCGCTGACGGCCGCCGCCGCGGCGTACCCGATCTGCGGATCCCGCCCGGTGCCGAAGCGCAGCTCGGCGAGCAGCTTGTCGAGCTGATCGTGCGCGGACGTCGGCACGCCACGCTCCCGCAGCGGCCCATCGGAATCAGTGGCTGTCGGCATGCTGCACACACCCCCTTTTATGGTGCGCAATTGTGTCAGAAGTCGGCTCGCCGGGCAGGTTCGACGGGCTCAGCTGCCACTGAAGTATTTGTTGGCGGTGCGCACCATCCAGTTCGGCGCGTATTTCCCCACCGTCGCGAGCACCTTCGCCTGCGCGCCGATCTCATAGTGCACTTTCGGCAGCCGGGCGCGCTTGCGGGTGGCCTCCCAGATCCCGGCCGCGACGTCGTCGGCGGTCAGTCGTACGCCCAGCGATTTCGTCGTCCCGGTCGTCACGCCGTCCACCATGGCCGTGGCCACGAACAGCGGCCAGATCGCGAGCACGCGGATGTCGTGGCGCTCCCATTCCAGGTCGAGCGCCTCGGTGAAGCTCTTGACGGCGGACTTGGTCGCACCATAGCTCGCGAGTTCGGCCTGGCCGTAGATCGCCGAAGCCGAGCACAGGTTGACCACCTGCGCGCCCGGCGTGTCGCGCAGGTAGCGGAACGCACTGTGTGTCCCCGTGAGCACGCCCACCACGTTGACCTCCACGATCGCCCGATGGGCGGCGATGTCGATCTCCTCGAACGGCCCCGCGCGCAGGATCCCGGCGTTGTTGACCAGGATGTCCAGTCGTCCCGTCGCGGCGTGGAACTCCGCGAGCCGCTCCGCCCACTGCGTGGCGTTCGTCACATCGAGCACTCCTGTGTTAACTACGCCACCCTTGGCTGTGATATCACCGGAAAGCCTGGTCAGCCCGACTTCATCGATGTCGTAAGCCCCGACTTGGTATCCCTGCGCAGCGAAAAGCAAGGCCGTGGCCCGCCCGATGCCCGCCGCCGCGCCGGTGATGAATACTGTCGGTCTGCTCATGCCGGGGAGTCTAGTGCCGGGAATGCCGTGTATCGCGGGGTTCCCAGACGCCCGGTCGGTCACTTACCCTGCAGAAGTGGTCGGCACCATAACCGGTGCGCAGCTTGAACTTTCGCATGCGGCAACCGACCTCGAAGATGAGGAGGTTGCGATGACCGCGAATGTCATCGGCGCTGTCGACCGGGAGCCCGCCTGTCCCGCGGACCGCAAGCCCTTGCTGCCCAGCACGGACCCGTTCCATCGACCGCCGAAAGGGTTCGCGGCCAAGGCGCCGGGCACCATTCTGCGCAGCAGGAAGATCGAAGTGGCGCTGTTCGGAATTGTCCCGCAACAGGTCTCGGCCTGGCAGTTACTCTACCGCAGCTGTGATCTGCACGGGGCACCGGAAGCGGCGATCACCACCGTACTGCTTCCGATCGGCGCGGAACCGGACGAGGATCGCCCGCTGCTGGCCTTCCAGACCGCGATGGACGCGGTGACCGAGAAATGCTCGCCGTCCTACGCGCTGCGTCACGGCTCGCGGGCGCTCGGTTCGATCACCCAGTTCGAATGGCTCCTGGTCGCGAACGCGCTGCGGCGCGGCTGGGCCGTGAGCATCGCCGACCACGAGGGACCGCACGGGAACTTCGGCGCGCCGCGCGAGCCCGGCTACCGCGCGCTCGACGGCATCCGCGCCGCCCTGCGCTTCGACCCCCTCGGGCTCGGCCCGGAAACCCGCGTCGCCGTGTGGGGCTACTCCGGCGGCGGCATGGCCAGCTCGTGGACGGTCGAGATGGCGCCGACCTACGCCCCCGAACTCGACATCGTCGGCGCGGTGCTCGGCGCCCCGGTCGGCGACCCGCGCCAGGTCTTCGACCGGCTCAACGGCACGCCCTTCGCGGGTCTGCCCGCCATCGTCATCGCCGCCCTGCGCAGGCTGTATCCCGCGCTGAGCTCGCTGATCGACAACGAGCTCAGCCCGGACGGCCACCGGTTCGTCGTCCGTGCCGAGAACGCGACGCCGGTCGGCGCGATCCTCGGGCTGGCGGGCAAGAAGGTGGACGACTTCCTCGACCGCCCGCTCGCCGAGGTGCTCGACACCCCGGAGCTGCGGGCGATGTTCGACGATCTGCGGCTCGGCAATACGACGCCGGCCTGCCCGCTGCTGGTGGTGCAACCCATCCACGACCAGGTCATCCACATCGAGGGCATCGACGGCCAGGTGGCGCGCTACCGTCGCGGCGGCGCCGCGGTGACCTACGTTCGCGACCGGCTCAGCGAGCACTTCTCGCTGCTGCCGCTGTCCACGCCGATCAGCCTGGACTGGCTGGCAGACCGGTTCGCCGGGCAACCGGTGAGCGACGCGGGCGACAGCACTGTCTGGTCGGTCGCCGCCTCACCCTCGGGTGTGCGCGGACTGCTGGAGATGGCGGTGACCGCGGCCAAGGTCGCGCTCGGAAGACCGCTGCGTCAGCAACGGCCGACCGAGCCGAGGATCGCGCCCGCGCGCGCCGCCTGACCTCCTGCTCAGCGGCCCGTGCACAACCGCTTGCCGCACTGATCGCCGGATGCTGGACAATGGACGCCGTGAACGACGCCGCGAACCATACTGCCGAGTCAGTTCCGGGCCCGCCGTCCACAGCTTCGGCTCCGGCCGAGGGCGGGCCCAGGCACAAGACCGGCTCCCGCCTGTACCCACGAGTCACCAGCTTCCGGTCGCGCAGGGGCGCGCTGACCGCCACCCAGCAGCAATCCTGGGACCGGATGTGGCCCTCGATCGGCCGCGAGGTCGCCGACGAGCCGCTGGACGCCGCCGCCTGGTTCGGTCGCGACGCTCCGCTGGTCATCGAGATCGGCTGTGGCACGGGCACCGCGACGGCCGTCATGGCGCAGGCCGAACCGCACCTGAACCTGATCGGCATCGAGGTGTATCAGCCCGGCCTGGCGCAGTTGGTGCAGCGCGTCGAGCGCGAAGGGATCGAGAACATCCGCCTGCTGCGCGGCGACGCGGTCGACGTACTGGAAAACATGATTGCCGAGGAGTCGCTGACCGGCGTCCGGGTGTTCTTCCCCGACCCGTGGCCGAAGGCGCGCCATCACAAGCGGCGGCTGCTGCAACCCGCGACGGTCGCGCTGATCGCCAACCGCCTGAAGCCGGGCGGTGTGCTGCACGTCGCCACCGACCACGCGGGCTACGCAGAGCACATCCACGCGGTCGGCATGGCGGAGCCCCTGCTCTCGGGTCTCAACGAGGCGACGGGCGGTGTCAGCGCGGAGCATCGCGCCACCGCGCCGATCGGTTTCGAGCGGCCCGTCACGAAATTCGAGGGCAAGGCACATCGCGCCGGTAGCGCCATCACGGAGCTCATATGGGGGAAGATCGACCGATGAGCGTCAGTGAAATGGCCCACGAAGTGGTCGATGTTGCCGGGGAGGTGCACGGCGGCGGAGCGGAAGGTCTGGGCAGCTCGGGGCCGGACGTGCGCCGCGTCCTGTTGGTGTGGGACGCCCCGAACCTCGACATGGGCCTCGGCGCCATTCTTGGCGGTCGTCCGACCGCCGCCTACCGCCCGCGGTTCGACGCGCTCGGCCGCTGGCTGCTGGCCCGGACCGCGGAACTGTCGGTGGGCGCGGTGCATCGGGTGGAACCCGAGGCCACCGTTTTCACCAACATCGCGCCCGGCACCGCCGACGTCGTGCGGCCCTGGGTGGAGGCGCTGCGCAACGTCGGCTACGCGGTCTTCGCCAAACCGAAGATCGACGAGGACTCCGACGTCGACGCCGACATGCTGGCGCACATCGCCTTACGCAGCCGCGGCGCGGGCTTGGCGGGCATCATGGTCGCCTCCGCCGACGGCCAGGCGTTCCGCGAACCGCTGGAGGCGCTCGCCGCAAAAGGAGTGCCGGTTCAGGTGCTCGGCTTCCGCGAGCACGCGAGTTGGGCCGTCACATCCGATACTCTCGAATTCATCGACCTCGAGGACATTCCGGGCGTGTTCCGTGAACCGCTGCCCCGGGTGAGCCTCGACTCGCTGCCCGACGAGGGTGCCTGGCTGCAGCCGTTCCGGCCGCTGTCGGCACTGCTCACCTCTCGCCCCGCCCAAGGAGTCGCTTAGTGTTCACACGCTGGGGCGATCTGGTATACCGGCTGCGATTCGCCGTCATCGGCGTGGTCGTGGCCGGTCTTCTGGCTCTCGGTGGCTACGGCCTCGGGTTGGAGGACCACCTCAGCTCCAGCGGGTGGGATGATCCGACCTCGGAGTCGGCGCGCGCGGCGCGAATCAAAGACGGTGCCTTCGCACGGGATCACAACTCCGACGTCATCGTGTTGTACACGGCGCCGGAGGGCAAGACTATCGATGACCCGGAATTCAGCGGCAAGATCCTCGAGAATCTGGGAAGTCTGCCCCGCGATCATCCCGACGAGATCACCAAGATCAACGGTGTCTACTGGCGGAACAGCGCGAACATTCCGGTCCAGGCCTCCGTTTTCGGCTCCAAGGACAAGAAGTACGCCTTCGCCTCCATCGCCATCAAGGGCGACAACGACACCGAGATGGTGCGCAACTACCGGAAGGTGAAGAACGTTTTCTTCATCCCCGGGGTGGATGTGCAGGTGACGGGTCTGCAGGCCGTGGCGGGCACGCTGAACGACACCATGGCCGACGACCAGAAGCGCATGGAGATCCTCGCCATTCCGGCGGTGGCCGTCCTGCTGTTCTTCGTCTTCGGCGGCATCGTCGCCGCCGGATTGCCGCTGATCGTCGGTGGTCTCACCGTGATCGGCGCATGGGGCATCGTGCGGTTCATCACCGAGTTCACCGAGGTGAATTCGTTCGTCTCGCCGGTCGTCTCGATGATCGGCTTGGGCCTGGCCATCGACTACGGCTTGTTCATAGTGAGTCGTTTCCGCGAGGAACTCGCCGAGGGATACGACACCAGGACCGCCGTCCGCCGAACGGTGATGACCTCGGGTCGCACCGTGGTGTTCTCCGCCACGATGATCGTCGCCAGCCTCGGCGGCATGCTGCTGTTTCCGCAGGGCTTCCTGAAATCGGTGGCCTACGGCGCCATCGCGACGGTCACCCTCGCGGCGCTGACCTCGATCACCGTGTTGCCCGCCATGCTGTCGGTGCTGGGCAAGCGGGTCGACCTGCTCGGCCTCAAGCGGTTCCGCCAGACCAAGACCGCCGATGAGGTGGAGAACGGTATCTGGGGGCGCTCCACCCGCTGGGTGATGAAGCATCCGCTCAAGATCGCGATCCCGCTCTGCATCCTCTTGCTGCTGCTGATCATCCCGGTCAAGAATCTGAGCTTCGGTGGTATCAACGAGCGGTATCTGCCGCCGGACAATCCGACCCGCTTGGCGCAGAAAGAGTTCGACACGATCTTTCCGCTGCGCAAATCGGATCCGATCGAACTGGTTTTCGTAGTCGACGATCCCAGCCTCGCTCCCCAGGTAGCCAAGGTGGTGAAGGAGGCGAGCAAAGCGCCCGGGCTGGCCGGCGAATTCGCTTATCCGCCCAGCACGGCTCCCAACGACAAGACCATCTACAACACGTCCGTCACGCTGACCAATTCGCAGGACGCCGATCCGACCATCGATTACCTCCGCTCGCTGCCGTTGCCCGACGGCGTCACCATGCTCGTGGGCGGTCAGCCGACGATCCAGAAGGACAGCATCAACGCGCTGCTGGGCCGGATGCCTTTGATGATCGCGCTCGTCTTGTTCGTGACGACGCTGCTGATGTTCCTGACCTTCGGCTCGCTGGTGCTGCCGATCAAGGCCGCGCTGATGAGCGCCCTCGGTCTCGGATCCACGCTCGGCATCCTCACCTGGATCTTCATCGACGGCCACGGCGCGGGACTGTTGAATTTCACTCCGCAGCCGATCATGTCGCCCGTGCTGGTGCTGATCATCGCGATCATCTACGGCCTGTCGACCGACTACGAAGTCTTCCTGATGTCGCGCATGGTCGAGGCGCGCGCCCAAGGCGCGAGCACCACCGAGGCGGTGCGGATCGGTACCGCGCAGACCGGCCGGATCATCACCGCGGCCGCGCTGATCCTGCTCGTCGTCACGGGTGCGTTCGCCTTCTCCGACCTGGTGATGATGCAGTACATCGCCTACGGCATGATCGCGGCGCTGTTCATCGACGCGACCGTGCTGCGCATGCTGCTCGTCCCGGCCACCATGAAGCTCCTTGGCGACGACTGCTGGTGGGCGCCTGCCTGGATGAAGAAGGTGCAGGAGAAGGTCGGGCTCGGTGAGCCGATCCTCGATGACGAGCGCGTCGGCGGTAGCGATGTCGTCGACCTGGTGAAGACCACGCCGATCACCGATCCGGTGACCATGCAGATCCCCGCCGTCACCGCCGCCAACAAGGTGCCGCGCAGGCGCAAGCCGCGCACGGTCGCCGAGATCGAGGCCGAGGCGCCGACCAGGCGGCTGGACCGGGTACCGCCGTCGCCCGCACCGCAGCCGACCCCCGCGCCGCCGCCGCTCGATCCGGCCAGGCCACGCACGGAACCACCACGGAATCCCACACCCCCGCAGGGCGAACCGATTCGCCCGCGGCGGATTTCGCAGGTTCCGAACGATCCTCGCTCGCCCGGCCAAGCGGAGCAACGGCCGCCGGCACCGCCCGTGCACCCGCCGCGACCGGCGCCGCCCACCGGCCTGCCGCAGGACCCGAACGCATCGCATGCCGGTGTGCCGTCGGTGACCCTGCCCGAGCACAGCCCGCGACCCGCCGTCTCACCGATCACGCCACCCGCCCCGCGCCCGACCCACGCACCGGAACCACGCCCGCTGTCGGGCATCTCGCAGGAACACACCGTCGATCTCGCACAACAGCGCCCCGACGCGCCCGGTCCGGCGCACCACCTGCCGCCCGATGCTCCGGCCGCTTCCGACGTCCCCGCGCACCGCGCACCCGAACCCGAGATCCCCGCGGAGCCGTACAACGGACCGGACACCACCAACCGCAGCAGCATCGAGAGCTGGATGGCCGAACTGCGCTCCTCCCGCCGCCACATCGGCCGGGCCCCCGAGGAGGGCAGGCACCACGGCGGCGACGGCCGCACGGTGAGCGTGAACGAACTGCTGCGCCGCCGCGACCGCGAGTGAGCCGACGCCACCGCTGACGCGAAGCCGCCGCGCCGTAGTCGTTGAAATCCACCATGGCCCAGCGGTTCCCGCTCAGCGCGTTGCGTAGCACCATCGGCCAGGCCTGCCGACCGAACTGTCCTGCGAGCAGAGCACAAAGGCGGTCGAGCACGCGTTCGCCTGTTCGTAGCCGCGCGGCACCCGGCCCGTTCGCAGACCACTGTTCGGCGGCGAACGCGGTGCCGATCTCGCTCACGCGGCGCAAGCGATCGCGCAGCGACCTCTCGCTTTGAGTGCGTTCCCGGTGAGCGTGGCGACGGTCTGGGCCACCGCGACCGGGTCGCGGGTAAGTCAGCTCGCTCGACCGGAGTCGTCGGGCTCCTCCGTTCGCTTCGTGACAGTCGTTGCGGTGCCATCAGGTGCGTTCCCCGTTCCCGCGTCGGCGAAGGCGCGCGCATAGCGGGTACCTGCCAAGAGCAGCAGAATGCCGACTACGAGGAAGGCGACGACGCGGACCAAGCCGTCCAAGGTGGCCAGGTCGAAGAGGAACAGTTTGGCCAGTGCGGCTGCCGTGACCAGTAAACCGGAACCCAAGGCGAGTTTGGCGACCGCGGGTGCTTCGGCGAGTGCGCGAAGTCCGAACAGGAGGGCGCTGGTCGCGGCTGCCATCCAGAGGATGGTCGCGGCGCTGTGGCCGAGGAGGAACCCGTTCGGCGTTCCGGTCACGACGCCGAGGGAGACCGTCGTCGTGGTCACCGCGTAGAGTCCCGCGACGCTCGCGGCGATCCATGGCCACGCGCTGCCCGCGGCAGGTCCGGGCAATCGCCGCGCGCACCACATCGCCACCGCGATCACCGCGAGGGCCAGCGTCGCGCCGAGCACGGTCGCCACGCCGAGGTTCGCCTCCGAAAGATGTCGCGAGGCAAGCACTTCCGGGCTCGCGACACTCAGCAGCGCCAAGCCGCCGAGCACCGCGAACGCCGCGCCGAGGCCCGCCGCCGGGCGGGACGTCCGCTGGCCAGCGACGCCGAGGAAGACCAACGCCACCAGCAGCAGAGCCGTGGGCAAGGTCCGCGTCTCGGTAACGCCGACACATGCCTCGAGCGCAGCGATCGAGCCCGCGACGGCGGCCACGAGGGCCGTGTGCCCCGGGATCCGTACCAACTCGTTCACTTTCGGCGCCATGCTCACCGCGGCGACGAGCAAGAGCACCGCGGCGGCGATCGACGCTACCGACACCGCGATGTGCCGTTCGGAATACATCCCCGGGGCGAGCAGCATCGGCACGAGCGCTGCCGCCATCGTCAGCGAGGCGGTGAGATCGGCGGGCCGGTGCCGGACGACGACGATCGTCCCGGTGATTCCGACCAACGCGACCGCCACCGCGGCCACGAGCACCCAGGTGCGCACTCCAGCGGCGGGAGTTCCGAGAACCGCACCCGCGACGAACCCAAACGTCGCCAGTACGGCAGGCAATGTGCGCGCCACGTGCAGATATGGCCAGTTCCGCGTCAATTGCACCGGCACGCAGACCAATTGCAACACGATCAGGAACGCGAGCAGTACCACCCGCGTGGTCACCACCGGAGACAGCGCCGCCGCGGCGAGCACCACCAGGACCGCGAGTGGCTGCGTGCGCCACCGCATCGCCAAACCGACGCCCGCGGTGGCGACACCGAAATCGACGGCGAGCCCGAGTACCGGATGCAGCCAGTGGTAGATGGCGGTCACCGCGACGACATCGAGATAGGCGCCCGCGATGCCGGTGGCCGCCAGTGCGATACCGCCGACCCGCCCTCCGGTCCGCTGGAAGACTCGTACTCCCGCAGCCAACAGCACAGCCGAGAGAGCCGCTCCCGCAATCACTCTCGGCACCGGCCCGAAGAATCCCGCCTGGGCAGCCAGAACTAGGAGCATCGCGACGCCGATCAACGTCACCGCGACACCCGCCAGCGCCAAGAGCCGGCTGATCACCCCGTCACGTTGCCACCACGGCGTATGCGGCACCGGTGGCCCCGCGCGCGGTGGGACAGGCGGGCGAGGCGGCACCGCCCCTGGCATCGGTCCCCGCGCGTTGGGCGGCCACTGAGCGCCACCCCACGCACCGCCGGGCGGTGGGGCGAAACGCGGAACGTATGTGGGCTGCGGAGGGGGAACCGGCACACCGGCCACCGACGATTGTCCCGGCCAGGGCGGCGTAATCGGTGGTATCGCACCGGACGCCGCGTACCCCGCTCCCGCGAACCCGCCGCTGGCAAGGGGATCGGCCGCACGCGACGACGACCCAGCGAACCCACCGCTGACAGACCCTCCGATTCCACTCGACGACCCCGCGACCGGGCGTGCGGGCGCACCGGGTTCCGAGGCATCGCCGAACGCCTGTCCGCCGGTCTCGCCGTATACCGGCGGTTGCGCGATCGAATCGCGCGCCTCGCCGGACGCTGCCCCGCGCGGTACCTCGTTCCCGGGCACACCCGGCGTGTCGGATGAGGCCGGACGCACCGGGACGCCCGCATCCGCGACGACCTGCTCATGTAGCACACGCAGATCCCGGCCGAGCACGCCCAACTGCGTCCCCAGCGTCGTGAACTCGCCGGAGAGACGCGCGAGCAACGCCGGATCGATGGAGGTAGTCATGACTTCATGCTGGTCACCGCGACGCGCGCGAGCATGAGTAGTTACCCCTGGTAGACAGGCGGGTTCTACCCGCCCGACCGGCCCTCACCCAGGGCAGTCGGATGAGGACCGGTCGCGCCATGTGGTCAGTAGGTGCGCAACCCGACGACCTCGTGCACGGCCTCGATCACCGCGGTGCGCGGCGGCATGCGCAGGACGCCCGGCGCCGGCTCGCCCGCCCAGTGCCAGCCCAGTGCCGAGTCGGAGCTGGGGAGCAGGATGATGCGACCGCCGGGGACCACGGTGACCCCGTGACCGGCGAGACAGCGCCGGACCGCGACCTCGACCGGCCGAGCTGGGCTCGGGGGCGTGACGAGAAAGGTCCATGTGCGCTCGCCCGGATCGGCGATGACGGGTGCGGTGTGGTTGCGGTCCAATTGGACGAGCACCTTGCGACCCAGTTCCGGCGGCATGACGATCGCGCCCATGATGGAGCCGGTGGTTATCGTCGGGCGTCCGGCCAGCAACTGAACCGGAAGCCCGTAGGTATGCCGCAGCAGATGCGCGACTTCCTGGGGGTCGTGACAGCCCTCGAACATCGCTTTACTCCGCATCGCAGTAGCCGAATTCGGTCGAAACGAGAGGCTTTCGGGGTAGCAACCCGCGCTGGTCGCGCATCCGTGTTCCGGCGTTCGCGGGCAGAGCGCTGACCTGGCGTAGCGGTCGAATCGCGCGGTGGCGCGCCGGTCGCGTGGTCTGTGCACCAGGCCGCCACGCGCGATCGGCGCGCCCGGCCTGCAAGGTGTTCTTCGGCATGGTTTTCATTGCCGCCGCCCTTTGCATTCAAAGTTGCAGAAAGGCAACGGTATTCCAACCAGCAGCGAACGAGTCGTACGCAATGTCCCACTTCGGTAGTCCCAGATAACATAGCGTCGTACTCTGAAACCCAGATTTAACAAAAGGACTTGGGTATGGACGAATCGTCGATCGGAGTTCGGATCCGCCAGTTCCGCGGGAAGGCGCTCACGCAGCGCCAGCTCGCCGATCAGGCGGGTGTCAGCGTGGATCTGGTGCGCAAACTCGAGCAGGGTGGCCGCCAAACCGCCTCCATCGCCAGCTTGCAGAAGATCGCGCGCGCCTTGGACGTGGATATCGCCGATCTGATCGGCAAGCGCCAAGGCGTGCCGTCCACCAATCCGGACGCGGGCATCGTGGCCATCCGCCGCGCGCTGACGCCGGTAGACGACCTGCTCGGCGAGACAAGGGAAGAGGAGGCGGTCAGCCTCGACGACGGCCGGCGCTCGGTCGAATACGCTTGGGGCGCTTACTGGTCGGGCCGCTACGAGCTGCTGACCTCGATCCTTCCGCCGGGATTGACCCAGCTGCGCGCCACCGTGCACGCCGCGCGCAACGGTTCGGTCGCACCCGCCAACGAGTTGCTGGCCCGGATGTACTGGGTAACCGGATGCACGCTGGTGCATCTCGGCCAGACCGATCCGGCGTTCCTGGCCATCCGGCAGGCGCTCGCCGCCGCCGAGCTGGGCAACGATCCCCTACTGCTGGCCACCATCCGCGGTTCGGTGGCCTGGCAGTTGCTGGTGCAGGGCCGCTACGACGAGTCACGCGGCGTGGCGCTGAACGCGGCCGCGACCCTGGAGCCCTCCGGCGACGTCACGCCAACGCATCTGTCCGCCTACGGCTCGCTGGTGTTGCAGGGCGCGACCGCGGCGGGCCGGGCCCAGGACGTGCACGACGCCTTGTCCCTGGTGGAAGCGGCGAGCGAGGTGGCCCTGCGGATCGGTACGGACCGGCAGGACTACGAGACCTATTTCGGCCCTTCCCAGGTAGTCATGCAGACGGTCGATGTCAACATCTCCTCCGAGCGCTACCCGGAGGCGCTGGCCGCGGCCAAGGACATGCCGGTCAACGGCAGTCTCCCGCAGGCATCCCGGGCGCGGCACCTCGCCGACACGGCGGTCGCGCTGACCCGCACCGGCCGGCACCAGCGCGCGCTGGACGCCTTGCTGACCGCGGAACGGGTGGGCGGCGCGGACTGGCTGAAATACCAGTCGCTACCGCGCCACATCGTGTCCGAACTGCTCGACCACGACCGCAAGGTGCCGCTGCGCGCGTTCGCCCGCCGGATTGGGGTCAACACCTAGCCCGCCGGTCGTTCCCCGGCTCGTTCGATCACCTCGTCCAGCACCTCGCGCGAGCGCAGGAGATCATTGATGGTGCGGGTGATCCGTTCGCGCTCGGTGTGCAGCTCGTCGACCAGCGCGGGCGTGGCGTACTCGTTGGGACCGCCGTCCGCATCGCGCATGCAGGGCAGGATTCGCGCGATCTTCTTGCTGGTGAGTCCCGCCGCGAGCAACTCTTGGATGTGGATGACCCGGTCCACCGCGCGCTCCGGATAGTCGCGGTGACCGCCGCTCGTGCGGTCGGAGGCCAGCATGCCCTGCTCCTCGTAATAGCGCAGCGACCGTTCGCTCACGCCGGTGCGCTCGGCGAGTTCCCCGATTCGCATCCTCACCTGGCCTTTCGCCTTCGGGCTTGAATCTCACATTGATGTCAAGTTTTACCGTACCAACATGACGAACGCAGCGGCTTCCGATCTCTTCCAGCCCACGACACTCGGCTCCCTCGCGCTGCCGCACCGCCTGGTGATGGCGCCGATGACCCGTAACCGCGCCGCGGCCGACGGCACGCCGTCCCAGATCATGGCGACCTACTACGCACAGCGCGCGAGCGCCGGCCTGATCATCGCCGAGGCGACCACGCCGAACCGGGTGGGTCAGACCTACGCCGACATTCCCGGCATCTACACCGACGCGCATGTGGCGGGCTGGCGAGCGGTGACCGGCGCCGTCGCGGCGGCGGGCGGGCTAATGTTCCTGCAACTCCAGCACGGCGGCCGGGTCGGCCATCCGGACAACAGCGGGCTGCACCCGGTCGCGCCCTCGCCGGTTCCGTTGCCCGAGCCCATCCACACTCCTAGCGGCGCGCAGGATGCCGTCGTCCCGCTGGAGATGACCACCGCCGATATCGAGGCCACCATCGCCGATTTCGCGTCCGCGGCGGAAAACGCGATCGCGGCGGGATTCGCCGGAGTCGAGGTGCACAGCGCGAACGGCTATCTGCTGCACCAATTCCTGGCGCAGAACACCAACCAGCGCACCGACTCCTACGGCGGGTCGGTGGCCAACCGCATCCGATTCACCGTGGCGGTGGTCGAGGCGGTCGCCGACGCGATCGGCGCCGAGCGCGTCGGCGTGCGGATCTCCCCCGGAGTGTCCGTCAACGGCATCGATGAGGGCGACACCGAGGACATCTACCCCGCACTCGTCTCGGCGCTGGCCGGCAAGGGCCTCGCCTACCTGCACTACGTCTTCGCCGACTCCGAACAGCCCCTGTTCCAACGGGTTCGGGCGCTGTGGCCGGGGGCCCTCATCGCCAACCCGAATCTGGGCTGGGGCGTCCCGCTGCCCGAGGACGGCGGCCGGGAAGCCGCGCAGCGCCTGCTCGCAGGCGGTGCGGACGCCATCTCGCTGGGCCGTTCCTTCCTGGCCAACCCCGATCTGGTCGAGCGGCTGCGCACCGGCGCACCACTCAACCCGGTGCGCGACGCGCATCTGATGTACGTGGGCGGCGCGGAAGGCTACACCGACTACCCGACGCTCGACCTGACTCCCACGGCGGGCTGACCAGCCGCTCAGCGCCCCATCAACCGGCGCCACTGCGCCATGAACGGATGCTTCGCGGTGACCGAGCCGAATCGGATCTTGCCGAGCACCACCAGGTGCAGGGCGCCCAGCGGCGGCCCGGTGCGGACCTTGTTGTTCACGCTGGAACCGATCAGCTCCAGCCCGTTCAGGTCGACGGTGGCCTCCGCGGGCACGATCAGATTGATCGAACCGGCGAAGTCGTCGACCCGCAGCTCGACCACCTGGGTCGACATGATCGCCTCGGTGAAGTCCAAGGTGACCCCGGACAGCCAGTTGTTCAGATACAGGGTGGGCGGCACCTGCCACGGGCCGCGGCGGCTCACCCCGGACAACCGCGAACGGATCACGTTGCTCGCGCCGTTCGAGCCGGACGCCTGCCTGGTGAAGGCGGGCGAGGAGTTCACGAACGTCGACGGCGGCGCGGCTGGCTGCCCCACCAGGCGGACGCCGGGCAGATCGATGAGGACGGCGTTCAATTCGCCGCGGGTCTTGGCGGCCAGCGCGGTGTCCATCCGCTCGGTGAACTCACCGAGCGAGAGCATGCCGAGGCCGACCGCGCGCTGTAGCAGCTGACCGACGTGTTCCCGCTCGGCGTCCGACACGCGCAGTTCCCGGTCGCCCACCGCGCCGCCGGAGCCGACCGCATTCGATACCGATTCGGGCCCACCCATGCGATCGAGGTTACCCAGCGGACGGCCACGACCGCATCAGGGCGATCCCTGATTCGAGAGCACCTTCCGGACTACTCGAGCCCCTGTTCGATGGCGTACCGAGTCAATTCGACCCGGTTCGCCAGCTGGAGTTTACGTAACGTCGCCTGCACATGGTTCTCCACGGTGCGGTGACTCAGTCCCAGCCGCGTCGCGATCTGCTTGGCGGACAGCCCTTTCGCCACCATCCGCAGCACCTCGGTCTCGCGCTCGGTCAGCGCGGGCCGGTGCGGCTCGTCGGGGCGCACGGGCGTGGTCGCCATCCGCCGGTACTCGCCGAGCACGAGTCCGGCCAGCCCCGGTGTGAACACCGCTTGGCCGGCCGCGGTGGCGCGCACCGCGTCGATGAGCTCGGCCGCCGACGCGCTTTTGACCAGGTAACCCGAGGCGCCCGCCTTGATGGCGTCGAGCACGTCGTCACGCTCGGCTGATGCCGAGAGCACCAGCACCCGGCTCTGCGGCGACACCCGCAGCACCTCGGCCGTCGCCTGTGCCCCGTTGCCGTCGGCCAGCTGCATGTCCATCAGCACCACGTCCGGCCGCACCGCCCCGGCGCGCCTGCTGGCCGCGGCGACACCGTCGGCCGTGGCCGTCACCCGGAATCCGGCTTCGGAGAGATCGCGGGAGACACCGTCCCGCCACATCGGGTGGTCGTCCACCACCATCACCGAAATGGAACCGGCCGTCTGGTCCGCCATCAGCGCCTCCGCCTTCGCTCATGCCCGCGCCTCGCCGACGCTCGCTCATCTGGGCACCCGGAATTCCCATTCGGTGCCGAATCCGACCCCGCCATCGATCTCGGTGAGCAGGTCCGCACTGCCGCCGAGTGCCGCGATCCGCCCCACGATGGACCGGGAAACTCCCATGCGCCCTTCGGCTTCCGCCTCGGCCAGCCTTCCTGGCGGGATGCCTACGCCGTCGTCGCGCACGCTGATCACCACTTCGTCGCCGGTGTCCTCCAGCAACACATATGCTCTCGCATCCGGCCCGGCGTGCAGCTCCACATTGGACAACGCCGTGGCCACGGCAGAGGTGATCTCGTTCGCCATCCAGCGGCCGACCCGCACCGGATCGCCGGGCGTGGACACCGACACCGTCGGCGTGGACTGCGCGGTCAGCAGTGGCCGCAGGTCGACCTCGGCTCCGCCCGCGTCCCGGTGATCGGCCTGCTCGGTGATCAGCACGCGCAGCGCCACCTCCTGTTCACCGGCGCGCAGGGCCAATTCCTCCGTGGGTCCGCCGATTTCGCTGCCCCGGCGCTTGATGTAGCTGAGCACCTGCAACACGCCGTCGTGCACCTCGCGCGACAGCCGTTCGCGCTCCTCGGCCGCCGCGGTCAGGCGCACGGCCTGCTCCAGCTGGTCCTGGGCGCGGCGCGCGGTGTTGGCGGCCAAGCCGAGTGCGAGACCCACCGAGACGAGCACCGGCACCGTCGCGTCCGCCCACACGTCCTCACCCCACTGATCGCGCACCGTCAGCGACACCGCGGCGATCAAGGCTCCGGACAGCACGCCCGCGAACGGTCCGCGCAGGATCGCCGCGCCGATCACGGCGTTGGTGGCCCACAGCGTGGTGGGCAGCGTCTGGTGCCCGTGATACCAGTCGTAGTCGGTGACCAGTCGGGTCGCGGCCATCAGCCCGATCACGACCACGTGATCGCCGATCACCACCCAAGTGCGCAGCCGCGCCACCTCGGGGAAATGCCACTGCGACAGCATGATCGCCGAAGCGCCCGACCACACCGCCATCAACGCGATGAGCACCCAGCTCAACCGCTGGTTCGTGTAGTACGGCACCGAAGCGATCTGCTGGCCGACCGCGTACAGCAGCGTGACCAGCCGCAACGCCTGCGCGGCCCGCCACAGCGGTGTGGTCGCCACGTCGGCCGAGCGCAGCTCAGCCCTTCGTCGTGCCGTCGCCGGCTTGCGCGCCGTCATCGGACTCCGCCTTCCGCTGCGCCGACTCCGTGGCCTGCTTCTTGGTCGCCTCGATCAGCGTCGCGGCCACGTCGAACCGGCCGGGCTCGGGCCGATCCGGTTCGGCCGAATACAGCCCGTGATGGTCCTCGCCGGTCTGCAGCTCCCCGTACAGTTCCTCGGGGCCTTCCAGCAACGACCGGATCGCCGTGTTCATCACGGCCACGAACGGCACCGCCAGCAGACCGCCCGCGATCCCGCCGATCACCACGCCCGCCGTGATCGCCAGCACCACGGCCAGCGGGTGGATACTGACCGCCCGCCCCAGCAGCAGCGGTTGCAGCACATGGCCCTCGAGCTGCATCACGGCGATGATGATGCCGAGCACGATCAGGGCGGTGACCAGCCCTTTGGTCACCAGCGCGATGAACACCGCGATGAATCCGGCCAGGAACGCGCCGATGATCGGGATGAACGCGCCGATGAACACCAGCGAGGCCAGCGGCAACGCCAAAGGCACACCGAGAATGGCCAGACCGGCGCCGATGCCGATGGCGTCCACCGCCGCGACCACGACCGTCGCGCGGACGAACCCGACCAGCGTGCCGAACCCGAGCCGCCCGGCGGTGCGGACCCGCTCGCGATGGTCGGTGGGCACGATCCTGGTGACGAACTCCCAGATCTGATCGCCGCCGTAGAGGAAGAAGATCAGGATGAACAGCGTCAGGAAGGTGCCGGTCAGCAATTCGCCGATCACAGTGGCGGTGGTGAGCGCCCCGCTGGTCAGACTGTCCTGATTGGACTGGATCGCCTTGACGATGGCGTCGCCCACGTTGCGGATCTGCTCGTTGCTCAGATGCAGCCTGCCGTTGATCAGCCAGTCCTGGATCTGGTGGATGCTGTCGGTGAACTTGTTCGACAGCTGCGGCACACCGGCGACGAACTGTTCCACGACGAAGGTCATGATGCCCGCGACCACGCCGATCGACCCGACCAGCGCGACGAAGACACCCACCGAGCGCGGCACGCCCAATCGCTGCATCCAGTCCACCAGCGGCGCGAGCAACGCCGCCGCGAGCAGCGCGATGGCCAGCGGGATGACCACGGTCGCCAATTTCTGCACGATCGCCGTGACCGCGAGCCCCAGCGCGAACAGCACCAGCAGCCGCCAGCCCCAATCCGCCGATACCCGGACGATCGGGTGCACCGTCTCCGCCGCGGGCCGCGACAGCGTGATTTTCCGCTCTGGACTTGGCTTCGGGTCGGTCACCTCCGTGAGCCTAACGGGTGCTGTCGGACGTAGTCCGTCTTCCGCTCGCGCATGGCCGGAGCGAAGGCGGAGGTACGCCTAATGGGTGCTGTCGGACGTAGTCCGTCCTTCGCCCGCGCATGGCCGGAGCGAAGGCGGAGGTACGCCTAATCGGTGCTGTCGGACGTAGTCCGTCCTCAGTCCGCGCATGGCCGGAGCGAAGGCGGAGGTACGCCTAATCGGCCCGGCCGTAGCCTGTCGGCCTTCACCGGCGGTCAGCGCCGCGGACAGGCCGACGGGACCGGAACGCTAGATTGGACCCCGTGTCGGCGCCTCTGGAAGCGGTCAAACAGACCATGCGAACGCGCTGGCCGCTGTACCTGACATCGATGCTGCTGGCGAACGCTTTCGGCGCGGTTCTGGTGTGGGCCTTCATCCAGTACGGACTACCCGTCCCCGAGGGCGAGCCAACCGGTGCCAGGAGCACCGGCCTGCTGATTCCGGCCGTCGTCTTCGTGGCGGGTGGCCTGCTCAGCATGGCCGCGTCCGCGCTGATGCTGCGCCCGGTGATGCGCTGGCAGATGCGCGGCGGACCGCCGAGCCGCCAGGAGCAGATGGCCGCGCTGCACGCACCGCTGCGCCAGGCGATCCTGCACCTCGCGCTGTGGCTGATCGGCGGAGCCGTGCTGGCCGCGCTGATCATCAGGGACACTCCCGCGCTGGCGGGCGCGGTTATCGTCACCGAGTGCATGGCCGCGACTATCGTGTTCGGCTTCACCTACATGCTGGGTGAGCGCATCCTGCGCCCGGTGGCGGCCCAAGCTCTGACCGAGGGCACCTTCGACCACACCCTCACCCCCGGCGTCGGCACCAGGATGGGGATGACCTGGGGTATGGGCACCTTCGCCCCCACCATCGCCATCGTGCTGTTGTGCGTGACCCAGATCTCCTCGGACGTGAAGTTCTCCGCCCAGTCGCTGGCCATCTCCATCCTGCTGCTGTGCGGCGTGGTGATCATGCAGGCGCTCGCGCTGTCCATGCTCACCGGTTCGAGCATCTCCGACCCGGTGCGCCAGCTCAGCCAGGCCATCGACCGGGTCCAGGCCGGGGCGCGGGACGTGCAGGTCGAGGTCTTCGACGGCAGTGAGATCGGCCTGTTGCAGGTCGGCTTCAACCGGATGATGGAGGAGGCGGCCAAGCGCCGTCAGCTGCAGGAACTGTTCGGTCAGCACGTCGGCGAAGAGGTGGCGCAGCGGGCGCTGGACTACGGCACCGAACTCGGCGGCGAGACCCGGTTCGTCGCGGTGCTGTTCGTCGACATGGTCGGGTCCACCGCCACCGCGGCCGAGCGGCCGCCCACCGAGGTGGTGAGCCTGCTCAACGAGTTCTTCCGCATCGTGGTCGATGTGATCGACCGCCACCACGGCTTCGTCAACAAATTCGTCGGCGACGCGGCGCTGGCCATCTTCGGCGCGCCGCTGGACCGCCCGGACGCGCCGACCGCCGCGCTCGCCGCCGCGCGCGAATTGCGCGAGACCCTGCGGGAAGTTCCCGGCCTGGACATCGGCATCGGTGTTTCGGCGGGACTGGCCGTCGCGGGGAACATCGGCGCGGCCAACCGCTTCGAGTACACGGTGATCGGGGATCCGGTCAACGAGGCATCCCGGCTCACCGAGCTGGCCAAAGAACGTCCCGGCCGGACGCTGGCCTCGGGCAGCGCGCTGTATTTCGCCGAGGAGAGCGAGCAGGACCAGTGGGAAACCGGCGACGAGGTACAGCTGCGCGGCAGACGCAGGAAAACGCTTTTGGCCTGGCCACGAGAACGGGCCGACGCGCCCGACGATACCGATGTCGAAACGGCGCGTTCGTTAGGCTGACCGCGTGACGGCCGACGGGGAACGAGCAGACGATCCTGCGCCGCCGCCCACGGCGGGTTCCCGCCGTGGCAGATTCCGCTGGTTGAAATGGGTGCTCGGCGCCGCTCTGCTGGCCCTGCTGATCGCCGAGGGCGTGTACCTCTGGCCGCGGCTACACGAGTCCTGGCGCAAGCTCACCGAGATCCACTGGGGTTGGCTGGCGGCCGCTATCTGGCTGCAGGCGCTGTCGATGAGTGGATTCGGCCGGGTGCAGAAGCAGTTGCTCAACGCGGGTGGCGTCGCGGTGAGTCAGCGGAAGTCCGTCGCCGTGGTCTACGGTGCGACGGCGATGTCGGTGACCTTGCCGGCGGGCCAGGTGTTCTCCACCACGTTCACCTACCGGCAGACCAGACGCTGGGGCGCCAGTCCGGTCGTCGCCTCCTGGCAGCTGGTGTTCTCCGGCGTGGTGGCCGCGGTGGGGCTGGCGCTGCTCGGCGTCGGCGGCACGCTGCTGGCGGGCGGGCAGATCGGCCCGCTGAAGCTGATCCTCTCGCTGGCCGCCGTCGTCGCGCTGGTGTGGGCGGGTAATCATGTCTCACGCAATCCCGGTTCGCTCGACGCGTTGCTGCGCAACCTGCTGGCGCTGGTCAACCGGCTGCGCAAACGCCCGCCCGAGCACGGCGCCGCCAAGATCGAGGACATGCTCGGTCAGCTGGAGTCGGTCGAGCTCGGCAAGCGCGACGGCGTCTTGGTCACGCTCTGGGCGCTGGTGCATCGTTTCGCCGACGTGGCCTGCCTTGGCGCGGCCTGTTACGCGGTCGGCGCCGATCCGCGCATCGCCGGTCTGCTGCTCGCGTTCGCCGTGGGCAAGGCTGTCGGGTCCATTCCGTTCGCGCCGGGCGGCATCGTCTACGTCGACGCGACGCTGATCTACGGCCTCACCGCCGCCGCGGGTCTGTCCGCCGCGCAGGCGGTAGCCGCGGCGTTCGTCTATCGGATGGTGAGCTTCATCCTGGTGGCTATCGCAGGGTGGATCGTGTTCCTGTTCCTGTTCCGTAGGCCGCAGGCCGACGACGCGGAGTTCGAGAAGGAGTTCGAGCAGCGGCGGCTGTGACGGAAGCCGCGTCCTGGCTGCCGTTACGCTGGCCCGCGTGAGGAAACTGGTGCCCTTCGTGGTCGATGCGCTGCTCGTCGTCGTCTTCTGCGCGATCGGCAGGCGCAGCCACGACGAAGCGGTGCTCGCCGGGCTGCTGCGCACCGTGTGGCCGTTCGCGACGGGATTGGTCGTCGGCTGGCTGGTCGTGGCGCTCCGGTGGCGCGCCGCCGCGGGCGACGCGCGCTTCGACATCACCCCGCTGTGGCCCGCCGGAGTCGTGATCTGGACGTGCACCTTGGTCGGGGGCATGCTGCTGCGCGTGGTCAGCGGTCAGGGCACAGCGGTCAGCTTCGTGCTGGTCGCCGGTGTGGTGCTCGCGGTGTTCCTGCTCGGCTGGCGCGCGGTGTACAAAGCCGTGCGGTGATCACGGCTCCGGAGTCGCCAGCGCCTGCAACATTCTGGCCGCCATCCGCGCAGTCGCGTCCTTGCTGTCCACGTCGTTGATGTGGATCGCGAAGACCAGATCGCCCATCGACCCGATCAGCCACCCGTCCGGACCCGCGGTCGCGGCGAACGCGGCAACGTCGCGGTAGCGGCGCACGCTCGCCAGTTCCGGGGCGTTCGTGGCGTCGCGCAGCATGCCGCGCAGCCGGTCGGCGGTCTGCGGCGGCAGCGGGTCGAGCCGGGCGTCGGTGGCGCTCGGGCGTCCGGCCTCGATCATCGGCGGCGGCACGGCCCCGCGCGCGATCGCGGCCGCGGCGATGGCCATGCCGTACGGGCTGGCCAGGACGGCGTCCGAACCACCGCCTTGGAGCACCTGCTCGGCGCTGCGCCCCGCGATGGCCAGACGACCGGTCACCTCGTCGAGGCCGGGCACCTTGAAGTCGATGCCGACGCCGAGCGCGGTCGCCGCCTCGGCCGCGTCCTGCACCGAGACATCTTGCGGCGCCTTGTTCTTCGCCGACGCCGCGACGGCGCGGAACAGGTCCATGTTGCCGCCCACCGGATACAGTCCGGTGAACGCCACCGAGCCGTGCTCACTGGCCTGGCTGTTCTGCGCGACCGCCACCACCGCCCCCGTGGACGGCTGGATCGCCACGATCGAGGCCTGCGTGGGCACGCTGACCACCGCGTCCTCGGCGGCACGTTGCAAGCGCTGGTCCATCGTGCCCGCGATGTCCGGTCCCGGCGGACCCTGCTGACCGGCGAGTTGCGTGATGAACCGCCCATCCTGCTCGAACAGCTGCACGCCCCAACCGGAATGCGCTTCCTGACTCTCCTGCTGCACCTTGCGCAGCGCGTCCAGCATCGGCGACCAGACCCGGCGGTCGGCGGAGATCAGCCGTGGCTGCTTCTCCATCACCACGCCGGGTATCGGCGCCATCCGCGGCTCCAGGATCGCGAAGTCCCCCTCGCGCAAGTTCACCGCGATGATCGGCTTGCCCTGCGAGGTGGCCAGCTGCTGCATCAGCGCAGGCCCGGTGATCAGCGGCGCGACCGGCTCGATGGCTTTGGCCAGCGCGTCGGTCGACGCGACCGGGTCGGGCATCTTGGCGGGATCGAGCTTGACGACGTTGATGGTCTGCTCGGTCATCAGCGGTTCACCGGCGATGTCGTTGACCCGCGGCGCCGGCGTCGGATAGGTGCGCACCAGCCGCACCGTCCGGTTGTGCGCCAGCTGCGGCATCACGACCGCGGGCTCCCAGGAGATCCGCCAGCCGATGGCGAGCTTGCGCACGTTGCCTTCGAGACTGTAATTCCAGGTCTTGCGCTCGCCGAAGCTCCACTCGACGTCCATGCTGAAGATCGCCGACTGCGCGTCCAGGCCGATGAACTGGGTCTTGCGGTAGTCGACCTTGGCGCCGTGCAACCCCTCGAACATTTGCTTCAGAGTTGCTGTGGCCGCGATGGGGTACGACGTCAGGTCTGCCGCCTTGGTGTAGTCCTGATCGTCGAGCAGGTCCGTGAAGCGCTCTACGACCGCTTCCGCTTCATTCTGCTTCTCGTGTATCCCGCACGACCCGATCCCGAGCGCGAGCGCCGCCACCCCCATGAGTGCCATTGCGCCGCGAACACGAAAGCGGCGGGATCCCCACACGTCCATGTCGCCCACTCTTCACTCTTGTCACTCCAGTAACAAGACCACCGTACCCGAAAAAGACCAGACCGCGATGCCTCCGTAGCGCGGACGTTACCCATGCTCAGCATCCCAATTCTGCCCCGGGATGACGCATCTCGGGGGGCCTTTCATGATCATCGTCCAGCCGGTTGGCGGCAACCGGCGCCGCTACCGTACCGGCCTTCTCGAAAAGTCGCGCGGTTACTACCCGACTCGACGTTTCGTATCAATAAATACCCCGACGAGTCCGGAGCGAAGCAACCGGACCCTTGTTCGCACTGAGCGCAACTCTCCCGCGTGGTTTGCGACGTAATCTTGTAATCACTGAAAGCAACGCACCACAGTAAGTAGGTGACCCGCCATGAGAAACGCACACCGCGGCCGGGGTTTCGGACGAACGGGCGGTTGGCAGCAAGCCGACCTGCCGGACCCGTCGGACGTACCGGATTGGTTCGCCGGAAGATTGCCAAATGACTGGTTCACCGGTCCGCCGGTGATCGAGATCGACCGGGACGAGATCGTCGTCATCGGTGAGCTGCCGATTCCGCAGCCGGAGAAGAAGCCGGACGCCGACGATTCCGAAGCCTCGACCGAAGACGTTCCCCGCGCGACCAAGGAGGGAGCGGTCGCCCGGTTCCGCGAGTCCACCCGGCCCGCCCGGATGCAGATCGCGAACGAAGCGCAGCACCGCTACCGGCGCAATGTGGCCTGGGGCGTCTCGGTGGACGGGGAACGGATTCTGTTCACCCACCTGGCCGTGCCCGTGATGACCCGGTTGCGTCAGCCGGAACGCAAGGTGCTCGACACCTTGGTCGACGCCGGCGTCGCCCGTTCCCGCGCCGACGCGCTCGCCTGGACGGTGAAACTGGCGGGCAAGCACGCGGAGACGTGGCTAGAGGAATTGCGCGAAGCCATGCGCAAGGTCGACGACCTGCGTTCGGAAGGTCCGCAGGGGCTGTAGCCGGTCGGGCCCGGCCGGGCGGCGCGGTGTGACGCGGTATCTTGCCGTGCATGGCTGTGACCGCGGACGCGACACCGGGCCCGATCCTGGTTCTCAACGGCCCGAACCTCAACATGCTCGGCACCAGGCAGCCGGAGGTGTACGGGTCGGCGACGCTGGAGGACGTCGTGGAGTTGTGCGAACGGACCGCGGCGAAGTTCGACCGGAAGATCGTCGCCTTCCAGTCCAACTCCGAAGGCGCGCTGATCGATCGCATCCACCAGGCGCGCGGCGCCGAGTCGGGCATCGTGATCAACCCCGGCGGCCTCACCCACACCTCGGTGGCGCTCCGCGACGCGCTGGTGATCCCGGAACTCCCGATCGTCGAGGTGCACATCAGCAATGTGCACGCACGCGAGGAGTTCCGGCACCACTCCTACATCTCTCCGATCGCGACCGCTGTGGTCGCGGGAATGGGCATCCAGGGTTACGCCGCCGCCATCGAATTCCTGGCCCGCTCGCGCTGAGCTCACTTCAGCTGGAAGACCGGGAACCCCGGCGCGATGGCGGCGAGTTCCTCATCGGTGGCGTCCTTGGTCACGCCCTCGAAGAACTTGCCGACCTCCCAGCCCCACTTCCGCAGGTAGAGGCGCAGCAGGGGCACCTTGTCGGCATCGGGCACCTCGGTGGCGGTGAACACCTCGACCTTGCGGCCGAGCCGCAACTCGCCCCCGCCCGCCACGCGCAGGTTGCGCACCCACTGCGTGTGCCCGCGCGGCGCGACGAGGAAGCGCTCGCCGTCCTCGCGCACCATCAGGTTCACCATCGTCGTGCGCCATTCCCCGCTCTTGCGCCCGCGCACCGCGAGCAGCCGCGACCCCATCACGCTGATGCCCAGCTTGGGCAGCAGGTTGGCGATCCGGTTGAAGACCGCGTCGAATCCGGCGGGGCCGACGTAGCGGGTGTTGAGGTCCATGACTACTCCCTGTTGTGAGCACTGCTCTCTATAGAGAGAAGTGTTCCACGAAGGGCACGACAAGTCAAGAGCACTGCTCTCTTCGTGCTTCCGAGAGGCCTATGGGGCCGGGAGGGGTTCGCCGGTTTCCAGGAGGGTTTTGAGGTTGGAGAGGATGCTGGGCCAGCCGGTGGTGATTCCTTCGAGGACTCGGCTGTTCGGTTCGAAGCCGTCGTGGATGACGGTCAGCTTGACGGTCTCGCCCCGAGGCTCTAGTTCGAACGTCACTTTCGAGCGGGGCTCACGGGACCAGGCAGCGACGTCGTCGGGGTTCATGTCGAACGTCTCGGCGAAGGCCGGGTCGAAGGTGTGCCAGGTGTAGGACAAGCGGCGGTACGGTTCGGCCTCCAGCACCACTTGTTCGGGATCCTTGCTGCTCCAGTTCTGTTGGTGCCAAGTCATTTCCGATCCGGGACGCCAGTCCGTGTCGAAGCTCGCGCCCCAGTAGCGGTTGGTGAACGCAGGATCGGTCAGCGCTTGCCAGAGCTTTTCGGCGGTGGTCTTGATGTAGGTCGTGTAGACGAATGCGTTGTCGCCCATGGGTTGTTCCTCCAGTGCTCTCTTCAGGTCGGCGAGCGCGTTCACGCGCTCGCGGTCGTACCGGTCGATCCAGCGTTCGGCGATGGCGTTGATGGGCTCAGCATTGAGGTAGTGCAGTTTTTCCCGGCCACTGCGCCGGGTCGTGATGAGGTTGGCCGCCTCCAGCACCGCGAGATGCTTGCTCACCGACTGGCGGGCCATCGCCAGCCCCGCGCACAACTCCCGCAGCGTCTGACCGTTGCGGGCATTCAGGCTGTCCAGCAGCCGCCGCCTGCTCGGGTCGGCCAGCGCCCGAAACACCTCGTCCATCGCCCACCTTTCCAACATGCAGCCTTGCGGCTGCCTATTTACACCATAGGCAACCACAAGGCTGCATATCAACCCCTGGGAAGCAGAAGACCCCGTCGGGTCCTCGCGTCGACAGTGCGAGGACCCGGCCGACTCCGCGACGTCAGGCGGGGTCGCGCAGCAGGGCGTAGGTGGAAATGGGGGTTCCGGCCCGCTCGCTCGCGGCGATGGCCTTGCGCCACAGCCCCTGGGCGGTGTGCGAGAGGACGGCGTCGACGCCGATTTCCTCGCTCGCGTCGATAACGTGCTGCGCGCCCGCGTCCATCATCTTCAGACTGGCCAATGACGCCCAGCCGCCGTTCTTGTTGGCGACCGAGTGCTCCTCCATGAAGTAGGGGAAGGCGGCGGCCGAGCGGATCGCGAACGGGACGAACGCGGCGACATCGTGACCGGACCGATCGATCATCGCCGTGGCCTGGTCGAAGGCGAGCAACCAGGGATGGAAGATGGTCAGCAGCCCCTGGTAGAAGATCTGGGCCAGGCCGTCGTCCGCGCCGAGGTACTCCTGCGGGCTCAAGGGGCGCAGCAGCTCGGCGTGGGCGTCGAATACCGCACGCGGGCCGCTGTAGAAGATGTAGGACGCCGGATGCGTGATGTTGTCCCCCGCCGACATGACGCCGCCGGAGAGGAACTGCGCGCCGTGCGAGCGGACCCACGCCGCACCCTTTCGCGCCTGCTCCGGCGAGTCGGAGGACAGGTTCGCGATCACCTTGCCGTCGAGGTGGCCGGTCGCCGGACCGAGCACGTCGTACATCGCCGCGTAGTGGGTCAGGCTGAGCACGGTGACCTCGTTGGCATCGAGGGCGGCGGCGACGGTCGCGGCGCGCTTCGCGCCGATTTCGACCATGGCGTCGACTTTCTCGGGGCTGCGGTTCCACACCGTCACCTCGACGCCCGCGGCCAGGAAGGCCCGGACCATCGCCTGCCCCATCGGCCCGAGGCCGACGACGGAGACAGCGCGGGCGGTGGTCTGTTCGGACATGATGTGTCCCTTCGGTTCTCGTCGGTTACTTGCGTCGGCGCCGGAATTCATCGTCGTTCCCGCAGGTAGAGTCGGGAAGACCGAACGTGGAGGTGCGGTTGCTTACCTCGAGGTTCGAAACGAGGTCAGAGGAGCGCGGTGGGCATGAGCAGTGACGCGGATCACGAAGTGTGCGGCATGACGGTCGCGATCGATGTCGTGGGGGGCAAGTGGAAGATGCACCTGATGTGGGTCCTCGGCATCGGCCCCCAGCGCTTCGGCCAGATCCGCAAACTGCTCGACGGAGTCAGTGAGAAGGTGCTCGCCGAGAACCTGCGTCAGCTCGAGGCCAGCGGTGTGGTGCACCGCGAGGTCTATCCCGAGGTCCCGCCCCGGGTGGAGTACTCGCTCACGCCGCTCGGCGAGGAGTTGGCCGCGGCACTGCGCCCGCTCGAGGAATGGGGCGAACGGCACAAGCACCAACTGGCCGCGAGCACGCTGGCGTCGGCGAGCTAATCCAGCCGGTCGGCGGCGATCCGCGCGCCGACGCGTCGGAGCAGCGACGCCGCCTCGGCCATCGACCGTTCCGGGTCGGGCTCCAGAGCGGCGAGCGCGTAGCAGTCCGCGAAGCCCGCGGCCCGGATCTCGTCGGGCGTGAGCAGCGTGCGGCCCGCCACGGCTATCACCGGGACGTCGGCCTTACGCGCGGCCGCGCACACGCCGACCGGCGCTTTGCCGTGCAAGCTCTGCCGATCGAGCGATCCCTCACCGGTGACCACGAGGGTGGCGGTAGCGAGCAGGGCGGGGAAATCGAGCAGTTCGAGCACGACCTCGATGCCGCTGCGGACCCGCGCGCCCAGCACGGCGAGCGCGCCGAAACCGGTACCGCCCGCCGCGCCCGCGCCGGGCAGCCGCGCGAACTTCGGGCCGACGAGTTGCGCCCAAGTGCCGAGAGCGGATTCGAGGACATCGACCTCGGCGGGCCCTGCGCCCTTCTGCGGCCCGTACACCGCCGCCGCGCCGGTGGGCCCGAGGAGCGGATTGTCGACGTCGCAAGCCAGCGTGAACGTCGTTTCCGCGACGCCGGGATGCAAGCCGGAACGGTCGAGACGCGCGGCACGGGTGAGGACCGCTCCGCCGCGCGGCAATTCCCGTGCGTCGGCATCGAGCACGCGGACGCCGAGCGCCTGCACCATGCCCGCGCCGCCGTCGGTGGAGGCGCTGCCACCGAGACCGAGCACGATATCGGTCGCGCCGTGCTCCATGGCATGCGCCAGCACGACGCCGAGCCCGTATGTGCTCGCGCCCAACGGGTCCAGTCGACGCTCGGGCAAAATCGACAGTCCGACCACGGATGCCAGTTCGACGACCGCGGTCGCACCGTGCCGGGCATAGGATGTGCGACGCGGAACCCCCGTCGGCCCCGGAGCGGTCACCTCCACCCGCGCCCAACCAGCCGCGACGAACGCCTCGACCGTGCCGTCACCGCCGTCTGCGACCGGCAGCTGCCGGATCTCGGTCTCCGGCGCGCTCCGCCGCAAACCGTCAGCTAGCGCCGCCGCCACCTCGGGCGCGGCGAGCGACCCTTTGAACTTGTCCGGAGCGAGGATGACTCGCGCAGCGGGTGTCATCCCCACATTCTCGGACGCGACCGGGCCGGTCGCACCACGACACATCCGCCACAGCCGTCGTCGTTGGCCTTCGCCGACCTCGGACAAGCGTGGACTCCGCACACGAAAGCGGTGAACAGTGTCCTGACCGGCGGATATCGCTGAACTGCGCGACGTGAAATCGCACCGGCGTCGACGGGCAAGGAACATCCGGACCTGCACGCCGGTCGCCGCACTCCGACCGACCCCGCGGGCCGGATCGACAGCGGACGAGGACAACGTCGGCCCGATCGAGATGACGAGTTGCTTTTGCGCCGCCATGAGTCCCAGCTCGCGATGTCGGACAGCGGTCACGAACCACTTTCGTGGGGTCGGACTTTCAGCGTGTGGGCAGCGGAGCCTCGTCGGCCCGTGTGATGCCGACCTTTCCGGTGCGCAAGTAGGTGAGCACGGCCTCGTCCACCGCCGGATTGCCGCGACCGAACGTGCCGTGGTCGCCGCCGTCCACGACGACCAGCGCGCCGCCCAGCGCCGTGGCCATGGCGGGGCCGCCTTCGTACTTGGTCAGCGCGTCGTTGCGGCTCTGCAGTACCAGGGGCGGGGTGCGCAGCCCGGCGCCCGTGATCGGCACCGGTTTCGTCACGGGTTTCCAGGAACCACAGGCCATCCCCGAGCGCACCAGGTCGGCGCGCGCGTCCATGGCGTTGCCGCCGGAGGCGATGGTGCCTGCCGCCGCGCCGAGCAGTTCCGGCCTGCCTGCCACGGCGTTCTCGTTGCAGGTGATCGCACTGAACACGAACCGCCCGGTGGGGTCGGTCGAAGTCGCGCCCTCGATGGCCCGCAACCGCTGCACGTTCGCCGGGTCGGCAGCGGCGTCGGCCATCGCGCGGGCGAAGGTGGGCCAGAAGGTGCGGGTATAGGTGGCCACGGTGGTGGCGCCGAGCAACGGCACCTGCGCGGAAATGCCGCCGCTCACCAAGGTGCGCAACAGATTCTGTAGTTTGCCGAGTTGCTCTACGCCGCCGGTGTAGCCGTCCCGGGCGATCTCCGCCAACGGCTCCGGCAGCACGCCGGGCAGGTCGGCGATGCTCGCGGGCGGCGGGGTCAGGTTGGCGTACCAACCGCCGCCCTGGCCTGCCGCCAACCGGACCCAGGTGCGGTAGACCTGCAACGCCGTGTCGCCGAGGTGGTATTCGCCGTCGTGGTCGGCGATCCAGGCGAACAGATCGTCCAGGCGCTGTTTGCCCGCGACCTGCTGCTGGGCGAACTCCTCGGTCCACACCCAGTCCGGATTGACGTTGGAGTCCAGGATCATCCGGTCCACGTGGTCGCCGAACAGTGCCGCGTACACCGCGCCGAGGTAGGTGCCGTAGGACGTGCCGAGGTAGTCGATCCGTTCGAAGCCGAGCGCGGAACGCACGGCGTCGAGGTCGCGCGCGGTGCTCTCGGTGGTAATGGTGTCCAGGTAGCCGGGCTGCGCCGCGTCACAGGCTTTCTTGATCTCGTCGCGGTTGCCGCCGCCGAGCGAGACCTGCTGCCCCTCCCCGTTCTTCGCGCTCGTGCCGCATTGCAGCGGTGTCGCCCAACGCAGTCCGCGCGGCTGGACGGCGATCCGGTCGTAATGCTCGGCCAGCGCGGCGGGGAACACGTCCAACCGGCGCGCCCAATAGTCCAGCGCATCCGCGCCCGGCCCACCGGGATTGGCGAACAGCACACCTTCCCGCTCGCCGGTCGCCGCGATGCGGCTGACCGTCAGCTCGATCTTCGCGCCATCCGGGTCGGCGTAGTTCATCGGCACGCTCACGACGGCGCACTGCACGCCCCGATCGGCGGGCACGGAACCCTCGGGGCACTTGCCGAACGCGACACCCGGCGCGGCGTCCGCCACGCCCGCGACGATCGATCCACCGAGCAGGCCCACGGCGACGACGGCGGCCGCGACCCGCGAAACGCGCGGTGTCCTCAACATATTCCGGTACCTCCCCGAGCCTGCCCGCTCGCGCGCGACGACGGACCCGACCAAGAGCATTCTGCGCAGGCCCGCCCGGACAGACAAGTCGGTGGCGGGATTCCGCCCCGCCGCGTGCGTGATTTACCGGGACACCGGCGCACAGAGTAGCGTCGAGCCATGTCGACCGAGGTCAGCAACAACACCGCACTGGAACGTTTCGAGATCTACGTCGACGGTGCGATCGCCGGCTACGCCGAATACCAGGACACGGCCTCCGAGCGCGCGTTCGTGCACACCGAGATCTATCCGCGCTACGAGGGGCAGGGCTATGCGCGGCTGTTGATCGAGACCGCGCTCGACAGTACCCGCGACGACAAGCTCGGCGCGCTGCCCATGTGCCGGGCGGTCCACCATTTCATCGAGACCCGCCCCGAATACCTGGTGATGGTGCCGCACTGGGCGCGCGACCGGCTGAACCTGCCTCAGTAGGCCGCGACAGCGCCGTCGAGCGCCTGTTGCAGATCGGTGCGCACCAGCCGGGCGATGTCGCCGGGCCGGGGCGGCAAATCGAGCACCGGGACATTGAAGTAGAAGCTGGCTCCCTTGGCCTCCTCTTTCGTCGGCTGCACCGCCGGGTCCGTGCGCGGACCGTAGCTCAGCGCCATGGACACCAGCACGGGCTCGGCGCCGAGTTTCATCGCCCGGAAGGCGATGTGCCCGATGCCGCTGCCCACCGCCTGCACGCGGGAGGGGTCCACGTCGTTGCAGGTGCCCTCGGGGAACACCGCGATGCCGTCGCCACGGGCCATCCGCTCCGCGCAGACGTCCATCATGAGTTGTCCAGCGGCGTTCACCGCGCGAATGCCGTGGTCCTTGCCACGGAACACCGGGATGCCGCCCATCATGTCGATCTTGCGCCGCTGATCGGGGTCGGCGAACAGTTCGTCCTTGGCCAGTACGCGCACCCGGCCGATCACCCGGCGTAGTCCGCTGCGCCACGCGGCCGCCGCCACGGTGTACGGATCGCTCTCGGAAAGATGGTTGATCGCGATCAGCAGCGGCCTGTTCTGCCTGATCACCGTGCGGAGCGCTTCGCGCGCGCCCTCGGCGTAGGTGACGCGCGGATGGTAGCGGCGGCCGAGAATGGCGTACGCACCCCATGCCTTCAGACGGTTCTGACGGTGCTCGCGATAGAAGTCGTACACGGCGTCGTTGTTCTCGAGGCGCACCTCGGGCAGTTCCATGACGTGGACTCTACGATGTGGCGGCGGTGGCGCAACGTGACGTCCGACGCCCGGTCCGCGACCCGTTCGGCAAATCCGGAACACACAAGTGGGCCGCAGAAGGCGCATTGTGGGCGAACAGCTGCGATGATGTCGGAGTGGCACGCGCAGAAGACCCGGACGATCGGAAGACTCGCGGCGGGCACGGCGACCGCAGGCGACGCGATTTCCGGCACGGTGAGCAGGTGGTTCGTGCCGGGACGCTGCTGGTGTCGGCCACCGAACTGGTCGAGCCGACCTTCCGGCGCACCGTCGTCTACATCATCGAGCACAACGAGGCGGGCAGTCTCGGCGTCGTGCTGAACCGCCCGAGCGACACGGCCGTGCACGAGGTGCTGCCGCGCTGGACCGACGCGGTCGCGGCCCCACGCACGCTGTTCATCGGCGGCCCGGTGAAACGGGACGCCGCGCTGTGCCTGGGCACGGTCCGGGTGGGCGCCCGGATCGATGGTGTCCCCGGGCTGCGCCGCATCGACGGACGCGTCGTGCTGGTCGACCTGGACGCCGACCCCGAGCGGGTCGGCCCACTGGTCGAGGGCATCCGGATCTTCGCGGGTTACGCCGGCTGGACCTTCGGGCAGCTGGAGGGCGAGTTGGAGAACGACGACTGGATCGTGGTATCGGCCCTGCCGTCCGATCCGATCAGCACCGGCCGCCCCGACCTGTGGGCGCACGTGCTGCGCCGCCAGCCGCTCCCGCTGTCCCTGCTCGCGACACACCCGATTGAACTCGAACGCAACTGAGCACGTGTACTCCTCGAAAGGATCGAAGGAGACACGGCATGAGACACGACAACTGAACCGGCGAAAGCATGGGTGACGCATCGGGTGCGCCCACCGACCGGCCCCGCAACTCGAGCGGAGAGGTATCCAGTTGTGCGCAAGAAACGTGGCGAGACGGGACAGCCCGACGATCAATCCGAATTGATGCGGGCTCTCTATCGCGAACACGCCACCCCGTTGTGGCGGTACACGCTCGGCCTGGTTCGGGACCCGGGACGGGCAGAGGACATCGTGCAGGAAACGTTGCTGCGAGCATGGCAACGCCCGAACGTCTTGGATCAGTCCACCACGTCGGCGCGGGCGTGGTTGTTCACCGTGGCGCGCAATCTCGCCGTGGATGAGCACCGCAGCGCCCGCAGCAGGCGCGAGTTCCGCACCGACAACCCGCCCGAGCGGGCGACCCCGGACCAGTCCGACCGCGCGCTGGACGGCTGGCTGGTCGCCGACGCGCTCGGCAGGCTCAGCGCCGATCATCGCGAGGTGATCGTGCGGGCCTACTACCGGGGACTGTCGACCCACCAGATCGCCGAGGAACTCGACGTACCCGCGGGCACGGTGAAGTCCCGGATGCATTACGGCATGCGCGCATTGCGCCTGGCATTACAGGAGATGGGGGTGACAAACCAGTGACAGATATCACCGACGATTTCAGCACGTGGGACGCCCCGTACGTGCTCGGGTCCCTGACCCGCCACGAGCGTTTGCAGTACGAGAGCCACCTCTCGAGCTGCCCCGACTGTCGGGCGTCCGTGGCCGAGCTGGCGGGCTTGCCCGGCATGCTCGCCCTCGTGGATGCCGACATCGCGACGACGATGATCGAGCCGCCCGCGCACGCCGCGCCGGAACCACCGCCGCCGCCGATGCCCGAGTTCCCGCCGCCATCGCGGTTGGCCGACGCGGCCGAGCGGCGGCGCCGCCGCAGCGGGTGGGCGTCGGTCGGCATCGCGCTGGCCTCGGCCGCGGCCGCGGTGGCGATCGCGGTTCCGATCGCGGTCACGGTGTCCGGAACGCACAACGCGCCGGGGCCGGGCACCAGCGAGCAGGCGTTCGCCGAACGTCAGATGACGCCGGTCGAGCCGACTCCGGTCTCGGCGAGCTTCAAGCTCATCCCGGCGGGTGACCAGACACGACTCGTGATGACCTGCAGCTATCCCCCCGGCGAGCCATTGCCCTACAACCCGAATCTCGTGCTGTACGCCACCCGGATCAACGGACTGCAGCAGCAGCTCGGCCAGTGGCCCGCGAGCCCCGGCACCGAGCTGACCATCGATCAGACCATCGAGGGCCCGCCCGACCAGGTCCGCTCGGTCGAGATCCGCGCGGCGAATACCGGGAAGGTTCTGCTCACCGGCACGGTCTGAGCGACGAGCGATCCCCCGCCAGGCGCTGCCCGCGGGGGATCTCTGCGTCGGCGACCGGTTCAGCGCGTCTGCCGCCGGAAGATCGAGGACGACCACAGGTACCCGACCGCCGCGAGCCCGACGCACCAGGCGAGCGAGATGATCCCGTTGGCGCCGATCTCGGTGCCCATCAGCAGGCCGCGGATGGTCTCGGTGAACGGCGTGAAGGGCTGGTATTCGGCGAACTGACGCAACCCGGCGGGCATGGTGTCGGTGGCGACCAGGCCGCTGCCGAGGAACGGCAGCATCACCAGCGGAAAGGGCGAGTTGCTTGCGCTCTCAGGGGTCGGCGCGAGCAGGCCGAGCGCCACCGACAGCCAGGTGAGCGCGAACATCACCGACGCGAGCAGCGCGAACACGGCGAGCCACTCGACCGGGTTCGCGTTCGGGCGGAAGCCGATGAGCAGTGCGACGCCCGCCATCGCGGCGATGCCGATCAACGCCTGGATCAGCGCGCCGACCACGTGACCGGTCAGCATGGCCGACTGCGCGATGTCCATGGTGCGGAACCGGTTCACGATGCCCTTGGTCGTGTCGGTGGCGACCGCCACCGCGACCGAGACCGTCATGTACGCCGGAATCATCAGCAGCATGCCCGGCGCGAGATAGTCGATGTAGTTTCCGCCGGACGACTTCTCCAGCGCGCCACCGAAGACGAAGTTGAACACCAGCAACAGCACCGTCGGCATCACGATGACGCCGAAGGTCATGCTCGGATAGCGCTTGGCACGCACGAGATTGCGCCGCAGCATGGTCGCCGAGTCGGCGAGGGCGTAGGACATGCTCATCGCACGGGTTCCTTTTCGGTAGTGGGGTGGCCGGTGAGGGTGAGGAAGACGTCGTCGAGGTTGGGGGTGTGCACGGCGAGGCCCTCGACCTCGATTCGCTCGTCGTCGAGCCGGTCCAGCACGGCGCGCAGGGATTTCACGCCGCCGTCGCTGGGCACCGCGAGGGTGAGGTCCTCGTCGTCGTCCGGCGGCGGGGCCACGGCGCCGAGCGCGTCGGCCGCCGCGGTCAAGGCGGCTCGATCGGCGAATTCCAGACGGATGTGGCCGCCCGGCACCAGCCGCTTCAACTCCGCCGCGGTGCCTTCGGCGACGAGCTTGCCCCGGTCGAGCACCGCGATGCGATCGGCGAGCTGGTCGGCCTCCTCCAGATACTGGGTGGTGAGGAAGACCGTGACGCGGTAATCGTCGACCAGCCCGCGGATGATGTCCCAGATCGCGCGCCTGCTGCGTGGATCGAGCCCGGTGGTCGGCTCGTCGAGGAAGATGATGCGCGGATCGCCGACCAGCGTCATGGCCAGATCGAGGCGCCTGGTCATGCCGCCGGAATAGGTGGACGCCGTCTTGTCCGCCGCGTCGACCAAGTCGAAGCGCTCCAGCAGATCCGCCGCCAGCCCGCGGTTGTCCCGCCGGGACAGATGATGCAGATCGCCCATCAGCAGCAGGTTCTCCCGGCCGGTGAGCAGTTCATCGACCGCCGAGAACTGCCCGGTCACGCCGATCTGCGCGCGCACCTGCTTGCGCTCGGCGGTGAGATCATGGCCGCCCACCCGGATTTCGCCCGCGTCGGGAGGGATCAGTGTGGTCAGGATCTGCACGGTGGTGGTCTTGCCCGCGCCGTTCGGCCCGAGCAGCGAGAAGACCGTTCCCTCCGGGACGGTGAGGTCTATCCCGTCGAGCACGACTTGCTCGCCGAACGATTTCCGCAGGCCGCGCACCGAGACGGCGGGCACGCGATGGCCGTTCACCATGGTCTTTCCTTTCTGACATACATTTCACTATGCGCATATGAGCATGTGTTATCCACGCCGCTCCCCTTTTGGGGCGCGGCGTCAGTCGATTCGGTTGCGGCGGTTAGATATCCAGGTCCTCGATCTTCGGCCCTTCGGCCACGTCGACCACCCGCCGGTAGAGCTTGTCGGGCAGTCGGTCCTTCAACTCGTCGAGGGAATCCACCACGACGAAGATGAAGTCACCCCAGTCCTGCTGCCCGACGCCGAGCAAACGCCGCCAGCTTTTCGGGTCTCGCCAGTCCTTGAGCCAATTCGTGCCCGCCTCGGCGGGATACTCGTCCCAGTTCGAATACTGGGCGTGCATCACGAATTTGCCCTTGCGGCTGCGATACACCTGGACGTGCTCGATGCGCGTATCGTTCACCTCGTGCCACTCCCCTAGCAGGGTCCCGGAGAAGCGGACCTGTCGCACACCATCGCGACCGACCTTGAGCACGATCTCGTCATAGCCCTCCAGCCGCCCCTCCTCGAGTTCGATGAACCGGCGCAGCGCCGTGACCACCGCCCCCGAGAGGTTGCCGCCGACCAACTCCTGCGCGCGCTGGAAGAGCGGGAGGTCGTCATCGGCCACGTAGATCGTCTTGTTGGGCATGTCCCAACTATACGTAGATGTATACGTACACGCAAGGTTGGTCGGCACATCTTCTGCTCCGCCGTTGAACCGTTCGGCGACCAGGTCCGTATCACTCGTGTACGCAGTCGAAATTTCGTCAGCGGAAGGGAGTGCGGATGCGGACTCGAGTCGTGGACCATCTGGTGCAAGCGGTTTCGGCGTTGGGCGTGCGACACATCTTCGGAGTGGACGGCGCCAATATCGAGGACCTGTACGACGCGATCTTCGATGCGCCGGACCACGTCACCGGCGTGGTCGCGAAACACGAGTTCTCCGCGGCGACCATGGCCGACGGATATGCCCGTGGCACAGGCGGATTGGGCGTGGTCGCGGCGACCTCCGGCGGCGGCGCGATGAATCTCGTCGCCGGGCTCGCCGAATCGTTCGCGTCGCGGGTACCGGTACTCGCCCTGGTCGGGCAGCCCCCGACCGCGCTGGAGGGCAACGGCGCCTTCCAGGACACCAGCGGACGCGCGGGCGCCATCGATGCGGTCCGTCTGTTCGGCGCGGTCAGCACCTATTGCGCACGGGTGGAAACCGCTGCCGACCTGGCGGATCGGCTGGATAGAGCGGTGCAGGCCGCCCGCCGGGGCGGCCCGGCGGTGCTGCTGCTGCCCAAAGACGTGCAGCAGGCCGACGCGGGCCCTATCGCGCCGCTCTGTCCCGCCGCCAGGACACATCGGTCCGACCGGGCCGGACTCGCTCGTGTTCGCGCCGCGCTCGCCACGGCCCGGCACACCGGGAAGATCGTGATCATCGCGGGCGATCAGGTCGCGCGCGACGACGCGCGCGACGAGCTTGCCCGCCTCGCCACCGCCTTGGATGCCGCGGTGGGCGTCGCGCCGGACGCGAAGGACGTCTACGACAACGCCGATCCCGCCTTCTGCGGCGTCGCGGGCACCATGGGGCACCCGGAACTGGCGGCGGCCATCCGGTCCTCGGCCCTGTGCTTGCTGGTCGGCACCCGATTGCCGGTCACCACCCGCGCCGGCTCGGAGGCCGCGCTCGCCGAGCGAACCGTCGCGAGCATCGGCGTGGCGCCACCGTATCTGCCCGCCATCCATGCGACCAGTACCGACCTGTCGCGAACACTCGCCGAGCTCGCCGACGAATTGGACGACGGCAGTACCGGATCCGAACGCGTGCACGCGACGCAACCGCTGACTTCGCTGCGGGTGCCCGACTCCTCGGGCCCCGGTCTGCGGTACCGGGATGTGGTCGAGACGATCGATGCCGCATTGCCGGAGGGCACCGACGTGTTCGCCGACGCGGGCAACACCGGCGCGTCGGTCGTGCACCACCTCAGGGTGCCGCGGGACGGGCGGTTCGTGGTCGCCCTCGGGATGGGCGGAATGGGTTACGCCTTCGGCGCGGGCATCGGGTCCGCGTTCGCGCGGCATGCGCGGACCGACGGTGTCCGGCGGACGGTGGTCATCGCGGGTGACGGCTCGTTCTACATGCACGGCATGGAGTTGCACACCGCGATCGAGCACGCCCTTCCGGTCACCTTCGTCGTGTTGAACAACAACGCGCACGCCATGTGCGTGACCAGGGAGCAGCTGTATTACCAGGACCGCTACAGCTTCAACCGATTCCGCCCGGCCGACCTCGGCGCGGGCATCGCCGCGATGTTCCCCGGTCTGCCCGCGTTCTCGGTGCGCACCGTCGGCGAGCTCGCCGCCACACTGCGTCGCTGCCTGGAAACCGAAGGACCGTCGTTCCTTTCGATCGAATGCGATCCCGACGAGATTCCTCCGTTCCTGCCCTTCATTAACGCCGTGGAGCAATCCCGCGATCTTCGATGAACCCCACGCGGCGGCGCCCGCCGACGCCTACCCGAAGGAGTATCACCGTGACCACCAGTTCCCTCCCCGCCCTCAGCGATATTCCGGAACAGGCCGTGCCCGGCGTGCTCCGCATCGAGAACTCCGACAAAGACGCGACCACGCCGATCATCATGGACATGCTGCGGTCGGTGTATCCGCACGAGCAGATCTTCGGCGAATACTGTCCGGTGCAGGCGTACATCGACGCGCCGCCGCGCGAGGTCTACGAATACCTCGCCGACACCAGGTCGCTGGAGGAGTGGACCTACAGCCTGCGCGGGTTCGTGGAGACCGACGAACCCGGACTCTGGCTGGCCTATGACCGGCTGGGCTCGGAGACCGAGATCTTCACCCGCACCGTCGCCAACCCCGACGCCATGACCGTCGACTACCACTGTGCCTGGGACCAGGGACAACACCTGTGGATGATCTACCTGCTGCGCGTGGTCGACGCGCAATTGGTGTTCCACAAGCCGGGTTCGGTGGTGTTGTGGGTCAACTGCAAGCACCCCTTCTACGACGACAACCCGTATCCGGAGTCCGCTCCCCCGAACCGGCCGGTGTGGGTCGGCGACTTCTGGGAGATGTTCTCGGCGGGGCATCAGCTGGAGATGGACAACCTCAAAGCCATCTGCGAGTACCGGGCCGCGCACGGCCTGCCGATCAAGCCCGACTGGATGAAGTGAGGCTCGAGTGACCACCACGCAACAACATCTCCCTGAGGTCAGTCTCGTCGACGTGGCCTCGTACCTACCGGGCGAGCCGGTCGGCACCGAGTACTTCACCCAGTTCTCGCGCTCGGACCGGATGGCGAAGAACGTCATGTTCCGCTCGCCCAAGGGCCGCCACCACGTCGCGCGCGACGAGACCGCGGTCGACATGGTCGAGCGCGCCGTCGCACCGCTGATCGAACGCAACGGCGCCGACGCGATCGCCGAGGTCGACGTCTTGATCACGCACACCCAACTGCCGGACAATCCGGTGCTCGGCTGCGGGCCCGAGGTGGCGCGACGGCTCGGCATCCGTCCCTCGTACGTCTACGACGTGCACAACGGCGGGTGTGCGGCGTTCGTGCACATGATGGCGATGGCCCGGATGATCCTGCAGACCACGCCCGCCCGCACCGCGCTGATCGCGGCGACCCAGAACTGCGCGGGACCGGTGTTCACCCAGACCGATATCCGCAAGCTGGCGCAGGCTCCGGTGCCCGGTGACGGCTGCGGTGTCGGACTGCTCCGCAAGGACGACAGCGCGCCGATTCTCGACATCGAATGCCGGACCTATCCCGAATTCGCCGGCGACATGGACTTCTCCACCAACGGCGAGCGCAAGTACTGGGAGCCGGGCGAGGGCCAGGGCTGCGTCAGCTTCACCGAGTCCAAGATCACCAAGGTGTTCGCCAGGGGCAATCGGCTCGTTCCGGAAGTCGCCCTGGCGGTATGCGATCGGATCGGCGTGCGGGGACGCGACGTCGACACGTTCGTCACCAACCAGCCGAACCGGCTGTTCCTGCGCAACTGGCACGACGCGCTGGAGCTCCCGCCGCACCGTCACCCCGACACCTTCGATTCCTGCGGAAACCTGTTCGCCGCAGGCATTCCGGTGACCCTGGACGTGGAGAACCGGGCGGGACGGCTGCCCAACGGATCGCTGGTCCTGATGTCGGCGTTCGCGCACGCGGGCGACTTCGCGGGCGCGGCCGCCGTCCGCTGGGGAGCCGCGCGATGAGCGTGCGCGTCGTCGACGGCACCCGGCCGTCGCACCGGTATCGGACGCACCGGGTGCCACCCCGCTTCGACCTCGCTCTGAGCGAGAATCCGTTCCCGCCGCTGCCTTCGGTGTTGCGAGCCGTGCACATGACGCTGGCTCAGGCCAATCGATACCCGGAGTTCCTGCCGCGCCGCCTGCCGACGCTGATCGCCCAGCACCTCGGTGTAGGGGCGGACCAAGTGGTGGTCGGGTCGGGGGCGACCGGCGTGGCACTGCAGATCTTGCAGACCCTGACCACGCCGGGAGACGAGATCGTCTACAGCGCACCGACGTTCGACGGGTATCCGATCATGGCCGAGATGGCCGGCGTCACCGCGGTGCCGGTGCCGCTGGATTCGGCGGGGAACCAGGATCTGCGGGCGATGCGGCGGGCCGTCGACCGTCGCACCGCGCTGATCGTGGTGTGCCGTCCGCACAATCCCACCGGAACGGTCATCCCGGCCGACGATCTGAAGGCATTCCTGTCCGACGTTCCCAGCCGGGTCCCGGTCGTTCTGGACGAGGCGTACGTCGAATTCCTCGGCGCCACCGCATACGTCGACCCACGGGCGCTGATCGCGAAGCATCCCAACCTTGTTGTGCTACGTACCTTTTCGAAGGCGTACGGCTTGGCCGGGCTGCGTATCGGCTACGCCTTCGGCCGGACCGAGTTGATCGCGCGAATCGGCACACTGCAATTGCCCTTCGGGATGGGCGCGGCGGCGGTGGCCGCGGTCGCCGCCTCGTACGCCGCCGCACCCGAACTCGCCGCGCGCACCCTGCGCATCGCCGAAAGGCGCGACGCACTCCGCAGCGCACTACTGGCTCATGGATTCGCGATACCGGAAAGCCACGCGAACTTCCTGTACGTACCCGGCCCTGGTGCGAACACGGCGCTGCGGCGCGCGGGCATAGCCGCGAAGTCCTACGCCGACGGCAGCGCACGCATCGCCGTCGGCGACCCGGCGTCCGACGACGCGGTACTCCAGGCCCTCACCGCCGATCCACCGCGCGTGACGACCTGATCGGAGTGGCTCTGGGGAGCGTGTGCGTTCGCGTCCCGCTTGCGGTTCGCAGTCCGGAGACCGGTCGTTGCTGATGTCGCCCCGCATCGGATCGCCGAGCGCGGCGCACGTGTCTCGGCCGGATCGAGTGGACCCCGGCGCGGAGAGTGGTTCGATCGAAGCGTGTGGTCCGATTTCGAGGTGAACGCGGCGCCCGCTCATGGGACGGCCAGTAGGGTCCTGTTCCGGTTCGCTCTGGGACGGTGGGCGGTCGTGCTGCGCCAGACGCTCATCGAGCCGGGTGGCAGCAGCGGGTGGCACTACCACGACGGGACATTGTTCGTGCTGGTCGCGCGGGGGACGCTGGATCATCCCGGTGCGGACTGCGCGCCGGTCACCTACCGGCGCCCGCGGATCTTCCGGGAACCGAGCGGGCCGCGCTACCCGCACGTGGCGCGCAATCTCGGAACGGTGCCGGTATTGCTGTGTGTGCTCTACTTCACGCCGGTCGACAGTCCGTTGTCCCGCAGCGTCCCGCCGCCGGAGTGCGCCGACGCGGGGTGATGGGCCTCAGCTCGCGGGCTGGCAGGCGTCGCGGAGCGAGCAGGCGCCGCAGGAGTTGCCGCAACCACCGGTCTGCGGCGGCGGGGCGATGGCTTCGGCCGCCTGCGCGGCGGCGTTCGCACCGGCGCCGAGGGTGAACAGGGCGACGACGGCGGCGCAGGCCGCGACGGCCAGCGCGACGAAGCCGCCCGCGGCCAGCCCGACGAGACCACCGGCGAACAGCAGCGCCCCGGCCGCGATCGAGGTGGGAGCGGCGACCCGGTTGGCGACGCGGAACGTCTCGTCCGTGGACAGCGCGGCCTCGGTGTGGACACCGAAGAAACGATTCCGGGGCAACCGGCCGGTCAGCCCGAGTGCTCCGGTTGCGACGGCCACGACAGCCAGCACGAACAGGACGAGAGCGACGACGAACACCCATGCAGGCTAGCGCATCGGTGCCCCGCGCCCGCCGACGGGCGCCTCGTCCGGCGAACCCGGCCGCAACCGCAGGCCAGCCCGATTTTCGGTCCTGCCGATGCGACGTTCTACCCTGATAGACGAAGTTTGTCGGGGATCGGCGACCACAAGAAGGCAGGACCGTGCAAGACACACGCGCAACCGAAAGCGATGTACCTGAGCACCGGTACAACGCGGAGCTTGCCGGCCGCATCGAGAGCCGGTGGCAGCGGACGTGGGACGAACGCGGAACCTTCCACGCGCCGAACCCGGTGGGACCGCTGGCCGGTCCGACACCGGCCGACAAGCTGTTCATCCAGGACATGTTCCCGTACCCGTCCGGCGCGGGCCTGCACGTCGGACATCCGCTCGGCTACATCGCCACGGACGTCTTCGCCCGCTACCACCGCATGCACGGGCGCAACGTGCTGCACGCCCTCGGCTACGACGCGTTCGGCCTGCCCGCCGAGCAGTACGCGGTACAGACCGGCGCGCACCCGCGCGACACCACCGAGTCGAACATCGCCACCATGCAGCGTCAGCTGGACCGCCTCGGGCTCGGCCACGACCGGCGTCGCTCGTTCGCGACCACCGATCCGGAGTACTACCGCTGGACACAGTGGATCTTCCTGCGGATCTACAACGCTTGGTACGACACGGAGCTGAACCGGGCCCGCCCGATCGCCGAGCTGGCGGCCGAGTTCGCGTCCGGCGCACGGGCCGTGCCGGAGGGCAAGTCCTGGGACACGATGCCGCCCGCCGAGCGCGGCGCGCTGCTGGACTCGTATCGCCTGGTGTACCAGACCGATTCGATGGTCAACTGGTGCCCTGGCCTGGGTACCGTGCTGGCGAACGAGGAGGTCACCGCCGACGGCCGCAGCGAACGCGGCAACTTCCCGGTGTTCCGTAAGCACTTGCGGCAGTGGATGATGCGCATCACCGCCTATTCCGACCGCCTGGTCGACGACCTGGACCGGCTGGACTGGCCGGAGAACGTCAAGGCCATGCAGCGCAACTGGATCGGACGATCCCGGGGCGCGCAGGTGAAGTTCGACGCCGACGGCGAGCAGATCGAGGTCTTCACCACCCGCCCCGACACCTTGTTCGGCGCCACCTATGTGGTGCTCGCGCCGGAACACGAGCTGGTCGACAAGCTGACCGCCGCCGCGTGGCCTGCGGGCACCGACCCCAGGTGGACCAACGAGGGCGCCGCCACACCGGCCGAAGCCGTGGCGGCCTACCGCAAGTCGATCGCGGCCAAGTCGGATTTGGAGCGTCAGGAGAACAAGGAGAAGACCGGCGTCTTCCTGGGCAATCACGCGATCAACCCGGCCAACGGCGCGGCCGTGCCGATCTTCATCGCCGACTACGTGCTCAGCGGCTACGGCACCGGCGCCATCATGGCCGTTCCCGGGCACGACCACCGCGACTGGGAATTCGCGTCCGTCCTCGGGCTGCCGATCATCGAGGTGATCAGCGGCGGCGACCTGGAGCAGGGCGCGCACGCGGGCGAAGGCGCGCTGGTGAACTCCGATTACCTCGACGGCATGTCCGTCGAGGAGGCCAAAGCGGCGATGATCGCCCGGCTCGAGGCCGACGGACACGGCAAGGACACCATCCAATACAAGCTGCGCGACTGGTTGTTCGCGCGCCAGCGCTATTGGGGCGAGCCGTTCCCGATCGTGTACGACGAGAAGGGCGCACCCCACGCGCTGCCGGAATCCATGCTGCCGGTGGTGCTGCCGGAGCTGGACGATTTCGCCCCGGTGACCTTCGATCCGGACGACGCGAACTCCGAACCCTCCCCTCCGCTGGCCAAGGCCACCGACTGGGTGGAAGTCGAGCTGGATCTCGGCGACGGGCTGAAGCGCTACCGCCGCGACACCAATGTCATGCCGCAGTGGGCGGGCAGTTCCTGGTACGAGATCCGCTACGCCGACCCGACGAACACCGAGACGTTCTGCGCCGAGGAGAACGAGGCGTACTGGCTGGGCCCGCGCGCCGACGTCGGCGGGCCGAACGACCCGGGCGGCGTCGACCTGTACGTCGGCGGCGTCGAGCACGCGGTTCTGCACCTGCTGTACGCCCGCTTCTGGCAGAAGGTGCTGTTCGATCTGGGTGACGTGTCCGCGAGCGAGCCGTACCGGCGGCTGTTCAACCAGGGCTACATCCAGGCGCACGCCTACACCGACGAGCGCGGCGCGTACGTGCCCGCCGCCGAGGTGGTCGAGCGCGACGGCAAGTTCTACTGGACCGACCCCACCGGCGCCGAGGTCGAGGTGCGCCAGGAGTACGGCAAGATCGGCAAGTCACTGAAGAACGCCATCTCCCCGGACGAGATGTGCGATCTGTACGGCGCGGACACCTTCCGCTTCTACGAGATGGCGATGGGTCCGCTGGACACCTCGCGCCCGTGGGCGACCAAGGACGTCGTCGGCGCGCACCGGTTCCTGCAACGCGCCTGGCGTCTGGTGGTGAACGAGGAGACCGGCGCGGTGCGGGTCACCGACGCCGCCGCGAGCGAGGAGACGTTGCGCCTGCTGCACAAGACGATCGCGGGCGTGGACGAGGATTTCGCCGCGCTGCGCGACAACACGGCGGGCGCCAAGCTGATCGAGCTGACCAACCACCTGACCAAGAGCTACCCGGACGGCGCGCCGCGCTCGGTGGTGGAGCCGCTGGTGCTGATGCTGGCGCCGCTGGCCCCGCACATCGCCGAGGAGCTGTGGGACCGGCTGGGTCACACCTCCTCGCTGGCGCACGGCCCGTTCCCGGTCGCCGATCCGGCGCTGCTGGTCGAGGAGTCGGTGGAGTACCCGATCCAGGTGAACGGCAAGGTGCGCAGCCGGATTCAGGTGGCGGCCGACGCGGACAACGCGGCGATCGAGGCGGCGGCGCTGGCCGACGAGAAGATCGACGCGCTGCTCAACGGGAAGGCGCCGCGCAAGCTGATCGTGGTGCCGGGGCGCCTGGTGAACATCGTCGCCTGACGGCGGGTCAGCGCGGTGGGAGCAGCACGTCGTCGAGCGTGACCATGGACAGGTTGCGCTCCTTGATGATGTCGACCAGCTGTCCGTAGCAGTGGGTGACGGCGGGCGCGTTGGCGTGCCCGATGACGATCGTCTGCGGCTGGAAATACCGCCGCGCGCATTCGATCAGATACTCCTCGGTGATCACACCGGAATCGGACAGTGAGCCGTACCACATGGTGGGCACGGTGTAGCCGAGGTCGGCGGCCACCCGGTCGACCGTGGCGTTGTGCCTGCCGAACGGCGGGCGGAAGTACGGGGTGCCGTCCACCCCGAAGTTCTGGCGCAGGTAGGTCTTCGCCCGCTCCAGCTGCCCGGCGACGGCCGACGCGGACAGTTTGGTCAGATCCGGGTGATCCCAGGTGTGGTTGCCGAGCTGGATCTGCCCGGATTCGACCAAGGGCCGCAAGGCGTCCCGGTGGATCGCCCACGAGTCGTAGTAGGCGGTCACGAAGAAGGTGAACCGCGCGCCGGTGTCCTTGGCGAATCGGATGTAGGCGCCGACGACCTCGGGACTGGCTCCGTCGTCCACGGTGAGCGCCATGCTGCTGCCCGGCCCCGGCAGCGCGGTGATCGTGCCTGCCGGGATCGGCGTCTTCGGTCCGCCGGGCGGAGGCGGCAACAACGGCGGTGCGGGTGGCCGGGGCACGCCGCCCGCGGAACCGCTGTCGATCGGGTCGCCCTCGGCCACCGCGCATCCGGTCAGCGCGACCGCCGCGCCCGCTGTCAGCAACGCCAGCATGCGACGTCTGTCCACAACCCGATCCCTCTTGCTCGCTCGAACCTCCCCGCGACGAACCCTCGGGGATGGGGCCGGACGCTAACGAGCGAACGTGACGGGAACCTGAACCCGCGTGGTCCGTTGAGCAAATCACAGGGACGAGAGCACGGCGGTGAGCCACAGCGCGTCATCAGGTCGGTGGCCACCCGTCTCCCCGTCGATCAGCAGGTCGATCGCACGGGCGACAAGCCGATCGGCGACGTGCGTGCGACAGTCGCGAGGGGAACGCGTGGGCCGATACAGCGCCATCGGACCCGTACGGGATCAGTACCGACGGAACACGCCATCGGCGATGTGCGCGCCGACAGCCGAGCGAGCGCTTCGGCCGAAAGAGCGCCGCCGGGTGACTCCGGGATCAGTACGGCCGGAGCACGACCTCGGTGGGGTGCGCGTCGCGCGGGGTGTCGATGGCGGAACGCACCGTGTACGCCACGGTCTCGGGGGCGAGGAAGTCCTCGGCCCGGTACTCGCGCCCCTCGCCCGCGATGATCGCCCGCTGCATATCGGTGTCGATTCGGCCCGGATGGATCGAGGTCACCCGCAGCTCCGGCTCCTCCTGGCGCAGCGCGTCGCCGAAGGCGCGCAGGCCGAACTTGCTCGCCGCGTAGGAGGCCCAGCCCGCATTGGCGCGCAGCCCCGCGCCCGAGTTGATCAGCACCACGTGACCCTGGCCCGCCCGCAGCGCGGGCAGCAGCAGCCGGGTGAGTTCGGCGACCGCGATAACGTTGGCTTCCAACGTGTTTCGCCACTGCTCGACGGTGGATTCCGCGATCGTGCCGAGATCGGCGATGCCCGCGTTGTGCACCAGCACGTTCAGGCTCCGGATCGGCTCCACCGCCGCGGCGACGGCGGCGTAGTCGGTCAACTCGACCGGCCAGCCCCGCGCGTCGGGCAACTCCGTCAGGATGCCGCGCAGCGATTCCGCCGACCGGGCGCCGAGCAGCAGGTCGTGGGTCGGCGCGAGCTCCCTGGCGATCGCGGCGCCGAGGCCGCGACTGGCGCCGGTGATCAACGCGGTCGGTTTCGTGGTCGCGGCGGAAGTCATGGGCCCCACCGTAACCGGCTGGGTGAAGAAGGCGTAAAAACCCGTAGCACTGGACGAACGACTAGCGATGCAGGCTGGTTCGGGGCGAGAATCTCGAGCAGCGAATCACGGACGGGGCATGCGAAAGTGAGAACCGCCGAACACGAAGCGGCCACAGGCCGATCTGATGGAGACGAAACGAACACCGCTGAGCGGGCATATCTGCGGGTGACATCGCAGAATAGGGGGATGGCACATCCGGGCTTCACCCCCACTCAGCTCGCGGCCCGCGCTGCCTACCTGCTGCGCGGCAACGACCTGGGCACGATGACCAGCGCGGCGCCCAGGTTGTACCCGCACATGTGGAGCTGGGACGCGGCGTTCGTCGCGGTCGGGCTCGCGCCGCTGAGCGTGGAGCGGGCCGTGGTCGAGCTGGACACCCTGCTGTCCGCGCAGTGGAAGAACGGCATGATCCCGCACATCGTCTTCGCCAACGGCGTGGACGGTTACTTCCCCGGCCCGGCCCGCTGGGAGTGCCGCAAGCTGGCGGCCAACGCGCCCGACGGCCCGGACACGTCGGGGATCACCCAGCCGCCCGTGCACGCCATCGCGGTGCAGCGGATCCTGGATCATTCCCGCAGGCACGGCCGCAGCACCAGGTCCGTGGCCGAGGAGTTCCTCAACCGGCGCTGGCCGGATCTGGTGCGCTGGCACCGCTGGCTGGCGCATGCCCGCGACCCCAAGGAGACCGGCCGCATCACGCTGTATCACGGCTGGGAGTCCGGGATGGACAACTCGCCGCGCTGGGATCGCGCCTACGAGCACGTGGTTCCCGGCGATCTGCCGCCCTATCGCCGTGAGGACGTGCTGGTGGTCTCCGATCCGACCCAGCGCCCCACCGACCGCGAGTACGACCGCTATCTGTGGCTGGTCGAGCAGATGCGCCGAGCGGGTTATGACGACTATCAGCTCGCCTCGACCATGAGCTTCGCCGTCGAGGACGTGTTCGTCACCGGAATCTTCGCGCTGGCCTGCGAGGTGCTGGCCAATATCGGCGAGGAGTACAAGCAACCCCACGCCGACGTGCGCGATCTCTACGCGTGGGCCGACCGGTTCCGCGCGGGCGTCGTCGCGACGGCCGACGCCCGCACCGGCGCGGCCCGCGATTTCGACGTGCGGTTGCAGCGGTGGATCAACACCGAGACGCTCTCGATGTTCGCGCCGCTGCTGTGCGGCGGCCTCCCCCGCGACACCGAGCGCGCTCTGCTGCGCCTGTTCGAGGGCCCGCGCTTCTGCGGCCATCCGGATCTGCGTTACGCGCTGCCGCCATCGACCTCGCCGGTGTCCAAGGACTTCCGTTCCCGCGAGTATTGGCGCGGGCCGGTGTGGCCGGTGATGAGCTGGCTGTTCTCCTGGGTCTTCGCTCGGCGCGGCTGGGCCGAGCGCTCGTTCATGCTGCGCGCCGAGGGCTTGCGCCAGGCCAGCGACGGCAGCTTCGCCGAGTACTACGAGCCGTTCACCGGCGAACCGCTCGGCAGCATGCAGCAGTCGTGGACGGCGGCGTCGGTGCTGGATTGGATGGGGTGAAAGCTCAGAACAGTTCTGACACCCCAGCCGTCACACTGGTAACGGCCAGAGCGAATGGCTATCGTCCTGCGGCATGGACATCTGGAGGTCGACCACTCGCCGCGGCGCGGCGCTGTCACTGATCACGCTGTCCGGCATCTTCGCCGCCACGCTACCCGCGACCGCCGCGCCGACCGGTCCGGACGTCTCCTCGTGGCAGCACACCGACGCAACCGTGATCGACTGGTTCGCGGTCAAACGCTCCGGCCACGACTTCGCCATGGTCAAGGCCACCGAGGGGCTCAGCTACGTCAACCCGTACTTCGTGCCCGACAGCCTGCTGATGCGCGCGGCCGGAATGGCTCGCGGCACCTACCACTACGCCCGGCCCAACCTGCCCCCCGAACCGCAGGCCGCGCTCTACGCGGCGGTGGCGCTGGGACAGAACGGGCCGCTCGATCTGCCGCCGGTGCTGGATCTGGAGAACACCGGCGGTCTCGGCCCCGCGGCGTTGATCGACTGGACCCGCCGCTATCTGAACACCGTGGAAATGCTCACCGGCCGCGCCCCGATCGTCTACACCTACCCCAACTTCTGGCGTACCGCGATGGCCGACACCGACGAGTTCGCCGAGTACCCGCTGTGGATCGCCGACTACCGGGGCAACCCCCAACCCGAGGTCCCCGGCGGCTGGTCCACCTGGACGTTCTGGCAGACCACCGACAGCGGCACCATTCCGGGCATCGCGGGCCGCGTCGACCTCAACGTCTACAGCGGCGCCCAGGGCAGTTTCGCCGGTTACGCCAACATGAGCGGCACCGGCAGCGGGTAGGCCTTCATCGACCGACCGCCACACCTTCCCTCCGGGTTTCAGCCGACAGAGGGGCGGCGAAGGCCGGCGAGGAGGCGGGTGATGTGCGCGGGGGCGTCGGCGGGGTCGAGCGGGGCATGGGCGACGAGCAGGCGGTACCAGAAGGGGCCGAAGATCAGGTCGGTGGCGTGGTCGAGGTCGAGGTCGGCGGCGAGTTCGCCACGGGCCACGCCGCGAGAGAGGATGTCGGACATCACTTTTCGGCGTGATTGCACCCATTCGCGGAAATGACCGGCGAAATCCGAGTCGAGCTGGGCTTCGGCCATCATGCCGCGCAGCGCCTCGACGCGGAGCGGGAACTCGACGACGCGATACAGTGCGGCGGCGAAGGCGATCAGGTCGGCCTCGACGGATCCGGTATCGGGTTCCGGCATGCGCTGCGCGACCGCCTCGGCCTGGGCCTCCATCACCAGCGCAGGCTTGGATTTCCACCAGCGATAGATCGTGCTCTTGGCCACGCCGGAGCGCGCGGCGACACCTTCGATGGTGATCTTGCCGTAGCCCTGTTCGTCCAGGAGTTCGGCTGTCGCGCACAGGACGGCCTGTCGCGCGGAACTGCTGCGCTGCCGTCCGCCGGTCCGACCGATTGTCATGGCGCCGAGTGTATCGGTCTGCTACCTTTTTATCGAAACGCTACGGAGCGTTTCGATTGAATCGAGTCAGAGGTGACAATCCGATGAGCACGATCATCGTCTCGCACGGCTACAACGCGGCCGGCGACAGCGTGTGGTTCCCCTACTTGTCCGCGGAGCTGACAGCGCTCGGCCACACAGTGGTCGTCCCGAACCTCCCCGACCCCAGCGCACCCCGCCTCGACCCGTGGCGAAAGACTCTGGCGGCGGCAGCTTCCGAGGCCGGCCCAGCCCGCGACACGGTCGTGATCGGCCACAGCATCGGCGGCGTCAACGTACTCCGCATGCTCGAACAGCACGATCCCGACGCACATGGCCGCTTCGCGGGGGCGGTCCTGGTATCCACCGCCGCCCACGAAGTCGGATACGCCGAATTGGCGGAATTCTTCGAGCAACCCTTCGATTGGGAACGAATTCGCAATGCCGCCGGCGAGTTCCGCGTCCTCTCCGCAATCGACGACCCGGTCAATATCCCCGACCCCGTCGAACACGTCGGCCTGCTGGTCCGCAACCTCGGCGCCGCCGCTGTCGTCCTTCCCGGCGGACGGCATCTGGGCGACTACCCCGAGGACCACATCGAACTCCCGGAGGCGGTCCGCCTCGTCACCGACATCCTGGCGGCCGGCTCGTGACCGCCGAAACCGGTACCGGCCCGACCAAATGGAAGATCTGGCTGCTGACCGTCGTCGGCCTGTATCCCCTGCTCGTCCTCCTGGTGACTGCCACCGCCCCGCAGCTCGAGCAGCTGCCGCCCGCGCTCCGGCTGGCCGTCATCGTTCCCATCGCCGTGGCCGCCATGGTCTGGGTTGTGATGCCGTTCCTCACCCGCCGGTTCGCCGGTTGGCTGGGCGGATGAAGCGGCGTCGGGAGGAAACGCCGAGTCAAGAGCGGAGCCGCTACCCGCCCAGTCGAGTAGCGGCTCCACTCGCGGGAAAGCCGCGGAGGGTGGCCGTGGTTGCAGGGGGCCGGGGGTGCCGCGGCTGTGGTATCAGACCCCGATGCGGCCGCCGGCCTTCTTCCAGACCGCCACCACCGAGGGGCGGGGCTGGGCCGTACCACCGTCGGGCCAGTGCGACAACGGGTTCTCCGGAGTGGCGTCGTCGGCCTCGCCGGGATGCTGTACACACACCATGACCCGCGCCTCGCTGACCACCGGACCGCAGGTCTCCGCACCACGCGGCACGGTGAGGAATTGCTTGGTCCGGCCGCGATTCGGACCGTCGAGCACCACGGAGAACAACCCGTCGTTCGACTTCAACGCGTTGCCGTCGGTGGCGATCCACAAGTTGCCGTACGGGTCGAAGGCCAGGTTGTCGGGGCAGGAGATCGGGCTGACCTTGGACTTGTCGTACCCGGCGAAGTAGGTGTCGGCCGCCGCGGGATCGCCGCAGACCAGCAGCAGCGACCAGGTGAACGTCGTGCCGGTGTGGTTGTCGTCGATCTCCAGGATCTGGCCGTTCTTGTTCAGCTTGCGCGGGTTCGCCTCATCCGGACCCTGCTTGCCGTCCGCGCCGCGGTTGTCGTTGTTGGTCAGCGCCACATACACCTTGCCGGTGTAGGGGTTGGCCTCGAAGTCCTCCGGGCGGTCCATCTTGGTCGCGCCCACCTTGTCGGCGGCCAGGCGGGTGAAGACCGCCACCTCTTCCGCGCTCATGCCCTCGACCAGCGACTTGCCCTTGCCGTCCGCGCCGGTCTCCAGCAGCGGGATCCACTGGCCGGTGCCGGTGAAGCCCTTGTCGGACGGCTTGGCGCCGGTGCCGTCGATCTTGTCCGCGTGATCGCCCGCGAGCTTGGCGACATACAGCGTGCCCGCGTCCAGGATGGTCAGATTCTGCCGCATGCTCGCCGCGCCGGTGCCCGGCTGGATCTTGCGCGAGGACACGAACTTGTACATGTAGTCGAACTTCTCGTCGTCACCGGTGTAGGAGACGACGTCGCCGTTCTTGGTGACGTAGATGGTGGCGGCCTCGTGCTTCACCCGGCCCATCGCGGTGTGCTTGATCGGCGTCGAGTTCGGATCCCACGGGTCCACCTCGATGACGTACCCGAATCGGTTGGCCTCGTTGGGTTCCTGCGCCAGATCGAAACGCTTGTCCGCGCGCTCCCACAGGTTGGTGGTCTTGCCCGCGGCGAAACCGTAGCGCTTCAGCCGCGCAGCTGCGGCCGACTCGGTCACCTTGTCCGCGTTGGCGAAGTAGCCGTGGAAGTTCTCCTCGCCGGACAGCACGGTGCCCCACGGCGTCAGGCCGCCCGAACAGTTGGCGAAGGTGCCGAGCACCTTGGTGCCGGTCGGATCGGCCGAAGTCTTCACGAAGTCGCTGCCCGCGGCCGGACCGGTGAGCTTGAACTCGGTGCTCGCGGTGATCCTGCGGTTGTACTTGCCGAAGGCGGGAACGAGCTTGCCGGAACCGGCTTCGCCCTTCACCTCCACCACGGTCAAGCCGTGCGCGGCCATGGTGACCGCGATCTGCTCGTCGGTCGGCGCGTCCTTGTTGTAGCCGCGGAACATGTGCGGGCTGGTGGTGTACTCGTGATTGACCACCAGTAGGTAGCTGTTGGCTTGGCCCTCGATCGGCAGCAGGGCGGCGAAGTCGTTGTTGTAGCCGAACTGCTCGGCCTGCGCGGCGGCGGTCTGCTTGTCGAAGTCGAAGGCGGGCGCGTCCGGGAACAGCGGGTCGCCCCAGCGGATCACGACGGACTGCTCGTAGCCGTCCGGGATCACCACGGCGTCTTCCTTGTTCGGCGCGACGGCGGCGAAGTCGGTGCCGGTTCCGGGCGGGCCCGCGGGCGAGGTGGAGCCCACTGTGGTCGGCTCGCTGTCGTCGCCGCAGGCCGCGAGGACGCTGCCCGCACCCACCGCGAGCACGGCGGCCGCACCGCCCTTGATCAGTCCGCGCCGGTTCATGGAGCTGACGATGTCACCGAAGTAGGCGCCCGAGGAGGTGTTCGGCGCCTCGTGGAAGCACGCGTTCGCGCACTTGTACTCACATGTCACGGCAGCGCGCGACGACTGTCCGTCGTGCTTCACGAAAAGGGCGAGTGGCTGAAGACTCACGGTGACTCCTGGGTTTGGCCGATGGCCGCACGGTAAACCATCCGGACAATCCGGAAGGGACGGCAAAGTGAACAACCGCCCAATTAGGTAACCCTCAAATTGCCGGGCCGCCAGAGCTGGGAACAAACGAGTGCCGCGCCGATTCGATGATCTCGAATCGACGCGGCATCGGTGTCGAAAGGCGGCTTCGCCCGGCTCACCCATCAGGCGTTCACCGGAAGGGCGATGACGACCTCGCTTTCGTTCTCGGGAAGGTAGTGCGCCCGCAGTACCCGGCCCACCTGCACGTGGCCGACGCTGGCCGGTGCGAGGAACTTCGTCACCCGGGTCGCGAAGCTCGAGCCATCGGGCCGGGTGGCGACCAGTCCGAGTTCGACCTCGGAGTGTCCGTCGCGGATATTGCCGGTGACCGACAGCGACTGCACCACCGCCTGGGTGGCGATGCCGCGCTCGGCGATGTCGAGCTTGTGCCGCGTGGTTATGCCCTTGCGGATCAGGGACTCGTTCATCGCGTGCTGCGCGGCGGCCGCGTCGCCGGACAGGTCGACCTCGACCTTGTCGGTCCGGCCGGGCAGGTAACGCACGGGCAGCACCACCCCGGCGCGCAGCAGGGCCAGTTCGGTGAGCGGCACGATCATCTTCGCGGAGGAATGGAAGATCTTGCCGTCCGAGCCTTCCACGCTGAACTCGACGTGGACCTGCGGCTGGTCGTTGACGGTGACGCCGGTCTGCCGCACCGATCGGACGGTGCCGAGGCCGGTGAGCCCGTCGCGGAACTCCGCGCTGTTGCGTCCGGTCAGCGCGCTCAGGATGCCTTCGCCGGTGAACGCGAACACGATGGGGATCAGGGTGAGCGCGATGATCGGCAGCGCCATTTCGACGCCGAGCCAACCCATTCCGGCGGGCTCCCATTCGCTGGTGGGGACGTAGGTGACGGCGTGGTAGACGTAGTAGCCGATCGCGGCGGCGCCGAGGGCGAGGGCGGTCGAACGGATCTTCTTCATGGCACTTCCTTTGTGAGAGTCGAGATTTCACCGCGCCCCGTCATCCCGGTAGGTCGCCAGGATGACGGGGGCGGATCGGAGGGCATGCGGCGATCAGGCGCCGACGATGGACGAGCAGGCGAAGGTGATGTCGAACTTCGACGTCTTCGGCCCGGCCAGTGGGTTGGTCAGGTCGGGGGCGCCCACGCCCTCGCCGGTGACCTTGAAGGTGTTGCCGTCCTTGACGACCTTGGCGGAGCCGCCCGGCATGCCGTTGCCGAAGCCGACCGCGTAGGGCAGGCCGTTGTCGCCGCCCTTGCTGCCCGCGATCGCGACCGCCTGCACGGTGTTCGCGTCGGTGATGGTCGCGCTCACCGAGAGGTTGCCGTAGGCGGAGTTCGCGACGTCGGTCAGCGCGAGCGCCAGGGTGCCGCCCTGCTTGGCGCAGGTGGTGTCGAACTTCGCGTCGAAGGCCTTGCCGTCGACCGAAGCGACCGACTTGCCCGCCGGGGCCGCAGGCTGCGCCGAGGAGGGCGCGGCGGGCGAGCTGCCCTTGCTGTCACCGCATCCGGTGAGCACGCCGACTGCGGCGGCAGCGGCGATGGCGGCGGCGGCGATGCGGAGCGAAGTGGTGTTCATGGTCTGTGTCCTTGTCGTTCGAGGGGCGGCGCCCCTGGTTCGGTTCCTCCGGCCTCCTGTCGGGCCGTTGAGAAAAAGGTAGGAACGATTCGCGCCCTACCGATCCCAGGTTTTCGGCGTTTACGCAGGTAGAGGACGTGCGACTACCCGCTGCCGATCACGAAGCGACGTGGAGTCACGCACGAAACACTTCGGAGTACCGACGGTCGGCATCCTCGACTTGTCCTGTCGGACCTAGCCGTGCGTCGTGAAAGAGTGGTGTCCATTCGATGCAGTCGGGTTCTGCGATTACCCGATTGGGCGGCTGGTAGGAATCTGAAGCGAGGAGCGGCTTGGTGGAAGCGACATTCGATGTGGCCGGGCAGGTGGGGCATCACTATCGCGTCGATGACTATTACGAGGTGGGTCGGGAGAAGATCCGCGAGTACGCGCGAGCCGTGCAGGACTTCCATCCCGCGCACTGGAGCGAGGACGCTGCCGACGAGCTCGGGTACGCGGGCCTGGTCGCGCCGACCACATTCATCTCGATCGCCGCGATGCTCGCCAACCGCAAGCTTTTCGAGAGTGTCATCACCGGCTACGACGTGTTCGTGCAAACCGATCAGGTCTTCGAGATGCACCACCCGGTGGTGGCCGGTGACCGGCTGGCCAGCGATGTCGAGCTCGCTTCGGTTCGCCGCATAGCGGGCAAGGATCTGCTCACCGTCAAGAACACCTTCACCGACCAGACAAGCCGAGTTGTGCAGGTCATGCACACGACCGTCGTCGGCATTACCGGCGAGGACGTCGACGCGGGCATCAGCGGCGCGATCGAGCGCGTGGTCATGCACGGTATCGAGGTGCCCTCGCGAAACGCCACCGCAGGCCAGGCAGCGGCGGCGGACAGGCAGTCGGTGACACATCCGGCTTCGGAGCCCCGCCCACATCAGTCCACGACCGTCCGGACGCGAGTTCCGCGCACCGGCATCCGCTTCGAGGACATCTCGGTCGGTGACGAGCTTCCCGCACGGATCGCGCGGCTGACGCGGGGCGATTTGGTGAACTACGCCGGCGTCGCTGGAGACGCCAACCCGATCCACTGGCACGACGACATCGCGGCGCTCGCGGGCCTTCCGGACGTGATCGCGCACGGCATGCTCACGATGGGTTTGGGAGCAGGCTTCGTCACCGAGTGGCTGGGTGACCCGGGCGCGATGACCAGGTACGCGGTCCGGCTCTCGAACTACACGATCGTGGAAGCCGCCTCCCCCGGAAGTGTCGAGTTCACCGGGCGCGTGAAGTCGGTCGACCCCGACACCAGGACCGCCGTCATCGTCATCGTCGCCAAATCCGCAGGGCGCAAGATCTTCGGCCTCGCCACTGCGGATGTCCGCCTCGCATAGTCGCGCAAGTTTCGACCGCTTGGCCATACACGGCTGAACCGGCCGCATGCCCTTCCAGATTGCCAGCCACCTGATAGCGGGAAACACCGCCACATAGCGCCGTGAATCTCAACGAAAACGGCCCGGTCCCTGTCCGTTCCAGGACAGCGGACCGGGCCGCAGTTGTTGCTACTGCTACGGCCGATCGAACTCGCTGTCGTTCACGCCAGCGGTGAACGCGTCCCACTCGCCCGGTGCGAACACCAGTGCGGGGCCGGTCGGATTCTTCGAGTCGCGGACGCCGACGTGACCACCGTCAAGAAACGCCACCTCGACGCATTCCTTGCCTCCCGAGCTGCGGCTGCTCTTGAACCAACGCGCCCCGGACAAATCAACGGTCACTACGAAAACTCCCTTGCTACCCGCCGGAGCATATCCCGGCTAGTCACGGCGTCCAACGCAGCACGTTGGATCGTTGCAGACGCTTCACGGTAACTGTTCACGTCTTCTTCACGCTCAAGGTACAAGTCTCCAGTGAAGTTCTCGACGTAGATCACGGTCGGTTTCGGTAACGCCCTCCACATCTGGCGCAAAGTCGAGGATCACGAACGGGCCGATAGGTACGCCGATCGGAATGCCAGCGGTGTACGGCAAGATCCGGATGCTCACGTTGGGTCGAGTACTCATGTCCGCCAGGTGACGCAGCAGCGCGGCCATGGTCGCCGGATCGCCAACAATCGTGTGCAGCACCGATTCGTGTAGCACCACGTCGATGCGAGTCGGCTTTGTCTTCCGGGTAAGGATGGACTGCCGCTCCATTCGGAGTCGGATCCGTCGCTCCTGCTCGTCTTCCGAATCATGCGGGAAGTAGATCCGGTCCAGCGCCCGAGCGTAGCCGACCGTCTGTAACAAGCCTGGAACCAGGTCCGGACGGTAGATCGTCATCTCATGGGCAGACGACTCCATGTCGACATACATCACGAAGCCATCGGGGATGAGATCACCAAAAGCGTGCCACCAGTTCTTCACATCCGCTTGCTGCGCGAGTCCGACCATGACGGCGGTTCGGTCTTCGCTGAAGCCCAGAATCTCGCATAGCTGCTGGACATCGGCCTTCCGCAGTTTGCCTTCTTCGCCGCGCTCGATGCGGCCGAGCTTGCTGATGCTCCACTCCATGAGCCCGGCGACATCCGCCAGCTTGAGGCCCTGGCCGTTGCGTTGCTCGCGGAGGTACCGGCCCAATGCCCGACGGGGTAGAGCTTTTCGGGCCGTGCTTCCTACCGTGATGCCGTCGCGGACAGCGTGACGGAGCCTGACGGTTTCGTCATCGAACCGATCACGATCGGCGAACCCCAGTGCGCGCACTGGGATCGGCGCGTTCGTCGAGACTCCCACCCAGCTGGCGAGAGCTCCGTCCACGAAATCGCGTTCCGCGGGGGTCAGCTTCGACATATCGAACTCCAACAGTATCTCCTGCAGTTTTGGTCGCTGCCTACCGGTTGCCGCCAGGTTTTCCGGAAGGAGTCCCTCCGGTGCTGCCGGGGAGCCTGTCAGGAGCCTTACGGACCTGCACCAGCCGATAAGCCCGCTGCGCCCCTTCGATCTCTAGCTTTGCCCATCGTTGACAACTTCTACGTTATTTCCCACTGGGCGGCCCAACCCTGGAACTGCCGGACCGCTGCGTGGTGGGGGCACCGGCACCGAGCTTCTGGCGGTCGAAATAGGCGGGTCATCTGTCCTCCTCCCTCCGGGGTGATATCGCCACGGCGGAGCCTCGCCCAGGGGCACAGGGTGGTTACGAAGGCCGCCGACAAAGGTCCGCATCCCCTGAACGGCGCGGTGACTGCTCTAGGGTTCGGAAGATGGGCGCTGTCCTGGGCGATCTGTTGCCTCTCGCGGTAGGGGTCGCGATCTCACCGATTCCGATCATCGCGGCGATCTTGATGATCCTGTCGGCCCACGCGGGCGGAGCCGGTCGCGGGTTCGCGCTCGGCTGGGTCGTGGGCATCCTCGCGGCGACAACGCTTGTGGCGCTGCTGTCCGGGTCGCTGGGTGGTTCGGCTGATCGGCAACCCTCGACGGCGGGCGCATGGGTAAAGATCGTGCTCGGGATACTGCTCCTCGCGCTGGCCGTGGCACAGTGGCGGTCGCGCACCGATACCGAGGTACCGGGGTGGATGCGCGTGGTCGACCGACTCACCGTCGCCAGGGCCACCGGGCTGGGGATCTTGTTGTCGGCCGTGAACCCGAAGAATCTGCTGCTGTGCCTGTCGGCAGGCGTGATCATCGGCTCCAGCAACACCAGCGTCGGCGGCCAGATCGTCGCCGTCGCCGTCTTCACTCTGCTCGCCGCCTCCAGCGTGCTAGCCGTGATTCTCGGCTACATCCTCGCCGCCGACCGGCTACGCAACCCGCTCGAACGCCTGCGCAATCGGCTCCAGGCCAACAGCCACCTGGTGTTGGCCATCGTGCTGCTCATCATGGGCACCGTCGTCTTCGGCAAAGGTCTGCGCGGCCTCTGACAACCTCGTGTTTCGCGATCAGGTGCCGGTGTTTGCCCAGGTCAGGCGAATGGTGTGAATTTGTTCAGGGGTGGGGTCGCCAGGTAGGTCGGCACAATATTGGGCAGCGATCAGCGTGCGGCGCAGCTTGGCGAGCATGTCGGGATAGCTGGGATGGTGTTTGGTGGTGTACCAGCGCGCCCGGCCGCGGTGCTCGGCGACGACGCCCGGTGAATGCCCGGCGAGGTGATACCAGAGGATCACCAGGGTCTGGGTGAGCATCCCGAAAGGGACGGTGCGCTCCACCGCGAGCCGGGTGCGGTTGCGGGCCTCGTCGGCGCCGGTGACATGCTTCGCGTCGAAGAATGCGACCTCCCACGGACCACCTCATCGAGTACCGCTCGATGAGTTCGGCTGCCGCGGTGGTGGTGTCGGTGGTCAGCAGCGCCAGACCGGATCGGCGAGGTTCGCGCACGACCAGCACCCGCACCGGCTGGGATCGGAACGCGCCGTATCACAGGCAGCGGCGTTCGTGCACGGTCACGGTGGCGGTGCGACCGTAGCGGGTCACCGTGACCTGCTGTCCGGGTGTGGTGGCGGCGAGATCGGCCGGGGTGCCGATACTTTCGCCGCGGGTGCGGGGCCGGCCCCGTCGCCCGCGCATATTCGGCGGGTTGTCCAGGTCGGGATGCACCTCGTAGAGGGCGGCATTGCGGGGCAGCGGCCCGGTCAAGGTCACGTTGACAGGCAGCTGCCGCAGAGTGCTGCACACGTAGGCGCCGTCGGCGACGACGTGGATGCGCCGGTCGGAGCGGGCGGCGGCGACCAGCCGGACCAGGTCGCGGGCGAGGACGGTTTCGTCGGCCCGCCGGGGCGCCACAACCGGAACAGCACCGGCAACGCGATCAGACGCTCCGCGAACGGCAGCGCCACCACCACAGCCGCAACGACGAAAGTCGTGCCTTTGGACAGTTTGGCCTGGCCTTTGGCGACCTGGCGGGAGCCGTCGTAGGCCCACACCGCACCGTGCACCTTCTTGCCGCTGCGCCGGAACAGCATGTCATCGACCGCGATCAACAGCGGCGCACCGGCCGGGGTGAGCCAGCCGACCACCAGCCCCAGCATCACCACACCGACCCGGTCCAGGCTCCAGCGGGCAGAAGCGAAGAACCGATGCGCGCGACTGTGATGCCACGTCCCGCCGAGCCGGGCGGCGGTGAGCATGCCGCACACCGTCCGCCGCGTGGGCGCGGCGATCACCCCGACCGTCAGGGCGACGAACGTGGTGAAGGTGGGGGTGGTGAAACACGGCCGGAACGCATCCAGCAAGGGCCGCAACGACTTCGGTACCGCAGGAATCGACACAAACCGCCGATCAACACCCCACACACCCGCCGCCGATTCCCCGACACGCCGACAAGGTCACCGGCTGTCACACGTCAGCTGCCATTCCGGTCGCTCAGACCTACCTGACTATCCTGAACCATAGTGCTCGGTAATGCCGAGCACGGTTACACCGCAGCCGTGGAAGTGAACGTTCAGCGTGTAATTGGTTATTGCATCATCTGGATGTGTGGGTGCTCATGTGACACCGGGCAGATTCGGATGATCTGGTCGTTGACGTCGGAGACGCAGATCTGGGTCGGCGTGTTCGGCCCGCCTTGGTAAGCGCCCCATGAGATGTTGGCGGCTTGGTCCTCATACGGAATCCAGTGGTGGATGTCGGATCGCCACTCGCGGCTGGCGATCGTCAGTAGCGGCTCGGTCGGGGTGCCGCAGGTGGGGCAAGGATTCGGATAGGGATCTTGCATGCCCCATCTGATAAAGCCGCCGATCTTCCATCCGGGTGCGATACACAAGAAGTTGTAAGGGTGATCGTCGTCTTCGAGACCGCCGAACTCGACTCCGGGAATCTGGGCCATGGTCCACTGGTCCACTCGTTGCCGAAGCTCCCCCTCGAGCTCCCCTGAGTGCGGGTATTCGATCACTTGTTCCGGATCGATCATGCACGAATCGGGCACCAGGTCTTCCTCGTACTCCGCGGCTTCCGGAGGATCCATCAGAACGTCGGTGATCGCCGCTGCCAACCGCCAGAACAGTGCGGTCTTGGGCATACCATCGTCGTCGTGCTCGAAGGGGCACCACAACACTTGCAGCAGGTCCGTCCCCTCGGGCGGAGACAAACCGGGCACGTCACGGACATACAACTGCGCGACCGGCACCATCGCAATCGAACCGTCGGAATCCGGTTCCAAATCGTGGTCCTCAGCGTGGCAGTACGGCCATGGCTCGCTCGCCGGCCACAACAGTGGCCCCCCGATCGAACTGTCGTGCGCCGATGGTGTTCCCGGACGGGGGTGCAACCGAGTCGCGGTGCGGGCCAGTGGCGCCAGCTCAGGAAAGACGGCCACGAGATCGACCGGACGTGGCGGCGTAGTGCGAGTCATACAACAACCTCTGGAGGAACGCGGAAACGTTCGATTTCGATGATGGATGGGACCGGCGCGGTCTCGTCCCGAGGCTAGGGGTCCGGGCCTCGATCAACTTCCCATCATTGGGTATCCGCCAGTGCATGGCCTCGGGGGCATGACATCTCGACATGAACTGACATTGCTGTCGTAATAGCCCCTGCCTGCCGTCGGGTGACGCAGTTGGACCACGGCCATGGTGTGCAGGACGTGGTTGATCTTGCGGTTGCCGGCTCGGGAGAGCCGGTGTCGCTGCTGCTGGCCGGAGGAGGCATCCAAGGGTGCGGTGCCGTTCCAGGAAGCGAACCGGTCCCGGGACACGAAACGGTGGACGTTGTCGGTGTCGGCGAGAAGCCGTGCCGCACCGCAGGGTCCGATGCCGTTCAGATCCATCAGAGTCGACCCGCGGGCGAGAACCAGTTGCTTGAGTTCTTTGTCCGCAGCTTTTGCTTTCCGGTCGACGACCTCGAGATCGTCGATCAGCTCGTTCACCAGCCGTAAACGAACCCGGGCCGCGGCATCGCCGGGTTCAACGGTCTCGTCCAGGGCGCGGGCCTGCATGGCCGACAGAAACCTCTTGGCACCTCCGGGCACCAGTTCCAGCAGCAGCCGGTGAATACGGTTCAACAGTTCGGTGCGGGCACGGCCGAGCTCGTCACGACGATCGACCAGCAGACCCAACGCGACCAGCTCCGGATCCGCCTCTACCCGGCGCAGATTCGGCGACCGCAACGCCGCCAACGCGACCGAATGCGCGTCGACCGGGTCGGTTTTACGGCCGTTGCCGGTGGCGAACACCCGCACCTGCGCCGACAGTTTCGCGGGCACGTCGATGACGGTTTCCCCGTCGGCCACGAGCCGGTGCGCCACATGCCGTCCGACACCGTTGCAACCCTCGATCGCCCATACCCGTTGCGGGAATCGTTGTGCGGCGACGAGCATTTCACTGTATCCGGCGGTGTCGGTGCCGTAACGCCCGGTCGCGAGGATCTTCGCGTCGGAGTCGATGATTTCGATGGTGGCCGAGCGTTTGTGCGGGTCAATGCCGATGATGACCGACATCGGTATCCTTCCAGATCGACGGATCGGTATCCGTGCAGGAAGGCACCGCTACTTCGTGCCAGGGCAGACCCCTTTCCAGCCACGCCCGCACGGTAACCCGATGGGACGCAAGCCATTAGCGAGCCACACCGACGACGCTGGTGGGCAGCCGCTTAGAGAGCCTCCCACCGGGTACCTGGGACTGATCCTGGCCGGGATCGAGCCCTACCACCAGTCTTGAGTAGCCGCTTACAGATCGGGTTCTCCTGGTCGTGGCGGGGTGGTCAGCGCTGGAGTGCGGGACTGTAAAGACTCTTTACACGCTGTCCGGCGGGGTTGGCCGCGCGCCCGTAGTTGGTAGCCGAGAACATCGCCGTACGCGTCGAACACCCGTTCGCCCAAAACTGCGAAAGTGAAGTGACAACCCGTGCGATCGTTCATCCGTTTCAGATGACTCCGCCCCCGCTCTACTCCCAGTTCGCGGTGTCCGGGTCGATGTCGTGGGCGCGCGCGCTAGCGTCGATGATTCGACGGAACCACGTGGCAAGGCCTGCGCGGATGCCGTCGTAGTGGGCGGCGAATCCCGGGTCAGCCTCGTACCTGCGGCCGAGACAGACCTGCATCTGCCTGGTGAGGGGAAAGTACGAAGCGAACACTTCGCGGTGCCGCTCGACGAGTTGATTCGCTTCCGGACTCCCAGGCGTGACACCGGCGTCCATCGCATCCCCGAGGGCGCGCTCGATATCGGCCATGGCGTCGGCGATGGCCTGCCATTCTTCCGGACCGCGAGAGGCTGAGCGTTCGGCGTACTGCTGCCATTGCGTCGTGTCTCCGTAGCGCTGACGGGCTTGGGCGGGCCAGTCCGGCTGCCACTGGGGGCCGAAGATCGCGGCCTGCTGCTCCACGGTCAGCAGCAGGCCGCGCTCGTGGGCGTCGATCATCCGATCCAGTCCGGCGCCGAGTTGCTGGAGCCGGTCGATCCGTTCGGCGATCTGGGTGCGCTGCGCGCGCAATGCGCCGGGCACGTCTGCGGCCGAATCGTCCAAGATGGCCCGGATCCTGTCCAGGCCGAGACCGAGCTCACGGTAGACGACGATTCGGTGCAGGCGTTCCAGATCACCTGCGGTGTAGAGCCGATATCCGGCAACCGTCCGCAGCGACGGGCGCGCCAGACCGATCTCATCCCAGTGGTGTAGCGCGCGGACCGTCACGCCCAGACGCGTCGAGACCTGACCGACAGTCAGGCCATCGGCGTCAGTGGCATCAGGCATGCTCAACATTGTCGCCGCGACCGACACCCGGTGGGGTGATCCCGACGGCCTCGAGATTCCGCGCCTCCTGACTGGCCGGATCGAAGGGCTTCGCCGCAGTGAAAACGATCCGCGCGTTCTCGGGGGTGATCACCTCCACGTCACGGGTGTTCCACGGGGTATCCCGTGGACCGTCGACCGAGTTCGGGCGCAACGCACGACAGTTCTCAACAAGGGAATCGACCTGGCTGAGCACGCACGCGAAACTGAAGCTCACCGCCGGCGCCTGCTCCGGAACGCTCCCCGCCGGGACGAGGAGGACGTCCTGAAAGGCCCACCGGCGCAGATGCACAACTCTGCCGGGAATGCTGAACAGCTCGAAGAACCCGAGCCCACGAATCCAGAAATCCACCGACGCCGCCAAATCGCTCGTGGGGATAGTCACGAACGCGGGCATTCCATAAATGCCACGAAACGGCTCCGGCGGGACCGCGTCCGGGCCGGGAGCGGGCACGGGACTGATCTCGAACGCGTTGTAGTAATCACTCATGCACCCCACCCTCCATCCTCCCGCTGCGTGAGGGTCAAGCCGTCAGGCGGCGCCGCCACCGCGATTGCCTCGGACACACTCGGTTGGTGCGCCGCCGACGGCAAGGGCGCGCCCGACCAGTGGGGAACGAGGCTCTACGGCCCGGATATGGCGTGTTCACGCGATCGTCGCAACACTCCCGATTCGGGAGGTTGCGACGATCGCCCCACTCGCACACCCGCTATGCCGATCGGCACTCCTGACTACTCGGCGCGGCGACTGGTGAAGTCGAAGGGTCCGCCGTCGATGCCCCAGGAGATGACCTGTTCGGGGTGAATTCGGATGATCGCGCGTTCCTGGGGGTGGAACGGTGGCTCCTCGTCATCGAGCGCCTCGGCGGTGCCGCGTACCTCGATGCCGCGAATCACGTATGGCTCCAATGAAACCTGTTGGTCGATGACGAACGAGACCCGGCTGCCTGCCTCGACATTGCGGTACTTTCGACTGGCGCGCATCCGCATGCCCCCGATGTCGATCGTGCCGTCGGCGTTCACCCGATAGCTGGTCGGGTTGTTCTGCACGACGCCGTCGGGCGACACCGTGGCCAGCCGGCCGATCCCGGCCTCGGCGAGGAATTGCTGTTCGTTGATGGTGAAGGTCATGTCGGTTACTCCTTGGTGGATTCGATATCAGATGTGCGCCCGGCGATCAGCTGTGAGTTGTCGGGCGCGGGAAGCGCAAGCTGTTGCCTGCCGCGTGCTCTGAGGTCAGAACAGGATCAGCGCGGCGCACAGTCCGGCAATGGCGACGAACTGCAGGGTGACCCGGTATTTCAGAATGCTGTCCCACTTGTCCTGCAGGGCACGGGCATTGGCCGGGATGATGCCGCTTCGCGCGGCGGCGGTCTGCTGGGAATTGATCGGCTTGGCGATGCGGACGTAGAAGGCCAGCCAGGTGAGCAGTGCCGCCACCGTGATCCCCGCCGCGACAGCGGCGCCGATCTGCCCGGCCCACAACGCGATCAGCAGCGTGAGTACCGCGCTGACCACACCGACCACGCCGACGACCGGCATGCGCCTGTCGCCGTAGTAGTGACCCCAGCCCGCACTCATGGTCACGGTCGCGTCGTCGAGCTTGCGGTAGACCGATCGGGTGATCATGGCCACGGAGACATCGGTGCCATAGACGATGGCATTCGAGACAACGGCGGCGGCGGCGATGATCTGGCCGGTGACGATGAGCATTCTCGGCTCCCTTTCCAAATTCTAGCGTCGTTAGGAACTGGAGCAACGGTAACATTTGCTCGCTATCTTGTCTAGCTTTGCTAGATTTTCGATCGCTACCGCAGGGTCCCGCTCGGATCAGCAAGCCGCACATGCGTGTTCCGACCGAGCGGACACCGTCGCCCAGCAAGCCGGTCACCTGACGCTGACAGGTCTTCGGTCCGCCGGATCCGCCGGTAGGACTGGGGCTCATTACCGTCCCGGCCCTCGTCGACCGAGTCGCGGGCAGCCCGACCGCTTCGGGTTCGGCGATCGACGGCACCCGACATCCCCCACCTCGACGCGGACGAGCCGACCTGCTGCCCGGTGACGCCGCCGCAGCTCGAGCGGCGGCATCACGGCCGCACACCGAGGCCACCCGTACAGACGCACCCCTCTGCCGCGTACCGCGCGATTCGATGGGGCGAAAAATGGCCGTTTCCGGCCTGACCTGGATTCGGCGCACCGGAAACAGGAAACCGCGGCTCGCCGAAACCGCGAATCGGTCACAAACCGCGTACGGAACTACGCGACGAAATCAGGGATGTAAGAGTCTCTGGGAGACAAGAGTTCTGGGAACGCCCGAGCCAGGGCAGAAATGACGACCCCAGATCGGTGCGCTCACCACGGCAGAGGTCTACCGGGTCCACTGGTCGATCAACACCGCCACACGGGCGTCCCGCTGAGCCGGTCGCAGACGTCCGCCGCGGTCCAGGGTCGCCAGGCCGTGCAGGGCGCTCCAACCGACCTCGGTGAAAGTCTCCGGATCGTGCTCGCCCGCGAACGGTGAGAAAGCGGCGAACATGACGGCGAACGCGTCCCGCAGCGGCTGCGAGGCATTCTCGCCGAACGCGAGGTTCACCTTCATCAGGAACATCGCGTCGTAGAGCGCGGGCCGCGCGGTCGCGAACTCGAGGTAGGACCGCGCCACCGCCGCCAACGCCGCGCGCGGCTCACCGCCCGCGGACTCCAACGCCGCGCGGCTCCACGCGGCCATCTCCGCGATACCCTCCTCGGCGACCGCCGTGACGATCTCATCCTTGCCCGCGAAATGCGAATACAGCACAGGCTGGCTGTATTCGATCCGTTCCGCCAACCTGCGCACAGTCACCGCGTCCCAGCCCTGCGACTCGGCCAACTCCCGAGCGGTGTCGATGATCAGCCGGTGCCGCTCGGCGCGTTCGCGTTCTCGTCGCGTCTGGATCCCCATAGCCCGACTATAGCATCGCTTGACAATCTAGTGCCACTAGATTTGGTGGCAACGGCACAAGGGCGTCACCTGGATTCTCAATACCTCATGCTGCCACGGCGAGTGTGAGGCGGTGGTTCTCGTGGCTGTCCGCGTTCGTCGAGGTGATTGGCGGATAGCCTGCCCCACGCAGGTTGCTACGAGCCCTTCCGTCGTGCACCGCTGGTTGATCGCCTTCCCGGTTGGCCACCAGCAGCGCCTTGTCAAGTTCCGGACGGAGGCGAGCTTGCCGGAAACCTTGTCGAGGAAGATCTGCTCGCACCCGGCCGCGGTGAGCGCGGCGTGCTGGGCCCCGGATGCTGATCGCGGGTGGATACCCGCCCGTAGCCGATTCTCATGCACGGAATGTATTGGTAACCCCCGACAGGTTGACGTTGCCGCGTACACGGGATACTTTACACATTCAGCATGCGGAAACATGTTGCGGGGCAGCGTGTCTCGTGAACAATCATTCACGAGACACCTCGGCCGCGCGGCTCTCCAAGAAGAAACTACGGCTAAGCTGGCCGGACTTCGCTTGCCTTGCGGTACTTTCCGTGTCCGCCTTCGCCGATGGACCATGTCACCGGCATGCCCGGGGTAATGAGTTGTTCGTCGCCTTTGTACTCCCACAGGCAGAACCACACGTCGCCGGAGTGGCTGGCAATGAGCCCGTCGGAATGGCGGGGCAGCCACCACCGGACCACACCGTCGAGGTCCGGATCGGGATCCTTCGCTGCCTCGACCTGCCCGAACGGTGTCGAGCCGCCCTGTCCGCACCATCCGTCAAGGGTGGGCAGCAACGGCTGGTCCCCACCCGCAGGGTCGGCGGGCCAGATCTTCCCGCTGCGGGACAGGACGTCGTCGTGGATATGCCAGGCGAGCTCGCATGCCACACCGCTGGGCGTGAACTCGCCGGGGCTGGTGCCGACGAAGACGTTCAGTGCCGGGACGCTGAATTCGATCCACCAGGCCGGTGCAAAAGACATCCGGCGCCGATGCTCGGGGATCGTTTCGTCGATGTGTACCTCGAAGCCGAGAGCCGACTCGATGTCGGCCGCCAGCAGGTCGGCGCCGGCTCTCGAAATCTCCTGATCCACGCCCTTATCTTCCCGCATCTCGGGGGCTGTTCGCCGTGTTGGTCATCGCGGCGGCTCTTGTCGGCCCGCCGCAGCGGCCCAACCGGGTACCACGATGCCGAGTTCCCCGACGCCGACGACATCGACTACCTCCGCGGTCCCTACATCGCCGGTGACCGGGCTGAGCCAGCCGGATAGCCTGGCCGCACGCAGGTTGCTATGAGCCCTTCCGTCGTGCACCGCTGGAGGGCTCGTACAGTACGGCCGGGTCCGCGGGCGACCGGCCGTGTCGAGTCGGCCGCTATCTCACCTGCCCTGGTTAGCGACGAACGCCTGTACCGCGTCGAGAAACTCCGGGCCGCCCATGGCGTATCCGCCGATGGTTCCACCGATCAGCGCACCGATGGGGATGCTGACTCCCCAGACCAGGATCACGCACGCCCCGAGGAGACCGCCCACGATGGCACCGGCGACGACGCCGGGCAGGTTCTTGTTGATCTGCTCCTTGAGCCGGTCGTAGGAGCTGATGTCCTTCAGCTGCGCGGTATCTTCTGCGGTCGGTGTCGAGGTCAGGGTGCGGCCGTCCGCGCCGATGTGCTGCGCGATCGCGATCGAATGCCCGTCGACGTCGTACTGTTGCGGCACTTCGGTCACTGCCGCTCCGTCGCCGGACTCGAGCACCACCGCACCGTTCTGTGCGATCTCGAACCTGCCGTTCTCGACGGTAGTGGTAACGACGCCGTCGACTGGCGAAACAGTGATCTCGTAGGGGATTCCGTGATCCACACCGGAAGTCGTGTACCCCGCAGTCGGCTGCTCCGTTATGGCCGGTTCCGCATGGGCGGTCGCCGCGGTGATACCCACGGCCGAGACGGCCAGGAAAACGGCAGCGGTGATCTTCTCGAACTTCATTCTTCGAATCCCTCCACTCAGCTGCCCCCGATGGGCGGACCGAGTCAGACCTTAGGCCCCGGATTCAATGGTGTGTGGTAAGCCACACCCAGTTCGAAGTCACACCACTTCGAGACAGAACCTAACCGCGATAAATCTCGACGTAAGCGTTGGTCGCCACCGCCACCACACCGGGACCCATTCCCGTGCATCCCGTGGTGACGCGCTGGCCGCTCGGCGTGAAGGGGTAGCTGAGCGCTTGATAGGAGCCGACACCATACTGCGGGAACGGCCCGCTGGCGTAGAGGCCGAAGCAGTCGACGTGCAAGACGTAGTTGCTTCCTCCGTCGGGTTGGCAAGTCGTCGACGCACCGAAAAGGTCTCGCTCGACGACGCAATCCTGCGGCGCCGCTTGGGCGGTCCCGGAACCGACAATTGCGACGAATGCCAAACCCGAAACACCGGCCGCCGCGACGCGTACAGCGGTAGTCAACACTTTCTTCATAGAATCTCCTCCTGTTCAGGGTTCTCTTCGGCCGTCAGCGGCTGGATGTTACGACTGGCAGAGCTGAAACCGACAGTGAGTGTGGACAATTCGGTGTCCGATACGAAACGTCCGTTCCTGGTGGTGACGGCTTACCTCGGAGTGCTTGACTGCTTGCGGCGCCGGTTCGTATACGACCGACGCCGAGGAATCCGTCGTGAGGTTGCCGTGCACCCGCCGGGACGAGAGTCGCGGCAATACACTGCACGCATGCGACGACCGCGCGCCATGGTGCTCGATGAGGTGTGGCGCAGGCTCGAGGGTGTCGAACCGCTCAGCGGCCCGCACGGGGGTCCGCTGCGCCGGACGGTGAAGCTCGTGCTCGACCCGTTGGTGATCCGGCCCGTGCAGCATCCGTTGTGCGCGGGGCCGATCCTGACGGCGGATGGCGCGGTGTTGTTGGAGGCGCGCATTCAGGCGGCGGCCGATGTACTGCGTGCGACGGCGGCCTGGTTCACGGTGCTCAAGCAGGTGCGGCGGACACTGCGGATCACCGAGGGGCACCCGCAGGATCTGTATTTCCAGCGCTGTTTCGAGCTGGCGACCACCTCGGGTATGCCGGATCCGGCGCGGGCGCGCGGAGTCGCGGAGGACGCACTGCGCGAGATCCACGAGTACACCGCCGGACGCACCACGCAAGCGCTGAAGGAATACCTCACCGACCGCGAGCGGGAACGGGAGCTGGCCGGTCTGCTCGAGCTGGCCTGGCGGCGGCGTCCGCTCACCGGCCCGCCGGGCGGTGACCACGACGCGGAGGTGGACGAGCTGCTGGAAGCCTGTGCGGCCGCACGACTCGGTGAGGACGCCGACGGACAGGAGACCCTGGACCGGCTGATCGCCGCCCATGCGGGTACGCACGCGGGGATCCGGCTGTGGCAGGACGCGTCCGCTCAGGAACTCGGGTTGACCACGCATCCGGTGCCGCCTCGCCCCGCGATCGGTTCTTCGGCCTCGAAATCGACCCTCGGGCTCCCGTTCGATCGCACCGTGTACGAGCGGGTGTTCACCGTGCTCCAGGCATCCACCGAGCGCGCGGAGCTGCCGCCGATCCCCGAGCTGGTCGACGCCGAGATCGCGCGGAGTTGTGCACCGTGGGCGCTGCTGGACGAGTCGCTGCGCGTAACAGCGACGGCGGGGACCGCGCTGGCGACCGGTTTGGCGCCCATCGAGCACCGTCGTGAACAGTCGACGGGCCGACCGCGGCTACGTCTAGCCGAAACAGCGACGGAAACAATGCAATCCACGGCGCATCAGGTGGTGAACAGCCGCTGGCAGCGGGAAGCATACGTGTTGCAGGCGCGGCGGCTGGTGGTGTCCGCCGAGCGGCCCACCGGTCCGCTGGCCGCCATCGCCGCCGAGCTGATCACGCCGTGGCAGCCGTACCTGCGGCGCTTGTGGGTCCGCTTGCACGGCAGAGATGTCCGAGAGTTCGCCGTTTACGATCCGGACGAGCTGTGGGATCTGCTCGACGGTGTGGCGCGTTCGGTGATCCTGGACCATCGCACGCGGGTCAAGCGGGCGCTGAGCGTGCGGGCGAGCGTGGGTGAGCCGGACGCGGCGGAAACGAAGGCGAGCTGATGACGACCGTACGCATCCGCCGCCGCGACGGCCTGTGGATCCTCGCGCCGGACGACGCTCCGACCGTCGTGGACGGCGCGGCCGGGGTGGACGTGCTCGTGCTCGAGGTGGCGGGCGGGCATCTGACGTGGAGCCTGCTCAGCGGGCAGACGACCCCGGCGGCGGTGCTCGACGACCTCGACCTCGCACAGGAGTGGATCTGGGCGGTGTACGGCCCAGAGGTGGCCATCGCTCTCGACGAAACGAGCGGCAGTGAAGGGGAATACACGGCCGAGCCCGCACTGCCCGACCTCGCCGCGCATGCCTGGCGGCTCGGCTACGCCCGCTGGGCGGCACGCTGGTGGCCCGCGTCGACTCTGGACGGCATCGCCCCGCTGGACGAAGACCTGCTGGAAGACGAGATAGCCACGCTGAGCGAGGAATGCGATCTGATCGTCGACGGCGCCGACGCGACTCCCGAAGAACGCACGGCCGCACGGGCACTCGGCCGCGCGGAGGATTACGCGCTCGCCGCCGGACCGGCCACCATCGTCGCGCCCGGCGCTCTCGTCCTGGCCAGGGGCAGCGCGGGCTGGGACTGGCATCGCTGCCCGCCGGGCCTGCTCGACGCCTCGGAGCGCGCCGTGTCCTGGGAAGTGGTGCGCGCGGCGGGGACCACGATAGTGCGGGTGAGCGCGGTCGCCGCCCCACTTTCGCCAACGGACCTACCGGCACACCTGCATCCCAGGGCCGGAATTCGCACTCCGGCAGACGCCGCCGACGTGCCGCTGATCCGCGACGGCGAGCTCTGGCGGGCCGAGAGCACGGCCCCGGCCGGAGCGGAAGCGGGCGTGACCGTGCACATCTACGTCCCGGGCGTCGGCGTGGACGAACAGGAGCCGGACGCGGCGACGCGCCGAGCGCGGATTCGCGACCTGGTCACGACGCGGCTGCACCGCGCGGACGAAGCATCCGGCAACTCCGCCGACTCGCTCCTGCTGGCGGAAATCGCCGCTGCCGCGTCGGATTCGGACTTCTGATATGACCGAGGCGACTCCGGACGACGGCCGGGAACTGCTCGCCGCTGGCGCCGCCGCATACACCCGCGGCGACCCCGCCGAGGCGAAACGCCTGTTCGAGGACGCCGCTGAACGAACAACCGGCGATATCCGGCTCGGCGCGATCATCAACGCCGCGAGCATGGCCGACGAACTCGGCGACCACGCCGCCTCGCTCGCCCTCTACCGCTCGGCGTTGGCCGAGATGCCCGAACACGCACCGCGATTGCGCCCGAATGCCCTGGTCAACATGTCGCAAGCGCTCCAGCATCTGGGCGATCTCGACGCGGCGCAAGCGGCGCTGGAGCAAGCACGCGCCTTGCTCGCCGACAACACCGACACCGATCTCGGTGTGCTGCGCGTAGCCTGCCTGCTCTCCCTGACCGCCGTCGCACTGCACCGGCAGAACTGGGCCTACGCCGCCGAGATCGCCGCCGAATCACTCGACGCGGCACGGCGTTTCGCGCCGCAACTGGCGGGTCATCCGCTGATGAATCTCGCCGCCACCTACTTCGAGACCGGACGCCGCGACCTGGCCGTCGATTTCACGCGGCAAGCGCTCGCCGCGTTCGAGTCCGCGGGCGACCGCAACGCGGTCGCCGAGACCGAACAGAATCTCGCCACCATGCTCGTCCGCCTCGAGCGGTACGACGAGGCCGAGGCGCCGCTGCGATCCAGTCAGGCCTATTTCGAGCAGGCCGGGCTGGGGTATCGGGCCGGGGTCGGACTCAAGACCATGGGATTTCTCGCCGAGGGCCGCGGCGATCTGGCGGACGCCCAGGATCTCTACGGGCGGAGCCTCTCGTATTTCGTCACGTCTAGCGCCGTACTGGATGCCGCCGACCTGCGCATTCGTTCCGCCACCGTGGCGTTCAAGTCCGGGCGGGTCGCAGAGTGCGAGGAATTGCTCGCCGCCGCGTTCGCGGTCTATGCCGAGCGTGGCCTAGGCCTGCACTGCGCCCAGCTCGATTTCTGGCACGCGACGCTCCTGGAAGGCGCGATCGACGCGTCCGAGTCGCCGCCCGCGGAGTTGCTCTGGCGCGCTGTGGGGATCGCCGTTCCCGCCGCCCTGGCCATCGACGCCGTGCGCCACACCTTGCCGAACGGTACGCAGCGCGAGCAGTGGAACCGGCAGATCGCCGACCCCGCGATGCGGCTTGCGTTCCGCTTCGCCTACCTTTCCGGCAACGGTGTCCTCGTCACCGATTTGGTCGAAACACAGTGCGCTGGGACAGCTTTGGCGCTCGATCGCACCGAACGGGCGACTCGCACACGGCTTCCGCTCGATCTGCTCGACCCGCCGGAGGACTTCACCGATCATCCCGGCAACGCCGCCCTGCAACTGGGCGCCGCCTTAGCAGAGGTCGCGGCCGGAGCGGGTCTGCCGGTCGCTCCGCCACCGCGCCTGGCACTTGCCGCGGAAGGCCGAATCGCGCTCGCGCCGTTCATCGCCGCCGCCGAACAGCGCTACGGCCGGGTGATCCGCGACGATCGGGTGCTGACGGTATGACGCGACCGACGGTGCTGGTCCGCATGGCGGACGCGGGAGACATCTACGTGTCGTGGCGATGGGTCGACGACAGCGCGCCTCGCGGCGCGGGAGTGCTCCCGGAGGACGCGGCGATGCGGGCGGTCGGACTGCTCGCCGACGCGCTGCCGCGTCCCGCCGAGCCCGGCGGTCTCGAGCAGGCGCTCACCACCGGCGCGTTCGCCGACTACGAACGGGAATATGCCGTCGCACAGGCGCTTTCGCGAGCACTTTTGCCTTATGGCCTGGCCGCACAGCTCTACGAGCTGTGGCAGCGCGGCGTGCGCCCGCATATCCGGCTGCAACCGTCACCGCGTGTCGCCCAGGTGCCGTGGGAACTCGTCGCGCCGGATCGCGACGTCCGGCTGATCGACATCGCCGACGTCAGCCTGCTCGCGCCTGCCGGCGTCGCGCAAGCGCCCGGACGGATCGCCCGCACTTGGACCGAGACCGCCGCGCGGCCGGTCGTCGCGGTGCTGGATCCGCGCATTCCCGGCTTCCGCGCCGATTCGACGCTCGGCTCGGTGCTGGGCCGGATGACCGCTGAAGCCCCGCTCGCACAACGAATGGCGATGTACACCGCGAACGACCGCTTGCGCCCCGCGGTAGCGAACCCGGTCGAGACCTTCCGGCGCACGGATGTCGATCGCGACTGGCTCGGCTCCGTCCTGCGCGCGGGCGCGAGCCGCTTGCTCTACGTCGGACACGTCACCGCCGCCGCGCCCGGATCGGGCCGCAGTGAGGACGCCGAACTGCATCTCGCCTGCACCGCCGATGCCGTCGGCTTCGCGGAACCGTCCCGCACCCACCGGCCGCTCTCGGCCAAAGACCTCCTGCTCGGAACGCATACCATCGAATCGGAACCTGTTGCCGGACAACGACTGTGGCCGATCCCGAGCCGGGTCGCGCTGATCGCCTGTGAGAGCGGCGGCGACCTGCGGTTCAGCGAAGCGCTCGGCTTGACCGCCGCGATGATCACCGGCGGCGCGGAACTGGTCACCGCCAGCCGGTGGCCGCTGCCCACGGATTTCGCCTTTCAGCGCGTCGCGGGCGCACCGGCGCAGGTCCACCCGCTCCAGGAGACGATCTGCGCCATCGACGAGGCGCACGAGCGACCCGACCCCGTGACCGCCATCGCCGAATGGCAGCGCGACCGTCTCAGCGCATGGCGCGACACCGGCCGGATCGAGCATTCCCCGGTGCTCTGGGCGGCCTTCGCCACCGTGTGCGCCTAACTCGGGCAAACCATCCCGCGCGGTCTCCATATACCGGTCTACGTGCAGCGATGCCGCGGGAAACGCGCGAGAATGGGTAACGCAACTAGTGCGCAAACCGACACTCAGCTTCGAACGTGTGGATAAGCTCGAACGCCGTCACCCATCACGATTCGCGACCAGGAGAACCAGCAACACCAGTTGGATGACCGCCTCGACCGGCCTCTGAGGAGCCCACCAATGCGCTACTACGCCGTCTACGACAACGACGGAAACCTCGCCACCATCCTCGGGCAACCCGACGACGCGCCGCCGCTGCGCCCCGCCGCCTTCCACCGGGGCCAACGGCTCACGGAACTGGCTCTACCGGAAGGGGCCGTTGACCCCACCGACCCCGACAATCTGACCGCCCTGCTCGACCTGGTCGCCGACCGGCGAGTCGACGCGGCCGACACGCGCGCCCGACGCTAGTCCGGTGCTCGTCACGCCCGCGTGAGGGCGACCACCGGGATGACCCGGGACGTCTGCATCTCGTGTTCGGCGAAGAACGGGTAGGCGTTCTTCAGCATCGCCCAGGTGCGGGCACGGTCGTCGCCGGTCAACGGGGCGGCCAGCGCCGGATAGCTCTCCTCGCCCACTTCGACGGTGACGCGCGGGTTCTCCCGCAGGTTCGCGTACCAGTCGGGATGTTTCGGCGCACCGATGTTGGAAGCGACGACGAGCAGGCGGTCGCCGTCGTGGTGGAACATCAGCGGGGTGGTGTACGGGGCGCCGGTTCTGCGGCCGATCGTGGTCAGCAAGATCAGACGGTCGCGTTGCATGCCCTCGATCTCGCCGCCCGCTCGGAACTGGGCGATGGTTCGCCGATTGACTTCCTTGACCTCCACGGTTCACCTCCCTTGCCTGTCGGTGGACGAGACTCAGCTTTCCCCCCGTCCGCGCACCGTGTGCGGGGAACGGCGGGATGAACAGCGCCGCCGAGGCATTCACCCGCGATGGGCGAGCAGGTGCTGGATCAGCAGGCGGGTCAGCGCCTCGGGCGCCTCTTCCGGAACCCAGTGCGAGACGTCCTCGAGCATCTCGAATCGGTACGGGCCGGAGACGTATTTTCCGGTCGCCAGCGCCGCGGTGGAGCCGAAGGTCGCGTCCTCGGTGCCCCATACGTACAAGGTGGGAACGCACACCGGGCCGGTCGGACCGGCGAGGTCCATGGCGCGATACCAGTTCAACGCGGCGGTGAGCGCGCCGGGCCGCGACAACCGACCCACGTAATCCTCGACGCGTTCCTCCGGGATCTTCCACTCGAAGATCCGGCGCAGCGCGGCGGCGTCGTCGGCGAGCAGAGCCCGCTCCGCGGTGCGCGGCTGCCGAAGGGCGATCACATGGTGGGACCGCAACGCTTGATCCTCGTCCTCGGCTATCGCCTGCTGGAGCGCGGAAGGATGCGGATGCGACACCGCGCTGAACGTGCGGACGCGCTCCGGCAGCTCCGCCGCCACTGCCCATCCGACCCGCGCGCCGCAGCCGTGGCCGATCAGGTCGAAGCGCTCCCACCCCAGCGCGTCGGCTATCGCGACCACGTCGCCGACCAGTTCCTCGAGCCGATAGTCGGCGGCTCGCTCCGGCCGCACCCCCGGCGAGTACCCGCGCTGGTCGGGCGCGACGACGCGGCACCCGCCGCCGCCGAGCACGCGGAGCTGGAACTCCCACTCCCGTGCGCCTTGGGGGAACTCGTGCAGCAACAGCACTTCCCGTCCGCCGGGAGCGCCGGCGGCCAGTACGTCGAAGGTTCCCGCCCCGGTACGAATCTCGAGTTCTTCGATCACCCGCCCGACTCTAGAACCGGAGACCGACGCGAATCAGTGCTCGTCGAAGTGACCGTCGTGGGCGGCGTGACGATGGCCGTCGTGCAGGTAGTCGACGTGGTCGCCGTGCTGGACGGCCTCGTGGCCGCAGTTCGGACCGTGCCGGTGCGGGTGATCGCGGCATTCGCAGTGCTCGGACCGCTCGCATTCGTCGTAGTGACCCGCGTGTTCGCGATGCAGATGACCATCGTGGGCGTAGTCGATGTGATCGCCGTGCTGGAACGCCGTGTGCCCGCAGTCCGGGCCGTGCACATGGTCGTGGCCGGTGTGCTGGGCGTGTGCTGTGGTCATCGAATTTCCCTCTTTCCTCGCGCGGATAGCTGGAATCGTGATGACAAATACATTAGCAGATGCGCATCAATGAAAGTTGCGCCGAATGTGCTACCGACTCAGAGCACCTGGGCGAGGAACCTCTGCAAACGCGGAGTCCGCGCGTCGTCGAACAAAGCGTCGGGCGTGCCGGTCTCCACGACCTGCCCCTGATCCATGAACACGACGCTGTCGGACACCGTGCGGGCGAAGCCCATCTCGTGGGTGACCACGACCATCGACATGCCGCCGGAGGCGAGGTCGGTCATCAAACCGAGCACGCCCTTCACCAGCTCGGGATCCAGCGCCGAGGTGGCCTCATCGAAGAACATGAGTTCCGGCTGCATCGCCAGCGCCCGTGCGATGGCCACGCGCTGCTGCTGCCCGCCGGACAGGTTCCCGGGACGGGAATCGGCTTTGTCGGCCAGACCGACGATCTCCAATTGCTCGACGGCCAGTGCCCGTGCTCGGTCCTTGGACAGGCCGCGCAGCTTGCGCGGGCCCAGCGCGACGTTCTCCGCGACGGTCTTGTGCGGGAACAGATTGAAATGCTGGAACACCATGCCGATACGCTGCCGCAGCCGGTCCGGATTCTCGGTGAGCACGGACTTGCCGTCCAACAGCACGTCGCCCTGATCGGGCTCGTACAACCGGTTCAGCACCCGCAGCAGGGTCGACTTGCCCGACCCGGACGGCCCGATGACGGTGACGGTCTTGCCCGCGTCGACGTGGATGTCGATCCCGCGCAGCACGTGGTTGTGTCCGAGCGTCAGATGCAGTCCGGTACCGGTGAGGGAGGCACTCATCTATCCGCGCCCTTCCGTGATCGTGGCCGCCTCCACCTGGTCGATCGGCCGGTCGGGTCGGCCGGTCCGCATCCGGCGGTCGATGTAGTTCACCAGGTGGGTGAGCGGGATGGTGAGCAGCAGATAGGCCAGACCGGCGGCGACCAGCGGCGAGAGATTGCCGGTCTGCGCGTTGAGATCGCGGCCGACGGCGAACAGCTCGCGCTGGGTGGCGAGCAGGCCGAGGAAGTAGATCAGCGAGGAATCCTTGATGAGGGCGATGAACTGGTTCATCAGAGCCGGGAGCACCCGGCGCACGCCCTGCGGGATCACCACCAGCGTCATCGCCTGGCGGTAACCGAAACCGATGGCGCGCGCCGCCTCCAACTGCCCGGCCTCGACCGATTGGATGCCGGAGCGGAAGATCTCACCGATATAGGCCGAGGCGAGCAACGCCAGCGCGACCGCACCGAGCCAGTACGGGTTGTTGCCGGTCAGGTTGCGCACCACCGGCCCGACGCCGAGACCGATCAGCAGGATGATCACCACGGCGGGCAAACCGCGGAAGATGTCGGTGTAAACCCGCGCGGGCCAGCGCAACCAGCGAGTCCGCGAAATACCGGCGACCGCGAGCAGCATGCCGATCACGGTGCCGAGCGCACCCGAGACCACCGCGAGGATCAAGGTATTGGGCAGGCCGGTCTTCAACAGATCGGGAAATGCCTTGCGGTACAGCGACCAGTCGAAGAACGTCTCCCGCAACTGCTGCACCGTGGATTTCGGCGCGTTCTGCTCCGTCTCGTCCTTTTTCTTGCCCGCCGCGAGCGCCGCGAAGTCCGGCAGCTGCGGCGCGGGCGCGGCCCGCGAGCCCGGCTTCCAGCCCGGCGGCAGCTCCCGTGGCACCCAGTCGGTGTAGAGCTTGGCGTAGGTGCCGTCCGCGATCACCGCGTCCAGGCCGCTGTTGAGCGCGTCGATCAGCGGCTGGTTGTTCTTGGCGACCGCGTAGCCGACGAAGTTGTCCAGGCTGAAGGTGTTCTGCGACACCGATGTTCCGTCGCCCGGCTTGATCGCGCCTTCCGCTTGGGCGGACGGGGCCACCCAGGCGTCCACCTGGCCGGACTTCAAGTTGGCGTAGGCGGTGTTGTAGTCGGGGAACTTCACCGGGTCCAGATGCAGCTGGTTCACGACGAACTCGTCCTGCACGGTGCCCTGCACCACCGCGATCCGTGTGCTCCGGTTCAGGTCGGCGAACCCCTTGATGCCGCTGCCGCTCGGCACCACCAGGGAGAAATAGCCGAAGTCGTAGCCGTTGGTGAAGCCGACCAGCTGGCGGCGCGCGTCGGTGGTGGTGATGTTGGACGAGCCCACGTCGAAGCGACCGCCGGACACCTGGGCGAGCAGCCCGGCGAACTCGGTGCCGGAGAACTCCACCTGGAGGCCGAGCTTCGCGCCGATCGCCTTCAGCAGCTCGTTGTCGAAGCCGGTGAACGTGCCCTGCCGGTCGACGCAGATGCTCGGCGGCGCGTCCGAGAGCGTGCCGACGCTGAGCTTGCCGGGCGTGATCAAGCCGAGCTTCGAGACGTCGATCGAGGTCAGCGGCGCGGTGGTCGCGGTGGTGTAGCGGTCGCTGCCCGCGGCGGCCGACGAGGCCAGGTTGGTCGGCGCGGCGGAGGCGGCGGCCGGGCCGGGCGGTGCGCAGAGGTTGCGCTCGGTGCTCGCGTCGTCGGAGCCGGAACCGCACGCCGTCGCGCTGAGACCGACGGCAAGCAATATCACGGCGATCAACGCACGAGACCGAACAGCGGGCAGAACAGCCATGACGGACAACCCTAGCGGCGGAATTCTGCTAACCCACGGCTACCCCAGGGCCGGAATTGCCGGAATCCATGCCGCCGCGGCGGTCCAGAGTTTCGATCACGGTGATTCGAACTCCACACCGCCCTCGCGCAACAGTCGCCGGGCAATCCGGATCAGGCCAGCCCGCTCACCGGTTCCGGGTTGACCTCGTCGCGCCACCGCACGGCCTTCGCGACCTCGCTCAGGTCGTAATCCGGTCCGCTGGCCCCGATGGTGAAGGTGGTCACCCCCGCCTCGACGAAAGCGGGCGCCTTCTCCAGACCCGGCCACTGCACCGAGCGCTCGATGCGCGCTTGATCGGTGCCGACGGCGGCGCAGTGCTCGGCGAGCACCTTGTTCTTGTGCGCGAGCACGTCCAGGTCGGCGAAGGTGTGCCACATGTCGGCGTACTGCGCGACCAGCCGCAAGGTCTTCTTCTCGCCACCGCCGCCGATCAGGATCGGCAGGTCGCGAGTCGGGCGCGGATTGAGCTTCGGCAGCCGGGCGCTGATCCGGGCGAGGGTCTCCTTCAGCAACTCGAGCCTGCTGCCCGGGGTGCCGAATTCGTAGCCGTACTCGTCGTAGTCCTTCTCGAACCAGCCCGCGCCGATGCCGAGGATGAGCCGCCCGCCGCTGATGTGGTCGACGGTGCGCGCCATATCGGCCAGCAGATCCGGATTGCGGTAGCCGCCGCCGGTGACCAGCGCGCCGATCTCCACCCGTTCGGTCTGCTCGGCGAACGCGCCCAGCATCGTCCAGCACTCGAAGTGCGCGCCGTCGGGATCGCCGGTGAGCGGGTAGAAGTGGTCCCAATTGAACACGATGTCGACGCCCGCGTCCTCGCACCGCAACACCGCGTCACGGATGAGCCGGTACTCCGGCGCGTGCTGCGGTTGTAGCTGAACTCCGATACGAACTGGACGACTCATGGCATTACTCCTCGTCGCTCGGCCCGCCCCCGCCCCGAGGCTACCGGCGCGGTGGGGTTCCCGCAGGTCGCCGCACGATGCTTCCGGCGCATCCGGCGGGGGCTAGGTTGAGACCCGATGCCGAGCCCGGCGAAGGGAGGTGTCGCCAGTGGCCGACGGCGAGAACGAAGTGGTTCGCGCGGTCGTCTCGACGATGCTGCGCGGTCGCGATCAGCTGATCGCCGAGCTGTCGGCGGTGATGCGCGCGCAAGTCGCGGCGCTCGACCTGGATGCCCGGCTGCGGGGCCTGTTCGAGGCGGGCACCACCGACAATCTGATGTCCGTCCTCGACTTCGTGCAGAACGACGCCGCCGAGCACGACGTGCACGCCCCGGCGCGGGCGCTGGTGTACGCGCGCACGCTCGCGCAGCGCGACGTCCCGCTGTCGGCGCTGATGCGGGCGTACCGGGTGGGGCATGCCGGGTTCCTCGACATCGCGATGCGCTACGCGGCGGAACTGGGTGGCTCCGACAGCGCGGCGGCGATCATCCGGATCGTCCATCGCTCCGCGGTGTACATCGACCGGGTGTGCGAGCACGTCGGCATCGCCTACGAGCAGGAGCGCGACCGGTGGGTGGGCAGTCGCGGCGGCCTGCGTCAGGAATGGGTGGCGCGGGTGCTCGACGGCTCGGCCGACGACATCGACCAGGCCGAGCAAGTGCTCGGCTATCCCTTGTCCGGCCGGCACGTCGCGGTGAACGCCTGGACCGAGCCGCAGCTGTCCGCACGGGCCGCGGTGGATGTCCTGGACGCCGTGCGCGCGGCGCTGGTTCCGCTGCTCGGCCACCCCCGCCGGGCGCTGCTGGTGCCGACCGACGAACGCGAAGTGCGGCTGTGGTTCTCGATCGCTCGGGACACGACCATCGATGCCGAGGCCATCGAGCGTGCCCTGTCGGCACTGGCGTTGCCGGTGCGTGTGGCGGTGGGCGGGCGCGGCTCCGGCGTCGCGGGATTCCGCCGCAGCCTGCGGCAAGCCGATCGGGTGCGCGAACTCGTGCTGCTGGCCGGTCCCGACGCGCCCCGCGCGGTGTCGCACGACCAGGTGGCGGCCGTCGCGCTGCTGGGCGGCGACATCGAGGAACTGCGCCAGTACGTGGCCGACTGCCTGGGTGAACTCGCGACCGGCAACCAGCGCAATCTCTGGCTGCGCGAAACCCTGCGCGTCTTCCTGGCCAACAACCGCAGCTACGCCGCGGCCGCGCAGGAGTTGGCCGTGCACCGCAACACCGTCCAGTACCGGGTGCGGCAGGCACTCGACCTGACCCGCCACGACTTCGACGATCACGATCGCACGCTGCACCTGCATCTGGCGTTGCAAGCCGCCCGCTGGTTCGGACCGGCGGTGCTGCAACCGTGCCCGGTGGCCTGAGCCACGTCCTTCTGTGCGATGCGCACGAAAGTTGTACGAAGATTCAGCACCGGAGAATATGGCCCACCTCACATACCGGTTCGTACGATTCCTGCGAATGCGCAGCTCAGATGAGGAGAAATCGCTGTGTCGACGCTGGAAACCGTGCGCGGGCCGATCGATTCCGCCGAGCTCGGAGTGACACTTATGCACGAGCACGTCTTCGTGCTCACCGGGGACGTCCAGCAGAACTACCCGGCCGAATGGGGCTCCGAGGACGAACGCATCGCCGATGCCGTGCGACGGTTGCGGGTCGCCTACGACGCCGGGGTGCGGACGATCGTCGATCCGACGGTGGTCGGGCTGGGCCGCTACATCCCACGGATCCAGCGAATCGCCGAGCAGGTGCCGCTGAACCTGGTGGTCGCCACCGGCATCTACACCTACGGGGATGTCCCGTTCTTCTTCCACTACCGCGGCCCTGCGTTGAACGAGATCGTCGGCGCCCAGGTCCCCGACCCGATGGTCGACATGTTCGTCGGCGACATCCGCGACGGCATCGCGGGCACCGGGGTCAAGGCGGGCATGCTCAAGTGCGCGATCGATAAGCAAGGGCTGACCGCGGGCGTCGAACGGGTCATGCGCGCGGTCGCCAGGGCCCATCTCGAGACCGGCGTGCCGATCACGGTGCACACCCATCCGGAGTCGCGCGCCGGGCTCGACGTGAAGCGCGTGATGTGCGACGAGGAAGGCGTCGACCCGGGTCGCATCGTGCTCGGGCACAGCGGCGACACCACCGACTGCGATCACCTCGCCGAACTCGCCGACGCCGGCTTCGTGCTCGGCATGGACCGCTTCGGCATCAACCTCGACACCACCTTCGAAGCCCGCGCCGACACCCTGATCGAGATGGTCCGCCGCGGCTACACCGACCGGATGGTGCTGTCCCAGGACGCGAGCTGCTACATCGACTGGATCGAGCCCGCCGCCATGGCCGCCCTGCCGCAGTGGCACTACACCCACCTGTTCGACGACGTGTTCCCCTACGTGCTCGAACGCGGCGTCACCAAGGAGCAGATCGACACCATGCTCGTCGACGTCCCGCGCGCGTTCTTCGAGGCGCGCACCCGCTGACGTGGCTCGTCGCCGGCCCGCCCGATAGGATCGCCGCACCCTTACTCGGATCGTCCGGCACGTTCCTGCCGGGATGGGATGTGAATTCGTCATGGCCACTGTGACCTTCGACAACGCGACGCGGCTCTACCCCGGATCCGCCAAACCCGCGGTGGATCGGCTGAACCTGGAGATCGAGGACGGCGAATTCCTCGTCCTGGTCGGTCCCTCCGGCTGCGGGAAATCGACCTCGTTGCGCATGCTCGCCGGGCTGGAGGAGGTCAACGGCGGACGCATCCTGATCGGCGAGAACGACGTCACGCACGCCGAGCCGAAGGAACGCGATATCGCCATGGTGTTCCAGAACTACGCGCTCTATCCGCACATGACCGTCGCGGAGAACATGGGCTTCGCGCTGAAGCTGGCCAAGGTGGCCAAGGCGGAGAAGGAGAAGCGGGTCCTGGAGGCGGCCAAGCTGCTGGACCTGGAGCCCTTCCTGGATCGCAAGCCGAAGGCGCTGTCCGGCGGCCAGCGTCAGCGGGTGGCGATGGGCCGCGCGATCGTGCGGCAGCCGCAGGTGTTCCTGATGGACGAGCCGCTGTCCAACCTGGACGCCAAGCTGCGCGTGCAGACCCGCACCCAGATCGCGCAGTTGCAGCGCAGGCTCGGCACCACCACGGTGTACGTCACCCACGACCAGGTCGAGGCGATGACCATGGGCGATCGGGTCGCCGTGCTGAAGGACGGCCTGTTGCAGCAGTGCGCCACTCCGCGCGACCTCTACCGCGATCCGGCCAACGTGTTCGTCGCGGGGTTCATGGGTTCGCCTGCCATGAACCTGTTCACGCTTCCGGTCACCGATAGCCGGGTGGAGCTGGGCGGGCACGCGATCGCGCTGCCGCGCACGGTCGCGGACGAGGCGGGGAACACCGTGACGGTCGGTATCCGCCCGGAGCATTTCGAACTGGGTAACGGCTCCGGCATCGAGATGGAAGTCGACGTGGTGGAGGAACTCGGTTCCGACGCCTACATCTACGGCCGCACCGTTGCCGAAGGCGGGACCGACGGCGCCGGGGAAACCATCGTCTCGCGCGCGGATTGGCGCAATCCGCCTGCGAAGGGCGCCCGGCTGCGGCTGGCCACCGCGCCGGAGCACGTCTACTTCTTCGACACCGAAGGACGCAGGCTCAACTGAGCACGCTGCCGGGTGGGCCGCACGGCTTCGGCTCTCGGCTCGATCCAGCGCGAGGCGGTCACCGCCGGCGGCTCGGCAGCTCAGGTGTGGTCGCGGCATCGCAGGTCGACGGCCCGCTCGGCACAGCGCCGCGAGCAGGCATCAGTCTGTCGCGTCCACTCGACGGCGCTCGCGCCGCTGCTGGGCGTACTCCTCGTTGAGCCGTACGCCCAGTTCCTCGAGTTCGATCTCGCGGCCGGACTCGCTGCGCACCTGCACCCGCACCGGGGCGCCGGTCGACTCCTCGACCAAGAGCAGTGGGGCAGGCCCCGGCTGCAAGTAGGCGTCGCCCCACTGCATGAGCGCCAGCACGGCGGGCAGTAGATCTCGTCCCATCCGGGTGAGCACGTATTCGTGCCTGGTGCGCTTGCCTTCCTCTTGGTAGGGCCGTTTCGCCAGCAAGCCCGCCTCGGTGAGCTTGCGCAACTGGGCCGCGGCCGCCGCGTCGGTGATGCCGACGCGGCTGGCGAACCCGTCGAACCGCCGGGTCCCGTAGTACGCCTCGCGCAGGATGAGCACCGCCGAGCGCGTACCGACGATGTCCATCGCCTTGGCGATCGAGCATTCCTCGGCCTTCCACGCGCTGAGATCGGCCAACGGTCCTTCCATCACTGCTGCCATGACGAACATCATACCGGAGCTGACTTGTGTCAACTATTGCCAGGTGTAATCTGACTATGTGTTGATAGAGCCAGGCATGGCGGCCCGGCTCTCGGTCCGGAAGGAAGCACCATGAGAGACGCGGTGATCGTCGAAGCGGTACGCACGCCGATCGGCAAAGGCAAGCCGAACGGAGCACTGCACGATGTCAATGCGGTTGATCTGCTGGCCCACAGCCTGCGCGAGGTGGTGAACCGCAGCGGCATCGATCCCGCCCTCATCGATGACGTGATCGGCGGCGTCGTCACCCAGTTCGGCGAGCAGGGGGCGAATATGACACGGCGGGCCGCATTGGCCGCCGGATATCCCGAATCGGTCCCGGCCACCACCGTCGACCGGCAGTGCGGCAGCAGCCAGCAGGCGATCCACTTCGCCGCGCAAGGCGTGATCGCGGGCGCCTACGACATCGTGGTCGCCGCGGGCGTGGAGTCGATGGGCCGGATTCCCATGGGCGCCAATCTGGTCGGATCGGACGACATCTCCGGCGTCGGCTTCGCCGAGCGCTACCCGGAAGGCCTGGTGTCGCAGGGCATCAGCGCGGAGCTGATCGCGGCGAAATGGGGACTCACCCGCACCCAGCTGGACGAGTTCGCGCTCGCCAGCCACGAGAAGGCCGCGCTCGCCACCAAGAACGGCCTGTTCGCGCGGGAACTAGCGCCGATCAACGGACTCGCCACCGATGAGGGCATCCGGGTCGGTAGCACGCTGGAGACGCTGGGCGCACTCCGTCCCGCCTACTACGACCCGGCCATGGCCGCCCGCTTCCCGCAGATCGGCTGGGCGATCACGGCCGCGAGCGCGAGCCAGGTCAGCGACGGCAGCGCGGCGGTGCTCATCATGACCAGCGAGCGCGCGAAGGAATTCGGGCTGAAGCCGCTCGCCCGGCTGCACAGCTTCGCGGTGGCCGGCGACGACCCGCTACTGATGCTCACCGCGGTGATCCCGGCGACCAGAAAGGTCTTGCAGCGGGCCGGTTTGCAGCTGTCGGACATCGACCTGATCGAGATCAACGAAGCGTTCTCGCCGGTGGTCCTGGCCTGGGCGCACGACACCGGTGCGGACCTGGCGAAGGTCAACGTCAACGGCGGCGCGATCGCGATCGGGCACCCGCTCGGCGCGTCCGGCGCACGCCTGATGACCACGCTGGTCCACGCCATGCAGGACCGCGGCGCCCGCTACGGCCTGCAAACCATGTGCGAGGCAGGTGGTCTGGCGAACGCCACCATCGTGGAGCGGCTGGGCTGATCCGCTTCTGTCCCATCCGAATCCATGGGCGGATCTGTGGGCAGTTTTCGACCGGCACCCTCCGCTCGAAAACTGCCCACACCTGGGCAGATCGAACTCGGAGAAGCGGCAGATCAATACGAGACCAGCACGACCGCGATCAAGAAGCCGACCAGCCAGGATTCGAGGATCAGCGGCACCGCGATCAGCGGAGTCCAAGCGATCGGCCTCCGGTCGCGCACCTTCTCCAGGGCCGAGACGACCGCTGCGAGCACCGACGCCACGATGCCCGCCCAGGCGATGACCTGTGCCCACGGCAGGTACCCGACGCCTCGGCCCTCGTGTCCGTCGCGCAGGAGCACTTCGTAGAGCGGGACGAAAGCGGCCATCACCCAGCCGAATCCGAGGACGATCACCGACCCCAGCGCCACGCGCAAGGCATCGGCCGTTCGTCGCCGGATGTGCCACGCCATTGCTTCAGCATGACCGGTCAACGGCCGCAGGGCATCTCAAGCGCCTGTGTAGACCTGGGAAGCCAGCGCGACGCCGCCGGCGAACGACAGGACGATGAGCGCCATCGCCAGCACCGGCCAGTACCACATGTACCAACGCTTGATCGCGGCCAGAACGAGGATCGCGGTAACCCCGACGATCGCGGTCGCCGTCCCGCCCCATGACACCGCGAACGCCCAGCCGAGGTATTCGGTGCGGCAGTTGTCCTGGCCGCACGGATCTGAGGCGAAGGCGAAGAAGACGGTGAAATAGGCGGCGGCCGCACCCAGAACTACGGCGACGGAGTACAGCACGACGGCGAGTACGACGTCCCAGGTCCGCACCGGCCGCTGCCCTACGGGCGGCGTGCCGTACGGCCAAGGCTGCGGAGTACCGGTGTGGATCATGACGCCAACGATCCCGTCTCGCGCGCCGGGCCGACTCGGGGAAACTACTCGAGTCCGCATGCGCAATCCCGCGATCGGCCGCCGCAGCCGCATAAGCTGGTCGGCGATGAGCGACTCCGCAGCGCAGAACGTCGTCTACGCCATTCCGATGCGCACCCGCTTCCGTGGCATCACGGTGCGCGAGGGCATGCTGATCCACGGGCCGCTCGGCTGGGGCGAATTCTGTCCGTTTCCCGAATACGACGACCGGGAGGCCGCCGGCTGGCTGGCCACCGCCGTGGAGCAGGTAACCACCGGCTGGCCCGAACCGGTGCGGGATCGCATTCCGATCAATTGCACCGTGCCCGCCGTCGACCCGCGGCAGGCGCACGCGATCGTGGCCCGATCCGGCTGCCGCACCGCCAAGGTGAAAGTCGCCGACCACCCGGAATCGCTCGCCGAGGATCTGGCCAGGGTGGAGGCGGTCCGCGACGCGCTCGGCCCCAACGGCGCGATCCGAGTCGACGCCAACGCGGTCTGGGATATCGACACCGCGGTGCGCCACATCGAGCTGATCGACAAGGCCGCGGGCGGGCTGGAGTACGTGGAACAGCCGTGCCGCACCATCGAGGAACTCGCCGCGGTGCGCCGCCGCGTGGACGTGCGCATCGCCGCCGACGAATCCATCCGCCGCGCCGAGGACCCGATGCGGGTCGCGGTCGCCGGGGCCGCCGACATCGCCGTCCTCAAATGCACGCCGCTCGGCGGAGTCCGCCGCGCCTTGCAGGTGGCCGAGGCAGCCGGGCTGCCCTGCGTGGTCTCCTCCGCCTTGGAGACCAGCGTCGGCCTCGCCGCCCAGCTGGCGCTGGCCGGGGCGCTGCCCGAACTCGACTTCGCCTGCGGCCTGGGCACCTTGAGCCTGCTCACCGGCGACGTGACGCGCGGCTCCCTCCGTGCGGTCGACGGCTACCTGCCGGTCCTGCGCACCCCACCCGAGCCGGAACCGGAATTGCTCGAAAGCCATCGGCAGCCCGATGCCGATCGCGCCGCCTGGTGGCAGGACCGCTTGGCTCGCGTCAGTGCCCTCGCCGCACAGAAGAACCCGGCCACATAACGCGCGTGGTTGCAACGGGTCCACCTCGCACCCCCAAGCGACACCTGTGTTCGGGGTCAGGCAGGTGTGGCAGCGTGCACCGAACCCCTCAGGATCTGCTATACCCTGCTACTCCCGAGACCGAGACGAGCACGCGTACCAGCGGCGCAGGTAACGCACCAACTCCACGGCCAAGATCAACGCCGACCCGTTACTCGAGCCTTCTCCTACTCCAGCAGCGCACCTCGATCCCACCAGACCCTACACAGGACCGCTAGGCTCAACATCGCCTCATATTCGCAGGCAGGGCGGCCTAGCGGCCACGATGACAGCCGCCTGGATCGCCATTCCGGTCACCAGGTGAATGCCTGATCGCGAAACCTGGTAAAGAATCGCCGGCCGCTCACCCGATCCGGACGCCGCATCCCAGCATCGTCGTGCGCAAGAGCAACGCTGCCTCAGGACCGACGACGCCGTCTACGAGGTCCACGTAGCGGTCGCAGAATTCCGGGCCGTGCGGGGCTGCCGACTCGGGGGCGGATTCGAGGTGATGCGCCAGTTCGTGCAGGATGACCAATTCCCGCAGCGCCCACGCGGTGCCGCCGGTGTGCAGCGGAACCGCCAGAACGTTCCCGGCCGCCTCGTAGTGCGCGGCCGTTGTTCCGGCGCGAGAACGGACGCGCACCGCCGCGGCGGCCCGCTCCCAGCGCGCCCGCACCCAATTGAGCGCCAGCACCTTGTCCGTATAGCTCTGTACGGATTCCACCGAGGCGAAGCGGCGCTCGATCGGCAACGTGAGCTGCGAACCATAGAGTTCGACGGTGCGCACACCGTGCTCGTCCGCGCGATCGAACACCCCGCGTACCAACTGCTCGGCGTCGTAGACCTTGGCACGCTGGCCGTCGCGCACGGTCATCGCCGCGCCGCCGATCCCACGGGCGGCATCGGCCTGTCGCCGAGTTGCGCCGACCGGACCCCGGCAGCCGCTCGCCCGGTTCGGCCCGTGACGTCCACGCCGGTCAACCGCCCTCGGAAGAGTTCAACTTCTTACGCGCGGCGGGCAGTTCGGGCGAATTACCGATCCGTGCGGCCCGCCCCGCCCGGTCCCCCGCCGCCCGCGCCGCCGCCGAATGTCCCGCCGACTCCTGCGGCCCGCGCCAGGTGCCTCGCGCCTCCGACGTCTTCGCGTAGAAGTCTGTGAGCTCGATCTCCTTGTTCCGCAGGGCCAGCGCCGTCCCGGACACCTCGGCGTCGCGTGGCAACACTTCGGCTTCCACCTCTGCCTTGACCTCCGACAGCCGCCGCCCGATCCGCGCGGCGAACGCCATCTGGAAATTCAGCCGCGCCGTCACACCGGCGACCGGCGCCTGCACCCGGCGCCGCACCTGGCGACCCCACCGCTTCTCCACCACGATCTTCTCGACGGTGGCCGATCGGTAGGCCCCCGACTTGATGTACTGGTCGGACGCGCGCACCATCTGCACGAGCAGGCTGGCGTAGAGCGCCTCGCAGGTGTCGATGTCGGAGTCGAACCCGTAGGCGTAGACCTGCGTCGAAGTCCGGGCGACGTCACAGCGCACGTCGTTCGCGGCCGCGATCGCGACGAACAGCTGGACATAGGTGCGCAACCCGCGTTTGCCGGGCTCGCCGATCGGAATGATCCGCTGCACCGGTGTGGGCCTGCGCTCGCGTCCCGCGATGTGCGCCCGCGCCACGGCGAGGTCGATGGACGACTTAGTGGCCAGCCGCTGAGCAGCGGCGAGAAACGCCTCGGCCTCGTGTTCGTTGTCCGTGCACTCGGCCTTGCGCAGCAGCCCACCGATGCGCGTGAGCATCCGATCGGGAACCGCGTTCGGCGAAGACATCGCGCCCCAGCCTAGTGGGCGAGTTCCAGCCACTGTCCCGCACGCCGGATCGGCACCATGTATCTTGCCTTGTGCACCGGCAGGGTGTGCTGCCGCTCACGAACGATCCTGGAGTGTTTGCGATGGCTGTGAAGAAGGTGACGTCCCTACGTTCGTCGCTCGTACCGCGGGCCGCGGTGGCCCTCGCGGCGGTCGGGCTGCTGACCGCGACGTTCACCAGCGCCTGCTCCAGCGACAGCAGCGGGAGCCCGATCAGCCAGAATCTCACCGGTCGCGGCCCGATCACCTACGTCGAGGGCAAGGACACCACCGAGACCGGCGCGGTGAAGCAGCTGATCGAGCGCTGGAACGCCGCGCACCCGGACGAGCAGGTGACGTTCAAGGAGCAGTCGAACGACGCCTCGCAGCAGTACGACGACCTGGTCGAGCACATGCGTTCCAAGCAGTCCAACTACGACGTGGTCGCCTTGGACGTGCCGTGGACCGCCGAGTTCGCCGCCAAGGGCTGGATCCAGCCGCTGAAGGATTCCTTCGCCATCGACACCAGCGCGCTGCTGTCCCCGCCGGTCGCCAGCGCCACCTACAACAACACGTTGTACGCCGCGCCGCGCAACACCAACGGCGGCCTGCTGTTCTACCGCAAGGATTTGGTGCCGAACCCGCCCAAGACCTGGAACGAGCTGCTGGCCCAGTGCCCCATCGCGCGCCAGCAGAACATCGGTTGCTACGCGGGTCAGTTCGCGCCCTACGAGGGTCTGACCGTGAACGCGGCCGAGGTGATCAACGCCTACGGCGGCAGCTTCGTCGGCGCCGACGGCAAGACCCCCACGGTGAACAGCCCGCAGTCCCGCGCCGGACTGAAGGTCCTGGTCGACGCCTACAACAACGGCGACATTCCCAAAGAGGCCATCACCTTCAAGGAGCCCGAGTCCAGCAACGCCTTCGCGACGGGCAAGCTGATGTTCCTGCGCTCGTGGCCGTCCACCTTCGGTGACGTCGGCGGCGAGGCCTCCGCCGTGAAGGACAAGTTCGCGGTCGCCCCGCTGCCGGGGGAGAACGGCGTGGGCGCCTCCACCCTCGGCGGCTACAACGCGGCGATCAGCGCGTACTCCAAGAACAAGGCAACCGCGCTGGACTTCCTGCGCTTCCTGATCAGCGAGGACGCGCAGCACATCGTCGCCGCGGGCGCGCTGCCCTCGGTGCGCGCGTCCATGTACGACGACCCGGCGCTGATCGCGAAGATGCCGTACCTGCCCGCGCTCAAGGACTCCATCGCCAGCGCCGTGCCGCGCCCGGTGACGCCGTTCTACCCCGCCGTGAGCAAGGCCATCCAGGACAACGCCTATGCTGCGTTGAACGGAACCAAGTCCGTCGACGACGCGATCACCGGTATGCAAAAGGGCATCGAAACCGCTGGATCGTGAGCGGTTGAACGCAACGGACCCGACGAACCCGCAGGAGAGAAACGGTGTCGGATCCTTCGGGAACGGCGACTAGCGTGCCGGAAGACGAATTCGTTCCGGCCAGGCGCGGCTTCGCCGCCAGGCTGGCCTCGGAGCTGCGTCGCTCCGGGAAAGCCTGGCTGTTCGTCACCCCCGTCCTGATCGCGCTCGCGGTCGTCATCGGTTATCCCGTGTTCCGGGCGCTGTGGATGTCCTTCCAGAAGGACTCGGGACTCGACCCGGCGACCGGCATGTTCGTCGAAGGCGGCAACGCCGGGTTCGACAATTACACGCACTGGCTGCTGCAACAGTGCCAGATCGCGACCGGCGAGACGGTGCCGTGCCCGACCGGCAATCTCGGCTCGCAATTCTGGCTGGCCATCGGGGTCACGCTGTTCTTCACGGTCGTCACCGTCGCGCTGGAGGCCACGATCGGCCTCGGCATGGCCATGGTGATGGGTAAGACCTTCCGTGGCCGGGCGCTGCTGCGCGCGGCCGTGCTGATCCCGTGGGCGATCCCGACCGCCGTCACCGCGCGGTTGTGGGAATTCATGTTCCAGTACGACGGCGTGGTGAACCGCGTGCTCGGCACGCACATCCTGTGGACTTCGGACCCGTGGCCCGCCCGGATCGCGGTGATCGCGGCCGACGTCTGGAAGACCACGCCGTTCATGGCGCTGCTGCTGCTGGCAGGCCTGCAAGTCATCCCGGCCGACGTGTACGAGGCGGCTCGCGTCGACGGCGCGTCGGCCTGGCAGCGGTTCACCCAGATCACGCTGCCGCTGCTGAAGCCGGCCCTGCTGGTCGCGGTGCTGTTCCGGACCATGGACGCGCTGCGGATGTACGACCTGCCCGCGATCATGACGCTGGGCAACCCCGCCACCCGCACGGTATCCATCCTGGTGGTCGATCAGGTCCGGCAAGGCCCCAACAGCGCGGCCGCGTTGTCCACGATCACCTTCCTTTTGATCTTCGCCGTGGCGTTCGTGCTGGTGAAGATCCTGGGCGCCAACGCGGTTCGTACCCAGGAAGAACAGCGGGAGGCGCACTGATGTCCGTGCAGACAGCGGAGCAGGCCGTGACGAGCGAATCCGCCGCGGCGCCGGTGCCGTGGACCAAACGCATCGGCTCGGTACGGCTGTACCTGGGCGCGCTGATCGTGCTGGTGTGGGGGCTCGCGCCGTTCTACTGGATGGCGGTCACCGCGTTCCGCGATCCCGACTACACCTTCGACAACACTCCGTGGCCGACCCACGTGACGCTGGAGAACTTCCGCAACGCGTTCGACACCAGCCGCGGCAACGACTTCGGCAAGGCGCTGGTCAACAGCCTCGTCATCGGCTCCATCACGACGGTGATCGCGCTTGGGATCGGCGTGCTGGCCGCGTACGCGCTGGCCCGGCTCACCTTCCACGGCAAGTACGTGGTGTCCGGACTGATTCTCAGCGCCTCGATGTTCCCGGTGGTCGTCCTGGTGACCCCGCTGTTCCAGCTCTTCACCAACCTCGGCTGGATCGGCGAATACCAGGCGATGATCATTCCGAACATCTCGTTCGTGCTGCCGATGACGGTCTACATCCTCGCGTCCTTCTTCGCCGAACTGCCGTGGGAACTCGAAGAAGCCGCGCGGATCGACGGCGCCACCAAACTGCAGGCCTTCCGCTTGGTGATGCTGCCCCTGGCCGCTCCCGCCGTGTTCACCACCGCGATCCTCGCGTTCATCGCGGCGGTCAACGAATACCTGCTCGCCCGTTTGCTTTCCAGCGACAAGACCGAGCCGGTCACCGTCGCCATCGCCCGCTTCTCCGGCAACAACCCGCTGGTGCAGCCGTACGCGGCGATCATGGCGGCAGGCACGATCGTCACCATCCCGCTGGTCGTCATGGTCCTGATCTTCCAGCGCCGGATCATCTCCGGCCTCACCGCGGGCGGCGTGAAGAGCTGAGTCTTTTGCCGCTTCGCTCGAAACCCGTGGTTGAGCTGGTGTGGTGGCGTTGGCGGGATCGCTAGGGACAGATAGGTTCGCCGCTTCGCGCAGCACGCATATGGTCTGCGTGCACCGCTGTGTCAACGGCCCGAGAAGTGGAAACCCGGTTGTGAACGTACGCGGTAAACTCGGCCTTTCGATGCTCTTTTCCGTCCGTTCGTGCAGGTGAGTTCGTCCGACGCTCCGGGAGGAGATGATCGTGAGCTCGTTCCGCAAACCGCGTGAACGCAGGCGTGGCGCCAAGGGGGGTCCTCCGACCGCACCGTATGCCTCGATCGCGGGCTGGACGCAGCGGCCGGATACGGCGAACCGGAACGCGCGGGAGCGGCGCGAGCGCGCGGCGGCTCGCCGGAAATCGCGACCGACCGCGCCACGCCCCGCGGAGCCGGATCGTCCGCCGCGCAGCCGGGCCGAACGCATCCGTCGCCTGCTGCTGGCCTTGTTCATCATCTTCGGCGTGGTGCCCGCGTTGCTGTCGGTCCTGGCGTACTGGAGCGCCGAGATCCCGGATCCGAATGCGGTGCAGACCAATCAGATCGCGACCGTCTTCGCCGCCGACGGCAGCACCGTGCTCGCGAAAATCGTCCCGCCGGATGGGAATCGGACGCCGGTCCCGTTGTCCGATGTGCCGCGCCCGGTGCGCGACGCGGTGCTGTCGGCGGAGGACCGCAATTTCTACACCAATCCCGGTTATTCGACTTCCGGCTTCCTGCGCGCCGCGCGAGACAATCTGCTCGGCAAGGACAACGCGGGCGGCGGCTCCACCATCACCCAGCAGTACGTGAAGAACGCCTTTCTCGGCTCCGAACGCACGGTCACCCGCAAGATGCGCGAGCTGATCATCGCGGCGAAGATGGCACGGCAGTGGAGCAAAGACGACATCCTCGCCGCCTACCTCAACACCATCTACTACGGCCGCGGGTCGTACGGCATCGGCGCGGCGGCCAAGGTCTACTTCGACAAGCAGGTCGACCAGCTGACCCTCGCGGAGGGCGCGGTGCTCGCGGCGCTGATCCGCACGCCCTCGATCCTGGATCCGGAAACCCACCTCGCGGACCTGAAGGCGCGCTGGCGGTACGTGATCGACGGAATGGTCGAGATGGGCGCGCTCGCGCCGGGCGATCGGGACGCGACCACCTTTCCGCCGATCATCCCGCTCAGCCAGATCCCGGACGAGAACGTGGCTCGCGGCCCCGAGGGCCTGATCCGCAACCAGGTCGTGCGCGAGCTGCGCGACTCCGGCATCAGCGAGCGCGACTTGAACAAGGGCGCGCTGCAGATCACCACCACCATCGACGCCAGAGCGCAGCACGCGGTACTGGGCGCGGTGCGCGACCGGCTCGGTGCGCAGCCACCGGAACTGCGCGCCGCGGTGGTGTCGATCGATCCGCGTTCCGGCGCGGTACGCGCGTACTTCGGCGGCTACGACGGCATCGGCTTCGACTTCGCCCAGGCGCCGTTGCAGACCGGCTCGGCGTTCAAGGTCTTCGCGGCGATCGCCGCGCAACAGCAGAGCATTCCGCTCTCCCGCGTGCTGGACAGCTCCCCCGTGACCGACCGCGGTACCCGGATCACCAACGTGGACGGCGAATCGTGCGGCAGGTGCACCATGGCCGAGGCGCTCAAACGCTCGCTGAACACCAGCTTCTACCGGCTGACCATGACGATGTTCGACGGTCCTCAGTCCATCGCGGACGCGGCGCACGCGGCGGGGATTCCGGAGGAGCTGCCCGGCGTCGCGGGCAAGACCCTTACCGAGGACGGCGGGAAACCGCTGAACGGAATCGTCCTCGGGCAGTATTCGGTCCGGCCGATCGATATGGCCTCGGCGTATGCCACGATCGGCGCGTCGGGCGTCTACCACCGGCCGTACTTCGTGCAGCGAGTGGTGACCGGTGACGGGCGGGTGCTGCTGGATCGCGGCGAGCAAAAGGTCGGCGACCAGCCGCCCGCGGGTCAACAGCGCATCTCCAAGACGATCGCGGAGAACACCGTCGAGGCGATGCTCCCGATCGCGGCCTACTCCAACGGGCACGCGCTGAAGAACAACCGCCCATCGGCAGCCAAGACAGGTACCACGCAGTTCGGCGCGAGCGAGTCGAACAAGGACGCGTGGATGATCGGCTTCACCCCGTCGCTGTCCACGGCGGTGTGGGTCGGAACCGATCAGCCACAACCGATCCGCACCGCACGCGGAGCCGACATCTACGGCTCCGGCCTGCCCGCCGACATCTGGAAACAGGTCATGGACGACGCGCTCGACGGCGCTCCGATCGAACAGTTCCCTGGTGCGCAGGCTCCGGGCGCGCAAGCCCCGGCCCGGCCGAATCCGAGCAAGCCGCCCTCCGGCGGTCCCTACGACATCCTGAACCCACCGCAGCCGTCATCGCAGCGCGAGCCCGTCGTCATCATCCCGCCCAGCCCGCAACCGCCCAGCGAGGTCGAGATTTTCCCCGGACTGAGCATTCCGGTTCCTGGATAGCGATGATGCTGTGACCTTCCGTGGCCCGGCGGAACGCATGACATGGCAGCATCGTTTGCCAGAGTGAGAGCGAACAGCGAGTGCGTCGGAACGGGCCGACGCCGAAACCGCGAAAACAATGCGGAAGGATATGCGCCCGAGCGACGACAGCGCGGCGCGAGCGACGGGCCCGGAGGCGGTAGCCTGCGTCACCACGGAGGGCACCGGGACCGACGCCAATTGAGGACAGACGAGACATAGGGGCTACGCCGGTGGATTTCAATGTCGTTGACCAACCCGAGACGCTGGTGGCGGGAACAGTGCTTCGCAGCCCCGCGCTCGCGGTCGAGGGGCCGCGCCGCGCGAAAGTCGAAGAGGCGTGGAAGCGCAACCTGGCCCGCAAGCTGCCCGGACCGCCGACCACCGCGTACGTCGACCACGCGCCGGAGATCAATTCGTACCTGACCCATATCGTCGGCTACCGCTGTCACGGCTTGGCCGACCTGCAGCCCGGAGACGTGCTCGCCCGGGTGCCCGCCGGGCGCTTCGCCCGGTTCGTCGCCAGTGGAGACAATCTCGGCGACACCATCGTGAGCATCTGGCGAGCAGTGTGGGACGCGGAGGCCGCGGGGCGGCTCATTCGCGCTTATACCGGCGACTGGGAACACTATCCGGACGCACGGACGGTGGAAGTTTTCGTGGCAGTGGCAGACGATCAGGGCAACGGGTAGGAACAGACAGTGGACTTCGAGATCGTCACATTGCCGCAGAGCATGGTCGCGGGCCTGACCGTGCCGCTGGCCGGCCGGGAGGTGACCGCGCGTGACCTCGACCTGGTGAACTTCACCTGGGATCGCTATCTGGCGCGGGAGAAGAACGTGCCGCGGGTGGCGGCCTACATCGGTCAGAACGACCACGCCGTCGCCGTACTCGGCTACGAGATCGGCGCGATGGACGAGCTGGACTCCGGCGATGTGCTCACCATCATCCCGCAGGGCCGCTACGCCAAGTTCGTCGTCTCCGACAAGCCCTACGACCTGCTGCGCACCGCCTGGGCACAGGTGGCGAAGGCGGAGAACGCGGGAACCATCACCCGCTCCCACACCGCGGAGGTGGAGCGCTACACCGGCCCGGCGTCGGTGGAGGTCTACGTCTCGCTGGACTAGCGCGGACGCCGCACAACGCAGCCGGCCGGAGGCTTCTGCCTCCGGCCGGCTTGCGTCGGTGTCACCGAATCACTCGGCGCCGATGATGAAGGCTTCCAGCTGGGCGCGCGCGATGTCGTCGGCGAGCTGCTGCGGCGGGGACTTCATCAGGTAGGCCGAGGCGGGGATGACCGGTCCGCCGATGCCGCGGTCCTTGGCGATCTTCGCCGCGCGTACGGCGTCGATGATGATGCCCGCGGAGTTCGGCGAGTCCCACACCTCGAGCTTGTACTCCAGGTTCAGCGGCACGTCACCGAAGGCGCGGCCTTCCAGGCGGACGTAGGCCCACTTGCGGTCGTCGAGCCAGCCCACGTGGTCGGACGGGCCGATGTGCACGTCGTTGGCGCCGAGTTCCTTCTTGAGGTTGCTGGTGACGGCTTGGGTCTTGGAGATCTTCTTCGACTCCAGGCGCTCGCGCTCGAGCATGTTCTTGAAGTCCATGTTGCCGCCGACGTTCAGCTGCATGGTGCGGTCGAGCTGCACACCGCGATCCTCGAACAGCTTGGCCATCACGCGGTGGGTGATGGTCGCGCCGACCTGGCTCTTGATGTCGTCACCGACGATGGGGACACCGGCTTCGGTGAACTTCGCCGCCCAGACCGGGTCGGAGGCGATGAACACCGGCAACGCGTTGACGAACGCGACACCCGCGTCGATCGCGCACTGCGCGTAGAACTTGTCGGCCTCCTCCGAGCCCACCGGCAGGTAGGACACCAGCACGTCGACGTTGTTGTCCTTCAGCACCCGCACCACGTCGACCGGCTCGGCCTCGGACAGCTCGATGGTCTGCGCGTAGTACTTGCCGATGCCGTCGAGGGTCGGCCCGCGCTGCACGACGACGTCGCTCGGCGGCACGTCGGAGATCTTGATCGTGTTGTTCTCGCTGGCGAAGATCGCCTCGGCCAGGTCGAAGCCGACCTTCTTGGCGTCCACGTCGAACGCCGCGACGAACTTGACGTCGCGGACGTGGTACGGCCCGAACCGCACGTGCATCAGGCCGGGGACGGTCGCGGATTCGTCCGCGTCCTTGTAGTACTGCACGCCCTGGACCAGCGAGGAGGCGCAGTTGCCCACACCCACGATGGCGACGCGAACCTCTGTGGCGTTGTCAGCCTTCTTGACGTCACTCATGGCCGATATTTCCCTCTTTCTGTGGTGCCGCCTTCGTCGATTGCTCCGCCGCAATCAACTCGTTGAGCCAGCGCACTTCGCGCTCGCTTGATTCGAGTCCGAGTTGATGGAGCTGCCGGGTGTAGCGATCCAACGACCCGCTGGCCTTCTTGATCGCCTCCCGGAGCCCCTCTCGGCGCTCCTCGACCTGACGCCGCCTGCCCTCCAGGATCCGCATCCGCGCTTCCGCGGGAGTGCGGCTGAAGAAAGCCAGATGAACGCCGAAGCCGTCGTCGGTGTAGTTCTGCGGCCCGGTGTCGGCGAGCAACTCGCTGAACCGTTCCCGCCCGGCCGGGGTCAATTGATAGACCCGTCGCGCGCGGCGTGTCGTCGCGCCCGCGGGGATCTCCTCGGCGATCAACCCGTCCGCCTGCATGCGGCGCAGTGTCGGGTAGAGCGATCCGTAGGAGAAGGCACGGAAGGCCCCGAGCAGGCCCGTCAACCGCTTGCGCAGCTCGTACCCGTGCATGGGCGCTTCCAGGAGCAGCCCGAGGATTGCCAGTTCGAGCACCGGGCTTCACCCCCTGACTGTGTACAGAACCTAACCGATGGATGCGACTTTCCACTATATCGGAGCGATACATCTGTGCACAGCCGTAGGCCCGGTGGGGGTGTCGGGCGCAGTCAGCGAGTGGGCGGGAAGACCGCGAGCGGCTCGCCCGCGAAAGTGGCCGTCAGGGAGCCGGACGAACCGCCTTGGTCCTTGACATAGATCTGTAGCACCGGGCCGAGATCGACCGGACCTGTGGAGCCGAAACTCAGCATTACGTGGGTGACCACACCATTCGGTGTACGCACGGATTGCGGCGCTCCGGCCAGCAGACCGGCGACGGCGGGCACATCGATGGTCGAGAGGTCGAAGGTGCGAGTCCCGCGTTCCCGCTCCGAGGTCCGTGAGCTGCGGAAGTCGCCGTTGTAGTAGTAGTCTCCGGTCTCCGACGCACTGCCGGGCTGCTGCCGGTCCACGACCACGTACTTCGGAAACAACGTGACCTTGTCGGCGACCAGGTCGCCGAACTCGGCCCGGTATTCCGCGAGGAAATAACCCAACCCCGCACCCGTGGTCAGGTCGGGAACGTCCTCGGAGGACCCGGGCAGGTCGACGCCACATCGGCTGATCCCGCCGATCATCGCACCTGCCACGAAGGCCGCGACCAGCGCCGATACCGGCGCCAGCCAGCGGCGTGGACGCCGCCGGTCCACCCGGACCGCCGGGGCGTTCGCCAGCCCGTCCGGCACCTGGAGATCATCGATCAACTCGTCGAGCTCGCCGAAGGACTTCGCGCGCATGGCTCGGGCGGTGCGCGCGGCGTGCTCGGCGGCGGTGAGCTGGCCGTCGGCCAACGCGGCGTCCAGCAGGCCGCACACGTCGGCGCGATCGGTGTCGCGGGCACGGACGTCGCTGTATCGGGTGGTCGCCATCGCTCTCATCCTCCGAAGGGCCAGACGCGGCGCACCTCGCCCGCCGGGGTCAGCACGAAGTGGCCGCTCTCCTTGACGGAGTTGCCCACGTGGATTTCGACGACAGGTTGCCCGGTGGCAACGCCGTAACCGGGGGACAGGCCGTTCACGCCCACCCTCAAAAGCGTGACGACGCCGCCGGGCACCCGGGTCGTCGCGGGCGCGTCGGCGAGAGCCCGGCCGATCGTGTCCACATTCAGCGCGGCCAAGTCCACCGACGGGGTATCGGTCTTGCGCGTCTCGATCTCATGGGACTGGGCGAAACCACCGCGGTAGTCGTACTGGACCTTCCGGTTCGGCTGGCCGGGCACGGCCCGGGTGAGCGTGGCCAAATCGTCGTGCAGATACAGCTCGTCCACCTGCAGATCGCCGAATTTCCGCTGGTAGTTGCGCAGGAAGAGGGCGATTCCCTCGGCGGTGACCAGACTCGGCGTCGCGACCACCACGGGCTGCACCGACCCGAGTTCCGCCACCGTCGGTGCTTGGGCCGCGGATCGCGGTTCCGCTTCCCTGGTCACCGCGAGAAAACCGGCGCAGGCGGCCAGCGCCGCGGCCACGGCCACCGCGGCCCGATACCACTGACGCCGATGCGAACGCGGCGGTCGCGGGGCGGGGGCGACGTCACGGGGCCGCTGGAGATCCGCGACCAGATCGTCCAGATCTCCCAGGGTGCGCGCTTCCGCGGCGAGTTCGGTGAGGGCGTCGTGCTCGTCTTCGGACAGCTGGCCATCGGCACGGGCGCGGTCGAGCAGTTCGCGCGTAGTGGCGCGATCGGCATCGCGCGCCCTGGTGTGACCGGGATAACTACCGCCGGAACCGGAGCGGCGCAATACTTTTCGCGCGACCGACGGGCGCCGCGCGGCGAACCCGCGCGCAGCGGCCGGGGTTTGCAGGTCGGCGGTGAGCGCGGCCAATTCGCCGAGCGTCTTCGCCGCCGCGGCCTGCGCGATCCGGTCGTGGTACTCGTCGGCGCCGAGCTGCCCCTCGGCGTAGGCGGCATCCAGAAGACCGGATGCGTCGGCGCGGTCGAGATCACGCGCTCGCATGCGCCCGGATGCTGCGGTGGACACAGACGGATCGTAGTCCGGGTAGCGGCGCGACGCGCTGGATCGGCCCGGCCGGGAACGGTCAATCCGCAGCAGCCCGGGGCGGCCCGATTCCATCCCCGCTACTCTGGTTCTCGTGCGAATTCAGCGGCAAGTTGTCGACTACGCCCTGCGGCGCCGGTCGCTGCTGGCTGACGTCTATGCGGGCCGGGTCGATGTCGCCGAGGTGTGTGATGCGAATCCTTATCTCTTGCGTGCGGCGAAGTTCCATGGCCGCGGGAGCGAGGTCACATGCCCCATCTGCCGGAAGGAACAGCTGACCCTCGTATCCTGGGTCTTCGGCGACGGCCTGGGGCCGGTCGCCGGATCGGCTCGCACACCCGAGGAGCTTGCGCGACTCGCCGAGACGCGCGAAGAATTCTCGGTTCATGTCGTCGAGGTATGCCGGACCTGCAGCTGGAATCATCTGGTGCAGTCCTATGTACTCGGTTCCGCGCCGGCACCGCCGCGACGCCGCTCCGGGACACGCGCGAACCGGCGCACCGCCGCCGAATGAAGTGCCTGGGTCGTCCCCGGCGGGTGACTCGCGGAGCCGGCATGCGTCCGCCGCGGTGACGACTACCGCTGATTGCCACCTGGACCGCTACGAGTTATGGAGATCTTGTCAGTGAATTCGCCCTACGAGCCCTACGGCGATGAGCCACATGGCGGTCGTCCTCCGCAGAGTTCACGTCCAAGTCCCAACCCGTATCAGAATCCCCGTCCCGGACCACCTCCCGGCGCCCGTCCGGTCCCGCCGCCCGGTGCGCGTCCCCTCCCCGGTGAGCCGCGCGGCCCCCAGCCGCCGCGCCGTCCCGGCCCTCCGCCGAACGGTCGCCCTCCGCAGGGCGGCCGTCCGCCCCAGCCGAGCCGGCCGCCACAGCCCAACCGCGGCGCGCCCAATGGTGGCGCTCCCGGCCCCCAGCCTGCCCAGCGGACGCAGCGGCCGGGTTCCCTGACCGAGGCGGTGAACGAACGCGACAGGCGCGGCCCCGCCACCGGACCGCGTCCGGCCACCGGCGCACGTCCGGCGGTGGACCGTGACGGACGTCGCGTCCCCGGTAGCGGCCCCACGACCGGCGAACGCAGGCAGGCCGCGGGCGGTCCGCCGTCGGGCCCGCCGCCGCGTCGTGGCGGCAGCGGCGGCTCCGACGGGCCGGGAAGGCGGCAGCCCGGGCAGCAGAAGAAATTTCCCTGGCGGATCGTGCGCCGCACCCTCTACGTGCTGATCGCGTTGGCCATTCTGCTGCCCAGCGGCATCTTCCTGGCCGCGTACACCACGGTGTCGGTGCCGCAGCCGGGCGACCTGAAGTCGAACCAGGTGGCGACCATCTTCGCCTCCGACGGCACCTCGGTGATCAGCAAAGTGGTTCCGCCGGAAGGCAACCGGACCGACGTCACCATCGACCAGATCCCGCCGCACGTGCGCAACGCGGTGATGGCCGCCGAGGACCGCGACTTCTACACCAACCCCGGCTTCTCGATCTCCGGCTTCGCGCGCGCGGCCAGGGACAACGTTCTCGGCCGGGAGAGTGCGGGCGGTGGCTCGACCATCACCCAGCAGTACGTGAAGAACGCGCTGGTCGGTGACGAGCACTCGCTGACCCGCAAGATGCACGAGCTGGTCATCTCGGCCAAGATGGCGCGGCAGTGGAGCAAGGACGAGATCCTCGCCGCGTACCTGAACACCATCTATTTCGGTCGCGGCGCGTACGGCATCGACGCGGCGGCCAAGGCGTACTTCGGCAAGCCGGTGTCGGAACTCACCGTCGCCGAGGGCGCGGTGCTCGCCGCCACCATCCAGCTGCCGTCCAGCCTGGACCCGGAGAAGAACCCCGAGGGCGCGAAGACCCGCTGGAACTACGTGCTCGACGGCATGGTCTCCGGCGGCAACCTGAGCGCGACCGAGCGACAGGGCCTGCAGTACCCGCGGGTCGTCCCGCTCTCCTCGACTCGGGACAAGGCGCAGGACTCCGGCCCCGAGGGCCTGATCAAGACCCAGGTGCTCAAGGAACTCGGCGCGGCGGGCATCAGCGAGCAGCAGCTGAACACCGCGGGCTTGCAGATCACCACCACGATCGACCCGAAGGCCCAGCAGGCCGCCGTCGACGCGGCCACCTCGAAGATGCAGGGTGAACCGGAGCAGCTGCGTACCGCCGTGGTCTCGATCGATCCGCACACCGGCGCCGTGCGCGCCTACTACGGCGGCAACGACGGCCAGGGCTACGACTTCGCCAACGCCGGTTTGCAGACCGGTTCGTCGTTCAAGGTCATCGGCCTCGCGGCCAACCTGGAGCTGGGCATCCCGCTGTCGCAGATGTACGACAGCTCGCCGCTGACCGTGAACGGCATCAAGATCTCCAACGTCGAAGGCGAGGGTTGCGGCACGTGCACCATCGCCGAGGCGCTGAAACGGTCACTGAACACCAGCTTCTACCGGATGGAGCTGGACATGCAGAACGGCCCGCGCAAGATCGCCGACATGGCGTACAAGCTCGGCATGCCGGACACCATCGCGGGAGTCGGCAAGACGCTCACCGAGTCGGACGGCTCCGGGCCCAACAACGGCATCGTGCTCGGCCAGTACCAGGCGCGGCCGCTCGACATTGCCTCGATGTATGCGACGCTGGCCGCCTCCGGCGTCTACCACGCGCCGCACTTCGTGTCGAAGGTCGTGACCGCCGACGGTCAGGTCCTGCTCGACCGTGGTGAGGTAGCCGGTGAGCAGCGCGTTTCGGCCGCTGTCGCCGACAACGTCACCGCCGCGATGAAGCCGATCGCGGCCTACTCCCGTAACCACGGGCTGGCCAACGGGCGCGAATCGGCGACCAAGACCGGTACCGCGCAGCTGCTGGACACCGGCGAGAACAAGGACGCCTGGATGGTGGGCTACACCCCGTCGCTATCGACAGCGGTGTGGGTAGGCAGCGTCGACAACTCGCCGCTGCGCAACTACAGCGGCGGCATGATCTACGGCTCCGGTCTGCCCTCCGACATCTGGAAGGCGACCATGGACGGCGCGCTCTCGGGGACTCGCAACGAGACATTCCCGAAGCCCGCCCCCATCAAGGGCCAGGCCGGTGTCCCCGAATGGTCGGCGCCCTACACCCCGCCGTCCACTGTCGACTCTCCGCTTCTGCCACCCGTGGTGGTCGCGCCGACCCAGGTGGAGATTCTGCCCGGCATCACGATCCCGGTCCCCGGCGTCCAGCCCGCACCTCAGCAGCAGCGCCCGCAGCAGCAGCGTGAACCGGACTCCGGACCGCTGCCCGGCCAACCGGTCGCACCGTCCGACGGTGCCGCACCGACGGCCACCGGCTCACCGAGACCCGGCAACAACGGCAACTCGGGTAACAACGAAGGCACGAACGGAACCGCTCCGACACGGGGCCGATAGTTCGCCGGCGCACAGGCCGGGTCCGACCGCATCAGGTCCGGTCCCGGCCTTCGTCGTATTTGCGCCGGATTGCCGAGAGACGGCTTGCTCCCTGGGCTGGTAATTCCGGGAAGCCGTGATCGATCGGTCCGGTCGGCGAATTCCATTCCCGGCGCCCTCGGATGCAAGTACATATCCGAACTTCGGTGGACAGGATCACCGTGAAAAACGCCCCTCTGGGCAGACATTATTGGTCAGCAGGCGGATCACCGAACTCGCCAAGGATGTCCAGACCAGAATGCGTTGATCATGCGGGCCATCCCCGCCCGGCGTCATTCATACCCAACGCATGAGAAAATACGGAAAGGCTCGACCGCCCAACAGCGGTCGAAAGACCGAATCCTTTCAGCCCTGGCCAACGTATCCGATCGCAGCCAGGGCCGACACGAAGGAAGAGATCAGATCGGAGTCTTGTACCAGAAACCATTCGGATCCTGGTAGCACCTCTCCCTGGCACCCGCCCAGCTCGAGCATTCTGCGTACTTGAAGTATCCCTGCGGGACGACATACGTTCCGAATTACGCTCGCGATGCTCGGAGGCCGTGCGCGGATGGCAACGCGCGGAAGACCGAAGCCGACTCGGTCCGGACCGTGGGCCGTACTCCGGGTAGCCTCGGTTTCCGTGACCGATCAGCAGCTGGTGGAGCCACGGAGGAATGGGAGGGCACCGCTGTCGGACCAGAAGGCGCCCGGTGGGGCGTACTACGCCGCCCCTGCTCCGCTCGCCTCTGATCTGCGATCGGCGGACGCGCGGGACCGGCCGAGTCGCAACGATTCGCTCGCCGCGCAATTGTCGACGGTGATCGGTGGGCCGGTCGGTGATCATGCGCTGATCGGGCGGGTGCGGTTCTGGACGCCCATGCGGGTGCTGATGGCGTTCGCCCTGGTGTTCCTGGCGCTCGGCTGGTTCGGCAAGGCGGGATGCATCCAGCAGACCACCGGCGCGGACGGTCCCACGCTCGACTGGAACAACGGCCGCCAGTACGTGGCGATGTGCTATTCGGACACCGTGCCGCTCTACGGGGCCGAGCGCCTGAACGAAGGCGCCTTCCCGTACAAGAAGCAGTGGACCGAACAGACTCCCGACGGTGGACGGGAGACGCGGTACATGGAATATCCCGTGCTCTCGGGCCTGTACCAGTACCTTTCGATGCGGATCGCGAAGAGCTGGGACGCTTCGCCGCTGCCCGGCGCACTCCAAGTGGTGATCTACTTCAACGTCGTCGCGGTCGGTCTCGCCATGGCCTGGCTGATCACCGTCTGGGCGTCGGCGTTGCTGTCCGGCCGCCGGATCTGGGACGCGGCGCTGATCGCCTGTTCGCCGTTGGTGATCGTGCACGCCTTCACCAATTTCGACGCGCTCGCGACGGCCTTCGCCGCGACCGGCCTGCTCGCCTGGGCCCGGCGCAAACCCGTGCTGGCGGGAGTGCTGCTCGGTCTGGGCGGCGCCGCCAAACTGTATCCGCTGCTGCTGCTCGGGCCGATCCTCGTGCTGTGCCTGCGTACCGAGACGAGGCAACGCACGCTGCGCACGCACCTCGGCCTGCGGATACGCGACATCGACGGCTGGCCGACCTTCCTGGCGTGGGTGCGGGAGACGCCCTACCGCATCCAATTCCTCAGCGCCCGACCGATCGGCGCCGCGTCCGTCGCGATGTGCGCCGCGCTGGCGACCTGGCTGGTGGTGAACCTTCCGATCGCCGCGCTGTTCCCGAACGGCTGGCAGGAATTCTTCCGGCTCAACACCACCCGGCACGCCGACCCGGACTCGATCTACAACGTGATCTCCTCGTTCACCGGCTGGCGCGGCTTCGACGGCGCGCTGACCTACGGGGAGCAGCCCGCGATCCTGAACGCGGTCTCACTGCTGGCGTTCGTCGCGGCCTGCGCGGTGATCGCCTACATCGGATTCACCGCGCCTCGACGGCCGCGGCTGGCGCAACTGTGCTTCCTCGTGGTCGCGGCGTTCCTGCTGACGAACAAGGTGTGGAGTCCGCAGTACTCGTTGTGGCTGGTGCCGCTGGCCGTCCTGGCGCTGCCGCACCGGCGCATCCTGCTGACTTGGATGACCGTCGACGCGCTGGTCTGGGTGCCGCGAATGTTCTACTACCTCGGCTTGGACCGCAAAGGTTTGCCAGAGCAGTGGTTCACCGGCACCGTCGCCCTGCGCGACTTGGCGGTGGCGGGGCTGTGCGCCCTGATCGTGCGCCAGATCTACCGCCCGGAGGAGGACCTGGTGCGGCGCGACTTCGTCGACGACCCGGTCGGCGGTGTCGTCGACCGCATGCCGGATCCACTGCTGCCCTGGCTGCCTGAGCCGCTGCGGCCGCGAACGGCGGTCGCGGGCGGCTGACCCGGTCGCCGGTTCAGGCGCTCACCTCGTACGCAGGAAGCGCGCCTGCCGTTCCGGCTCGTGCGGCAACAGATCCAGATCGAGTTGCCAAGCGCTGCCGGTCCATGGATCGAACAGCGGCGTGCCGCCGATCGTCGGCAGGTGGCGGCACGACTGCGACAGCATCGCCACGGTGGTGTCGGCCGAATCGGATTCGTTCGCGCCCACGATCACGATGGACAGTCCGATCAGCTCGCCGCGCGTGATCAACGCGCCGATGCGCTGTGCGTCCGAACTCTGGTAGCCGTGCGGAAAGTCCGCGGCCAGCAGGACCCGGTGCTCGCTGGGCGGCGTGAAAGCACCGCTCGTATAAGCCAATTCCGCCAGTTCGGCCGCGTCCACCAGCGCTTGCAGCCGCGCCGAGATGTCGGCGTGGTCGGTGATCGGCGGTCCGTTCAGCACGGGAGCGAGCAGGCCGGTGAAGCCGCCGAACGCATCGGTGAGGTCGATGATGTCGACCAGCGTTCGCCGTTGCGGCGCCGTGGCGAGCAACCGCGCCAGCAGTGCGCCCACGACCGGCGCGACCGCACGGGTCGACTCGGCATCGATCCACAGCGGCCGATTCAGCGGCACCGGAACACAGTACGGAATACGCAGCGACCCCCGGTCGAGCGCGTACAACTCACCGAGCCGGATACCGTCGCTCGGCGCGGACGGCTTGTCCCAAGCGGGTGAGTCCCAGGACGCGAGGGCGCGCGGCAGCACCCGGTCGGCCGCGGCGAGTTCGCCCATCAGCTGTTCGGCATCCCGCTGGTGGTTGCGCTCGGCGGTGTCGACTAGTTCGTCGTGCCGTTGCTGCGCGGCGCTGCGCGCCTGCTCGGCCGCCGGAGTGTTCCTGGTCGCGGGATCGGAGACGGCGAGCGACAGCTCGTGATCCAACCGCTTGGCCGCGTACTCTCGCGCCGATACCAGCGCGGCGGCCGACCGCGCCGCGTCCTCGAACACCATCCACAGCCGTTCCAGGCCGTGACCGACTTCCAGCGGCGCACCGGCGGCGGCGATCTGCGCGTCACCCGCCAGTGGACCGGACATGGTGTGCGTACCGGGTTGGTCGGCCTGCTCCGGGGCCGCACCGTCGACCTCGACGCCGTGCGCGGTGAGCAGCACGGCGAGGCCGCCCGCGTAACCCTGGCCCACCGCCCGCAGTTTCCAGGCCGGACCGCGCCGGTACACCTCCAGGCAGATCAGCGCCGTCTCACCGGACGACGGGGTGATCGCGAATTCGGCGGTCGCGCTGTCGTTCTCGGACAGGGTGGCGGTGACCGGCCCGAGCCCGCCCGCCCGCGCGGGGGCGGCCGGATCGGCGCTGACCACCAGTAGTACGGCCTTCGCGTCCGCGCGCACCTCGGTGAGCGTGATCGTGACCCCGTCGGCCGCCAAGGCGACCCCTGCCGTGGCGGGCTGGTTGTAGAAGACGAAATCGTCGCTCGAGAACACCTTCAGGTTCTCCGCCACCACCAGCGCGGAAACATCGAGGGCAGCCTCGGCTTTCGCACTGAAACGAACGACCTCACCGGTCAACGGGATGTTCTGACCGGCCTGCAGTTGAATCACCTTGTCCGCCCTGCTGTCCCGCCGCCGATCAACCGTTGACGAGGAAGCGGCCGAGCTGCGGCACCGCCTCACCCGGATGCTTGGCCTGGAAGCCTTCGCCGAGCGCCTGCAGTTTCCAGTCGTTGCCCACCCGGTACAGCTTGGCCATCGCCATCGCGGTGAACGGCATGCCGCCCGCGAGGGTGTATCTGGCCAGCTCGCCGTTGTTCGTCCCGTCGACCAAGCGGCAGAACGCGTTCTGCACCTGCTCGAAGGTGTGGCCCTTGTAGGAGGTCACGATGAACAGCAGCGTGTTGACGTGCGCGGGGACGCGGGTCAGGTCGACCAGGATCACCTCGTCGTCGCCCTCGCCCTCACCGGTGAGGTTGTCGCCCTGGTGGCGGATGGAGCCGTCTTTGGAAGTCAACTGTCCGTAGTACGCGACGTCCACCGGGTTCATGTCGGCGAACATGATGACCGACGCGTCGAGGTCGATGTCGACCGTGCGGTTGCCGAACATGCCGCGGCTGCGCACCGGATCCCAGCCGAGACCCATCTTCACGAAGGTCAGCGCGGCGCCTTCCTTGCGCAGCGTGACGCGCTGCCCCTTGACCAGGCTGACCGGGCGGTCCTTGCTGAGGCTGACCTCGGCGGGCTGCTGCGGCTGCGGCGGCTGGCCGGGCGGCGGGTAGCCGGGCCCGGGGCCGGGCGGCGGCGGGTAACCCGGACCGGGCGGCGGATAACCAGGGGCACCCTGCGGTGGCTGGCCGGGGCCGGGCGGCGGGTAGCCAGGTCCGGGCGGCGGATAACCACCGGTCGGCGCGTACTGCGGCGCCTGCTGCTGGGTGGGGTACGCCGGGGTGGTCGGCGGCGGGTAGTTCGGCTGCTGCTGGACGGGCGGCTGCTGAACCGGCTGCTGCGGAGGCGGCGGCGGGGCCTGGGGAGCCTGAGCGGGCTGGGCGGGAGCATCGTCGACCGTCACACCGTGATCGGTGACCAGCGCGGCGAAACCGCCCGCGTAGCCCTGTCCGACCGCACGCACCTTCCACGCACCCTGGCGGCGGTACAGCTCGAGCGCGATCACGATCGACTCGGTGTTCAGCCCGTCGATCCGATAGGCGTACAACTGATTTCCGGCCGCATCCGACACGATCGCGGTCGGGGCGGGGAACCTACCGAAATTGCTGTTCGCGTCGTCGAGCGTGATCACAGCGCGAATCTGATCGATGTCGGCGGGCACCGCGTTCAGCGACACAGCCAGCGACGCGGGCTGGCCCGCGGGCGCAGGCTGCAGATTGACCCCGGGGCCGCTCGGCTGGTTGAAGAAGACGAAATCCGCATCGGAACGGACCTTGCCCCGCTCGGTGACCAGTAGCGCCGACAAATCCGCCGGCGCCGTGAGCTGGACGGATATCACCACGTCGTTGGTGGCCAGCGGACCGTTCTGGCCCTTGGCGAGAGTTGCGGACAAGTTCGACCCTTCGCTTGTCGGTGCGTTCGCCTGACACTCTACGAGAAACGCGCTGCGCGGCGCTGGAATCGAACGGCCGTGCTGCCCCGACACCCACGGAAGCATCGGTTAGGGTGACGGCACGTAGATGGAATACGGCGACTCCACCGTGTTCCCGATCGAGACAGCAGGCAAACATTCCATGGCGCAACTGTTCGAGCAGTCGAAGAAGGTGATCGAGGCCCACCTGGCCGGCACCAGTCTCCGCGCGATCTCCGGTTCGATGATCGCCTACGAGGGAAACGTGCAGTTCAAGGCGGCCGGCTTCGGCGGTGGCGACGGCGTGCTCGCCGGGCTGAAGCGCCGAGCCACCGGTGAGAAGCTCTCGCTGATGGAGTGCGCCGGTCACGGACGAGTGTTCTTCGCGGTCAACGGCCAGCACGTCACCGTCGTCGACTTGAACAACGAGACGCTGCAAGTGGAGTCGCAACAACTGCTCGCGTTCGCCGGGAACCTCCGCACCGACGTGCGTTTCGCCGGTTTGCGCGGTGCGTCGACCGGACAGGGCCTGTTCACCACGACCGTCTCCGGCCAGGGCCAGGTCGCGCTGCTCTCGGCCGGCGGTCCGCTCATCCACCTGGAGGTCTCGCCGCAGTACCCGCTGATCGTCGATCCGGACGCGTTCGTCGCGGCGCGCGGAAACCTCAACCAGTCCTTCGTCACCGACGTGTCCTGGCGCAGTTTCGTCGGTCAGGACGCGGGCGAGGCGTTCTCGCTGCGCTGGGACGGCCACGGCGTGGTGTTGATCCAACCGGCGGAACGGTAGAGACGGATGTTCGAGAAGATCAACGGCAAAGTCGTCAAGGTCAACGTCGGAATGGCGGGGGGCGTGGTCGCCCGCAACGGCGCGATGCTGTTCTACACCGGCGATGTTTCCTTTGCCCCCCACCAGGTTCCGGGGGCGCAAGGGATGGGCGGCATGGGCGGGCTGATGGGGCTAGCGGGCCGCGCGATGGCGGGTGAGCACGAGCGCACCATGCTCGCGCAGGGCAATGGCGAGGTCCATTACGGATTCGCCGGCCTGGAGGTGCACGTGGTGCACATGCAGCCGGGTGCGACGTTGCGCGTCGAGGCTTCGCGACTGCTCGCCAACACCGCCGGATTGCAGAGTTCGGTGGTCTCCGTGATGAGTTCGGGTGGCGGAGGCGGTGGCGGCCTGATGGGCGCGCTGCGTGGCGCCGCCTCGGGGGCGTTGACCGGACAGGGCCTGTTCACCACCCAGTTGTCCGGGCAGGGCGCCGCGGTGCTGCTCGCGCACGGCGGATTCCTGGAATTGCAAGTAGGCGGCCCGAATCCGATCGTGGTCGATCCGCAAGCCTTCGTCGCCGCCTACGGCAATGTGCAGACCGAGCTCAAAGCGGCGCTGAGCTGGCGAGACGCCGTCGGGCGCGGTTCCGGCGAGGCGATGCAGTTGCATTGCGTCGGGCAGGGCGTCGTCTACGTGCAGGCCTCCGAAGAGAAGTTGTGAGCATGTCCCAGATCCTCAACCCCATGAACCTCGGTGAGAGCGACAACATCCCGGGAAACAGCTACGCCTACTGCATCGACCTGAACAAGCCGTGGTTCATGCGCAAGGGCGCGATGATCGCCTACTACGGCGACATCCGGTTCCAGGCGCTCAGCCACGGGTTGCAGGGCGGACTGCTGCACATGGTGTCGCAGCAGTTCTCGGCGCCGCTGTTCACCGGCGACTACGTCGTCGCGGAGGGGCACGGCAAGCTGATCATCGGCGACCGTGGCTACGACATCAACTCCTACGATCTCGAGGACAACGGCAACCTGACCATCCGGGCGGCGAACCTGCTGGCCTTCGAGCCGGGCCTGTCGCTGAACCAGTCCATCGTGCCCGGGTTCCTCACGTTGATCGGCACCGGCAAGTTCCTCGCCTCGTCCAACGGGCCGGTGATGTTCGCCGAGCCACCGCTGCGCGTCGACCCCGAGTCGCTGGTCGGCTGGGCGGATTGCCCTTCTCCGAGCCACCACTACGACGAACGCTGGATCTCGGGTTTTCTGGCCGCCGGTGCGGCACGATTCGGCGTGAACTCCGGTGAGGAGCGCCAGTTCGATTTCACCGGCGCGGGGACCGTGCTGATCCAGTCCAGCGAGAAGGTGCTCAGCGACTCCGTGCTGGTGCGCACCATCGAGGGACAGATCCAGAGCGGCATCACCGTCGGCGGCCTGCAACGACTGCAAGGACTCATCGCCCAGCAACTGGCCGGGCACCAGCAGTACTGAAACGCGGCGCGACGCGAATCGGGTACCCGACGGTCGCGGCCGTGCCCGCGTAATCACTCGCGTGGGGGATTCGCGGCCCGCCGGACCCGGATACCGTTCATTCGTGTTTCACATCCTCCCCTCCCAGGTTCTGCGCGCGACGCTGCCTGCGGCAATCCTTGCCGCGGTAGTCGCGGTGCCCGCCGCCGCGACGCCGATCCCTTCGGTGCCCGCCGTGCCGGAACCGGCGCGATTCGTCGGTGCCGCCGCGAGCGGCGAACCGGTCACCGGCATCCCACCGGTCCCGCAGAACCCACATCTCGCGCCGAACGGAAACTCGGGAGTCCACAACGACGGGTGGATGAGCGATACCTACCGCCGCCCCGGTCCGCTCGGCCGGTCACCGCGGACCGATTCCCTGCTGCTCGGCAGCGAGTGCGGTTCGGTGGCGTTCGACCGCGCCGGACGCATCGTCAGCACCTGCCTGGGGCTGCAACCGGGCCTTTACCTCATCGACCCGACGACGATGAGCGTCCTCGGCAAACATCCACTGCCGGGCAAGAATCCCCTCGATACGCTGCGGCCCGGCGCTTTCAACAATTTCGGCGGCGGCGGGTACTTCTACCTCGATGACGAAGACCGCGCCGTGGTGGGCACCAGCACCGGACACATTCAAGTGTTCGCCGAGAACCCCGCCGCCGACGGGTTCTCGCTGGTACGCGACTACGACCTGACCGGCGTGCTGCACCCCGAGGAGACGCTGAACTCCGCACTGCCGGACTCGAACGGCCTGATCTGGTTCGTGGCCAAGACGAACGGCGTGGTCGGCACACTGGATCCGGATACCGGAGCGGCGCAGGTGGTTCGGCTCGGAGACGGTACGGAGAATCAGATCGAGAACTCGTTCGCGGTCGGTGCGGCCGGTGAGGTCTACATCGCCACCAACCGGCGGCTCCTGCGTTTCGACGCCGGTCCCGACGGCGCGCCCCGGATCACCTGGCAAACCACCTACGCCAACAGCAACCAGCGCAAGCCGGGCCAAGTGGACGACGGAACCGGCACCACGCCCACCGTCCTGCCCGACGGCTATGTCGCCATCACCGACAATGCCGATCCGATGAACGTCGTCGTCTACCGCACCGCGCCCTCGGTCGCCGAACGGCAGGTGTGCGCGGTGCCGGTGTTCGAGCCGGGCCACAGCGCCACCGAGAACTCGCTGATCGGCGCGGGACGCTCACTCATCGTCGAGAACAACTACGGCTACGGACACCCCGACGCGGTCGCCTCCGGTAAGACCACCGCCGCGGGCTTCGCCCGTGTCGACATCGACGCCGACGGCAACGGCTGCCATCTGACCTGGACCAACGCGGTCGAAGCCGCGCCGTCGGTGGTACCGAAGCTGTCCCTGGCCACCGGGTTGATCTACACCTACACGAAGGGCACCGATCCGAGCGATCCCTGGTACTGGACGGCCCTCGACTACCGCACCGGCGCGACCGTGTGGAAACAGCTGTCCGGCACCGGCCTCGGCTTCAACAACAATTACGCCGGAATCGCCCTCGGCCCCGACGGAGCGGCCTACCTCGGCACACTCGGCGGACTGGTGTCGATGCGCGACAGCGGGTGAGCCGGGGCGCGCGAACCGCGTCGGAGCAGAACAGACTCGTGGGCGTATCACCTACGGAGAGCGAAGGATTCGCGACAGGTCGGTGAACTCGTCTCGATGTTCCCCAGGGCCGGTGACGGTCGGCGGAGAATCGAAAGATGGCTGACTTGGCGCTTTCGCCGCAGCGCCGCACGGCGCTGACGAACCTCGTCCAAGACGAATCCACCTTCGCGACAGCGTATCCGCGGGTCGCGGACTACTGGTCCACCGCGGGCCGGTTGCCCGGCACCGGTGACGACATCACCGACGCCACGTTCGACCTACACCTACTGCACTACATGACCGGCGGTGCCAGCACGAATCCGTACTGGGACATCGTCGCCGCCGCGGTATCGCCCGGACCGAGGGAGCGCGCGAACCGTGCCGAGGTGAACGGCGGCAACCCGAAAGGCAGTGCGCGGCTGGCGTATGCGCAGATCGTGCTGCAAGCCGCGTACGCGTACGCGATCCCCGCACCTGCCACACTGCGCTGGGTAGCGGACGTCGCGCAGGGCAGGCCGGTGCTGGAAGTCGGCTCCGGGCGCGGTTACTGGGCGCATCAGCTCACCCGAATCGGCGTGCCCATCAGCGCTTTCGACTCCCACCCGCCGGACCGGGCGACCAACACGGCCTTCCCCGCCGCGCCGGGGCAGGCCGCGACCTGGCATCCCACCGCCACGCCGCCGTCTTCCACGGCCGATCTGGTCGCCGGGCACGCCGACCACGCGCTGTTCCTCTGCTGGCCGCCCGGCTGGGAGAACCCGATGGCCTCCAGCACCCTCGCCGCCTACCAGGAGGCGGGCGGCTCGTCGCTGATCTACATCGGCGAAGCACGCGGCGGGCGGACGGCCGACAGCGCGTTCTTCGACCTGCTCGAAGCCGGATGGACCTTGCTCGACCAGGACCCGGGCTATATCTCGTGGTGGAATCTCGGCGACCGGGCACAGTGCTGGCAGCGCCGGTAGGGGTCAGCTCGCGCGCTGGAACTCCCACGGGTCGTGCGCGCTGATCAGGGTGACCTCGTCGCCGTGATCGCGGTGTAGCTCGCGCAGCCGAGCCTGGGTGCCCAGCCGCAAGTCGTGGTGGACCTCGGAACCGGTCTGCACGACGTCGAGCACCGGGTGCGGCTGCGGAGCCGGATCGAGTTCGCGGTGGTAGTAGTACGCGTCGCCGCAGTGCAGCAACCAACTGTCGCCGTGGCGAACGGCGACCCCGGTGTGGCCCGCGGTGTGCCCGCCCAGCGGGATCAGCTGGAAGTCGTCGGGCAGGTCCTTCGGTTGGATCGCGTTGAAACCGAACCATTTTCCGGTCGGTTCCGACGGGTAGGCCACCCAGTTCGGATCGTGCGCCCAGTGCGCGGAGCGATAGCGGAAGCTCGGCGCTTCGGCCTGCGCCGCTGCCAGTTCGGCGGCGAGGACGTGGACCTGTGCGTGCGGGAAGTCGGGCAATCCCCCGCAGTGGTCCACGTCGAGGTGGGTGAGGATGATGTGCCGGACGTCGGCGGGCTCGTAGCCGAGCCGTTCGACGTGCCGGATCGCGGTTTCGTCTTCGGAAAGGATGGGCTGGGCCATCGCCACCCAGTCCGCGCCGAGGGTGCCCGCCGGGTCGCGCACGTCGTCCAGTCCGATGCCCGTCTCGATCAGGACCAGGCCGTCGGACGCGGTCTCGACCAGCAGGCAGTGGTTCACGGCATGCGCGGGCGCGGGTCCGTCGTAGGTGGCTTCGATCTGCCGAACCGATCCGCAATTGAGGTGATGGATTGTCATGTGAGCTAGTCTGTGACTTGAAGCGCGGTTCAAGTCAAGGAGACGAGATGGCCGACCTGCTCGATATCGCCGAGGTCGGCGAACAAACCGGCCTCGCCCCCTCCGCCCTGCGTTTCTACGAGAAACGCGGACTCATCGCCCCGACCGGCCGCAACGGCCTGCGCCGCACCTACCACCCCGACGTCCTGAGCCGCCTGGCCCTCATCCTCTGCGCACGCGGCGCCGGTTTCACCCTCACCGAAATCGCCCGCTTCCTCCGCGCCTCCCCCTCCGACGCCGAACTACGCGCCCGCATGGCCGAAAAAGCCCGGCAACTCGACGACGACATAACCCGCCTCATCCGCATGCGCGACAGCCTCCGCCACGCCGCCACCTGCACCCACGACCCGTTGGTCGAATGCCCGGACTTCAAATCCACCTTCGAGCCGACCTCCAGCGCTGTGTAACTAAACAGATCCATCCCGATCGGCCGATGGGCGGGCACGCCTATTCGCTGGTCGAGTCGATCGGGAATGCCTTCCCGTCGATGACTACGAAAGTTTCGCTGGCGAATCCGTACTCATCCACGACCGACCACGTCCCATCGGCGTGCTCCACCCAGGCGGCGGGACCGCCTTGTTCGTCACTTCCCTGCCTGCCCACCGCTAATCCTCCGACGATCCGAAGATGTAGGCCGAGGCGGACAGGTATTGCTACAGCCGGGGCCGTGGCCGCAGTGGACATTCGCAACGAAGCGCGCTTGCTCCAAGGATCGGAAGGAACCATCGACCGCGCAGTTTCGGTGCATCCTGCGCCACTGCTCGGTGTCGGCGAGCGAGATGCTCATCGATCCGTCTCCTGCTCGACGCGGTGGATGATGTCGTACGCATCGACCGATTCATCGGTTTCGTTCTCGCGATCGATGAGCCACGGCAGCACGAACCAAACAATCCACAGCCCGAACAGGACTGCGACGACAACGACACTCGTAGTAATGATATCGGCGGGCATACACACAACCTCTCGACAGACTCGATAGTTGCCGCCAACTCGCCATAACTGCAGCCAGAGCGGCGATTACGGAGAGATTCTGGCTTTGGCCATGCCCTTCGCTCGATAACGCAACGGGTATCTCATTGTGAGATATAAGCTCGGCGCAATGGAGACCAAGTACGGGGGAATCGAGGTCCCTGCGGCGGTCTGGCACAAGCCCGAAGTGGGCGCGCTCCTGCGGCGACGCGATGTGTCGGCGCTACTCCGCTCAGTTCAGCGGTACACCGGAGCAAGCCAAGCACGCATCGCAGCGGCAGTAGGGCTGGGCCAGGGCCGAGTCAACGAGATTATCAACAGCAGAAGAACTGTCACCCGCTTCGACGTGTTCGAGCGGATCGCGGATGGCATCTCGATGCCGGACCACGCACGTGTCTTGTTCGGCCTCGCTCCGCGTCACGCGCATACGCTCACCGGCCACGCCGAGATTGCGCAAGCATTCACCGTGCAGTCGGAGGCCGATGCCGAGCTACGCCGACAAGCGCTGATCGCAGAGCGAATCGACCTGTTGGCTGTACGCGGTCTGGGGCTGCTCGCACTCAACGAGTCGTTGCTGCGTGGCACACTGCTGCAACGGACCGACAGCGTCGCTGTTCGAGCTCTCCTCTTGGATCCGGATTCGAAGGCCACAGGTATCCGCGCAGCGGAAATCGGCGAATCGAGACAGTCCTTCGCTGCGGGCATCAAGCTCGCCCTGGCACGGATATCCGAGTTTCACGAGCATCCCTTTGTCGAACTGCAAGTCGCTGTCTACGACTCGCTGCCGACCTGGCGGATGCTGGTTTTCGACCAGACTTTGTATCTGTCTGCTTTCGGCGCGTCCGCCGAAGGACATCGCTCAGGGATGTACAAGCTCACGGCGGCTGCCAACGGAGTCCTGCATGCCGGATTCCTACGGCAGTTCGAGCAGATGTGGCTGCAAGCCCGTCCGATCGCGAGAGGATCGATCACATGATCGAGGCGGAACTCAAGGCTCGGGTCCGTGACGTCGAGTCCGTGCATGCTGCGTTGGCGGCACGGAGCGCAGGTCAACGCTCGAAGTACAAGGACACCTACTACGACCTCGCGGACGAGCGATTGTCTTCGGAGGGCCGCGAGCTGCGGCTGCGGACGATCACTACGGACAACGGACGGCGATCTTTGCTGCCCTACAAGGAACCCGCGGTCGACACGGCGAGTGGATCGAAGCCGGAATTCGAAACCGAGGTGGCCGACCCCTCGGTGATCGACTCTGTGCTACGCGGTCTCGGCCTGAAAGACCTGGTCTGCTTCGAAAAGCACTGCATCAATTATCGATTCGCATCCGGAGGGCGCGAGTTGCTGGCCACGCTGGTGACCGTCCCCGAATTGGACGGCACGTTCATCGAGCTGGAAACCATCGTGCCCGAAGCGGAGCTGGCGGAAGCGCTGGAAATCGTGCGTACCACGTTTCGTCGACTCGGAATCCAGGACGGCGATCTCACCACCGAGCAGTACACCGATGCCGTACTGGCTACTCGGAAGGCGTCGGAGCTGCCTTGATGAACCAGTTGATGATCTCCTCGCCCGCGAGGATGCCGGTGGCTCGGGTGACGGTGAGGTTGGGGTGGGTCCAGTTGAGTTGTTCGAGTTCGCCGTGGCGGGGGCGGATGGCGGAGTCGGCGGCGCGCAGCATTTCGGCGTCGAGGGCGCCGTCGCCCGCGGCGAGGGTGCGCGCCTCGTCGGCGAGTTCCCGGTTTTCCCAGAGGCGCTTGCGCACCTCGGCGACCGCGCGGCTCTTGCAGACCGCGACCGGCATGGTGTAGATCTTGCGGCCCTGCTGGGAGGCCGACCAGCCGCGCGGACGGCACCAGTCGTCCCACTCGGCGAGGAATCCCTCGGGGACGGCTTTGGGCTTGACCACCAGATAGCAGAACAGGTGGTCGGCCACGCGGAACTTGGTGACCCAGGAGTCGTCGATGCGGGTGTGCAATTCCTTGCTCACCTCGGACAGGGTGGCCCCACCCGCACGGACCTTGGCGTCGATGTCGATGCGCCAGCTCAGATCGGGCACGCCATCCACCAGGATGTTCCCGCCGTTGCTCGTGATCGCGTAGCGCCACGGCGCTCCGGGCAGCCGGATGCGGTCGAACTGTTTGATGGTGCGGGTGGTGGTGGGAACGACAGCGGCGGGTTCGGTCAGGGTCTGCATCCGCAGCGCCGCGGTGGTGGTCATGAACGAAAGCGGCGCCCCTTCCAGATGCTCCACGCAGACCGTCGGCACGTCGGCGGTGGTGCTGAAGGCGTTACGCGAGTAGATCATCGTCCGGTCCAGGTCGGTCGCGATCAGCGCCCGTCTTCGATGGGTTGCCGGGGATAGGTTCACTGCTGCACGTCCTTGATCAATCCCATACACGAATATGCCAGGTCGGCGACGATTTCGACCGGGACACCCCGGGCCGAGGCGAGCATCCGGATGTGCGCGTGCTCCGGCGCGTCCGCCTCGCGCACCAGCACCCGCCACGGCACCCGCCGCAGCAGCACCCGCGTGGTCTCGCCGACACCGGGCTTCACGAAATTCACGCTGGTGATGCCGTACCGCTCCCGCACCTGCTCCACCGATGCCCAGCCGGTCCAGGTGGGCGTCCGGTCGCTCGCGCGGATCGCGGCCACCTCGGCGGGCACCCGATCGCGGATCGCGTCGAAGGCGCCGCTCACGGTGTCCAGCAGGCGCCCGGACACGTCGTCACCGGCCAGTTCGCGGTAGAACTTGGCGCCGTGGAAATCGCCGGGTCCGATCAGCGTGTCGTTCAGAACCGTGCGCGAAACCAGGCCGGAGACAGTCGAATTCAGGCAGGCCGAGGCGATCAGGAAGTCGTCGCGGGTGCCGTAGGTGCGCACGCAGTGCCCTGGATCGGCCAGCACCGCCAATTCGTCGTCGAACCGCGGGCCACCGGCGGCGTGGTAGGCGTCCAGCGCTTCGGTCAGTTCGCGGGTGATCGCGCCTTTGCCGGTCCATCCGTCCACGAACACGACCGAGGACGGATCGTGCTGCTCGGCCAGATAGTCCAGCGCCACCGCGTCGATGCCGCGATCCCGCACGATCGACACCGCGTAGTGCGGCACCTCCAGGCTCGGACGCCGCGAACGCAGCCACCGGCGCATGAGAATGCCGACCGGCGTGCCCGCGCGGGCCAGCGACACCAGGACGACGTCCTCGCCACGTTCGGCGACGACCAGCTCCGACACGGTCGCCACGGCCAGCGCGAGCCGTTCGGCGCTGGCCGCGAGCACCTCGTCGAACAGCGCGCGGTACGACGCGTCGGGCTGATATTCGATCGGCAGCGACTCCGCGTAGTGCGCCTTCCCGGCCTGGATCCGCCGTTCCCGCTCGGCGATGTCGGCCTCCAGGTCGACTTCCGACAGATCCTTCAGCAGCCAGGAAACTTCCTCGGCCGCGTAGGAGCCGAATTCCGGTCCGTGCAGCGGGATGGGTAGCGCGCCCACCCTGGTACCGGTCATATCCGGCTCCCGTTCGACTCCACGCGTTCGGCGTACAGCCGCCGCGGATCCGCCTCCGGCAGCACCGCGAGCAGCACGTCGGCCCCGGAAGCGGTCAGTACATCGATCAGCCCGTGTTCGGCCGTCAGCTCCGCGGTGTCGGCAGGCGAGTCGACCACGACGACGAGCACCGGATCGGCGGCCGGGCCGTCGCCCTCAGCGCCGCTGTCCACACCGTCGTCGGTGATCGTCACGGCGGCATCGCGCTCCGACGAAGCGGCGACCAGCCCCGCCAGATCGGCCTCGAACAGGTCGAGCGAGGTCGCGGGCCACTGCGCGTTGTAGAGATAGCGCGGCGCGGCATCGCCCGGCTCGGGTGCGGTGAAGCGAAACCCTCGCCGCAACGGATATCCCGGCTCATCCAGCACGTACGCGGGCGATCGCGTGGTGGTCTGGAAGCGGGTGGGCGTGCCCGACTCGGCGAGCAGCGCCGCCAATCGCAGGGGCAGGTACATCAGCTCCTCGTGTCCGAGCACGATGACGGGCCTGCCCGCGAAGTCCGCGTCGAGCCGGGCGGTCAAAGCCTGGCCTGCTTCCAGCAGCGCCGCCTCGAACGCGCCGATGTCGGAAGCGAGTACGCCGTGCCTGCCACCCTCTGGAACCGCGGCCGGCCAGGGGAGTTCGACGCGCCCGAACGAACCGAGATGCGCGGCGGTCGGGTTGAGCCGCGGTTCGGGAAGGGCGCCGACCGCCTCGACCAGCCCGTCGGGCAGCGACGCGCGACCGATGGCGAGACAGACCGTGTCGATCCGGGCACCGAGTTCGGCCGCGGCCGCGTCGAATCGGGCGCGATCGGCCTCGGTGCGCAGATCGACCAGTGACGCGAGCACGTAGTGCGCACGGGGCGCGAAGGCGTGCAGCGCGCGCACCGCATCGATCGCCGTCGCGCCGGTGGAAATCTCGTCATCGACGAGTACCAGCGGCAGATCGTTGACGAAGATGTCGGCAGGCGCCGGTTGCAGCAGGTGGGAAGTGGCGTGCGAGTGCCCCTCCTCGAAACCGGCGAGCGTCGACGCGTGCGGCACCGCGCGCCGGGTCGAATGCAGATAGCAGCTCGCGCCGATTCGCGCGGCCACACAATGACCGAGACCCGTTGCGGTCTCGGCGAATCCGAGCACGACGGCATCGCGCTCACCGAGCACCGCGCGGACCAGATCGCCCAGCTGATCGCCCGCACCGAGCACCACCCGCGGATCGGTCGGCAGATGCTTGCCCAGCACGGTGGAAACCAGCAGGTGCGCCCGGCGCCGATTGTTGTGGCGCACACCCGGCTGCACCAGGGCCGTGATCGGCAAACGCGCCGTGCGCAGCCGGTCCGAGCCGAGTTCGCGCACCGGATCGTGATGCAGGTCTATACCGAGCACTTTTGTCGCCCAGAATGTTTCGTTGTCGCCGAAATCGGTCGCGGTTCGGCTCATACGGTGACCAACGCCGTCAGCAGATCCACGAACGACACTCCCTTGTTCGCCACGCCGAACACCCGCGCGCGCAACAAGGTCTGTCGCGCCCAACTGCGATGCGGCCGCATCTCGTTCATCTTGTTCCGGTAGCCGGAGGCCGCCACGCCGCCGACGTCGTCGCGCAGGATGTCCAGCGCGTCCGAGTACTCCTCGTGTGTCACCACCGACAACGCGTGCACGGCCGCCACGTGGGACGGGTGGATCACCGTCTTGCCCTGGATGCCGTTGGCCCGGTCCAACGTGATCTCCCGCAGCAAACCGTCCAGATCCCGGCTGACCAGGTACTGCCGGAACGGCACCGCGTCGGACTCCTCGAACGGCGCCGTCCGCAGCAGCGGCCGGAACATCCGTTCGTGATCGGCGAAGTACTCCCACACCGGCCCCGTGATGACGAAACCGGTTCCGTCCGCGCGCCCCAGGTAGTTCACGATGTCGGCGATGACGTCGGCGACCACGCGCACGTCGTAGATGGTCAGGTCGCGGTCGCGCCGGATGCCGAAGGTCGAGCACATGTCGGTCGCGCCGACCCGCACCGCGAGCACCCGGTCCCGGTGCGCGGCCAGCAGCGCCGCGATCTGGGTGAGTTCGTAATCGCGGGTCTCCCGATGCACCAGCCCCGCCGACTCCAGCACCGGCATCCCGTACAGCGGCCGGCCCAGCCGCTGGGCCGCCACGTTCAGCGCGTTGAGGTACTTCGGCCCGGTGACGCTGTCGAACTTCGGGAACACGAACCCGGTCAGCACCTTGGCGCCCGGTCCGAGTTGCTCGATGAGCTCGGTGATCGTGTCCGCGTCGCGCACCCGAACGAACAACAGCGGGTTGGCGTCGTGGCTGCCCGCGAGCAGATCCAGCGCGTCGACGGTCTGCCGCTTGGCGTACTCCACCTCGTGATCGGCCACCGCGTCCTCGAGGTCGATCACCATCGAACACACGCCGTGCCCGGCCCGCCTGCCGATCGTCAGCGCGAGATCGGGCCTGGTCGCGGGCGCGTACAGCGTCGCACCGAGACCGATCGCGAGCAGCTCGCGGTCGGTGTTGTCGTCGCCGAACGGTTCGGGCTGCCGGTGGAAAAGACGCCTCGCCTCCGGTCCGGGCAACTGCCGGAAGTGGCGCAGCGGCATTCGCTTCCGCAGGGAAACCTCCTGCTGGACGGCGATGCCTGCGGTCATCGTTGCCCCATTCTCATTCTCGTCGTGGTCCTGCTTGTCTTCTCATTCGATCCACTACCCCGGCTATGAATTCGGTGACGGCATCCAGTTCCGCCACATAGGCCCAGTAGTCGGGGTGACGCCCCGACAGTGTTTCGCTGATTCGGTCGATTCGTGCCGCTTGCGCGTCGAGGACCGAGCCCCATTCGGCGACCAGCCCGCGGCTCACCGCGAGCATCTGCGCGTCCCGCAGCCGGAATCGTACGGCCTTGGCCTGTTCGTGCGGGTCGGACCGAATCGCACGCAGCAGGCTGAGCCGCTTGGTGACGGCGTCGACTCGCTGCTCGGCCTCGGCGAGGAACCCGCGCGCGGATGTGGTCAGATCAAGTGCAAACTCCGGATTGTTCTCTACCGCCGCCGCACGCGCCCTGCCGAGGGCCGCGTCCGCGGCCTCGATGGCTCGCTGACTTTCCCGCTCATTGTTAGCCAGATCGGCCGAACTCGCAGCATTGAACTCGCGCAGCAGCGCCGAGAACGCCTGCGGAACGCCTTCGGCCCTGGTCCGGACGGCGGCAAGCCGGGTTGTCACGGACGATATCGCGTTGTTCGCGGCCGCCGCCCGAGATGGTGCTTGCGCCAACGCATCCGCCAGCTCGTTGGTGACCGCCTGCAGATGGTTCGCGGCCTCCCGCACGGTGCCCGCGGACCCGCCGGAGCCCGCCGCCTCCAGTGTGACCAGCGCCTCATCGACCGCGGCGGCGTGCCTGCGCACCGACGGATAGTCCGCGAACTCCGATTCGGCGGCCCGCCCGCGCACACCGGCCGCGGCGACCTTGACCTGCTGGGCCAACTGCGGCACCGCGCCGAGCACCGCCACCGACTCCTCCAGCTTGCCCTGGTCGCCGCGATAGAACTCGTCGACCGCGCGCGCCGCGTCGGCCAGTTGCCGTACCGCCGCGTCGACGCGCTGCCGGCCCTGCGGCACCGGCGGGCCGCCCTGCTGCGCGGCCTCCAGCTCGGCGCTCAGCGTCAGATACACCTCCGCGGCGCCATAGCACCTGTGCCGCAACGGTTCCCAGCGCGCGCCCGTGCGCCGCTCGGGGAAGATCTGATCGGCGGCGTGCACCGCGGCCTCGGCCGCGCTCTGGCGCCGATCCATGTCGAGGAAAGCCGTCGCCAGCGTCGTGCGGGCATGCTCGATCCACTCGTCGTTCTCCGACGAACGAAACCATCCACGCCTCCGGCCTGCCACGCCCCGATGGTAGGAGATCTTCCTGTTCGCCGGGGGTTACGCGGGTTCCTACGAAAGTTCGCGGAAACCTACTACTGTCGATGGCGTCCCCGGCGATCCGGACATGCTGGGAACCAATGACGGACTATTGAAAGGGAATCCCGCATGGGTGTCAGTTTGTCCAAGGGCGGCAATGTCTCGCTGACCAAGGCGGCGCCTAACCTCACTGCTGTCTCGGTCGGCCTGGGGTGGGATGTGCGGACCACCACCGGCACCGACTTCGACCTCGACGCCAGCGCCATTGCGACCGGCGGGGACAAGAAGGTCCTGTCCGACCAGCACTTCGTCTTCTTCAACAACCTGCGTTCTCCCGAGGGCTCGATCGAGCACGCGGGCGACAACCGGACCGGCGAAGGCGAGGGCGACGACGAGGTCATCAACGTCGACCTGGCGAACACCCCGCCCACGATCGAGAGCATCTTCTTCCCGGTCTCGATCTACGACGCCGACTCCCGGTCGCAGTCCTTCGGCCAGGTCCGCAACGCCTACATCCGTGTCGTGGACCGCAGCAACGGCGAGGAGCTCGCCCGCTACGACCTCACCGAGGACGCCTCGACCGAGACCGCCATGGTCTTCGGCGAGCTGTACCGCAACGGCGCGGAGTGGAAGTTCCGCGCGATCGGTCAGGGCTACGCCTCCGGTCTGGCGGGCATCGCCCGTGATTACGGCGTGAACGTCTGAGCAACACTTAGCTGTTCACAGGGGGCCCGGCGACGGGCCCCCTCGTCGTGCCACCCAGGCATGCCGGCGCCCTGGGAGCAACGTTGGACAACCGGCGATCCAGCAGCCACGCTGGTAGCAAACGTCGCCGCCTCGTTTTCACTCACGAAAGGTCCCAGCGTGGTCCTGCGCATATTCGGCATGTCCCTCGTCGTCACGGTGCTCTCGCTCGTCGTCGCGGTCGTGTACGGCGGACCGACCGCCCTCGCGCTCGCCGCGATCCTCGGCATCCTCGAGGTGTCGCTCTCGTTCGACAACGCCGTGATCAACGCCACCGTCCTGGAACGGATGAGCGCGTTCTGGCAGCGGATCTTCCTCACCGTCGGCGTGCTGATCGCCGTGTTCGGCATGCGGCTGGTCTTCCCGCTGGCGATCGTGTGGATCACCGCGGGGCTGGATCCGGTGCGGGCCTTCGACCTGGCCCTCAATCCGCCCCCGGACGGCGCCCTTACCTTCCCGGACGGCAGCCCGAGCTACGAGAAGCTGCTCACCGACGCGCATCCGCAGATCGCGGCGTTCGGCGGTATGTTCCTGGCCCTGCTGTTCCTCAACTTCATCTTCGAGGAACGCGAGATCACCTGGCTGAGCTGGCTGGAGCGGCCGCTTGCCAAGGCGGGCAAGCTGGACATGCTCTCCGTGGTGGTCGCGGGTGCGGGCCTGATCCTCACCGCGGAGTTCATCGCCGACGAGGCGCACCGCTCGACCGTGCTGGTCGCGGGCCTGCTCGGCATGATCACCTACATCGCGGTGGACGGGCTCGGCTCCATGTTCCACACCGAGGAGCAGAGCGGAGGGCCGTCGGAGCTGGTCAAGGCCACCGGTAAGGCGGGCTTCTTCCTGTTCCTCTACCTGGAGGTGCTCGACGCGTCGTTCTCCTTCGACGGCGTGATCGGCGCGTTCGCCATCACCTCCGACCCGATCATCATCGCGCTCGGCCTCGGCCTGATCGGCGCCATGTTCGTCCGGTCGATCACGGTGTACCTGGTTCGCAAGGGCACGCTGTCGGAGTACGTCTACCTGGAGCACGGCGCGCACTGGGCGATCGGCGCGCTCGCGGCGATCCTGCTGGTCTCGATCGGAGTGCACATCAACGAGGTCGTCACCGGCCTGGTCGGCGTCGCGTTCATCGGTGCGGCGTTCATCACCAGCATCGTCCGCAACGGCCGAGCGGACGAAGAGGAACTGGACAGCGAACGGGAACCGACGCCGGTAGGCTGATTCCCGGCAAGCAGCCCGAAGACCCGTTGCGGCAGCGGCCCCATCCCGAGGGATGGCCGCTGCCGCTCTCGTTTCCACAGAGGGGGGATCGCGCCATGGCGATCGACGACAACCCCGGCGGCGTCAACCTGTCCAAGGTGACCCTGTCGAAGGCGACACCGAGCATCAACCTGACCAAGCCGGGTGAGCAGCAGGGCACCATGCGGGTCAACCTGAACTGGTCGAGCGGACCGAAGGGATTCTTCCGCCGCGCCAAGCCGATCGATCTCGACCTCGGCTGTCTCTACGAACTGTCCAACGGCGCCAAGGGCGTCGTGCAGGCGATCGGCGGCAATTTCGGCACGCTGGAGGCCGAGCCCTACATCCGGCTCGACGGCGACGATCGCAGCGGCGCGGCCGCGTCGGGCGAGAACCTGCACATCGACCTCGCGCGGCCCGAGCTGTTCCGGCGCATCCTGATCTTCGCCTTCATCTACGAGGGCGTGCCGAACTGGGCCGCCGCCGACGGCGTGGTGACGCTCTACCCCACATCCGGTCCGCAGGTCGAGGTCCGCCTGGATTCTCCGGTGGACGGCGCTCGCTCGTGCGCCATCGCCCTGCTGCAGAACCAGGGGGCCGGGATCACCGTGCACCGGGAAGTGCACTACGTCAACGGCGCCCAGCGCGAACTCGACCAGGCATACCAGTGGGGTATGCAGTGGCAGGCCGGGCGCAAGTAGGTCACCGCGGCACGGGCACCGGTTGCCGCGCGACGACCGCCGACGCCGGCTTGCGAGCCGCGAACACCAAGCCCACCAGGCCGATGGCGAGTCCGGCGACGGTCAACGGTCGCAGCGGCTGATCGATCAGCAACCAGGCCAGGATCGCGGTCACGGCGGGCGTCGCGAAGAACAGCTTGCCCACCCTGGTCGCGTCCCACCGGCGCAACATGGCGTTGAGCAGCAGGAACGCGGCCATGGAGTTGACCAGCACCATCCAGATGAGCGACCCGGCGAACCGGCCCACGTCCGACACGTGCACTTGGCCGGACAGCCAGGTCAGCACCCCGGCGATCGGCGCGCTGATCGCCACGTGCAGCGCCGTGGCCGCCCTGGGATCGACGGTGGGCGTGAATCGCTTCTGGTACACGGTGCCGATGCTCAACCCGAGCAGCCCTGCCACGCACAGCAGCAGTCCGGCCAGGGAGAAGTGGGACTGGTCGAACACGGCGAGTGCGACTCCGATGCCGCCGATGCCGAAGCCGAACCACTGCCGCATCGTGACGACTTCGCCGATCAGTCCGGCGCACAGAGCGATGACCACCGGATTCAAGCCCTGCACCAGCGCGATCACCGCCGCCGAGACATGCTCGGCCATCGCCGTGTAGAACGCGCCGAACTGGACCATCTGCATCAACAGCCCGGCGACGAGCACGTGACGCAATTGGCCTCCCTGCGGCCACGTGACCCGCGCGAGGAGGGCGTAGGCCGTGAGCAGCACTCCCGCGACGGCGAAGCGCACGAACAGCACCAGTAGCGGCGGCGCCGCGCCGACCCCGATCACCCCCGCGATGAACGCACTGCTCCACAACAAGACGAACAGCGGCTGCGCGGCCACCATCGCGAATCGGCTCTGCACGGACCCTCCTCGGAGTAACCACCTTGGGTGGTTATCACAGTGGCATCCGGTTCAATAACCTGTCAAGGCGGTTACTATGAGGAGGTGTTCACCTTCGTGAGCGGCAACCTCGCCCTGGACTTCGCCGGTACCGTCATGGGGCGCTCGACCAGGTTCGAGGACGTCCTCTCCACACCCGCGGCGCTGGCCGACTGGATCGTCGCCGCGGGCCTGCTCGACAGCCCGCCAACCGGCGACGCCGATACCCTCGCGCGGGCAGTGCGCTTGCGTGAGGCGGCCTATCGCATGGCGCTGGCCACCGCCCGCGGAACCGCCTTCGACGACGGCGACCGCGGGACCGTCAACGAATTCGCCGAGGGCGTCCCGCCCTCGATCAGCCTGCGCGCCGACGGCACGGTCGTCCGCTCCGGCGACGCGGACGCGGCCTTGGCCGCCGTCGCACGTTCCGCGATCGAGTTACTGGGCAGCCGGGCGCTCGTCAAGGAGTGCGGTCGCCCCGTGTGCACGCGGCTGTATGTGGACACTTCCCGTGGCGGCTCGCGCCGGTGGTGCGACATGACCCTGTGCGGCAACCGCGCCAAAAGCGCGGCCTTTCGGGCCCGGCACGGTGGGCCTTAGACCACCGGAACCAGATCGCGGGGGTCGGACCGCGCGGCCCGGGGCGTCATCGAACGATTTCCACGCGGCGCCGCCCACAGGAAGACGAAGAAGAACACGATCAGCAGGCTCGCGCGCCCCCACACACCGAATTGGACGATGTGCTCCATCAACTCGACCGACTTGCCCGTACCCATCGAGTAGAAGTAGCGGAACACCCCGATCCCGATGGCCGCGTCGGCGACGAGATAGCTGCCGACCAACCACCAGGGGATCTCGAGCAGCACCAGGAACGGCACCAGCCAGAGGGTGTACTGCGGGGAATGCACCTTGTGGAACAACAGGAATCCACACAGCATCGCGCCGCTCACACCGACCCACGGGAACACGCCGGTCGCCAGGTAGCGCCGCCGGCCGAGCCACATGGCCAGCGCGAACGCCGCGAGCACCAGCAACGGGGAAGCGACCGAGACCAGTTGCTGGAACGCCGCCTCGCTGCGCGGATCGGGACCGAACATCGGCCGAAGTCCCCAGTACCAGATGGAATTCGTGGTGATATCGGCCTGACGCAACTGCTGGAAGGTGATGGACGCGCGCCAGCCTTCGTAACCCACCAGCGCGAACGGCAGATTCACCACTACCACGGTGCCGATCGCCGCGCCCGCGGTGAGCAGAGCGCCACGGACGTCCGGTCCGCGATCGCCCGCTCCCGCTTCGCGCTCGCCACCGCCGGTGAGCACGTACGCCAGCAAGGGCAACACGAAGATCCCCGGGTACAGCTTGAGGCAGAACCCGAGCCCGAGCAGCACCGCGGCCACGATGCCCCTGGTACGCACCGAGTAGCGGGTCAAGGCGGTCATCACGTAGACGGCCGCCACCGCCGTGCACACCACCGGAAGCTCCCAGTTGTGGAAGGCATAGAGCACCAGCGGCGGTCCGGCCGCCCACAGCAGGGCCGCGCCGCCGGCCAGGCGAGCCAGCATCCACGCGGTCAGCAACGCGAAGGGCGCCAGCAGCAGCGCCGAGTACCGCAGGAAATCGGCGTCATTGTGCGCGCCCACCGCGCCGAACCACATCAGCACGCCGCTGAGCACCGGATATTCCACCGCGCCGCCGACCAACGCCCCGTCGTCGGTGATGCCGCCGGTCACATAGGGAAAGACATGCTCGTTGATGTCTCGGCCGAGCCAGAGGAATTGGATATCGGAATAGCAGACGTCCGAATCCTTGATCACATCGAAAACCGTGCTGCGCCCGTCCCGGTCGAACGGCGCACCCGCGCAACGCGCCTTGTTCGCGTACGCCAGCGCGAGGACGAGACCGCAGAGCAGCACCACCACCACGGCGAACGCCGCGCGGCGTCGCACGCCACCCGCGGGCAGGTCGCTGGCGGCGAGTCCGGTCGGCATGGATCCACCCTAAGCGGACGGTCGGGGCCGTGCCGCCATTCCCCTTCCTAGCGACGCGAACGCGCGAGCCGAACACGTGCGAGCCGGGGCGGCTCGCGGGGCGATTTCACTGCTCAGGTGCCGCTCATGTAGCCTGTTCGGGTTGCTGACGCAACGACCCTCCTGCCACGGACCGTCCGTGGCCGTTTCCTAGTCCACAGGAGGTGATTGGTCCGTGCGTCATTACGAAGTGATGGTCATCCTCGATCCGAGCCTGGACGAGCGCACTGTTGGTCCGTCGCTGGACAACCTGCTCAGTGTCGTTCGCACCGAGGGCGGCAAGATCGACAAGGTCGACATCTGGGGCCGCCGCAGGCTCGCCTACGAGATCGCCAAGCACGCCGAGGGCATCTACGCCGTGGTCGACCTGACCGCCGAGCCCGCCACCGTGAGCGAGCTCGACCGCCAGCTCGGTCTCAACGAGTCGGTGCTGCGCACCAAGGTTCTGCGCCACGACAAGTAGTCCGGCAACCCTCGTTTGCGTCGGAGCCTGTGCCTAGGCTCTAGCGCAACAGCGAGACGCGGACTGCACACCGAGCAGGAGGAACCACATGGCAGGCGACACGGTCATCACCGTCATCGGAAATCTGACGGCCGACCCGGAGCTTCGATTCACACCGGCGGGACAGGCGGTGGCGAATTTCACCGTCGCGTCGACTCCCCGTGTGTTCGACCGTAATTCGAACGAATGGAAAGACGGCGAAGCGCTGTTCCTGCGCTGCAATATCTGGCGCGAGGCCGCAGAGAATGTCGCCGAAAGCCTGACCAGGGGTTCCCGTGTCATCGTGAGCGGACGGCTCAAGCAGCGCTCCTACGAAACCCGCGAGGGTGAGAAGCGCACGGTCGTCGAGCTCGAGGTCGACGAGGTCGGCCCCTCGCTGCGCTACGCCACCGCGAAGGTCAACAAGACCAGCCGCGGCAGTGGTGGCGGCGGCTTCGGGTCCGGGTCCGGCGGCGGTGGCGGCTATGCCTCCTCCGGTGGTGGCGGTGGGCGTTCCGGCGGTGCCGAGGACGACCCTTGGGGCAGTGCGCCCGCGGCAGGCTCCTTCGGGGGCAACAGCCGCATGGATGACGAACCGCCGTTCTGAGAACGGCCACAACGGCCCGCACGAATTCGGGCCATCACTGATTACGGAGTACAAGACCATGCCTAAAGCGCCCGCGCGCGAAAAGGTGCTGAAGAAGAAGGCTTGCTCGTTCTGCAAGGAGAGCAAGACCGGAACCGTCACGATCGATTACAAGGACACGGCGTTGCTGCGCAAGTACGTCAGCGACCGCGGCAAGATCCGCGCCCGCCGCGTCACCGGCAACTGCGTCCAGCACCAGCGTGATGTCGCGGTTGCGGTCAAGAACTCGCGTGAGGTCGCGCTGCTGCCTTACGTGTCGACGGCTCGCTGAGAAAGGGAGGCACGCCAATGAAGTTGATTCTTACCGCTGATGTGGACAACCTCGGTGCCCCCGGCGACACCGTTGAGGTCAAGGACGGCTACGGCCGCAACTACCTGCTGCCGCGCGGCCTGGCGATCGCGGCCAGCCGTGGCGCGCAGAAGCAGGTCGAGGGCATTCGCCGGGCGCAGGAAGCCCGCCGGGTCCGCGACCTGGACCACGCCAACGAGCTGAAGCAGGCCATCGAGAACCTGGAGTCGGTCTCGCTGGCGGTGAAGACCGCGGGCACCGGCAAGCTGTTCGGCTCGGTGACCCAGTCGGACGTCGCGGCGGCCGTCAAGGCGGCGGGTGGCCCCGTCGTCGACAAGCGCAGCATCGAGCTGCCGAAGGCGCACATCAAGTCGACCGGCAAGCACGCCATCCTGGTGCACCTGCACCCGGACGTGGCGGCGAAGTTCGACCTCACGGTCACCGCCGCCTGATTCCAGGCATCGCGTCGAGGACCACTCCCGTCCGTTCACGGGAGTGGTCCTCGGTCGTGCTCCGCTGCCGCGAGCCGCTTTGTAGCTAATTATTTGCCGGATGACCGAGCGCGTCATCAGGGACAATCTGGGCCGCACCGCACACCGCAACGACGCCGGGTCTACCCAGCCTGTGGATTACGGGTCGAACCGACCTTCCGCAATGTGATTCAGGCCATATGTAGCTCACGTGCTGTTAACCCAACACGCCCGGCTGTTCAACTTGGCCGACACGCCGGTACTTCATTAATCCACACCTGGAAGAACGCGGAAGTCCATATCTATCTGCGTATTTGACCCCGCCGACCTGGGTTTTCCCCAAGTTGTACACAGGGGGTGCACACGGTTGAGTGAACTCTCCCCAAGTTATCCACAGCTGTGTGCACAGTGCGGTTTGGTGCACAGCCAGCGGGTCGCCTAGGTTCGTCGCATCGCTGCGCGCGGGCCGCTCCCGAGCGCGCGCACGGACCGGTGCCGCGGCGGTAGCTGGAGCCCTGGTCAAAGGCTTTTTCGAACGTGTCGGTGCCCGGGAGTAAAACGAGTCGACAGGGTGCATCCCGGTCGTGGGGTAGAGAGGACGGTCGAGTCTGGTGACAACCACCGATGACCGCGGGCACACGGACTTCCCGCCCGAACCTCCCGGCGAGGACTTCGGCCGCCAGCCTCCGCACGACATGGCGGCCGAGCAGTCGGTGCTCGGCGGCATGCTGTTGAGCAAGGACGCCATCGCCGACGTCGTCGAGGCGATTCGGCCCGGCGATTTCTACCGTCCCGCCCATCAGGCCATCTACGACACGATCCTGGATCTCTACGGGCGCGGCGAACCCGCCGACCCGGTGACCGTCGCCGCGGGCCTGGACCGCCGTGGCGAGCTCAAGCGCATCGGCGGCGCGCCGTATCTGGTCACGCTCACCCAGACCGTGCCGACCGCGGCCAACGCGGGCTACTACGCCGAAATCGTGGCCGAGAAGGCCATTTTGCGCCGCCTGGTCGAGGCGGGCACCCGCATCGTCCAGTACGGCTACGCGGGCGCCGACGGCCAGGACGTCGCCGAGGTCGTCGACCGCGCCCAAGCCGAGGTCTACGAGGTCACCGAACGCCGCACCAGCGAAGACTTCCTCCCCCTGGAAGAACTGCTCCAGCCGACGATGGACGAAATCGACTCCATCGCCAGCCGCGGCGGCATCTCCCTCGGCGTCCCCACCGGTTTCACCGAACTCGACGAAATCACCAATGGCCTGCACCCCGGTCAGATGATCATCGTCGCGGCCAGGCCTGGTGTGGGCAAGGCGCTGGCCCTGGATACCCCCCTTCCGACACCCACCGGATGGACCACCATGGGTGAGGTCCACGTCGGCGACGAATTGTTGGACGCGAAGGGTCGTCCCACCCGCGTCGTAGCGGCGACCGAGGTTTTGTCCGGGCGTCCCTGCTACGAGGTGGAGTTCTCCGACGGCTCCGTGCTCGTCGCGGACGAACAACATCAATGGCTCACGGAGACCAGGGCATCCAGACGGTCGAAACGGGCAGCTGCCGAGGTGCGTACGACCGCCGAGATCGCGAGAACGCTGCGGTGCGACACCGCGGATCGCAGACTGAACCACTCGGTCAGCAATTCCGGCCCGCTACAACTGCCTGCGCGCGCCCTGACGGTGCCGCCCTACACGCTGGGCGCCTGGCTCGGCGACGGACCGTCCGCCGCCGCACAGCTCACCTGCGCCGATCCAGAGATCATCGCGCGAATCGAGGCCGAGGGGATCGTCGCGGTGCCCTCGCGGTCGGCTCGGCTGCGTTATCAGCTGACATTGCCTGCCGACGAGCCGATCCCCGCACGCGAGTGCCTGGTCTGCGGCAAGGAATTCGTTCCTTTCACCACCGAGGTCCGCACCTGTGGGCGGTCCTGCGGCGGAAAGGCTCGGTTCCTTTCGGCTCCGGTGCCTGCACCGCGCTGCCCGAATTGCGGCGAACGGTCGATCGGTCTGCGCCTGTGCCAGAAGTGCCGGAACACCGTCGGGAGCGTGCAGGCGCGCCTGCGGACGCTCGGTGTCCTCGGTGACAAGCACATTCCCATCGACTACCTGCGAGCGTCCGAGCAACAGCGACGGTCCCTACTGGCCGGTTTGCTGGACACCGACGGCACCGTGACCAACGGCGGCTCCGTACAGTTCAGTGTCACGAACGCCCGGCTCGTCGCAGACGTGCACGAGCTGATCGTCGGCCTCGGTTACCGCTGTCATCTCTCCACCAAGCGAGTCCGAGGTCGTTCCGAGGAATCCTCTACCGCCTACACCCTCACCTTCGCCACCGACGACGAGGTGTTCGGTCTGTATCGGAAGGCCTTGCTGCACAAGGAACGGCGCGCCAGCCGCAGCACGGTGCGATCGAACTCGCGATTCGTCGTCGATGTACGCCGGATCGACAGCGTGCCGGTGCGCTGCGTCGAAGTGGACAACGCCGATCATCTGTATCTGGCCGGACGCTCGATGATTCCCACGCACAACTCGACTTTGGGAATGGATTTCATGCGCAGTTGCTCGATCAAGCATGGCTTGGCGAGCGTCATCTTCTCCTTGGAGATGAGTCGTACCGAGATCGTCATGCGGTTGTTGTCGGCGGAGGCGAAGATCAAGCTCGGGGATATGCGGTCCGGGCGGATGAGCGACGACGACTGGACCAAGTTGGCGCGGCGGATGAGTGAGATCAGCGAGGCGCCGCTGTTCGTGGACGATTCGCCGAACCTGACGATGATGGAGATCCGCGCCAAAGCGCGGCGGCTCAAGCAGCGCCACGATTTGAAACTCGTGGTCGTGGATTACCTCCAGCTGATGACGTCCGGCAAAAAGGTCGAATCCCGTCAGCAGGAAGTCTCGGACTTCTCCCGTAATCTGAAACTGCTGGCCAAGGAACTCGAAGTGCCGGTGGTCGCGATCAGCCAGCTCAACCGCGGTCCCGAACAGCGAACCGACAAGCGCCCCATGGTGTCCGATCTCCGCGAGTCGGGATCTTTGGAACAAGACGCGGATATGGTCATCCTGCTGCACCGTCCCGACGCTTTCGAGCGCGACGACCCGCGCGGCGGTGAGGCCGACCTGATTCTCGGTAAACACCGTAACGGCCCCACCGCGACGATCACCGTCGCCCATCAGCTGCATTTGTCGCGGTTCGTGGATATGGCGCGCGGCTGAGTTCGGGGGAGGCTGGGCTCAAGTACCGCACGGCTGTTGGTCTTCGCCAGTCGGCTCGCTCGGGCTGTCCTGTGCCAGCCACGGCATCCGGTCGATCAGGCGATCACGTAGTTCGATCAGATTCGCGATGCGCCGATTGAGCTCGGCGAACCGTGGTGGGCCGACGGATGCGTACCCGTTGGGGCACCGCGGCTCGAACGGGAAAGTTTGGGGCAGGTCGCGGTCGAGGTAGGGCACGAACGCGCGGACATCGTCGATGGTGAATCCGGCATCGAGCAGTTCCCGGATGTTGTGTACCCGCTTCACCGCCTCTTCGTCGTAGCGGCGGTAGCCCGAAGTGGTGCGTTCACAGGTGAGCAGACCTCGTTCCTCGTAGAAGCGCAGCGCGCGCGTGGTCGTTCCGGTCCGCTCCGCCAGTTCACCGATCAGCATTGTCGTGTCCTTCCCGTGGTGACTGTTCAACGCGTGAGCCGCACAACTACTTTCCCGGTGTAGCGACCTCGCACCAGGTCGAGCACTGCCTGTGGAGCGTTTTCCAGCCCATCGACGACATTCTCGGCGTGCCGCAGCGAACCCTCGGCGAGCCACTGGCGTAACCGCCGTCCGAATTCCGGCGCCAGATCCAGGTGATCGAGGGCGGTGAATCCGCGCAGTGTGATTCGCTTCGCGATCACCGGCAGCAGGTCTCCGGGCCCACCATCGGGCGTCCCACCCGCGCGCTGCCGGGCGAGCGCGCCGCACAGGGCGATTCGCCCGCCGACGTTCATCGTCTCGATCGCGGCGCGCAGTTGCGCGCCGCCGACGTTGTCGAAATACACGTCGACCCCTTCCGGCGCGGCTGCCCGGAACTGGTCGGACAACGGCTGGTCGTGATAGTCGAACGCCGTGTCGAAGCCGAGCTCGTCGATGACGTAGCGGGCCTTCCGCGGTGATCCCACGCTCCCGACGACTCGCCCGGCGCCGAGCAGTCGCGCGAGCTGGCCGGCCAGGCTTCCGGTAGCTCCGGCGGCGCTGGAGACCAGAACGGTCTCACCCTCGCGTAACCCCGCGACCACGGTCAGCCCCACATACGCGACCAATCCGAAACCGAGGTACGTCGACGGCGACGGATACGCCTGTGCGTCGACGACCCGAACGCTGTCGGCGTCCGCGATGGCGTACTCGCGCCAGCCGTGTTGGTGCAGCACCAATGCTCCCTCCGGCACATGCTGGTCAGCGGACGCGACGACCTCACCGATCGCGCCACCGGACATCACTTCGCCGATGGCGAAGGCGGGCATCGGGATTTCGGGATATCCGCCGATTTGCATCAGCATTCCCGGATCGAGCGACATGTACAGGTTGCGGATCAGCACTTGACCCGGTGCGGGATCGAGTACCGCCTCTTCGATCAGCCGGAAGTCCGGCAATGCCGGCAATCCGTTCGGTCGCGCGGCCAGCTGGATCGCTCGGGAGGTTCGCGTCACAGTCGTCATGCCCCGACGCTAAGGATTGACGCATACGTGAAGGTCAAGCAGCAATCAGGCGCGAGGGGACGCTTCGCGGTTCGAACCCTTCCATCCGGCACTAAGTAACGCTCAGGGCCCCTACCACGACGTCCTCGGTGACGTATGGCCCGTCGGGGGGCTTGTCCGTCCACTTTGTCGGTGTATGGAATGGAAATCAGGACATGGCTCTTCGCGAGTTCTTCGCGCGGCATCGCATCGCTTCGGCGGTTGCCGCTCCGGCGGTGCTGGGCGTGGCGGCGGTGGTCGCCACCTCGTTGGCGTTGACGTCGACGCCGGAAACCAGGGAAACCCAGCTCACGACCTCTGTCACGGAATGCCGCGACATGGTCACCATCTCGGTGGCCGGTCGCAACGACACTCCGGTGGAGGGGACCACCAGGATGCTGGTGGATGCCAACGGCAACCCGTTGCCCGCCGCGCTGTCGGGTGATCACAGCAGTGAGTGGGTCGATCCGGTCGTCAACGCACCGGCCGACGACGTCGATCCGGACGCGTACGCCGCGGTCTACATCGCCTATCCGGCGAATATGTCCACCTACGAGGACGCTGTCAACGCCGGTGTCGCGAACACCGAGCGGGTGATGCGGGAGATCGCCCAGGCGTGCCCCGACACCAAGTTCTCGATCGTCGGCTACAGCGAGGGCGCCGACGTCGTCCGCCGCGTCGCGATGCAGATCGGCCATCAGGAACCCGGCCAGGACGGCGCGTACGGGATCGTGGATCCGGCCGACGTCGTCGGCGTCGTCATCCTCGCCGACTCGGGTCGCTCGGCGGGCGACGGGCCGTTCCCGGGATCGAAGGACCCGTTCAGCAACCCGGACGGCTTCGACCAGCAATATCAGAACGGCACGAACGCGGTTCCCGGGCAGGGCGCGGTGCGCGGCACCAGCGGTGACTTCGGCGCGCTGAACGGCAAGATCGCGTCGTTCTGCTCCGACGGCGATCTCACCTGCTCGGCGCCGCAGAACATCTCCCTGCTGCAATTGGTGGTCAATGTCGGCAGGCAGTTGAACGTGGACGCGCTCGAGCGCGACGGGCTCACGCCGGCGACCGGGCAGGACGTCGCCGTGGTCCTCGGCCGGATCGCGATGGCGGCGTTCGCGGACATCCAGTCGCAGCCGAACTGGATGCAGAGCGACGAGACCTTCCTGCAGGTGCTGCTGCGGGTGTCGGATCCGGCGTACAAGCCGGGTGAGAAGAAAGCGCCGGTGCAGGCGGACTCCATTGCCACGAACGACATGTCGCCGCTGGCCTACCTGCCGCAGAAGGTGCTCAACGAGATCGTCGGGCTCATCGTGACGAACCAGAACACGATCCCGGTCATCCTCAGCGACCCGTACAACCTCACCCTGGGCCCGAATCACACCGGTCACCACTTCGACTACTGGGACGACGCGGACCCCGCCGCGGGCAAGCCGCTGACCTCGGCGGAGTACGCGGCCGCGTGGCTCACCCATCTGGCGAAGCAGGCGCAGGCCGGTAAGCAGGTCGACCCGACGTCCAAGCCGCAGGAGGCGGACCTGGCCGCCGTGTACAAGGCGGCGGAGACCACCTCGGCGGCTCCGACGACCGAACCCGCCAAGAGCTCGACCACGGCACCGAAGCCGACCAGCGCCGCCCCTACGACAACCGGCACCACGGACCGGCCGACGACGACGGCGCCGACCTCGACCACCACCTCGGCGCCGGTGGTCACCACCACCACGCCCGCGCCTGCTCCGGTCGCGGCGCCGGTCGAGACGACGAAGCCGACCACCACGACCGAATCGACCACGACGACAACGCACTCCGCGGCGCCGACCACCACGGCGACCGCGAAGGCGTCGAACTGATCGACCCGAGGGCCGCGATCACAGCCGTTCGGCGTGATCGCGGCCCGCGGCGTATTCGCCCGCCAACGCGCGAGCGGTGACGTGTAACCGGGTGCGCTCGGTGTCGGGCGGAATCAGTCGTGCACGGCGCGAAGGTTGCGGGCCAGCACTTCGACGCGATGGCGTTGGAGCTGGGTGAATTCCCCAGGATGATGGATTTCCACACTCAGCCGTCCGGCGAAAGTGCTGATGACGCAGGTGCCGCCGCCCGGTTGCTGCGGACGGCGGCCGGTCAGGTCCGGCTTCGCGAGCATGGTGGAGTGGAAGTCGTCGATGCGCAGCTCGTCCTGCTCGGGCAGCGGCGGGATAGTGCCCCAGTTGGTCGCGATGACCACGCCGGGCAGAGCCGGTCGCGGCGCCGCCGCCATGTCGGGGATGCTCAACGGCGTGCGCTGCACGATGCCAGCGGCCAGGCCCGCGTGCAGCGCCGCGCTGATGCCGCGGGCCGATTCCACCAGCGTGACGGCGGATTCGGGGGAGAGGTAATTGGCGAAACCGAGGACGTTCGTGCCTTCGGTGGCGGAGATTTCGGGGCTCACCCTGGTCCGCAGGTCGACGGAGTACAGGTAGAGCAGCCCGGTGAGCGGTAGCTCGCGGATCTCGGCTTCGGTCCGCAACAGCGCCGCCGACACCAGACCGTGCACCGTGACGTTCTCGCGATGTCCGAGGGCGACCAGCGCCGCGGTCTCCTCTCGGGAGAGCCGGCATCGGGTGGTGTGCAGCGTCGGATAGTCGTCGTCGCGCGGCTGCGGTACCTGTGGCGCGGTAGCAGCGGCCCCGGCTCCGGGCAGCGCCATCTTCTCGATGCCTCGCGCCGCGAGCAGATGCTCGATCGATTCGGGGAACGCGTGCACCGGCGACTCGGGGATCTTTCCGCCGACCGCGTCTCGATACCCGGCCCAGAACTCGGTGACGATGGCGAACGCGTGGAACGCGTCCGCGATGCTGTGATGGATCACGAGGGTGACGCTCGCGGTGTCGCCGTCGCGTACCACGCACAGCCCACAGACGCCGGTGCGCTGGTCGAATTTCGCTCCAGTGAAGGCGAATTCGGTATCGCCGTCGGCGACGAAGACCTGGGGTGCCGCGTCCGTCACGGTGAAGACTCGACCGCCGTCGGCGGACGACTCGATGCGGGCGCGCAGAATGGGATGCGCCCGGGCGACTGCCTCGAAGGCGGCTGTCAACGCGGGCAGGTCCAACCGACCGGATACCCGTGCCGCATAACCGATGAAGACCTCGCCCGCGGCGAACATCTCCTCGCTCGGGGCCAGTCGGCGGATGACGTCGACCACGATGATGCCTTCCCTTCGCTCCGGGCGAAGACTAGCCCGAACAACGTTGCACTCGCGCATCATTCGCTCAAATAGGACGAACGGGACATGGAACGGAGCGAACCGGCCTTGCCGGAGCGGGGAAGTGGATCTGTCGGATGATCGGATCACCTGGATAAGCTCCCAGTGGTCGAAAGCGAGCGGAGCATGTTCTCAACCCCCGGCACCGAATCGGTCGCCGTCCGTCCGCACCGCGCGGTGGTCGTGCGATGACCCGCCGCGGATGGGCCCTCTTCCTGGCGATGGGCGTGATCTGGGGCGTGCCGTACGCGATGATCCGCATCGCGGTAGAGGATCTCGACCCGATCGTGGTCGCGTTCGGCCGCACGCTGATCGGTGGCTTGCTGCTCCTGCCGGTCGCGCTCTACGCCGACGCGCTGGCGCCGGTGTTCCGGCGATGGCGGCCTCTGCTGCTCTACACCCTGGTGGAGATCACCGGGCCGTGGTTCCTGATCGGGTACGCCGAGACCACGCTGCACAGTTCGACGGTCGGCTTGCTGATCGCGGCGGTGCCGCTGATCGCCGTGGTGATCGTGACCGTGCTCGGCCACGACCGGTTCGACGCGAGCCGGGTGGTCGGCCTGCTCGTCGGGTTCGCGGGCGTCGCCGCGCTCGTCGGCTTGGATGTCGATTCGGGGAATCCGGCGGCGATCGCGGCGATCGGGCTCACCACGGTCGGCTACGCGGTCGGTCCGATCGTCATCAATCGCGCACTGGCCGATCTGCCCCCGCTCGGTGTGGTGACCGCATCGCTGCTGCTGGCGGCGGTGATCTACGCGCCGTTCGCGGGGTGGCTGCGCCCGTCGCGCATCACCGCCGACGCGGCCTGGTCGGTGCTCGGCCTCGCGGTGATCTGCACGGCCGTAGCGTTCCTGTTCTTCTTCGCGCTGATCGCCGAGGTCGGCCCGGCCCGTGCGACGGTGATCACCTACATCAATCCCGCGGTGGCGATCCTGCTCGGCGTCACGGCGCTCGGCGAGCCGCTGACCGCGGGCATGGCGATCGGCTTCCCGCTGGTCATCCTCGGTTCCGTGCTGGGAACCGCGCGCGGTCGCGACACAGCGGCACGAGCGGACGCGCCCGCCGCGCCGGAGGCTGCCGCCCAATTACCCGAGAGGTGATCGCCACGGCGCCTGATCACCCGGCACCGCGTCTACGCGGACGGCCTCGCCGTCGCCCTGGCATTCGATTCGGGGGAGTGAGCACGTAATACGCTGCTCCGGGTGCTGGATTCGACCGAAGACTTCGCAGACGAACACCCTGACGTGGCCATCACCCGAGCCGCCTACGACCACGTCGCCAAGCTCTACACCGAGCTTTTCCGCCACCACCTCGCCGGTGCGGTGCTCGATCGGGCGATGCTCGGCGCCTTCGTGGAATCGGTGGCGGGCAACGGCTCCGGCCCCATAGCCGATGTCGGCTGCGGCCCGGGACGGATCACCGGACACCTCGCTGCGTTGGGTGCGCAGGTATTCGGGATCGATCTCTCGCCGCGAATGGTGGAGCTGGCCCGCGTGGAACATCCGCAGCTACTTTTCGCGCAAGGTTCCGTAGAGCAGCTACCGATAAGCAACGAGGCGCTCGGCGGCATAGTCGCGTGGTATTCGTTGATTCACCTCCCACCGGATCGCGTGCCGCACGTGTTGAGCGAGTTCCATCGGGTACTCGCAAGCAAAGGGCACGTGTTGCTGGCTTTCCAGACGGCCGACCAGCCCGACGCGGTGGAAGCCTTCGACCACAAGGTGACTCGCGCCTACCGGTGGGCGCCGAAGCGTCTCGTGCGTCTGCTCGGTGACGCCGGGTTCGCCATGATCGCTCGCATGGTGCGCGAGCCGGGTCCCGACGAGCGGTTCGGGCAGGCCTACCTGCTGGCCTCGAAGGTTCGGTGATTCACCGAACGCGGTCCGTCGCGCCCGGGTAAGTTTGTCGTGTCGCGGCGGTTTCATGGCTGCGCGGGCCCGCCGACAACGTGGTCGATTCGTACTCCGAACATCCTCACCATGTCGTCAGGGGGCGACTCATCATGGAATTCATCGCGCCGGTCGATGCCGTCTTCTTGCTCGCCGAATCCCGCGAACAGCCGATGCACGTGGGAGCGTTGCAGCTGTTCGAGCCGCCGGAGGACGCCGGAGCGGACTTCGCCGCACAAGTGCACGACAAGCTATTACGCAGCACCGACATCGATCCGGCCTTTCGCAAGCATCCCGCGACGATCTTCGGGTCTCCGCAGATGGCGTGGACGCGCGCCGAGGACGTGGAACTCGACTACCACGTGCGGCGGCTGGCCGTGCCCGGGCCGGGACGCATGGACCAGCTCGTTGAGCTGGCCTCCGGCCTGCACGGCAGTCTGCTCGACCGGCACCGCCCGCTGTGGGAGTTCCACCTGATCGAGGGCCTCGCCGACGGCAGGTTCGCACTGTATTCGAAGATGCATCACGCGTTGATCGACGGCGTTTCCGCCCAGCGTCTACTCCGGCGCACGCTGACCGGCGATCCGTCCTCGAGTGTCACGCGCGTGCCGTGGCACCTGCCTCGGGGCAGGCGTAGGACGCCGTCCGGTACCGATGGTGTGGCGCGAAACCTGTTCTCCGCCGCGACATCCGGCGTATCGGTCCTGCGTGCCGCGCGCACCGCGCTGTCGCGGCAGCAGCTGACCCTGCCGTTCGCGGCGCCGCGCACCATGTTCAACGTCCCGATCGGCGGCGCGCGCCGTGCGGTGGTGCGGTCCTGGCCGTTGGAACGGTTGCAGCAAGTGAAAAAGGCGACCGGCTCGACGCTCAACGACGTGGTGCTCACCATGTCGGCGGGCGCACTGCGGCGCTACCTGCTCGAACGAGCCGCTCTGCCGGACAAGCCGTTGGTCGCGATGGTGCCGATGTCGCTGCGCGCCGAGGACGACGACGAGACCAACGGGGTCAAGGTCGGCGCGGTGCTGTGCAACCTCGGCACCGACATCGCCGATGCGCTGGAGCGCCTGCAGGTGGTCGCCGCGTCGATGCGCGACGGCAAGGACGTCTATCGCACGCTGTCGTGCAATCAGACGATGGCGTTGTCGGCACTGATGCTCAGCCCGCTCGCCCTCAACCTCGTGCCCGCGCTGATCCCGTGGACCAGTCCGACCTTCAACATCGTCATCTCGAACGTGCCCGGGCCGCGAGAGCCGATGTACTGGAACGGCGCGCGTCTCGACGCGAGTTACCCGCTGTCGATCCCGTTCGACGGTCAGGCGGTGAACATCACGCTCACCTCCAACGCGGGCAATCTCGACTTCGGCCTGGTCGGCTGCCGTCGCAGTGTGCCGCAGCTGCCCCGTCTGCTCGACCACCTGGAGGAGTCGCTCGCCGAACTGGAGCGCGCCACCGCCTGATCCGGCATCGCATTCCGCAGAAAACTAGAACGTGTTACTGTCGAGGCATGGTGCGAAGGCCAGTCGAGGATGCCGCAGCCGCTTCATGGCGATATCAGCGGCTCGCGGTGGACTCGACGTGCGGCGACCAGGCCGAACCGAGCGCCACTTATGCAACTCGTTCTAGTACATCTGCGCCGCGCCGTTCGCGGCGGAGCAGTTAGGGAGACCAGCACGCCATGCGTACCGAAATCTGCGAACGGCTCGGGATCGAATTCCCTATCTTCGCCTTCACCCACTGCCGCGACGTGGCGGCCGCGGTCAGCAATGCGGGCGGACTCGGCGTGCTCGGCGCCGTCGGCTTCACCGCCGAGCAGCTCGAGGTCGAGTTGGCTTGGCTGGATGAGCACGTACAGGGCGTGTACGGCGTCGATCTGGTGATTCCCTCCAAGTACGAGGGCAAGGGCATCGATGGACTGAGCCCGGAGGAACTCGAAGCCAAGCTGGCCGAACTGGTCCCGCAGGGGCACCGCGACTTCGCCGAGAAGATCCTCGCCGACCACGGCGTGCCCAAGCTGCCCGAGAGCGAGCACCACAACCAACTGCTCGGCTGGACCGCCACCACAGCGGGCCCGCAGGTGGAGGTGATTCTGCGGCACCCGAAGGCGAAGCTGGTCGCCAACGCCCTCGGCACCCCGCCCGAGGACGTGATCAAGCAGGTGCAGGATTCCGGCCGGTTGATCGGCGCGCTGTGCGGTTCGGTCAAGCACGCACTCAACCACAAGCGCGCCGGCCTCGACTTCGTGGTCTGCCAGGGCACCGAGGGCGGCGGCCACTGCGGCGAGGTCTCCTCGATGGTGCTGTGGCCACAGGTCATCGATGCCGTCGGCGATCTGCCCGTGCTGGCCGCGGGCGGCATCGGCAACGGCCGCCAGGTGGCCGCCGCGATGGCGATGGGCGCGGCGGGCGCGTGGACCGGCTCGGTGTGGCTCACCGTCGAGGAAGCCAACGTGCCGCCCGCCCAGATGCAGACCTACATCGACGCGACCAGCCACGACACCGTGCGTTCGCGCGCATGGACCGGCAAGCCCGCCCGCATGCTGCGCAACGACTGGACCGAGGCGTGGGAGCGGGCCGATACCCCCGACCCGCTGCCGATGCCGCTGCAGATGATGGTCGCGTTGGAAGGCGTGAAGCGCGGGCACCGTTATCCGGAGGCCGCCAAGGACGTCAACTTCAATCCGGTCGGCCAGATCGTCGGCATGATGAATCGGGTGGAGCGTTCCGCGGATGTGGTCAACCGCCTGATCCAGGAGTACGTCGAGGCGTGCGAGCGCCTCAACAAGCTCAACGGCGGGGCCTGAGTCCGGGCGTCGATTCCGGGACGGCGATGCCGTGCGGCATCCGTCCGGTCGAAAGCCCGGGACGATCGCACCGGCGTAGCGGCGGCCACCCCTACGCCGGTGCGATCTCCGGTTCACGACTTCGGGCCGAACTCGAACCCCGCTGCCCAGAAGCACTCGGTCGCGCCGCTGAGACCCTGTGCCGGAGACGATTTCGTCGTGGTCGGCGCGGTGCGCAGCAGCCCGAACACCCACGCAAGCCGCGGCCGATTCATCCCATTCGACCCATTAGCGTCTGGGACAGATACGCTCAGGGAACGCGGTGGCCCAGCTCACTTCGGCGCAACGAGAGGATGGTCGGGGCAAATCGTCCCAGACGCACTGTGCAGCGTACGAAACGACTAGGCGGTGGCGGCCTGGTTCACGCCGGCGCTTTCCTCGATGCCGACCACCAATTCCTCGAAGCGCGCGATCACCTTCTCGTGGTACATGCCGAACAGATCCTCGAACAGCGCCAGCTGAGCCTCGCTCGGCCCCGAGCCGGAATCCCACACCGCGGCCAGCGCTCGCCAGACCAGAACGTGCAGATCCGGCGCGCCCGCGAAATACGCTTCGACCGCCTCCGGCACCTCGAGCACCGTCTCACCGATCGAGTTCAAGATCGCCCGCTGCATGGGGAGACCGAGCGTGGTCAGCAGTCTGCGCACCAGCGCGACCTCGAGCGCCAGCATCTGCCGCAGATCCGGAACCTGCTGACGCGCCAGGGATTCGAGCTCGTCGATGGTGGATTTCAGTTCGGCCGAATCGATCCGCTGTTCGCCACCGGTGTAGGCGAGCAGCGTCTCGAGCACAAGATTGCGCTCGACGTCCACGATGTCGCGGAACATCTCCATCGCGATGTCCGGCATGGGAATCGAGAAGCGGAACAGCTGGCGGTACACGTCCACCCCGCCCGCCTCTCGGACGTCACGGATCGTGAATCCCTTGCCGCGCCGGGCTTCGACGAAACCGTACGACTCCAGCCTGCCCAGCGTCAGCTGCGCGGTCGCGCGGTTCATATCGAATTCCTCGGCGACCTGACGCACCGACGGCATGAGATCCCCCGGCTGATATTCCCCCGCGGCAACCCGGCGCGCCAGCTCGTCGGCAACGTCGGCGACCACCGTCTGGGATCCCATCGAAGTCACCTTTCGACTACTTTCGAACACGTCCCAGACAGTCTAAGCCCTACTGTCGGGTACTGCACCTGTGTCACACTTGTGCCCGCGACTGTGAGGTGAGTCATGACCATCCGGCCCATCGGAGAGCGCCCCGAGCCGGGGGCCGCGGGCAAACGATCCCGGCTCTTCGCGTCGCGTTCCCACGATAAACCGCCTGTTCACGGCGCTGTTCGCGGCGCGAAACTGGCCGCGCTGCCGGTGGCCTTCGCGGGACGGCAGGCCGCGGGCATCGGCAAGCGGGCGCTCGGCAGATCGGCCGAAGAAGTCAATCGGGACATTCAGCTGCGCACCGCGCAGCACATCTTCGAGGTGCTCGGCGAGCTGAAAGGCTGCGCCGCGAAGCTGGGGCAACTGCTGGCCATCTACGAGTTGGCACTGCCGCGGGAGGTGGCCGAGCCGTACCGGATCGCGCTCAGCAGGTTGCAGGACGCCGCGCCCGCGATGCTGCCGCACGCCGTCCGCGCTGCCATAGCCGAAAGCATGGGGACGGAATGGCATTCGCACTTCCGCGAATTCGATGATCGACGCGCCGCCGCGGCCTCGCTAGGGCAGGTGCACCGGGCGATCTGGCACGACGGCAGACCGGTCGCGGTCAAGGTGATGTATCCCGGCGGCAGGCAGGCGGTGGCCCGCGATTTGGACCACCTGCGCCGGATCTCCTATCTCGCCACGGTTTTCCTGCCGGGCGCGGACGTGAAGGCGGTGACCGAAGCGATCTGCGCGTCGGTCGCAGGGGAACTCGACTATGCGGCGGAAGCCGAGCATCAGCGCGCCTTCGCCGCGGCCTACGCGGATGATCCCGACTTCTATGTGCCGAATGTGGTTGCGCAACACGGTGACGTGCTGATCAGCGAATGGATCGATGGCACACCCGTACCGCGCGTCCTCGCCGCGGGCACGCAGGCCGAGCGTGACCGGGTGGGCATGCTCATGGTCCGCTTCGTGACCTCCGGCTGGGCTCGCCACGGCCTGCTGTACGCCGATCCGCATCCGGGCAACTTCCGCGTGCTGCCGGACGGCCGGCTCGGCGTCATGGACTTCGGCGCGTGCAGCCCGTGGCCTCCTGCGGGTTTCGGCGAACTGACGCTCGACTGCTGTAAAGCGATATTCCGAGGCGGGCCAGGAGATCTGGCCGACGCCACGCGCCGACACGGCTTCGTGGCGAACGGACTCGCTCTCGACAGCGACGCGCTCTACGCCGCCATCACTCCCTGCGGTGAACCCTTCCGGCACGAGACCTACCGGCTGACCACCCGCTGGTTGCGGCGACAAGTGTTGCGCACCACCAATCCTCGATTGACCAATGTGGTCCGGCAGCTGACCATGCCCGCCTACTTCACGCCGTTCGCCCGCTCGTTCCTGACGCTCGTTGGCGTGCTCGGTCAGCTGGAGACCGAAGGTCCTTATCGCGACGAGATCGTCCGTTGGGTACCGGAATTGAGCGAAGCGTTCGTCTCGGACGAGGTGCCGAAGGCCGGTTCACCGACACTGGATCTGGAGCCCGCGCGGAGACGGCGGGCAGAGGCGGCCGAGCGGGGAATGTCGATCGGGTAATTCCGGTCACTATGGGGCGCAGGGTATTTCGGTGCAACACCGGGTCGGTGACGCCGAATTCGAAATAGTAGCCCGTTCTGTCTGAGACAGATTAGAACTATACGATCCGAAATCTACGTGTCACCGCGACAGCCACGCGCGCCACTGCGGAGCGATGAGCGCGGCCATCTCCTCGTAACCCGCGGCCCCTGGGTGCGCCCCGTCACCCGCGCGCACGTCGGCGGCCCACACCGCGCTGTCGCGCAGTAGCTGGTGCACTCGCACGTACGGCACCTCCGCCGCGGCGCAGACCTGCGCGAATCGCTCGTCCAGTGCGGCGGTGCGGGCATCGTGCTCGTCGTCGGCGATCGGCGGCGGAGCGACCATCAGCACCGGCCAACCTCGCTCGCCCGCCTGCGCGAGCAACTCGCCGAGGTTGGCCACCGACTCCTCGGGCGCGACCCGCGGACCGCCGTTCTCGTGCATGGCGTCGTTCACGCCGAAGGAGAGCACGACCCGCGCGTCCACGCCCTCCCGCAGGCGGGGCGCGCATTCGGCGCGGAAGCGCCGCAGGATCTCGGCCGAGGTCTGTCTGCGCACCCCGAGGTTGTAGGCCGTCAGCGGAATCCCTTCCGCATGTGCCGCGGACGCGAGCCTGCCCACCCACCCCCGGAAATCCGGGTCGCCGACACCGGCGACGAACGAATCCCCGACGAAACACACACGCAGATCCCGGTTCATTCGCGTGATCCTCGCAGGGCCGCGACCGGCCCGCGTGTTCCGGGTACGGGCAATATGATCACGGAGGTTCGACCGGGAGGGAGTAATGGTGACAACCGAGCCGGAGCTCGCGACACCGCCGGTTCCGCAGTGGTTCGCAGAGTTGTTCGCCCACCGACGCTGGATCCGGCGCAGCAGGCCCTTTCCGCACGTGTACGCCCGCGATGTCTTCGTTCCCGAGTTCTATCAGCGGTTGACCGAGCAACTGGAGCGGGTTCGCGGCGAGCGCCCCGACCTGGTCGCCCCGGTCGCCGACGGCTACAGCGCCGACGGAATTCGGCTGGGGGACCTACGCGACGGCCCGCTCGCGGTGTTCACCTCACGCGAGTGGCACGACCTGGTCGCCCGGCTCGGGGGTGTCGAACCGACCGGCGACGTCGAAGGATCGGTGCACCACCACGGGCCGGGCAGCCCGTTCGGCTGGCCGCACAACGATCTCAACCCGGCCTGGTTCCCCGGCCAGCCGCCCGGTCCCGGCGAAGTACGCCTGCCCGACGCCACCGTGCACACCAAAACTGGGGCACGCGCGCCCGGCGTCGTCGCGCGCGAGACCGTGCGCGGCGTCGCGGTGCTGTTCTATCTGGGCAATCCGGGATGGCAGCCGGGCGACGGCGGCGAGACCGCGCTGTACGACCACGTCGCCCAGGGAGCCGCGCTGCCGTGCGTGTCCCTCGTCCCGCCGCTGGACAATTCGCTGCTGCTGTTCGAGGTCACCCCGCGCACCTGGCACACGTTCGCGGGCAACAACGTCAACGACCGCAACAGCGTGGTGATGTGGGTGCACCGCACCAAGGCGGACGCCGAACGGCGCTGGGGAGGAGACAAGATTGTCCACTGGTGAACGCCGCGTCTGCCTGCTCACCGGTGCGAGCGGCACGCTGGGCGACGCGTTCTGCCAGGCCTACTACCGCGACTACGACATCGTCGCCGTGTGCCGCACGCGCACACCCGCGGTGCCGTCGCAGCTGGAGTGGTACATCGATCCGCTGGCGCCGAACGCGACCGTGCCCGAGAACGATTCCCGTGTGTTCGTGGTGCGGTCGGATCTGACCGAGCCGGGTGAAGTGGAACGGGTGGTCGATCTGGCGCTGGCCCGGTTCGGCGGAGTCGACCTGCTGGTGAACAACGCGGCGCACGTCCGGCTGCATCCGGGCGGCATCGTCGACGGCGACGCAGCGCTGGACGACTTCGATCCGCACTTCGCGCTGAACGTAGCGGTACCCCTGCGTCTTTCGGCGCGGCTGGCACAACGATGCTGGTTGCACGCGGGACCCGAGAATCGCGCGCGCAACCGCAACATCGTCAATGTCTCGAGCATCTCCGGCTCGGAGGTCTACCCGGCACAGACGCTGTACTCCGCGTCGAAAGCCGCGCTCAACCAGCTGACCCGGAATATCGCCGCCGAGTTCGCCGAGTTCGGGGTGCGCGCGAACGCGATCGCCCCGACCACTTTTCCGGCCCTGGTCCCCACCGAGCAAGTCGCGCGGGCGATCGTCGAGCTGGACGCGGGCGCGGTGTCCGGTGGGGTGTACGGGGTCGGTGTCGAGCCGGAGCGGGCAGCGGGCTCCTCACTCCGGCTCACAGAACCGTGACCGCCTGACTATTCGGTCGACGTGAGCCCGGTGGCCCGCTCGGACAGCGTCCAGAGCCGTCCCGCGAGATCGGCGTCGACCGCCTGCTTGTTGCGCGGCGGCTCCAGTCGGAAACGATGGAAGTACTGGCCGTTGATCGCCGCACCGTCGGCGGTCGTGGCCAAATGCACCAGCGGCTCGGCGCCCTTGTCCGGCTGGATGAAGAACGGGCGCGCCAGCGGAGACCGGACGAACCAGCCGAAGCCGAGCGGCGCGTTGTCGTAGACATGGGTCGCGACCACACCGGGGTGGAAGGCCGCGGTGGTGATGCCGGTGCCCTCGGTGCGGCGGGCCAGTTCCCTGGTGAACAAGATGTTCGCCAGTTTGGACGCGCCGTACGCGCCGAGCTGGTTGAACGAGCCGGTCGGCGCGTTGGCCGTGTCCAAGTCCAGCTTCGCCATCCGGTAGGTCGTGCTCGCGGTGTTCACCACCCGGGCCCGCGAACGGGTCAAACGCTCCAGCAGCAGGTTGGTCAGCAGGAACGGGGACAGGTGATTGACCTGGAAGGTGAGTTCGTTGCCGTCGTCGGTGACCGTCCGCTTGGGCCACGCGCCGCCCGCGTTGTTGGCCAGCACGTCGATCGTCGGGTACCGGTCGAGCAGTTGGTCGGCCAGCTTGCGCACGTCGTCGAGCCGGGCGAAGTCGGCGACGAACGGCTGCGCGCCCGCCTTCGCCGCCACCTCGGCGGTGCGCTCCGGTGATCGGCCGACGACGGCGACGGTGGCGCCGCGAGCCGCGAGCCGCTGCGCCGCTGCGGCGCCGATGCCCGAGCTCGCGCCGGTCACCACCACCGTCTTTCCGGTGAGGTCCTGGTCCTGTGTCTGTTCCTGCGCTGCCATCGCTGCCTCTCGCAGATCGGTTTACCTGACCCGATCGTCATCGGCTCGCGCGGGTTCGGCAAGCACCGACGCGCTCGAGTAGTGGGCGGCGATCTCGTCGCTGGTGGTCAGCCACACTCTCGGGTGGCCCGACACGTATGCGAGTGCTTCGTCCAGGTATTTGATCCGGAAAGCCTGCCCGATCACGAAGGGGTGCAGGGCCAGCGCCATGACCCGCCCGCTGTCGGCCGACTCGGCGTAGAGCTGGTCGAACTGATCGCGGACCATGCGCACGAAATCCGGTCCGCTGGTGGCTTTGCCGAGGAACAGTGTGTTGTCGTTGAGTTCCACCGAGTAAGGGACACTGAGCACGCCGGGTACCGACAGGGGATAGGGCTGGTCGTCGTTGGTCCAGTCGAGGACGTAGCCGAGGCCGAGTTCGGCCAGCAGCGACGGGGTGCGGAAGGACTCGGTGAGCGCGGGCCCCATCCAGCCGCGCGGCCTGCGTCCGGTCGCGCGCTCGATGGTCGCGACCACATCGGCGAGGTAGGCGCCCTCCTCCTCCGCCGGAACGTCCGGCTGGAAGATCGAGTTGTTCTTCCCGTGCGCGAGCCACGCCCAGTCCCGCCGTACACCCGCCGCGATGATCTGCGGATACCGCTCGGCGACATCGGAATTCAGCAACGCGCTGGCCCGGATACCGTGCCGGTCGAGCACCTCGATCACCCGCCAGATGCCCACCCGCGGTCCGTAATCACGCCAGCCGTAGTTCAGCGGATCCGGCGCGAGCCCGGCAGTACCGGGAAAGATGCTCGTGGACGGCCGGTCCACCCGATAGTGCTCGACATTGAGTCCGACATAGAACGCCACCCTGGCACCGCCGGGCCACCGCAACGGCGGACGATCGACGATCGGGCTGTACTCGAAGAGTTCGTTGTCCATGCCCTCATGCTGAAACTTGACACTGATGTGAAGATCAACCTCGAGCGTGAGTGATGTCCGGCACACTGCACAACCGAGCGGAGACAGCGGCGGGGTTCCGCGAGCCGGATCGTCCACACCAGCCGGTATCGTGCAGCGAACGTAACAACAGACTTCGTACACACATGGGTAACTCACCGGGTACGCCCAGAAAAGGGGAGCGGCACTCGACGCAGGACCTGAACGCGGGTCTCGCGGCTCCAACCAGTACGGCCTGAATACCCGGAGAGGCGGGCGAGCATGCGAGTGGACGGGCGGGAGATCCCGGTCACGGGGAGCCTGCTACAGCCGCTGATCCGGCGCACGAGCGACATCATCCGGGTCGTCCTCGCAACACTGTGGGTGGCAGTCGTGATCGCGGCCTCACTGATCACCCGCCCGGAATGGCTGGCCCTGGAACGCTCGGTCTCCAACATCGTCGGTTTCCTCAACCCGGACCAGTCGAACCTGGTGTACCTGGTCTACGGCATGGCGATTCTCGCGCTGCCGTTCGCGATCCTGATCGAGCTGATCATCGGCAGGCAGTGGAAGCTGCTCGCCGGCTACGCCGCTGCCGGGGCGGTAGCGGGATTGCTGTTGTCCATCACCGGCACCGGCCTCTCCGCGCCGAAATGGCATCTGCAGGTGCCGGACCGGTTGGACACCTTCCTGTCCCAGTTCCTCGACGATCCGCGCTGGATCGCGATGATCGCCGCCATGCTCACCGTCGCCAGTCCGTGGCTGCCCACCCGCCCGCGGCGCTGGTTGTGGTTCCTGCTGCTGGCGTTCGCGCCGATCCACCTCGCGGTCAGCACCGTGGTGCCCGCCCGGGCGATGTTCGGGCTCGCGGTCGGCTGGCTGGTCGGCGCGGTGATCGTGCTCGTGGTGGGCACGCCCGCGCTGGAGGTCCCGCTCGACGCGGCCGTGCGGGTGCTCGCCAATCGTGGTCACACGGTCACCGGGTTCACCGTGGTGCATCCGGCGGGCCGCGGTCCGTTGGTGCTCGCCGCCGCCATCGAAGGGCCGGAACGCGAGCTGCTCGTCGAGATGTTCGGCAAGAACCAGCGCAGTTTCGGCGCGCTGCGCCAGCTGTGGCGCTGGCTGACCTTCCGCTCCAGCGAAACCGCGGCCATCCACGGTTCCATGCACCGTGCGGTCGAGCATCGCGCGCTCATGGCGATCGCCGTCGCCGACCTGGGGCTCGGCAGCGGCACCCCCGTCGCGGTCGCCGCGCTGTCGCGTGGCTGGATGTTGTACGCGCACACGCAGCCGTGCGGCACGGCGATCACCGAACAGTCCGCCGAAGTGCTGCCCGGAGTGTGGCGAGCGCTGGACACTCTGCAACAGAAGCAGATCTCACACGGCGACCTGCGGCCGGTCGACATCCGTGTGGCCGACGGCGTCACACTGTTCGGCGGCTTCGGCAACGCCGAATACGGAGCGTCGGACGCGCAACTGCAATCCGACATCGCCCAGTTGCTGGTGACGACCACCGCGACGTTCGGCAAGGAGCCCGCCGTGCGCGCGGCGATCGAAACCCTGGGTGAGGCGCGGGTACTCGCCGCGGCGGGCCGGTTGACCAAGTCGGCCATCCCGACCGGCATCCGCAAAGCGGTCCCGGAATGGAAGATCGCGCTGTCCGACGCCCGCGACGAGGTGCGCAAACAGACCGGTCAGGACCGGATCGAAGCCGAGCAGATCACCCGGTTCTCCCGCAACCAGATCATCCAGTTGGTCCTGCTGATCGGGCTGGTGTACGTCGCCTACCCGTTCATCAGCGCCGTGCCGACCTTCTTCACCCAGCTGCGCACGGCGAACTGGTGGTGGGCGCTGCTCGGGCTGCTCGTCTCCGCCCTGACCTACGTCGGCGCGGCGGCGGCGCTGTGGGCCTGTGCGTTCGGCGCGGTGAACATCCGGAATCTGCTCATCATGCAGGTCGCCAATACTTTCGCCGCGACCACCACCCCCGCAGGCGTCGGCGGACTCGCGTTGAGCGTGCGGTTTCTGCAGAAGTCAGGTATCGGCACGGTGCGCGCCACCGCCGCGGTCGCGCTGCAACAGGCGGTGCAGGTGATCACGCATGTCGGCCTGCTGCTCGCGTTCAGCATCCTGGCGGGCACCTCGACGGACCTGTCGCATTTCGTCCCGCACGCCACGGTGCTGTATCTGCTCGCCGGCGTGGGCGTCGGGATCGTCGGCGCGTTCATGTTCGTGCCGAAACTGCGCCGCTGGCTGAACGACGCGGTGCGGCCGCAGTTGCAGGAGGTCATCGGCGAACTCGCCGACCTGGCTCGCGATCCCAAACGTTCCGCGGTGATCATCGGCGGATGCGCGGCGCTCACCGTCGGTATGGCGGGCGCGCTGTGGGCCAGCGTGCAGGCGTTCGGCGGCGGCACCACCTTCATCACCGTCACGATCGTCACCATGATCGGCGGCACGCTGGCCGCGGCCGCGCCGACCCCGGGCGGTGTCGGCGCGGTCGAGGCGGCACTGATCGGTGGTCTGGCCGCCTTCGGCCTGCCCGCGAACATCGCGGTGCCCTCGGTGCTGCTCTACCGCGTACTCACCTGCTGGCTTCCGGTGTTCTGCGGCTGGGGCGCCATGCGCTGGCTGGCGAAGAAGGACCTGATCTAAGCGGCGGTCTCGCCTGGTTTGTTCGCCAGCAGCACGGCGGTCGCGGGGCGGACGACGACGAATTCGACACTTTCGAAACCGTTCGCGCGCAGGTCGTCTCGATACCGGCGGATATCGATGCCCGCCAGTGGATCACCCTGGTCGTGATCGGCATCGTGGGTGCGGTGCGCCGCGAATCTCGCCATGACGCGCACCACGGTGGAGAGCAACGGATCGGTCGGCAGCGTGTCGGCGAGCAGCAGCCGGCCGCCCGGGCGCAATACCCGGAACATCTGCGCGATGGCGTCGGCACGGTGCGACGCGGGGATGTGATGCATCGCGAAGGTCGAGGTCACGAGATCGGCGGACGCGTCGGGCAGCGGAAGATCCTGTGCCGTCCCGACTTCGAACCGGCAATTGGCCAGGTCATGTGAGCGCGCGGTCGCGTAGTCGATCATCTGCGGCGACGGATCGACGCCGGTGACCCGGCCGACGCGGCGAGCGAGCACGCGAGCGAGGTCGCCCGGACCGCAACCGACATCGACGACCTCGGCGCCGGCGGCGGGACGAGCCAACTCGGCGAGCCGGGCGTTCAGGCGGTTCGCCCGGCCGAGTAGAAGCGCGGCTTTGAGGGCACGGTAGCGGCGCGGTTGGGTGAGCAGCACGCCGACGTCGGGGTGGCTATCGGTGGCAGACTGGTGTTCGTTTCCGGACATGAGTTCAGGATCTGCCGATATGGCCGTGCCGACCAGGATCAATGCCACGGAAACCGTCCGTAATCGGACGCGTACGAGACATTTGTCCGGGAGGCACCGTGCCGGAAGAACAGGACAGCGCCGATCGCCGGGTCCGGCGCACCAGGGCCTCGCTGCACCGAGCGCTGATCGAACTCATGGTCGAAGGCGCCTACGACCGGATCACCGTCCGCGACATCCTCGAGCGCGCGGACGTCGGGCGGTCGACGTTCTACACCCACTACCGGGACAAAGACGATCTGCTGCTGCGCAGCAGCACCGACTACCTGCGCGCGGCCATGACCGCGGCCGAGACCGACGCGGACGTTCCCGAACCGCTCGCGCCGGTGCGCACGCTGTTCGAGCTGGCCGCCGGTCACCCGGAGATCTACCGGGCGCTGCTCGGCCGCAAGAGCGGCACCGTGCTATTGCGCACCACGCGGGTGATGGTCGCGCAGATCCTTGCCGAGCGGCTGCGCGACCGGCTGACGATGCCGGAAGACGAGTTCGCGACCACCGTGACGTTCCTGTCCTGGGGTGTCGTCGGCCTGCTCGGCGCGATCGCGGAAGGACACCCACCGCTCTCGGCCGGGGAGGCGTACCAGCAGGTGGTCCGCCTCATCGGTCCAGGGTTGGCCGGACGGAGTGGGTGACCGGCCTTCCGCGTGGGCCGAGAAGCCATTTCCTCCGCGGCGATGCTCAGCCGCTGATCAGTTCCAGCGCATCCGCGGCGCGCACACTGCCCGCGGTGACGAGTTCGAGGTTGGCCAAAGCGGCTTCGTGCGCTTCCGGGGTGGCGGCGGCCACGCAGTCGGCTACCGGGTGCACGGTGAAGCCGAGATCGGTGCCGTGCCGTGCGGTCTGCTCGACGGTCAGGTTGGTGGCGACGCCAGTGACGAAGAGCGTCTCGATCCCTTGATCGGCCAACCATTCCGGCAATTTGCTGCCCGCCAGGCCGGAGAGTTTCTGGTTGTCGAAGACTTCCGTCGGCTGCGCCGCCATCTCCGGAATGATCGCGGCGCCCGGTGATTCCGGCCGGAACTCGGTCTGCGCCGCGCCGACCGAGCGCATGAATCCGGTGTTGCGCACCAGTTCTCCTTCGCCGATCGGAATGGTGAACCGGGTGAAGACCACCGGCAGCCGCGCCGCGAGCGCCGCGGCGTGGAAGTCCGTCGCCCGCGCCACGACGCCAGAAGCCGCCACGGGCGCGGCCAGCATGGGACCGAAGAACCCCTCCGGCCGAATGACATTCACCTGCCAGTGCAGCGCCAGCACAGCGGCGCGGATGCGTCGGATCGCCATGTGACGACCTTACGCATCCGCGCCCGCGTGCATTGTCCGATTCACGTGAAACCGAACGCACCGCACGCTCAGGACGAATAGTCCTTGCGCAACTGGACTTTGACCACCTTGCCGCTCGCATTGCGCGGCAGCTCGGCAAGCAGCACCAGCTCCTTGGGGTGCTTGTAGCGCGCGAGGTTCTCGTTGAGGAACGGCTCCAACTCGGCCAAGGTCAGCTCGTCGTCCGGGTTGTGCAGGGCGACCACCGCGACCGGCACCTCACCCCACTTCTCGTGCGTGCGGCCCACCACCGCGGCCTCCCGGATCTTCGGGTGGGCGAACAGGACGTTCTCCACCTCGGCGCAGTAGATGTTCTCGCCACCGGAGATGATCATGTCCTTCTTGCGGTCCACCACGTAGACGAAGCCCTCTTCGTCCTGGCGGACCAGGTCGCCGGAGTGGAACCAGCCGCCCGCGAAGGCCTCGGCGGTGGCTTCCGGCTTGCTCCAGTAGCCCTGCATGAGCGTGGGACCGCGATAGACGATCTCGCCCACTTCGCCGGGCGCGACGTCGTTCATCTCGTCGTCGACGATGCGCGCCTGGATGGTGGGGATCACCTTGCCGACCGAGCCGAGCTTGCGGATGGCGTCCTTGCCCTCCAGCACGCAGGTGATCGGCGACATCTCCGTCTGGCCGAACACCGCGACGTTGAACGAGTTCGGGAAGCACTCGGCCATCGCGCGCAGCACGGTGTCGGAGGCGGGCGCGGCGCCCCAGCTGAGCACCTCGAGCGCGAGCTTGCGATCCTTCACCGTCGGATGGTCGCAGACCAGCTGCCACTGCGCGGGCACGCAGAACGCGGAGGTGGCCTGCTCGCGCTCCAGCGCGTCCAGGAACTCACCGGCGTCGAAGGCGCCGAGCGGATGCAGCACCGTCTTCGAGCCCAGCAGGAAGGCGGGCGCGAGGCTACCGAGACCGGCGATGTGGAACAGCGGCGAGGTGCACAGCCCGATCGAGTCGGGTTCCAGCGCCAGCGCTCGGATGCAGGTCAGCGCCTGCGCGTTCATATTCGCGTGGGTCAGCACCGCGCCCTTCGGGCTGCCGGTGGTGCCCGAGGTGTACATGATGAGGCTGGGGGTGTCCTCGGGTATGTCCAGCGGGGTGTGCGACTCACCCGATTCGGCGATCAGGTCGTCGTAGCCGATCACGCCGTCCTCGGACGCGCCGCCGATCACCACGAGGGTCTCCAGGGCGGGCGCCTGCGCTCGCACGGCGGCGGCCAGCGGCCGCAGCACGGTATCGGTGACGACCGCCTCGGCCCCGCTGTCGCCGACGATATAGGCGACCTCCGGCGGCGTGAGCCGGAAGTTGACCGGGACCGCGATCGCGCCCAGCGCGTTGATGCCGAACACGGCCTCGAGGTATTCCGGGTAATTCAGCGCCAGGATCAGCACCCGGTCGCCGAACCCGACGCCCCGGCGCGCCAGTCCGTCGGCGAACTTCAGCGACCGCTCGTGCAACTGCCGCCAGGTCGTGTCCACGCCACGGAACCGGATCGCGACCGCGTCCGGGCGCATCTGCGCGTGCACGGCGATCTGGTTGTTCCAGTGATTACGCCGCGACCTGATCGGCTCGTCGAGCGCTGCTGCCCCGGTGGTCATTGCCACGAACTCCTCTCGGACCGTCATCGGCCCGCCGGGTGGTCCGACGGCGGCGACGGGCTGAATCGCGTGCAGAATATCAACTAACTTAAACGCCCGGCAAGAGATTGCGGAATGAATCCGGGTTAATCAGCCCGGAGCTGGGACCCGGTTCGGCTTGAACTCTTCTAGCAGGCCATTTGACCTCCCACCGAACGGTTGCGAAGCGGAAACGGCAGCGATGAAGATCATCAAATATGCGAACCTCGGCTCACTTGTGAGTTGAATACGGGCCGATTCTCGTGTCACCATCGACCCGAACGGGCGAACCGGCACGCCCGCGCGAGACATAGGAGAAGCGCAATGCTGCGGACCAGGTTCACCGAGAAGTTCGGGGTGGAACACCCGATCGTGCAGGGCGGCATGATGTGGGTCGGGCGGGCCGAACTCGTCGCGGCCGTCGCCAACGCGGGCGGGCTCGGCTTCATCACGGCGCTGACCCAGCCGACCCCGGACGACCTGCTCCGCGAGATCGAGCGCACCAGAGAACTCACCGACAAGCCGTTCGGCGTGAACGTCACCATCCTGCCGTCGATCAATCCGCCGCCGTACGCGGAATACGTGCGGGCGATCATCGACAGCGGCGTCGGGATCGTCGAAACGGCAGGCAGCAACCCCGAACCGTTCCTGCCGTACTACAAGGACGCGGGCATCAAGGTGCTGCACAAGTGCACCAGCGTGCGGCACGCGCTGAAGGCCGAGCGGATCGGCGTGGACGGAGTGAGCATCGATGGCTTCGAATGCGCGGGCCACCCCGGTGAGGACGACGTCCCCGGCCTGGTGCTCATCCCGGCCGCCGCACGGGAGCTGAGCATCCCGATGATCGCCTCCGGCGGCATCGCCGACGCCCGCGGCCTGGTCGCCGCGCTCGCCCTCGGCGCGGACGGCGTCAACATGGGCACCCGGTTCCTGTGCACGCAGGAGTCCTCGATCGATCAGAAGGTCAAGGAGAAGATCGTCGCGAACTCCGAGCGCGACACCCAGCTCATCTTCCGCACCATGCGCAACACGGCGCGGGTGGCGGACAACGAGATCAGCCGCAAGGTCGTCGAGATCGAGAAGTCCGGCGGCACCTTCGACGACGTGCGGGACCTGGTGGCGGGAGCGCGCGGCCGCCGGGTCTTCGAGGAGGGCGACCTGGACGCGGGCATCTGGTCGGTCGGCCTGTGCCAGGGCCTGATCCACGACATCCCGACCTGCGCCGAGCTGATCGGCCGGATAGTCACCGAGGCCGAGGAGCTGATCACGGCCCGTCTGGCCGAAACCGTGGTGGTCGGCTGACCGCGTTTACTTGGCCGCGCGGGCGGTGACGGCCGCGTAGTCGTGGCTCGCGACGAGTTCGATGCCGTCGGGCAGCGCGTGCAGGCGATGGATCGTGGTGAAGGCGGCGTCCCGGTCGGCGTCGAACAGCTTGCCCGGCATGGGCGCCTTCTCCCGCAGCAGATCGACCTGCAACTTGCTCCAGACGGCGTCGCCGGCGAACAGCACGCGGCTGCCGTCGTCCACCGCGAGCAATACGCCGATGCTGCCCGGCGTGTGGCCCGCGAGATCGACCAGCAGCACGGAGCCGTCGCCGAACAAATCCTTGCTGCGCGGGAAGGTCAGCACGGGCGGTCCGTCCAGCTCGAAGCGGTCGAAACTGCGCCCACGCAGCGGTCCGCGCGCCACACCGGCCGGTGCGTGCGGGCCGCCCATCGCCCAGTCGTACTCGACTCCGGGCAATCGGATCTCGACCGAGGCGGGCAACTCCAGCAGGCCGGAGACGTGATCCCAGTGCAGATGGGTCGGCACCACGAAATCGATGTCCTCGCCCGCGACATCGTGCGCGGCGAGCGCGTCGGACAGCCCGAGCACCGGCTTGTCCGGCGCGACGAGCAGCGGCACCGGGAACGGCAATTCGGGCAGCACGCGCTCGTGCACGCCCGCACACAGGGCCGGGTCGACCAGGAACCGCGCCTTCGGATGCTCGACCAGGAACGCCGCCATCGACAGCCGCATCTCCCGCAGGCTGCGCACGCCCTCGGCCACGATCGTGGTCGGCGCCGACATGGTGGCCTGGGTGAGCACGGTCAGCCGCACCGTGGCGCTCGCGGCGGGCGGCGGCAGCGCTTCGAGGTTCGCCAGCAGGGCGGTGTCGGGGCGGCGCGGCCGCAACAACCGGCCCGGCGTGGCCGCCAGCGCGGCGCAGCAGCGCAGCAGGGTGGGCAGAGTCGGCGTGCGCTCGGCACGGGTGGCGGCACCGCTGTCCGGTTCGGTCACGGTGCCACGGTATGTGATCACGCCGGTTCGCGAAAGAGCCGGGCAGGCAGCGGATATGCGACGTTGCTCCGGGCGGTTTCTGCGGCATAATCGCGGGGGTACCGTTCTCGAGCGGTGACAACAGCCGGGGAGACGGGGAGGGAGGACGCGATGCGGCCCGGTCTTCCGGACGGGCACAGTGGTGCACCGGAACACGACGGTTCGCTCGGCAATAGCCGACGCACCGCACTCACTTGTGCCGCCGTCCTTGCCGTAGCGGATCTACTAGGTGTCGACGCCGCCTCGGTGTCGACCAGCTCGCCATTCACCGATCTCGGCCTCGGTTCCACTCAGCTCGCGAGGCTGACCGCCTATCTCGAGGACGCCATGGGAGTCGAAGTTCCGCTGACCGCGCTCTACGACCATCCGGACATCGAACAGCTTGTCGAGTATCTCGCGATGCGATGAGCAGCGCGGCCACTGACTCCGTCGGCTCGCATCCACCCGTCTCCATCATCGGCATCGGCTGCCGACTGCCCGGGGCGGCGAGCGTCGCCGAGTTCTGGCAGCTGTTGCTCGAGGGCCGGGACGCCACGTCCGCCCCGCCCGCCGGGCGGCTGGGCTCGCGGCGCGGCGGGTACCTCGCGGATGTCGAGTCCTTCGACAACGACTGGTTCGCCATCTCCGACCGCGAGGCCGCGCTGATGGATCCGCAGCAGCGGCTCGCGCTGGAAGTCGCGGTCGAGGCGCTCGACGACGCCGGGATCGGCTATCGCACGCGGGGTTCCGGCGCGGCCGTCGTCTTCGGCGCGTCGGGGTACGACCACGGCATCGCGGTGCTCGGCCGCGCGGGTCACGACGCGCCCTACGCGGTGACCGGGTCGGCGCTCAGCATCATCGCCAACCGGTTGTCGTACGTGCTCGACCTGCACGGGCCGAGTCTGGTACTCGACAGCGCATGCTCGTCCTCGCTCGCCGCGGTCGACCTCGCGGTCCGGCTGCTCGCCGACGGCGCCGTCCCGTTCGCCATCGTGGGCGGCGTCAATCTCGTCTTGCTGGAACACACCTCGAACTACCTGGCCGAGGGCGGCTTCCTGTCGCCCGGCGGACGCTCGACGCCGTTCGACGTCGCCGCGGACGGTTACACCCGCGGCGACGGCTGCGCCGTGGTGATTCTGCAGCGCAGCGCGGACGCGGTACGCGAGGGCAACCGGGTGTACGCGGAGATCGTCGGAACCGCCGTCGGATCGGACGGCCGCTCCAACGGCCTGTACGCGCCGAACGGCCGCGCACAGCAGGAGACGTTGCGGGCCGCGTGGTCGCGAGCCGGGCGCCCGCCCAGCAGCGCGGGGTACATCGAATGCCACGGCACCGGAACGCCTTTGGGTGACGCGGTGGAGGTCGGCGCGCTCGCCGCCGCGCTCGGGCCCGGCGCGGACGACCCGATCTGGATCGGTTCGGTGAAGTCCAACATCGGGCATCTGGAGGCCGCCGCCGGAGTCACCGGGATGGTGAAGACCGCGCTGTCCGTCCACCACGGGGTGATCGCCCCGACGATCAACGTGCACACCGAGCATCCGCTGCTGCACTTGGCCGAGCGCGGCCTGCGCGTGCCCACCGAGCCGGTGGACTGGAGCGGGGTGGACGCGACGGAACGCGTGGCGGGCATCAGCTCGTTCGGATTCGGCGGCACGATCGCGCATCTCGTGCTCCGCGGCGCCACGCGAGCGCGGGCCGAACACGATGCGCACTTCCCGATACTGCTGCCGCTCACCGCACGTGACGAGGAGGAACTGCGCGACCGCGCGCTGCGGCTGGCCGATGAATTCGACCGAACAGGGCCCTCCTTGCCCGAATCGGTCGCAGCGGCGGCGCGAGCGGTGCCGGAGCCGACCCGGGCCGCGATCCTCGCGCACGATCACGCCGACGCGGTGCACCGGTTGCGCACGCTCGGCCACGGCGACGCCGACGCGGCGCTGGGCCCCGTGGCGAACCGCCGCCGTGGCGGGCTGTTGTTCCTGTTCTCCGGGCAAGGCGGCCAGCATCCGAAGATGGGCCGTGCGCTGGCGGCGCGATATCCGGTCTTCGCCGCCGCACTCGCCGAGGCGACCGACGCGATCGTGACGGCGGGCGGGCCGCGGGTCTGGACGCCGCGTCACGGTTTCACCTCCGCGGGTGCGGCGCAAGCCACCGATCTGGTGCAGCCCGCGTTGTTCGCCTTCCAGGTGGCGCTGGTGAAATTGCTGGCGGCATGGGGGATCCGCCCTGATGCGGTGGCAGGCCACAGTCTCGGCGAGATCGCGGCGGCGGCGGTGAGCGGCGCGCTGACCCTCGCGGACGCGGCGCGCGTGGTGGTGCTGCGCAGCGCGACGCTGGCGCATCTGGACGGGCGCGGCGCGATGGCAGTGCTGGAGGCGGCCCCGGGCGAGGCGGCCAAACTCGTGGAGCCGATGCGATCGGAAGTGGCCGTCGCCGCGATCAACGGCCCGAGGTCGGTAGTCGTGTCCGGCACCCCGCGCTATATCGACACGCTGGTGCGGCGAGCCACCCGCCGCAACATGTTCGCGCGCAGGCTCGCGGTCGACTTCGCCGCGCACAGCCCGCAGGTCACCACCGTGCTCGCGCCTTTCGTCGCGGCGTTGACCGAGATCACGCCCCTGACGCCGCGCCTGCCGGTGTATTCGACGGCGCGGCGCGGCGCGAAAATCACCACCGCCGCTATGGACCGCGACTACTGGACGGAGAATGCCGCGGGCACGGTGGAATTGGCGGCCGCGCTCGAGCGCGCGGCCGAAGACGGCATCGCCACCGTGGTGGAGATCGGCCCGCAGCCGGTGTTGCTCGCGGCGGTGCGGGAGTACCCGGACTTCCGCGACGGCACGCATGCCGTGGCGCTGCGCGATGACGAGGCGAGCGGCTTCCTCACCGGCGTGGCCGGGCTGTACCTGGAGGGGCGGCCGGTCGACTGGTCCGCGCTCGGCCCCTTCGGCACACCCGTACCGCGGCAGTGGCGCAAGCGGAAATTCCCGCTGCTGGTGGCCGGACCCGCGAGCGCGCACGTCCCCGAATCCGCCTTCGCCGCCGAGGATCTGACCCATCACGTGGTACAGGGCGACAACATCGTGCCCGCCGTCTTCTGGCTGCGGCGGCTGCTGCGGCTCGCCAAGGACACGGCGGGGGCGGCCGCACTGGCCGACTTCGCCGTACATGAGAGGACCGATCCCAGCGCCCTGCCCGAGGTCGTCTATCGCGGGCCGGGAGCGGAGGAAAGCGTACGGGCGGAGGTCACGGGCACCGGAACGCTGGCTTCGGCCCGGCCCGCCGGTGACCCCACACCCGCGGATATCGTCGCATGGATGCGGGTGGTCGACGCAAACCGGGCCGCAAGACATCACATGCGCGTCATCACCACCGGCGTCTTCTACCAGGAATTGCGCCGCAGACGGCTGGAGTACGGTCCGCGATTCCGCACGCTGCGCGGCATCGCCGCGGGCACCGGACGGGCGCTGGGCCTGTTCGACGCCGCCGAATTGCATCGCACCGCGACGCTGGACGGCTGCCTGCATGTGCTCGCCGCGGCGGTGTTCGACGAATTGCCCGGCACGTCGATTCCGCTGCCGATCGGCATCGACTCGGCCTGGCTGTCACATGAACCGAATCGCCACGTGCTCGAGGTGCACGCGCTGGTCCGCGAGCGCGCCGACACCGGATTGATCGGCGACGTCATCGCGACCGACCAGCACGGGGTGCCCTGTCTCGCCTTCTCCGGTGTACACATTCGCTATGCCGACCCCACCGACGAGGAGGGGCTCGGCAGGCTTCGCACGGCGCACGCCGAACACGAAACGCGAAACGCGCCCTTCCGTCAGGAGTCCTGGGAGTCGCGCGATCCCGGTTCACTCGGGCTCGGTGACGCACCCGCGACCCTCGTGCGGCGCGCGGTGGTGGTCGGCGCCTCCGACCTCGCCGTCCGGCTCGCTCGCGCGCTGGACGCCGAGCTGCCCACCGAGCGGATCGCGCGGGAACCGGACGACGCGAGCTCGCTCGTCAGCGCGGTACTGGCCGGGCGCAGCGGTGACCACGCCGTAGTGGCCGTCTGGCCCAGCGGTTTCGGCGTGAGCGCGGGCAAGAGCGCCGCGGCGGCCGGTCGTGTCCTCGAACTGCTGCAACTGATCTCCGCTCACGACGCCACCGCGTCCGTGACGGTGGTACTGCCGCACGAGGATCCGGCCCGCCCGCTCCCACGGCCCGATGAGCCCGCCGCGGCGGCCTCGGTCGTCCCCGCGGCGATCGCCGGGCTGGTGCGCTCGCTGCAACTGGAGACGGGTCGTACGGTGCGCCTGGTCTGGGCCGATTCCGACCCTAGGAACCTGCCGCTGCTCACCCGCCTGGTGGCGACCACCGACAGCGCCGTTCCCGACGAGCTGCGCCTGTCGGCGGGCGAGACCGCGGTGCGTCGCTTCACGCCCGCGCGACCACGCGCCGTGCCTGCCGTCGGCGTCGACGCGAACGGAACATACGTCGTCACCGGCGGACTGGGCACGCTCGGCTCGGTCGCCGTGCGCTGGTTGCTCGACGCGGGCGCGCGCGACGTGGTGGTGCTGACCAGGGCGCCTCGCCCGGTGCCCGCGCTGCTCGACGGCTTGGAGGACCGCATCGTCGTGGTGCGCTGCGACGCCGCCGACCGGGACGACCTGGCCAACGCGCTCAGCGACATCCGGGCCTCCGACTCGATGATCCGTGGTGTCGTGCACGCGGCGGGCGTGCTGGAGGACGCCGGGTTCGACGCGATTACCGCAGGCCAGCTGACCAGGACGTTCCTGCCCAAATCCACCGCGGCGGGCAATCTGATCGAGCTCACCGCCACCGACGCCACCGACTTCGTATTGCTGTTCTCCTCGGCCACCGGCGCCCTCGGTGCGCCGGGGCAGGCCGCGTACGCTGCCGCCAACGCCGCGATGGACGCACTCGCGCAGCGTGATCCGGGCAGACGGATCCTGAGCGTCGGCTGGGGGCTGTGGGATTCCGGCCTCGCCGCGGCGGCGGGCGGCGCGAGCCATTTGCGTCGAGCGGGCATCGGCGCGTTCGACTTGCCGGGCGGAAGTGCCGTACTGTCCCAGGTCCTGCGCTACGACGGCCCATACCTCCTGGCGCTGGAGCACACGCCGACGACCGACACTTCCCCGATCGCGATCCGTTTGACGAATCTGCTCGTGCCCGTCGGCCGTCCCGACCCCGCGCCCGCCCGCGCCGAGGCGAGTGAGCGCACGCCCGAGCCCGCCGAACCGCTGACCACGACCATCCGCCGCGTTCTGGCGAGCACGCTCGATCTGCCCGCCGAGCACATCGACGCCGGGGCCGACTTCAACGACCTCGGACTCAGTTCGTTGCTCGCGATCGAGATGCGCCGAAACCTGGAAGCGCGGCTACGCGTCCGGATCGCGACGGCGGAGTTGTTCAAACACCCCACCATCACCGCCCTCGGCGCCGCCCTGCTGGATCGGGTCGCCGCGAACACCGGAGAGACCTCGTGAGCCGCGGCGACCACCCGGCGGGAAATGGTCTCGCGACTTCGGTGGCCGCGTGGGCCGCCACCCGCCCGGACGAGCCCGCCTTCACCGAGCTGCGGTTCCGCGTCCAGGAACGCAAGCCCGTCACGCTGACCTACGCGCGCCTGCATGCCGCGTCGGGCGCGCTGGCCGCACGACTGCGGCAGGAAAGCGCCCCCGGCGACCGCGTGGGCATCCTCTGCGCCCACGGCATCGACTACGCGGTGGCGTTTCTCGCCTGCCTGTACAGCAATCGAGTCGCGGTGCCGCTGTTCCCGGCCGCGGGCGCACGCAACCGCGAACGCCTGCACGCCGTCCTGGCCGATGCCAGGCCCTCGCTCAGCCTGCTCTCCGCTCACGACGAGATCACCGCGCCGATCCTGGGCACAGCACTGGGACGAGCACTCACCTTGCCCGCGAATCCCGGTGTGCCGGACTGGGGTTCAGCCGCGGGAATCAGGTCCGGCGCGCCTACCGCGATGGCGTCGGCGAGCGTGGCCGACCCGACGGCACGCCGCGCGGCGTCACTCGAGACACGCTTCGTCGCACCCGGCATTCGTCCCGCCACGCCGTCGGCCGCACCGGTGATCGATCCGGTGTGCGACGAGCTGGCCTATTTGCAGTACACCTCCGGATCGACGAAGTCTCCCGCGGGCGTCCGGGTCACGCACGACAATCTCGCCACGGCGTTGACGCAACTCGGGCACGCCGTGTCGGTCGCGGACGATCGGCCCGTCGTGACCTGGCTGCCGTTCTTCCACGACATGGGTCTGATCCTCGGCCTTTCGCTGCCACTCTTCCTGGGCGTGCACGGCATCACGCTGGCGCCCGCCGAGTTCGTGAAGCGCCCCGTCCGCTGGCTGCGCGCGATCGCCGACTACCGCGCCGGTACCACGGGGTGTCCCAATTTCGGCCTGAAACTCGCGGTGTCCGGCACCACCCCCGCCGAGCGGGCCGGGCTGGACCTGTCCGGACTGGACATCGTGCTCAACGGCTCGGAGCCGGTCCGCGCCGACGCCTTGCAGGAGTTCACCGAGACCTTCGCCCCTTACGGTTTTCGCCATCACGCGCACACTCCCGGCTTCGGCTTGGCCGAGGCCACCCTGACGGTCACCGTCTGCGACCAGCACGAGAACCCGGTATGGCACCGTTTCGACCGCGCCGCACTGTCCGAAGGCCGCGCGGTCGCGCTGTCCGAGGACGCGGCGGGATCCGTGGACGGTGTGCCACTGGTCGGGTGCGGCGCCCCCGCTGGACAACAGCTGCGGATCGTCGATCCGGTGCTCGGAACCGCGCTGCCCGCTGGAAGCGTCGGCGAGATCTGGGTGGCCGGAGACAATGTGTGCGACGGATATTTCGGGAGACCGGATGCCACGGCGGAGATATTCTGCGCCACGCTGCCGGGAAGCACTGCCCGCTGGCTGCGCACCGGCGATCTCGGCTTCCAGCACGAGGGCCAGCTCTACATCGCGGGCCGCCGCAAGGACGTCATCGTGGTCGACGGACGCAATCACTATCCCGCCGACATCGAGGCGACGGTGCAGGCATGCGCGCCCGAGGTCAGGCCGGGTCACGTGACGGCGTTCGGGCACGACGACGGGCTGCGCGAAGACCTGGTCGTTGCCGCCGAACTCGGCACGGTCGACGGACGCGAGCCGATCGAACTGTTCGCCCTGGCCCGGCGCATCCGCACCGCGGTCGCGTCCACCCACGAGGTGATGCCCGGTGCGGTACTGCTCCTCGAACCGGGGCGAATCCCCAAGACCAGCAGCGGAAAGCTCCGCCGCGGCGAGTGCAGGGCACGCTATCTGGCGGGCCGACTCAGCCCGGTGGCCATGATCTGACCAGCGGTCGCCGGCTTTCGTTCAGTGCTCGTCTCGGCCCATGAGACGGTCGGTCTCGCGACGCTCGCGCTTGGTGGGCCGCCCTGCGCCGCGGTCACGGCGGGGCATGCTCGCCAGGATTTCGCGCGGGGGAGGAGGCGGACTGCGATCGATCAAGCACTGCGCGGCGATCGGAGCGCCGACGCGCTTGGTGACGATCCGCTCCACGATGACAATGCGTTCGATACCGCCCGCGCGGACGCGGACCTCGTCACCGGGACGCACGGGCTGTGCGGGCTTGACTGTCGCGCCGTTCACCCGGACGTGCCCGCCACGACATGCCTCCGCAGCGGCGGATCTGGTCTTGAACAGACGCACCGCCCAGGTCCACGAATCAACGCGGGCCTGGGTGGCGATGTTCTGGATGCCGGATTCGGCGCGGGCCACTCGTTAGACGATACGGCGTGCGGTGACCACCATGTCGGGGCGCAGCGGCGTGTAGGACACCGGTGTACCCGTCTGCACCGCGTTCAGGAGCTTGTTGTCGCCCGCGTAGATGCCGACGTGACCGCCGCCGTTGGTGATGACGATGTCACCCGGCTTCAGCTCGTTGTAAGCGACCGGAGCGCCGACGTGCGACTGCTCGAAGCTGGTGCGGGGAAGCTCGATGCCCGCCTGACGGAATGCCCACTGGACGAGACCGGAGCAGTCGAAGGAGCGGGGACCCGCCGCGCCCCAGGAGTACTGGGCGCCGACCTTGGTCCTGGCGGCGTCGAGGGCGATGTCACCCGGGGAGTTGCTCTGCTGCTGACCGAACAGGCCCGGCAGCATGGGCGCGAAATTGGGAGCCTGAGGAGCGACCTCTTGCGGCGCCTGGGCAGGGGCGGCGGGAACAGCCGCGAGCGCCTGCTGGATCTGCTGATTGAGCTGCTGGACCGGCTGTTCCCATTCCTGCGGAACATCGAAATTGCCGACACCGGGAACGTTGATGGTCGCGGCCATGGCCGGAATCGCGGGCATGGCGCCGGTCGCGGCCACCGCACCCATGACAATCGCACCCTTGACGGAATTCGGAACCCGAGAATCCCGTTGCAAGCTGTGTTTACCCACCGAGCTACGTCTCCGATCTTGCTGCTCTCCCGCCGACCGGGTTAGCTGACGGGCTCGGGCCGGGAGAGCGGCCCTACCTCGCGACCGAAATCGGCCTCGAGGATTCACCCCAGACGAACCTGTGGGTCCCCGGTACGACAGCCGAGACCGGTTGGCCCCGACAGCCGTTAAGGCGGTAACTAGTGGCGCCGTTTCTCTTACGAAGCGACTGGTTCCACTAAGTCACGAAGAGATTACGGTGCCGACGCGATGTTGTCCACCCCACAGAGCTGCGTCTTTTCCATCACGACCGGAGCCCGCTTGGATCGGCGGAAAATGGCCGCCCAAGCGAAGGTCACGGACTGATCTCGCCGGGCGGCGCGAGGTCACCGAAGGACATCGCCGGCCCGTCCGACCACTCGGGTTCAGGGGCGCGTTCCGTGCACCGCGCGCTCGAGTTCGTCGATCCTGCGGCGCGCCTCGGCCAGCTCGACCTCGAGCTTGCCGAGCGCCATGACCAGCGGGCCGACCGCGAGATCGGCGACCAGCTGTGGATCGTCGTAGCCCCGCTCGATCGCGACGAGGATGTTGGACCGGATGCGCTGGGCCACCGTGGCGCCCGCCGGCACGTTCCAAGACCCGACTACCTCGGCGAGGCCGGCGAGAGGTGGTTCGTCGGACATGCCCCTCCGTTCCCGCGCCGCCGTGCCGCGCGACCGTTCTGGCGAACCGCAACCAGCCTAGAGAGCCGGCGGCGAGAGCAATAGTGCAATACGAAACGCTAAGGCTTTCTAGAACACGCCATAGATGTGCCCAGATTATCCGGACGAAACGCGCTACGGTGTCGGGGCATGGACCCCGTGCGGAATCCGTATGCCCCTGGGGCGGGACAGCGCCCGCCCGAATTGGCCGGGCGCGACAAGCAACTCACGGCTTTCGACATCGTGCTCGAACGCGTCGCGCGCGGCAGGCCGGAACGCAGCGTCATGCTCACCGGCTTGCGCGGCGTCGGAAAGACGGTGTTGCTCAACCAGCTTCGCTCGGCCGCCATCTCGCGCGGCTGGGGCACCGGCAAGATCGAGGCGCGCCCGGACCAGGAATTGCGCCGCCCGCTGTCCTCGGCGCTGCACATGGCGGCGCGTGCGATCGCGACGGCGCACCGCAATCCGGAACGGGTGGACGACTTCCTCGGCATCCTCAAGGCTTTCGCGCTGCGGTCCACCGCGGACAAGGGCATGCGGGAACGCTGGCAGCCCGGCATCGACGTGCCCGCGGTGAGTGGCCGGGCCGATTCCGGCGACATCGAGATCGATCTGGTGGAGCTGCTGGTCGAGGCGGCGGCGCTGGCCGGTGACATCGGCGTCGGCATCGCGATCTTCATCGACGAGATGCAGGATCTGGGGCCCGCCGACATCTCCGCGATCTGCGGCGCGTGCCACGAACTGAGCCAGGACGCCGCACCGCTGATCGTGGTGGGCGCGGGCCTGCCGCACCTACCCGCGGTGCTGTCCGCCTCGAAGAGCTACTCGGAACGACTATTCAGCTATCACCGCATCGACCGCCTGGATCGGGAGTCCGCCGACCAAGCGCTGATCGCGCCCGCCCAGCGCGAGGATGTGAAGTTCACCGACGAGGCATTGGACTCGTTGTACAGCAAGGCCGATGGTTACCCGTATTTCGTGCAGGCGTACGGCAAGGCCGCATGGGATCAGGCGCCGGAGAGCCCGATCACGGCCGAGGATGTGGAGGTGGCCTCGCCCGCCGCCGAGGAAGAGTTGGCGGTCGGATTCTTCGGTTCCCGTTATGAGCGGGCTACCCCCGCTGAGCGGGAATACATGCGCGCCATGGCCGACCTGTCCGGCGACGACGGGCCGGTGGCGACCGCGGCGGTGGCCAACGAACTCGGCCGCAAACCGGCTTCCCTCTCGCCCGCCCGGGACGGCCTGATCAAGAAAGGCCTCATCTACTCCGCCGAGCGCGGCACCATCGGATTCACGGTGCCGCACTTCGGCCGCTATCTGCGCTCGGTCTGAGCGCCCGCCGGCCGCGCGCGCAGCGATTGATTGCCAACTATTCGCCCGTCTTTCAAGATCAATAGATATTCGTAGATTTATCTCGACCAGCAGGCCTACCGATGAGTAACAAACCCTCCTACACTCGGATGTGATCCTGATCACGTCCGAGGGAGGACATCATGGCGACAGCCGCGAAAGTCGACGCCACCGAAGAACAGGCCCGCGCACTGGTCGAGGAATCCCGCGAAACGAGCTGGGCCAAGCCGTCCTTCGCCAAGGAAATGTTCCTGGGGCGGTTCCGGCTCGACCTGATCCACCCGTATCCGGAGCCCGGCCCCGAGGACGCCGAGCGGACCGAGGCGTTCCTGTCCCGGCTGCGGACGCTGTGCGAGTCCATCGACGGATCGGTGATCGAAGCGGAGAGCCGGATCCCGGACGAGTACGTCAAGGGCCTGGCCGAACTCGGTTGCTTCGGCCTGAAGATCCCACAATCGTTCGGCGGCCAGGGACTTTCCCAGTTCGGCTACAACCGAGCGTTGATGCTGGTCGGCTCGGCGCACCCGAGCCTCGGCGTGCTGCTGTCCGCACATCAGTCGATCGGGGTGCCCGAACCGCTGAAACTGGCGGGCACCGACGAGCAGAAGGCCGAGTTCCTGCCCCGCTGCGCGGCCGGGGCGGTCAGCGCGTTCCTGCTCACCGAGCCCGACGTCGGCTCCGATCCGGCCAGGATGGCCAGTACCGCGACGCCGACCGAGGACGGCGAGGCCTACCTGCTCAACGGCGTGAAGCTGTGGACGACCAACGGCGTGGTCGCCGAGTTGCTGGTGGTGATGGCACGCGTGCCCAAGAGCGAGGGGCACCGCGGTGGCATCTCGGCGTTCGTGGTCGAAGCCGACTCACCGGGCATCACCGTCGAGCGGCGCAACTCGTTCATGGGCTTGCGCGGCATCGAGAACGGCCTGACCCGGATGCACGACGTCCGGGTGCCCAAGCGCAACCTGATCGGCCGGGAGGGCGACGGCCTCAAGATCGCGCTCACCACCCTGAACGCGGGCAGGCTCGCCATCCCCGCGTTGTGCACCGCCGCCGCCAAGTGGTCGCTGAAGATCGCGCGGGAGTGGAGCACCCAGCGGGTGCAGTGGGGCAGGCCGGTCGGCGAGCACGCGGCCGTCGGTCAGAAGATCGCGTTCATCGCGGCGACGACGTTCGCGCTGGAGGCGGCGCTCGATCTGTCGGCCACCATGTCCGACGAGGGCCGCAACGACATCCGGATCGAAGCGGCGCTGGCCAAGCTGTGGGCCAGTGAGATGAGCTGCCGGATCGCCGACGAACTCGTGCAGATCCGCGGCGGCCGCGGCTACGAGACGGCGGCCTCGCTCGCCGCGCGGGGCGAGCGGGCCGTCCCCGCCGAGCAGCTGGTGCGCGATCTGCGGATCAACCGCATCTTCGAAGGCTCCAGCGAGATCATGCGGTTGCTGATCGCCAGAGAGATGGCCGACGCGCACATGGCGGCCGCCGGCGCGCTGGTCGACCGCAAAGCAGAGTTCAAGGACAAGGCGAAGGCCGCGGTCGGCGCGACGGGTTTCTACGCCAAGTGGTTCCCGCAGCTCGCGGTCGGCGCGGGGACGGTACCCGCGGCGTACACCGAATTCGGCGTGCTGGCCCGGCATTTGCGCTTCGTCGAGCGCAGTGCGCGCAAGCAGGCCAGGTCCCTGATGTACGCGATGGGCCGGTGGCAGGCGGGCCTGGAGTACCGGCAGAACTTCCTCGGCCGGATCGTCGACATCGGCGCCGAGCTGTTCGCGATGTCGGCGGCCTGCGTGCGAGCCCACGCGTTGCGCGCCGCCGACGCGCCGGAGGGCAAGGCGGCCGAAGAACTGGCGGACACCTTCTGCAGGCAGTCGCGGCTGCGCGTGCGCGAGTTGTTCGACGCGCTGTGGGACAACACCGACGACGACGACCGCACCCTCACCCGCGGCGTGCTCGACGGCCGCTACGAATGGCTGGAGGGCGGCGTGCTCGACCCGAGCGAGGGGACCGGCCCGTGGATCGCGGAGTGGCAGATGGGCCCGTCCACCGAGGAGAACCTCCTGCATCCATTCCTGCCGTCCACGCGTTCCCACGCGGAAGCCTGAGCGGTAGCGGACCCGCCGCACGCCCGCCCGAGCGTGCGGCGGGCGGTCGCTCGCGAACTATTCGCCAATATCGGAATTCTCCTAGAGAACCGCAGATATTTCTCGCGAGCGCGCCGCACATAGCGATCAGGGCAATCTAAAGCTATCTAGTTCTCCAACTACTATTTCGTAGATTTTTCTGCGCGAGCGAAGCCAGCTGCTCGATCGACCGGCAGCGTCGGTTGGACAACGTGTACGTAACGGCAGGTGTAGGGGGTTAACGGGGCGGAAATCCAGTGCGACATCTGGGCAAGAGGCGCCGAACATGCGCCGCGCCCACAGGAGGGTGCCATGTCCACGACCATCGCCCGCCGCGCCGTAGATCACGACGGCCACCACGTCACAGTGTCGACCGAAGACGGCGTTCCCCTCGCGGTCCGCGTCTTCGGCGGCGACGACGCCCTCGCGACCGTCGTCTTCGTGCACGGCCACTGCCTGCGCACCGAATCCTGGATCTACCTGCGCGAGCACCTCCTGCGGCAGTGGGGAGACGACACCAGGATGGTGTTCTACGATCACCGCGGCCACGGCGAATCCGGGGTGGCGCATCCGTCGACCTACACCATCGAACAGCTCGGGTACGACCTGGACACCGTGTTGCGGACGGTCGCGCCGGCCGGTCCGGTGATCCTGGTCGGCCACTCGATGGGCGCGATGGTCGTGCTCGCCTACGCCCGGCTCTACCCGCAGGCCATCGGCACGCGGATCGCAGGCGTCGGGTTGCTCGCGGCCGCTGCCGCCGGGATCACCGAGGTGGGGCTGGCGCGCCTGTTGAACCGGCGGGCGGTGAACTCGCTGCAAGCCGCCGTCACGCACGCCCCGAGGGTGATGCAGGCGTCCAGGCACCTGACCCGCCGCCTGTTCACGCCGATCCTGCGCGAGGCCGAATTCGGCACCAGGAAGGTGAACCAGCGGATCGCCGCGCTGGCCACGGCCATGCTGAACGACACGCCGCTGCTGACCATGGCCGGATTCCTGCACTCGCTGATCACCTTCGACGAGACGGCGACTCTGCACCGGCTCGGCGCGATTCCCACGCTGGTGCTGGCGGGCTCGGCGGACCTCATCTTCCCGTTCGCGCACTCGGTGGCGCTGGCCTCCCAGCTGGCCGGTTCCGAACTGGTTCGGCTCGAAGGCGCCGGGCACAGCGTGCTGCTCGAGCGGGCCGAAGAAGTCGCGCTGTCCATCGCCGGACTCGCCGAGCGCGCGTTCGCCGCGGCGCCATCGGGTGCCGGGTACGCCGCAGCGGGCTGAGCTCGGCAAGCGGGCGGCAACCATCGGATTTCGACCGCACGCGAGCCAGGATCGAATTCTTTCGGTACTGTGTTGTAGATCACGTTGTGTGGTGGGTCACACGGCTCGGTGCAGCGCGGCCCTAGGCAAACGGGCAACCGCGCGTCACGGCACCGAGTTCGCATGTCCGCCAGGGAATTCAGGAGGTATCGATGACTCGCAGCGAATTCGCGGAACTACGCTACGCGGTCGGCCAACTCCGGCAATCCATCGGCGTACTCCGCACCCAGTACGGCGACGCCAGCACGGTGCGGCGGTTGGAGAACGACCTCGAGCGCCTCGCCATCGACGCCGACGAACTCGAGCAGTCACCGCCGCCGGAGGTGCGGCGGACCGCCCAAGACGTCATCTACGTGCCGGACAGCAAGTCCGACGAGGCCGCTTGGATGGGCGCACAGGACGAGGGGCTCGGCTTCCACTCCCGTCCGCGGACGAAGTAGTTCCGGGGTGGGCGGCGCGCGCCGCCCATCGCGGTACTCCCTGCCCGATGCCTGCCGTGGCGGCCGCACCCGTGCCACCGGGCTGCGCGCGGTCCCGGCGGCCTGGCGCACGACGCCGCCGTGATCGCACAGCGCGCGATGGACGTCTGAGCCGTATCGGTCCCCCGCACGACACATTCGTGCAGCGACCCGCCATGGTGCGCAAACCGCTCACCCCCGCCGGACACCGAGCGCGATGAAGATGTTCACCTTGCCCGGCGCGACGATCGAGTCGTTCTCCCGCGCACCAGCGCCGAGACCGCCACCCGTGTCGGTTCCCGCACCGAGCGTTCGGTCACCGCGGCGGGCACACCATCGAGACCGACATCCGGCGAGGCCGCGCGGCGCGTGCCGCTGCCTGCACAGGCGCTCCAGTCGCACCCTCCCGTTGCCGGGTGCATCCGAGCAGGTCAACAGGTTGATTCCGGTCGGATATGGCCGACGATCGATGTCTTCACCCTGCGGTTGAAGAGACAATTCCGGCATTCCGTTTTGCCTGCTCGAATCTTGTTTCGCGGAAGGTGACTTCGAAAAGTCCGGTTGGCCCGGAACCCGCGTAGACAAGCATGAGGCGTGCCTGATGTGGCGCAAATCATACGGTTGACGGCGGGGCATGTTTGTCGAGACCCCGTTCGATCAATAGCGCACGTGTCGTATGGTGCTCAGCATCACATTCGATTGCGGAGGTAACGATGACCACCCGCACACAAGATCAGCGAGGCATCCGCCTGTGAGTGCCGCACCGACCGCCGCCCCCGAAGCGGGCACCGGCGTATTCAGCAGAACAAGGGCCCGAATCTCGGATCGCACGTTGCGCACCGACCGATGGTGGATCCCCCCACTCGTCACGGTGCTCGGGCTAGCCGCGTTCGTCATCTACGCGACGATCAGATCGTATGTGCGCACGGCATATTGGGTCCCGGACTATCACTATCTGACCCCGTTCTATTCACCGTGCCTGAGCACTTCCTGCGTCGAGGGCTCCAGCCATTTCGGCACCCCTTTCGGCGATCTGCCCGCGATCCTGCCGCTGGGCTTCGTGGTGCTGCCCTTCCTGCTCGGTTTCCGCCTGACCTGCTACTACTACCGCAAGGCCTACTACCGGGCGGTGTGGTTCTCCCCGCCCGCCTGCGCCGTGGCCGAGCCGCACGCCAAGTACACCGGTGAGACCAGGCTGCCGCTGATCGTCCAAAACGCGCATCGCTACTTCTTCTATGTGGCCCTGGTGGTTTCGGTGATCAACACCTACGACGCCATCGTCGCCTTCCACGGCAAGACCGGTGGCTTCGGTTTCGGCCTCGGCAATATCGTGCTGCTGGTCAACGTGATCCTGCTGTGGGCCTACACGCTGTCGTGCCACTCGTGCAGGCACATCGCGGGTGGACGGCTCAAGAACTTCTCCGCGCATCCGGTGCGCTACTGGTTCTGGACTCAGGTCTCCAAGCTGAACACCCGGCACATGGCGCTGGCCTGGACCACTCTCGGCACGCTCGTGCTGACCGACTTCTACGTCATGTTGGTTGCCAGCCAAACGATTTCGGACCTGCGGTTCATCGACTGACCGCCTCATCGAGGAGTTTCTCTGCATGGCAGAAGTGGAACGGCACAAGTACGACGTCGTCGTGATCGGAGCGGGCGGCGCCGGATTGCGGGCGGTCATCGAAGCCAGGGAGCACGGCCTGTCCGTCGCGGTGGTGTGCAAGTCGCTGTTCGGCAAAGCGCACACCGTGATGGCCGAAGGCGGCTGCGCGGCGTCGATGGGCAACGCGAACGAGAAGGACAATTGGCAGGTCCATTTCCGGGACACGATGCGCGGCGGCAAGTTCCTGAACAACTGGCGCATGGCCGAATTGCATGCTCAGGAAGCGCCCGATCGAGTGTGGGAACTGGAGACCTACGGGGCGCTGTTCGACCGGACGGCGGACGGCCGCATCAGTCAGCGCAATTTCGGCGGCCACACCTACCCGCGGCTCGCGCATGTCGGCGACCGGACCGGCCTCGAGATCATCCGCACCATGCAGCAGAAGATCGTGTCGCTGCAACAGGAGGATTTCGCCGAGACCGGTGACTACGAGAAGCGCATCAAAGTCTTCGCCGAATGCACCATCACCGAATTGCTCAAGGACGGTGACCGCATCTCCGGCGCGTTCGGTTACTGGCGCGAATCCGGCCGCTTCATCCTGTTCGAGACCCCCGCGGTGGTCCTGGCGACCGGCGGCATCGGCAAGTCGTACAAGGTGACCTCGAACTCCTGGGAGTACACCGGCGACGGGCACGCGCTGGCGCTGCGCGCGGGCGCGACGCTGATCAACATGGAGTTCCTGCAGTTCCACCCCACCGGCATGGTCTGGCCGCCCAGCGTGAAGGGCATCCTGGTCACCGAGGGCGTACGCGGCGACGGCGGGGTGCTGAAGAACACCGAGGACAAGCGGTTCATGTTCGACTACATTCCGCCGGTCTTCAAGGGGCAGTACGCCGAGACCGAGGAAGAGGCCGACCAGTGGCTGCGCGACAACGATTCCGCTCGCCGCACACCGGACCTGCTGCCGCGTGACGAGGTCGCCCGCGCCATCAACGAAGAGGTCAAGGCCGGGCGCGGCACCGAGCACGGCGGCGTCTACCTCGACATCGCTTCCCGGATGCCCGCCGAGGAGATCGTGCGACGACTGCCTTCGATGCACCATCAGTTCAAAGAGCTGGCGGACGTCGACATCACGAAGGAACCGATGGAGGTCGGGCCCACCTGTCACTACGTGATGGGCGGAGTCGAGGTCGATCCGGACACCGGCGCGGCCACGGTGCCCGGTCTGTTCGCCGCGGGTGAGTGTTCCGGCGGCATGCACGGGTCCAACCGCCTCGGCGGGAACTCGCTGTCCGACCTGCTGGTGTTCGGCCGCCGGGCCGGGCTCGGGGCCGCGGCCTATGTGGAACAGCTCGGCGAGCGGCCCGCAGTCGCGGACGACGATGTCACGAACGCCGCGAAGGCCGCCGTGGCGCCGTTCGATCCGCCCGCCGACGGCAAAGGCGAGAACCCCTACACCTTGCACACCGATTTGCAGCAGACGATGAACGACCTGGTCGGCATCATCCGCAAGGAACACGAGGTGCGCGAGGCGATCGACAAACTCGCCGAGTTGCGTGCCCGGTTCCGCCAGGTGACCGTCGAGGGCCACCGCCAGTTCAACCCCGGCTGGCATCTCGCGCTCGACCTGCAGAACATGCTGCTGGTCAGCGAATGCGTGGCGCACGCGGCGCTGCTGCGGACCGAGAGCCGCGGCGGGCACACCCGGGACGACCACCCGTCGATGGACCCCGACTGGCGGAACAAACTGCTGGTCTGCGCGGTGGATCCGGGCACGGCCTGCGACCCGATCCCCGGCGTCACCGTGACGCGCAAGGATCAGATGCCGATGCGATCGGACCTGCTCGCCCTCTTCGATCTCGGCGAGCTCGAGAAGTACTACACCCCGGATGAACTCGCCGGGCACCCGGCCGCGGCCGGGCAATCGACGGAGCGAGAGGCGTAACGATGGGTTACGACGCCAAATTCCGCGTATGGCGCGGCGATCTCGACGGCGGAGAACTGCAGGATTTCACCGTGCTGGTGAACGAGGGCGAGGTCGTACTCGACATCATCCACCGGCTACAGGCCACCCAGGCGCCCGATTTGGCCGTGCGCTGGAACTGCAAGGCGGGCAAGTGCGGTTCCTGTTCGGCCGAAGTGAACGGGCGGCCGCGCCTGCTGTGCATGACCCGGATGTCCACCTTCACCCAGGACGAAGTGATCACGGTGACGCCGATGCGCACCTTCCCCGTGATCAAGGACCTCGTGACGGACGTGTCGTTCAATTACGAAAAGGCGCGGGAGATACCGTCTTTCACGCCACCCGCCGATCTCAAACCGGGCGAGTACCGGATGAAGCAGGTCGACGTCGAACGTTCGCAGGAATTCCGCAAGTGCATCGAGTGCTTCCTGTGCCAGAACACCTGTCACGTGGTGCGTGACCACGAAGAGAACAAGAAAGCGTTCGCCGGACCGCGCTATTTGATGCGGATCAGTGAATTGGAGATGCACCCGCTGGATGCGGGCGACCGCACCGAACTCGCCCAGGACGAGCAAGGGCTCGGTCTGTGCAACATCACCAAATGCTGTACCGAGGTCTGCCCCGAGCACATCAAGATCACCGACAACGCGTTGATCCCGATGAAGGAGCGGGTGGCCGACCGCAAGTACGACCCGCTGGTCTGGCTGGGCAACAAGCTGTTCCGCCGATAGACGCCGGACAACCGGCCGGGGCGATCCCCGGCCGGTCGGCGCACCCTTACAACATGGCCACGACGCCGAGGGCCACGACCCACACCAGCATGCCGACGAGCAGCGCCGACAACAGCGAGCTGGTGAGGACGAAGACTCCGACCGCCGACACCGCGAACAACAGCGCGACGATCAGCCATTCCACCCAATCGTCCGGCCGCAATTTCCGGTACCGGGGATGGGAACTCTTGAGCCCTCGGTCCACAGATGATGGGCTACCCGTATTCGGCCTCGATAAACGTCTTTTCGTTGCCGAAAATGTGTCATTCCGTGATCTTCGAAGGCGGCCGTGCCTTATCGCGGCCGGTCGAACTCTCCGTCCTGCACACCAGCGGTGAAGGCGGCCCACTCCGCGGGCGTGAAGATCAGCACCGGCCCCTCGGGATCGTTCCCGTTGCGCATTCCCACGTGTCCGTCGGCGAGCAGCGCCACTTCGACGCTGTCGTTGCCCGCCCCTTCCCCGGCCCTCCGCCACGTGGCGCCGGACAGGTCGATGTTCGTGTTGCCTTGAATGCTCACGAGACGGACTCCTTCGCTATCTGCCGTGGGAGACGTGTGTACGGACCGAGAACCCAGCACCACCGCTGGGCGCACGCACGCGCGCCCGATAGTACCGCCGCCGACCGGCGCTGTCGGGCGAACAACCGACGAAGAACGGCCCGGTACTCCGACCGACCACGTGATTCGCCGCCTGCGCTCAGCGGCGGCGTGGCGCGGGCTCCGCCCACGCACGAATGGCCGCGACGACCACCCGGCCGGACGGGCGAAACCTGTTCCGTGGCGGCACTATCCAAGACCGAATCGCGCCGACCGACGCCGTCGGGGACGGCAACGCGATCGTCGACCCCGTGCGGCAGACCGAGACGTTGAGCCGGAACAACTCCGCGAACAGGCGCGTGTCGTTTTCCGGCAGGTCCGGCGCGATCAGGAAGGTCCATCGATTCGAGCGCGGGTGCGCCAGGATCGGGCCCAGCCGCACGCTCTTGCTCTGCATGTGCGCCTTGACCGCCTGACCCAGGCTGCTCGGCATGGTCAACGCCCACACCGACCCCCCGCGCATCACGATCCGGCCGAGTTCGGGCGGATCCACAACGGCGGGCAGATCGCATTCCCGCCGGTAGAACAGGCATCTGGATCGTGGCGTATCCCCGAGTGGCCTCTGCTCCACTGACAACCCCCTGCAGTTGTGTGGTTCGACGATGAGTGCGCGCCATACGGAACCCCTCCGGCTACCGCTCGCGTACCGATGAGAATGCGGCGATGGCCGAGTGTGGCGCGACTACCTATAGTTTTGCTTTTCTCCGGCCGGAACCGACTGATAAAGAATGGGCAAAACTGCGGAAAAGTGAACGCGCCGAGGGGCCGCTGTGAACTCAGTGCCAGGTGTGATCGGTCAGCGGGGTGCGCGGGCCGAACTTCGGCTTGGAGAAGTGGCCGCTGATTTCCAGCAGGCGGATCGCTCGATAACGGTGCGGGCGCAGCGGCTCCAGGTATTCGACCATCGCATCGTCATCCATGGGACGGCCGAGCAGAGTCCAGCCGACCGCGGCGGACAGGTGGTAATCGCCGACCGACAGCGCGTCCGCGTCGCCGAAAGCCCGCTGCGCGATCTCCGCGGCCGTCCACACCCCGATACCGGGGACACCGCACAACCTTCGTGCCGCCTCGACCGGATCGACCCGGGCCGCGCGCTCCAGCGATTCGGCGATCCGAGCCGCGCGCACGATGGTCTGCGCGCGTTGCGGTCCGACATTGGCCCGGTGGTACACCCAGGAAGGAATTCGCCGCCAAGTGTCCGCGTCCGGCGGCAGCCGCATTCCCTCTGGTGCGGGGCCGGGCGCCGGTTCGCCGTACTGCCGCACCAGTTTCCGCCACGACGCCCGCGCGGAGACGGTGTGCACCTTTTGCTCCAGCACCGACGGCACAAGGGCTTCGAAGACCAAGCCCGTGCGCAGCATGCGCAGCCCGGGAAAACGGCGATGGGCATCGACGAGTTTCGGATGGTCCGGGAGGAACGCCGAGACATCCTCGTCCAGGCAGAGCATGTGCTCGAGACCCGCGAGGAATTCCGCCGCGCCCGGCCCCCAGGCGCGGGCCTGCACAGTGCGCGGATCGGACTGGGCGAGGCGGTAGGTGACCGGCCCGGTCGGCAGACGGGAGGCGTGCCAGTGCGCGCCGTCGCCGGTCACCCGATGGCACGGATCGCCGGTGCCGCGACCGAGGGGAGCGAGCGTGCACGCCAGGTCGATCGGCCGATCCGTGGTCACGGTCCGGCTGGCTCCCGGCTCGACCGTCATGCTGCGCACCCGAGACATTCTGCCCGGTGCGGCGCGCGGCGCCGCGTCCCCCTCCACCGGGACACGCGGATTATTATCTGAGCCACACCTAAAGCCATTCATACCGATCGCACATGATTATGGTTTCGCAATCAGATGTAACGGCATGAGATTCACGGCGATATTGTTTTCGTTCGGCAAATATCTGGCAGTAGCAATGACGGAGGTTCTTCGATGATCACCAATCTGCTCAACTGGCTGCTCAACGCCTGGGGTGGAGTTTCCGCGGGCAGCTCGGGCTACCAGATTCCGCCGGGCACCCTGCCGTTCGGCAGCTGAACCGCGCGGCGCCCGCCCTGCCTGTCCGGCGGGCACCCCAAAAGGTCACTCGCCCAGTAGGAATTGCGCGATGTGCCGCGCCCGGCGCCCAGCGAGGGACGCGGCCTGAGTGCGGCAGGAAAAGCCATCGGCGAGGAGGATCGCGTCGTCTCCCGCGGCGCGCAGCGCGGGGAGCATGCCGCTCTCGGCCACCGCGACCGAAATGTCGTAATGGCCCGACTGCATTCCGAAATTTCCCGCCAGACCGCAGCACCCGGTGATTTCCGTCACCGTCACGCCCATACTGGCTAATAAATGGCGATCGGCATCGAATCCGAGAATCGCGTGCTGGTGACAATGCGGTTGAACCACCACCGATCGGCCGGTGCGCTGCGGGGGGCGCCAGGAGGGCTGATCGGCGAGGAATTCGGCCAAGGTGCGCACCGCGGCGGCGGTCGGGGCGGATCTGGGATCGTCCGGCAACAATTCCGTGAGGTCCGCGCGCAGAACCGCGGTGCAGGACGGTTCCAGTCCCACGACCACTCCACCCGCCTCCACATGCTCCTGCAACGCGGTCAACGTGGCCCGCAACCGCGCGCGGGCGCCGTCGAGCTGACCGGTGCTGATCCAGGTGAGTCCGCAGCAGACGCGTTGCTCGGGGATGCGAACGCGGTAGCCCAAGGTGGCAAGCAGCCGCGCCGCGGCCAAGGCGATCTCCGGGTCGAACACGTCGGTGAAGGTATCGATCCACAGCATCACCTCGCCGGAGACACCGCTTTCGGCCCGCACCTCGGGCGCGTAGGCGGACTCGGCCAGGCGCGCGCCTTCGTCCAGATCGCGCCAGATGCGGCGGAACGTACGCGCTGCCAAGCGCGGCACCTCACGACGCGGGTCGATGCCTGCCGCCCGCAGCCCGGCTCGACGCAGCGCGGTCCGGCCCGCCAGCGCGTTGACGACCCGCGGCATCCGGCTCGCGGCGGACAGCCATCGAGGCAACCAGCCCAGCGAATAGTGATCGATCGGCCGGAGCCGGTGGCGGTAGCGGCGATACAGCGTCTCCGACTTGTAGGTGGCCATGTCCACGCCCGCCGGGCAGTCCGACCGGCACGCCCGGCAGGACAGGCACAGATCGAGCGACTCGGCGACGGCCTCCGACGACCAGGGCAGCGCGCCGCGCACCACCTCTTGCAGCACCCTCGCCCGCCCGCGTGTGCTGTCCTTCTCGTCCCGGGTCGCCTGGTAAGACGGGCACATGAAACCGCCGTCGGCCCGGCATTTGCCGACGCCGACGCAGCGGTGCACCGCGACGCTCATATCGCCGTCGTCTTCTCCGAGCGGGTAACCGTTCGATGTGCCGACGTCACCGAGTCCGGCCAGCCGCAGGTCGGCATCGATCGGACGCGGCGCGACGAGCACGCCCGGATTCAAGATGTCGCCGGGGTCGAACAAGGCCTTGTACCCGGCGAAGACATCGAGCACCGCGGGGGAGTACATCGCCGAGAGCAACTCGGAGCGAGCCCGGCCGTCGCCGTGCTCGCCGGACAGCGAACCGCCGTGCCGGACGACCAGCTCCGCCGCGTCGAACAGGAAGGCACGGAAGCGGTGCGGCGCGTCGGCGATCGGAAGATCGAGGCGGACGTGGATGCAGCCGTCGCCGATGTGCCCGTAGAGCAGGCCGTCGACACCATGCTCGCGCGTCAGCGCGGCGAAATCGCGGAGGTAGGAGCCGAGCCGTTCCGGTGGGACGGCCGCGTCCTCCCAGCCCGGCCAGGCCGGCCGCCCGTCCGGCGTGCGACCGGCCAGCCCCGCGCCGTCGGCTCTGATCCGCCACAGCTGCGCGGCGGTACCGGGATCGGTGACGATCCTGCTGTCCATCGCGCCCGCCGTCCGGCACAGTCGCTGTGCGACGGCCAGCGCGTCGGCCTGCGTCGCGCCCGCTGTCTCCACGAACAGCCAACCGCCACCGCGCGGCAGGTCGGGCACCGTTCCCCGATGCGCCCTGACCACGTCGACCAGCCGCGCGTCGATGCCCTCGACCGCGATCGGCGCGCAGGCCAGCACGGCGGCGACATCATCGGCCGCGGTGGCGATGTCCGGGTAGCCGAGCACCGTGAGCACGGTGGCCGCGGGCAGCTCGACCAGCTCGACGGTCGCGTCCAGCAGCAGACCGCAGGTGCCCTCGCTGCCGACGAACGCCTTCGCCGCCGACGCGCCGCGCTCGGGCAGCAGATGTTCCAAACCGTATCCGGACGCCTGGCGGTCGAAGCGCCCGAGATCGGTGCGCAACACCGCGAGATTCGCTCGGCTGAATTCCGCGAGACCCGGCACCGCGGACAGGTCGGCGGCCAGTGTGCGTTCGGTGCGGGTGCCGTCCAGGATGCGCAGTTCGCGCACCGTGTCGGAGGTGCGGCCCCACGCGACGGCGCGCGGCCCGCACGCGTTGTTGCCGATCATGCCGCCGAGCGTGCAGCGATTCTGTGTCGAAGGGTCCGGTCCGAAGCGCAGGCCGTGCGGGCGGGCCGCGCGCTGCAACTCCGACAGCACCACGCCCGGCTGCACGGTAGCCACGCGCGCGGCCGCATCGATCGCCACGATCCGGTTCATATGCCTGCTGAAATCGAGCACCAGCCCGGGACCGATCGCGTTGCCCGCCACCGACGTCCCCGCGCCGCGCGCGGTCACCGGCAGCCCCTCGGCTCCGGCGAACTCCAAGGTGACCGCGACGTCCTCGTCGGTCCGCGGAAAGACGACCGCCGCCGGGAGAACCCGATAGTTCGACGCGTCCGAGGAGTACTCCGCCCGCCGCCGCTCGGAGGCGTCGACCTCACCCGCGATCCTGCCGCGCAGCGCCGCCATACGGTTCACGGTGTTGATTTTTCCAGCGCCTGCGGCGCTGGGTGTTCACGGCCCCTTCATGGCTCGCGTCCGAGCGACCGCCGCTGGCGACTTCGTCGCGGCAGCGGGCGCGACACGGCAGCGCGCCGGGGCCC